>NZ_CP032286.1:2049207-2732276 GCF_002165305.2 Acinetobacter sp. WCHA55 | reverse complement strand
GTGCTGCGACTGATGGTCCAATGCCACAGACTCGTGAACACATCCTTCTTTCTCGTCAGGTGGGTGTACCTTACATTCTTGTATTCCTTAACAAGTGTGACCTTGTTGATGATGAAGAACTTCTTGAATTGGTAGAAATGGAAGTTCGTGAACTTCTTTCTACTTATGACTTCCCAGGTGATGACACTCCAGTTATCCGTGGTTCAGCTCTTCTTGCACTTAACGGTGACGCTGGTCAGTATGGCGAAGAAGCAGTTGTTGCTCTTGTTGACGCGCTTGACACTTACATTCCAGAGCCAGTACGTGCAATCGACCAAGCATTCTTAATGCCAATCGAAGACGTATTCTCTATTTCTGGTCGTGGTACAGTAGTAACTGGCCGTGTAGAAACTGGTATCGTGAAAGTAGGCGAAGAAGTTGAAATCGTTGGTATTAAAGATACAGTTAAAACAACTGTAACTGGCGTAGAAATGTTCCGTAAACTTCTAGACGAAGGTCGTGCGGGCGAGAACTGTGGTGTTCTTCTACGTGGTACTAAACGTGAAGACGTACAACGTGGTCAAGTACTTGCTAAACCAGGTGCAATCAAGCCACACACTAAATTCGATGCAGAAGTATACGTACTTTCTAAAGAAGAAGGTGGTCGTCACACTCCATTCCTTAACGGTTACCGTCCACAGTTCTACTTCCGTACAACTGACGTAACTGGCGCGATCAAATTACAAGATGGCGTTGAAATGGTTATGCCTGGTGACAACGTAGAAATGTCAGTAGAATTAATCCACCCAATCGCAATGGACCCAGGTCTACGTTTTGCGATCCGTGAAGGTGGTCGTACAGTTGGTGCTGGTGTAGTTGCTAAAGTAACTGCATAATCATCTGATTGTGTGAAAAAAAGCGCTCCTTTGGGGCGCTTTTTTTATAATTGTATTTAATTCATTTGTTTAACTTGTTAGAGATAAGGGGCTTGAGTTTTCCTTTTTGCTGACGCAATTGTTTCGGCGGAAGTCCAAACCAGCGTTTAGTGGCTCGGCTCAAGGTTGATTGCTCAGAAAATCCTAAAATATCGGTCAGCTGACTCATTGAGATATCAGTTTGCCAAAGATACTGCAAAGAGAGCTCTTTACGAATATCATCTTTGATGGCATCAAATGAAGAACCTTCCTGCGCTAATTTCCGCTGTAAGGTACGCGGGTGTAATGCGAGCATGTTGGCTACATGTATTTTATTTGCACGTGGTGTAGATAAATGAAGGCGGAGGGCTTTTCGTACATTTACGCCGACTTTTTCGGCAGGATTTCGAAAGTAGCAATGAATATAATCTTCTGCAATTTCCCGCAAGGCAGGGTTTGTACTATGCGGTTGGCTGTCTAATGTGTGTCTACTTAGGTGCAAAGCAGCGCGTTCTTGATTGATTAAAATGGGTGCACCAAAGAAACGTTGATATTCGTTGATTGAAGCTAAAGGCATATGCGGAAGTGATACAGCCTTCAGTTCATAATTTTCTGCTGCCAACCATTTGAGAATTCGATGCGTGGTCCCTAAACAATTATCAATAGTTTGTCGTTGAGGTGCATAGCTATTAATGCGAATTTCAAAGATGACTTCTGCACTATTTTCAAAGATGGGACTTTGCTCATTGAGTGAGATGGCTAAACCAGGTCCATGCAAAAATAAAAAATCAGAGGTATAGTCAAGTACCCCACGCATTGACGATGCACTTTGCATAATCAGACCTAAAACACCTAAGATGCTGATATCTTGATGTTTTGAAATACGCAATCCTAGATCCGAGCATTGAGTTAGAGCTGCTGTACGCTCGTACAAGTCTATAACGCTTTTTTGGTCGAGCCAAGCATCGTCTTGTCTGATTTGTTCAAGTGTGATCTCGTGTTGAGCAAGCAGAGGTTTAGGGTCAAAGTTAAGGTCTTGCATCACCTCAAGGTAACCCCGAATTCCACTTGCATGAACCATTATTGTCATGTCTTCTAGAGTTAAATATATGTCTCCTCAAGTCAAGTTAAAATTTAATCAATTGCTAGTATAAATACGGAATAATAAAAACCGCGACATGGAGCCGCAAAATACAAATGGAATATGATGTTGTAATCATTGGAGCAGGTTTGTCTGGAATTGGCATGGCTTGCCAACTTGTTCAGCAAAACTCGAATAAAACCTACACAATTCTAGAACGTCGACAAGACTTAGGTGGCACTTGGGATTTATTCCGCTATCCTGGTATTCGTTCTGACTCAGATGTGATTAGCTTCGGTTATAAATATAATCCATGGAAAACAGACACTGTTCTTGCAACAGCAGACAAGATCAAAGCGTATTTACGTGAAACAGCACAAAAGTTTGGTGTTGATCAAAAAATTCGTTATGGCGTTAAAATTGTTTCAGCAAATTTTTCAACTCAAACCAACAAATGGACGGTAGAAACTGTTAATGAGTTGAATGGTGAAACTCAAAAATTTACCTGTAATTTTCTGGTTTCTGCAACGGGTTACTATAATCATGATCAGGGTTATACGCCAAAGTTTGAGGGTCTAGAAAACTTTAAAGGTCAATTTGTGCATCCACAAAAATGGCCTGAAGACTTAGATCATCGTAATAAGCGTGTAGTGGTGATTGGCAGCGGTGCAACAGCAGTGACCTTAATTCCAGCGATGGCTAATGAAACTGCACATATCACCATGCTACAACGTTCCCCAAGTTACGTAATTAACGTACCAAATACTGATAAGCTATTTGATGCTGCACGAAAAGTGTTCTCTGAAGAATTGGTTTATAAATTTTTCCGTAAGCGTAATATTTTAATGCAACGCGGTATTTATAAGATTTCACGTCGCTTCCCGAAACAAATGCGTTCATTCTTACTTTCTAATGCACAGAAAGAATTAGGTGAACAATACGATATGACCCATTTTACTCCGAAATATATGCCATGGGATGAGCGCTTATGTGCAATTCCTGACAATGACTTATTTGAAGTGATTCGTGAGGGTAAAGCTTCTATCGTAACTGATCATATTGAACGCATTACAGAAACGGGAATTTTGCTTAAATCAGGAAAAATGCTCGATGCTGATATTATTGTTTCCGCAACAGGTCTAGAGTTGAAGATGCTGGGAGGAGTTGATCTTTCAGTTGATCAAGAGCAAATACGTCCAAGTGATAAATTAAGCTATCGTGGTGTCTTGCTGGAAGATGTACCCAACTTTGCTTATTTATTTGGTTACACTAATGCACCTTGGACCTTAAAAATTGATTTAGCCAATGATTATATTTGCCGATTAATTAATGAGTTAGATATTCGTCAAATGGCTGCAGTGAAGCCTGTAGCCCCTGTTGGTGAAAATACTGGCGAAAGTATTATTTCAAGTTTACAAGCAGGCTATGTACAGCGTGGTTGTCACGAATTGCCTCGCCAAGGAAAGTCTAAAGATTGGTTTGTTAGTCATAACTATGAAGTGGATTCTGAAATGTTTGCGCAATCTTTAGAAAGCCCAGGTCTGGTTTGGTCTACCGAAACCAAGCAAACAAAGGTTAAAGGTAAAGTCAAAGCCGCATAGGAATTGCGCACGATTTTGCTCATATGGCATTTGCTATATGAGTGCAAATATAAGACATAATGGAATAAGTATAATGAACACATCACAACTCAACTTTATTAGTCAAGGCACGCGTTGCGCTGGCACCTTGCAGTTACCCCCCCAAAATCGTAAAGCTCCAGTCATTATTATGGCACAAGGCTTTGGTATGATTAAGGATGCAGGCTTACCCAAATTTGCAGAACGCTTCGTAGCACAAGGCTATGCTGTGTTTTCTTTTGATTATCGTGGCTTTGGTGAAAGCAGTGGACAACCACGTCATTGGGTCAGTCCTAAACGCCATTTAGAAGACTGGAAAGCTGCGCTCGACTTCGTGAGAACACTCGATTCAGTCGATACCCAACAAATTATCTTATGGGGTTATTCATTCTCTGGTGGACATGCTATTCAAACTGCGGCGCGTGATGGGCAAATTAAAGCCATTGTCTTACAAGCACCTCACGTCGATGGTAAGTCGAGCCTAAAAGGGGTTCCTCTGACTAAATTGGCAAAATTGAGTGCTGCTGGCTTTATGGACTTGTTGGGCGGTTGGGTCAACAAACCTGTTTATCGTCCAATTATTGGTCGAGGGCATGAAGTTGCAGCAATGACCACACCTGATGCTTGGGATGGGTATTTATCTCAATTACCTGAAAATGCTAAATGGGAAAATAAAACTCGTGCACGTATCTTTTTAGAAATAGCCAACTATAACCCTGTACGTTTTGCACATCAGTTATCTATGCCTGCAGTGGTCATTTCAGGTCAACGGGATACCATTATTCCCGAACAATGCATTCGTGCTGCAGCACAGAAAATGCCAAATGCTGAATACTATATGCTGAACAGTAATCACTTTGAGCTATGTGATGGGGAGCTATTTGAGCAAAATATTACTTTGCAAATTAATTTTCTCAAGAAGCATTGTCCAGCACATGCTGAGCTTATTGTCGCGGCATAATTAAAAAGAGGCTTTTAGCCTCTTTTTTTATATTCACATGATTTTATATTTTAATTGTTAGACAATCCGCCCTCAAAACTGTCCTAAACTGATATTTTGCTGACCCTAACTGCACTTATGGGTGAAGTCCAATCGCGTAAGATAAAAAGACGAAACAATTATAAGTAGTGGATGTCTTCAGGATATTCATAGGAGCAGAAAGATGAATGCGAAGGTAAAAATCACCAACCGTGCGGGTGCGAGTTTTCCTGTACGTCGGATGAACTTTGAGTTTGAAAGCGTACCTGAATATTGGATGAATGGTTCAGCTGGGCTGACCCATTTTATGACCGCTCTCTCGGCACTCTTCCCAGCAGGTGAAATGTTTTTTATCGACAGTGTTCGTGCGGTTAGACAGCATCCCTCGATCAAAGACAATGCTGAATTACAAAAAGAGATTTCGGCCTTTATAGGTCAAGAAGCCATGCACACGCAAGAGCATGAAGGTTTTAATGCCTCTGCGCAAAAGTATGGGCACGATGTTGCAACACTTGACCGCTATACCAACCGTGCAATTCAAACTACGCGTAAAGTGTTTGCTTTTCTAGGCAAGCCTGTGGGTATTACTCAAGAGATGGTGGATTTAACGGCAACCACCGCGTTGGAACATTTTACTGCAACCATTGCTTCTCAGTTGTTGGTTAATAATCACATTCAAGAGCTGATGAGCGATGAAACCATGAAAACCATGTGGTTATGGCATGCCATTGAAGAAAATGAGCACAAAGCTGTGGCTTATGATGTGTTTGAAGGTGTTTTTGGAAAGGGAATCAAATCCTATCTACTACGAACGGGATCGTTGGTTGCAGCCATGGGCATTTTATTTTGTGTGCAGTCGTATTTTGTACTTCGTTTATTACAACAAGACAAACAACTGAATGTAGCGGCATTAAAAGATATTTATACCTATGGTTATAGCCCATCAAAAGGCATTATAACGGGGATGGGACGTGAGATGATCATGTACTTTAAACCAGGTTTCCATCCTAATCATCATAACACCGACGCTTTACTTGAGAAGTGGAAAGCAAAATTAGGTTTTTAAGTAGTTTTGGCTCTTTGAGCGATGTAAATCGCTCTTTTTTTTGTTCGGTTTTGAGCACAAAAATTTTATACTGTGACCTCCACATTTTAGAAAGATAAACGAAGATGATTCGTTTAATGCAAGCTGCGGACTTAAACCAAGTTGCGCAGATTGAAAATTTAGTTCAAACCCACCCTTGGAGCCTACAACAGTTCCAAGAGTCTATACGGTCTTATCAAAGTACTGTGATTGAACACGCGGGGCAGGTCGTAGGCTTTTGTATCCTCCAGCCTGTTCTTGATGAAGCTAATTTATTGTTGATGGCCATTCATCCAAGCCAGCAAGGCAAAGGGTTGGGTTATCAGCTATTAGATGCGTCACTGACACAACTTAAAAACAGCCCGATACAAGTCTTTTTAGAAGTCCGTGAGAGCAATCAGGCGGCCATTGCCTTGTATGAAAAATCAGGTTTTCATCAAATTGATTTGCGTAAGAACTATTATCCTAAACCAGAGGGTGGCCGTGAGCATGCCATTATCATGGTGAAATCGTGTAGTGATGACTTTTCCGAGTTATTTAAATAAGAGAGCTGTCCAGTTTGTATAGTGCCATTATTTAATAATGGCGTTATTCCACCCCGAAGGTAGGGTGGTCATTAAGGAGTTTCCCAGTTGCTGCACTTCCTCACTACTCAGGCTATGATTGAGTCTGCGCCACTGACCATCAATCAACAATTCTAGCGGTAAATACTGCGATTTATAATTCATTTTTTCTGAGTGTGGCACCCAGTACCCTAAATACACAAACTGCAAAGCACGTGCTTTGGCGAGCTCGATTTGTTTTAAAATGGCGAACGTCCCTAATGAGCGTTTGTTTTCATCGGGATCAAAAAATGTATAAACCGCAGATAGACCATCATCTAAAGGATCACAGGTTGAAACACAGATGAGTTGGTCTTCTTTCCACAGCTCTAAGAAAAAGCTCTCGGTACAACTATGTACGAGGAATTTATCAAACTGATCACGACTGGGTGGGAACATGTCTCCATCAGCATGGCGTTTAAAGATATAACGCTCATATAAGTCATAATGTTTTTTGGTGGCATCCGCAGTGCGAGTAATTTTTAAAGTGAGGTCTTGATTGCGTTTCCATGCTTTTTTTTGACTGCTGTTCATTTTAAATTCGCGCACAGGTACGCGGCTAGAGAGGCACTGTCGACACAGATGACACTCTGGGCGGTAAACAAAATCACCACTCCTGCGAAAACCCACCCGAGAAAGTTCGGACAGCGTGACCACATCAATACGATGTGTTGGATCGAGAAAGACCATCCTGGCTGACTTTTTTTCTAGATAGCTACAGTCATGCGGTGGCGTGATGTAATACTGTAAATCATTCAGTAGGGACTTCGGGTGATACGAATTCATGATAAATCCCTCTATTATTCTTTATTCAGTCAGTCGCGCATTTTGCGCTATTGTTTTACTTGAAAATACACCCTCCTGATACATTTTCCAATCGATAGCAGGTTGATTTACAACATCTTGTAACGATTTTAGGTAGGTTTGCCGAGAAAGTGTGCAAGCACCAAGGCTTAAAAGGTGATCATTGACCAATTGGCAGTCGATCCAAGGTAGTTTATTTTCACGTCCAATCAACATCAGTGTATAAAATGCCATTTTTGAGACATCCGTTTCCGTACTGAACATGGACTCTCCAAAACAGCCGTGTCCAATGCTAATACCGTATAGTCCACCGACCAAGTGCGTTTGATCCCAGACTTCAACACTATAGCCATAACCCGCATCAAACATTGCACAGTAGCCCTCAATAATATCTTCGCTGATCCACGTGTCATCAGCGTAACTACGTGGTAGTGAGCAGGCACGGATCACTCGTTCAAAAGCCTGATTGATAGTGATGCGATAATCTTGCTTTTTCATGCTACGAATGAGAGTTTTACTGGGTTGATAATCCTGCGGACGGATGATACAACGTGGCTCGGGGCACCACCAGCAAATGGGCTCACCTGTTGAGAACCATGGAAATAAACCATGGGTGTAGGCTTCAAACAGGGTAGAAGGGGAGAGGTCTGCACCGATACAAATTAAGCCTTCACCCTCGGGGTCAACTTCAAGCGGATCGGGAAAGATATACTCAGAAGGCGGTAGCTGCTGCATAGTGGTGTGTATATGATAAAAAATGACTTTAAGATCATACATAAAAAAACCGCCTATGGAAGGCGGTCTTTTTTAAGGCTCGGATTATTCGCCTAGGGCATCCAAATATTTTTCCGCATCTAGCGCAGCCATACAGCCAGAACCCGCAGAAGTGATTGCTTGACGATAAACACTGTCTGCAATGTCACCTGCCGCGAATACACCTGCAACAGAAGCTGCCGTGGCATTACCAGATGTACCGCTTTGAACTTGGATATAGCCATCACGTAAGTTCAATTGACCATCAAACATTGCGCTGTTTGGTTTGTGGCCAATGGCAACAAATAAACCTTGGACATCAATATCTTGGGTCGATTCGTCTTGAGTTGACTTTAAGCGAACTGCGGTTACACCTGTATTGTCACCTAAAACCTCATCCACTTGGTGATTCCAAATGATGCTAATTTTGCCTTCTTTTTCCTTTTCAAATAAATGATCTTGAAGGATTTTTTCAGAACGCAATGAGTCACGACGGTGAACCAAAGTCACATGCGATGCAATGTTAGACAAATATAGTGCTTCTTCAACGGCAGTATTACCGCCACCCACAACCATGACTTTTTGGTTTTTATAGAAGAAACCATCACAGGTTGCACATGCGCTTACGCCTTGGCCCATAAAAGCTGCTTCAGATTCAAGACCTAAGTACTGAGCAGTTGCACCTGTGGCAATAATCAGTGCATCACAAGTGAATTCATCCATGTCACCTTTGAGTACGAATGGACGTACTGAAAGATCGACTTCATTGATATGATCGTAGATGATTTCAGTACCAAAGCGTTCTGCATGTGCTTGCATGCGTTCCATCAGTGCAGGACCTGTTAAGCCTTCAGGGTCACCCGGCCAGTTATCCACTTCAGTCGTTGTCGTTAGCTGACCACCGAGTTGGATACCTGCAATCAATGTAGGCTTTAAGTTGGCACGCGCAGCATATACCGCAGCGCTGTAACCCGCAGGGCCTGAACCGAGAATAATCAAACGTGAGTGACGAGCGCTCATACGTAGAATCCTTTTTTTATTTAGAAATTTGTGGAATTATACGTGAAACTCTATAACAGTTGTGTGAGTTCAATGTCGATATTATTGATCAATCAAATCGATTTGAGCTATATAGAAGAAATATGCGGCGTAGAGCGGGAAAAAGTGGAAAAATCATCTGCTCGCTATACACAAAGCATTTAAGAATAGTGCATCTTTTTATAGAGAAGAGGTGCATAATATGACGTTTATTGTGAAACTTTTGCTTTAGGTTTCGAACAAAAACATTAATGAAGAATTTGTTACAGGACAGTATATGACTGAGGTGTCGGGTGCTTATGCACAGCGCTTATTAATGACATTATTTTTAGTCTCGTTTGGCATTTATTTGTTCCTTGCTACCGTGACCTATACCCCATTTGATCCGGGCTGGATGCATATATCAAGTGATACTTTGCAAGTCTCGAATGCCAGTGGCGTTGCAGGGGCATGGATTGCTGACTTACTGTTTGGTTTTTTAGGCTGGGCAAGTTTGCTTATTCCGGTGTTTTTGTTCATTGAAGCCATTCAAGTGTGGTGGCCACATAGCTTTTTAAACCGCCCATTTCGTTATGCTGCACAGTTTTTTATTTTGCTTGCAACCGCCAGCTTACTGTTCTTGTTTTGGCAAGTTCCAGCGGATACTTTAGATAATGCATCGGGCGGAATTATTGGCTACGAACTTGGAAAAAGTCTGTCTCAGATTTTAACCATTTATGGTGCAACCTTATTTTTGGTCGTTTTTACCGTAGTCTTAGTGACCTTGGCTTTCGGTATTAAATGGAACCGTACTTTCGCGACGATTAAAGCAACGCCTGCGTATTTACAAGATTTATTTTACCGTAACGTGCCTGAAAGTGAGTCTGCCTTTGATCGTACGACACCAAGCGTGAAAAAAGAAGTAATTGCAACAGCACCGAAAAAGAGTGTTGAGGCAACGGAATTGGTCGAGGTGCCTGTCGTGCAAGAGGCATCGGTGAAAGTACCCCAGCGTGACTATTCTGCAGAGCATTTGTTTAATGACATGGTGGCCAAAGAGCAACGTGTTCAAGAACAACAGGTGGACGTGGATGATGAAGCAGATCTTGAGCGGACTATAGAAAAAGCGCATCAACTAGAACAAGATAGCCAACGTGTTGTGGCGACAGGTGAGGTTTGGCGTGCATTAAACTCAGGTGAGGATCAACGTCATAAAAATGATATTGATGCTTTACTTCGTGCCGCTGAAGAAGATCGCCCATTTAGTCCAGAACAACACTTTCAAGCAGTGGTACAAGATCATACAGCACCCATTGCTGATCCAAATTACTTCCAAAACGATGCTCCTTTGCAGAAGAAAAATGTCGATTGGGATGATGATGAAATCTTTGACGAGCTGCTTGCTGCCGTACCCAATGGCAAAACTGCAACAGACGTTCACAGCCCATTCAATACGCCTGAATCAGTGTCTCATTTACATGTGGTTGAAGATCCAATTGCGGTGGCTGAAGTTGCAACCTTGAGTGATGCCACGAGTCCCGTTGCATTACAAGCAGCGCCGAGTGCAGTTGCAAAATCACAGCTTGACGAGTTGGATGATTTAGATGAATTCCTTGCTGAGGATTGGTCGGAGCAGGAAGTAGTTGTTTCAGATGTAAGAACCAGCAGCAGCTATGCGCAGTCATCAGCTTTTGTACAAGCACCTATTCAACATCATAATACAGCGAGTACAAGTGCTACAGCAGCTGTAGCCAAAGAAGTTTTGTCCAAAGAAGCATTTATTGAAGCATGGCAAGATACTGCAGGCAAACCGCAGGATGAAGATGAGTTTGATTTTGATGCGCCACTGACGGATGCCTCTGGTCGTCCGATGTCTTTGTCTATGCAAGTAGCAGAACGTCGTCGTGATTTATCCCCACTGCCAGGACTGGATTTACTGGACGAAGTTGACCTCAATAAAAAAGTCAATTTTACCGCTGAACAGTTGGCACGTTTATCTGAATTGCTTGAAATTAAACTACAAGAGTTCAATGTTAAAGCCAAAGTGGTCGAAGCGCAGCCAGGGCCTGTAGTAACTCGTTTTGAGTTGGATTTGGCTCCAGGTGTGAAAGCCTCTAAAGTCACCAATATCTCGCGAGATTTGGCACGTTCAATGTCGATGGCATCTGTACGTGTGGTTGAAGTCATTCCGGGTAAACCATATATTGGGATTGAAGTGCCGAATAGCACACGTGAAATGGTGCGTTTAATCGAGTTGTTGACCATTCCTGCTTTTACCGATCCAAATAGCATTCTTTCGATGGCAATGGGGAAAGATATTTCGGGTAACCCAGTCATTGCTGACTTAGGTAAAGCACCACATATGTTGGTTGCAGGCACCACGGGTTCAGGTAAATCAGTAGCAGTGAATTCAATGATTTTATCGATGTTGTTGAAATATACACCGAATGAGCTGCGTTTAATTTTGATTGACCCGAAACAGTTAGAACTTGCTAACTATAACGATATTCCACATTTGCTCACACCAGTGGTCACGGACATGAAAGATGCGGTCAGTGCCTTGAATTGGTGTGTAAATGAAATGGAACGTCGCTATAAACTGATGTCTTTCCTAAAAATTCGTAAGCTTGCAGACTATAACCGTAAAGTGGAAGAAGCGATTGCCAATGGTGAAGAGCTGATTGATCCGACTTGGAAAGCCAGTGATTCGGTTGCTGGTGAGCGTGCACCACGTTTAACCCCTTTACCATCGATTGTGATTGTGGCGGATGAGTTTGCCGATATGATTATGCAGGTCGGTAAGAAAGCTGAAGAAATGATTACGCGGTTGGCACAAAAGTCACGTGCCGCAGGCATTCACTTATTACTTGCGACGCAGCGCCCATCGGTCGATGTGATTACAGGTTTAATTAAAGCTAATATTCCAACACGTGTGGCTTTGCGTGTGAACTCAAAAATTGACTCACGTACGATTTTGGATGCGGGTGGTGCAGAAGACTTACTCGGTCATGGTGATATGTTGTTTTTAGGGCCAGGTAAAATTGAGCCTGAACGTGTACATGGTGCCTTTATTGCCGATGACGAAGTGAACCGCATTTGTGATGCGTGGCGCGAACGTGGCTCACCAGACTATGTCGATGAAATTTTGACGCCATTTGATGAAGAGCCAAGTTCTCGTGGCTTTGAAGATGGTGATGGTGATCCAAACCGTGATGCGCTGTATGATCAGTGTGTTTCATTTGTATTAGAAACACGCAAGGTTTCGGTGTCCTCGCTACAACGTAAGTTTAGTTTGGGCTATAACCGTGCTGCACGGATTGTCGACCAAATGGAAGAAAATGGGATCGTGAGTGCGCAAGGTGCGAACGGTAAGCGAGAAATTTTAGTTTAGAAAAGTAAGCCTGCGGATAGCAGGCTTTTTTCTTATTCATTCAGTTTAGGCATAGTCATGCAAATTATTGATGCATTAATTCCGTTGGTAGCACTGATCGCAATGGGGTATGTATTAAAGCGTTATCGCTTTTTAACGGTGGAATTTTGGCAAGGTGCTGAAAAACTGAATTATTGGATTTTATTTCCTGTCTTGCTGTTTAGTAGTTTAGCCACTGTTCATTTTAATGTCGGACAAGTTCTGCCAGCGCTTGCTGTGGTTTTTGCAGTGACTTTGCTGATGAGTATGGTGCTATGGGTATTAAAAGCGCTATATGGTACGCCAGTGGCTCAATTTGGCGTCTATTTGCAGAGTCACATTCGATTCAATACTTATATTGGTTTGACCAGTATGGCGCTGATTTTTGGTGCTGCAGGGATGCAAGTCTTTGCCATGATTATTGCCTTTGTCATTCCTTTGGTGAATGTACTGTCCGTACTTGGTTTTTCTCAAGGGCAGGGGCTGTCTTATAAAAACATTGCGTGGTCGGTTGCGAAAAATCCACTAATTTTGGCGTGTATTGTGGGGATTATGTTTAACTTTTCAGGTATGCACTTAGCTGAAAGCATTAGTCAATCCTTAAAACTGGTGGCAGGGATGAGCCTTCCACTTGGTTTGTTGTGTGTTGGCGCAGCACTCCAGTTTAATGCGCTCAAATATGCTGGTCGAGCGCTAATCTTAAACACTTTTGGGCGTTTAATCTTGGTGCCGATTCTGGCTTATACTGGCTGCCGTCTAATGGGTTTAGCCTCATTTGAAACCATGATTGTAGTGGTTTTCTTCTCGCTCCCAACGGCATCGGCAGCCTATGTACTGACCAAATATTTCCAAGGGGACAGTCAGCTCATGGCAGCGATTATTAGTTTGCAAACCTTGTGTTTTGGCCTGACTTTTCCACTGTGGATGTGGTTTTTGCATGTATAAAAAAATGCCAGTTCCATTGTGTTGAACTGGCATTTTAAAATGGCTGTTTATGAAGAGTTAGGCAAATTTAGCCAAGACCTCTAAAAATGGAGCTGCTTGACGAGGGTAAGCGGCAATTACGTCATGAATGCGCTGACCTTCTGGATTAGTTGCGTTAATATCGCGGCCATCGGCTTTAAATTGGGTGAGCAGACGCTCATAATCACTTGGGCGCATGTGTTTAAATGCATGGTACAACACATGAAAGTCGCCATTCACACCTTCAGGAGGAAGCTGAGTTAAGTAGGCAAATACACGCTCATCTGACCATTCTTCATTGAACGTTGCTGGCTGAGATAATGCCATAGCAATCTCCTTGCTGGTTTAATCATTAAAAAAGGCAAAATATGGGAGACAAAGAAAATGCTTTCTTGTATCTGCGCATATTCTGCCTTGATTCAATTTGCTTGACTAATCAAAAATCAGATTAACGTTCTTCAGGCAAATTGATATTCATTTCAAGCATTTCAATATTCGCTTCAGAACGTACAGCCATTTGAATGTGCTGTTCATCTACACCACGAACATAGCGATTCACCACTTGCATGATTTCTTTCTTCATTTGGTCGATTTTGTCTTGGCTAAGACGTTTACCTAAACCACTTTCAGACGCTACGATGACTTTCAAACGGTCTTTCGCTGTTTGAGCGCTAGACGGTTTATCATCATTACTAAAAAGCTTACTCCAAAATCCTGCCATGTCTACGCTCCAAATAATCGTGCTAACCAGCCTTTAGGCTTCACCGTAATGTGACGGTAAGGACGTTCTTCACCTAAGAAACGTGCCACAAGGTCATCATAGGCTTGGCCTGCTGATTCTTCAGTAAAGAGAATCACTGGTTTACCTTCGTTCGATGCTTGTAAAACACTCTTACATTCAGGAATCACGCCTAAAGTTGGCACACGTAAAATATCTTTAGAAATGTCGTCAATGGTTAACATTTCCTGTTTATCGGCACGTTCAGGGTTAAAGCGTGTGATACACAAGTGTTTACGAATACGACCTTCATTCATTTCAACTTTCTTGGTTTTGCTGTCGAGCATCCCAATAATACGGTCAGAGTCACGTACAGATGAAATTTCAGGGTTGGTGACAATAATCGCTTCATCGGCATGGTACATTGCTAAAATTGCACCGCGTTCGATCCCTGCGGGGGAGTCACAAATAATGTAGTCAAACTCTTGTGACAACTCATCCATGACACGTGCTACGCCTTCATCAGTTAAGGCATCTTTATCACGGGTTTGCGACGCAGGTAAAATATATAAATTCTCGATATCTTTATCGCGGATAAGCGCTTGTTGTAATCGAGCTTCGTTATTTAAGACATTGACAAAATCATACACAACGCGGCGTTCACAACCCATGATTAAATCAAGGTTACGTAAACCTACGTCAAAATCGATCACAACAGTTTTGTGACCACGTAGGGCTAAACCTGTTGCAAAAGATGCGCTTGTCGTAGTTTTGCCTACGCCACCTTTGCCTGATGTTACGACAACAATTTTCGCCACCGAATCCACTCCTGTTATGGTTTAAATCCCCTTATTTATCATTTGGGGCTTTTGGTGTTTATTTATACATTAAAATTCAAGCGCTTCAAATACAAGCTCTTGTTGATCATTTAAGTAAATATGTGTTGGGCGTTTTAAATGCTGCGCTGGAATATCATCTGCAACACAATAGGTCCCTGCAATTGAAACTAATTCAGCTTCTAAGGCATGACAGAAGATGCGTGCAGCACTGTTTCCGCCCGCGCCGGCAATGACTCTACCACGAGCACTACCATAAATATGTATATTTCCTGAAGCAATCACTTCCGAACCACTGTTAATACCTGCGGTAATAATGATATCACCTTGATTTTGAACCAAGCACTGACCTGTACGTAAAATTTCGTCATGGTATGAAGTCGCATGGCGAATGACAGGTGCTGCCGCAACTGGCTCATTGGTAGAAGCTGTCGCAGTAGGAACTGGGGCTTCAACCACTTGCTCTTTGGTTGCTTTGACTTCTTGAAGTTGTGAGTGAATACCATGACCTTGCGTTGGAATCACAGGAAACTGAATGGCACGGGCTTGTTCCGCCAAAATTCCGTCTTGTACGGCCATTGGTTGTACATCTAGATCCAGTAATAATTGAATCAAAGAAATTAATTCTTGCTCAACGCTACTTTCAAGAACAACTAACGCCCCAGCAGTCGATGCATTTTGTAATGTTTTACTTAATTGCTGTCGGATTGCATCATGATCATTGGTGTCAAGGCTAATGCGAATCGCATTGACCATTCTGCCAGTTATCCGGATATCAGCCATAATTTTTCCTTAAGACTTCTCAGATTTATTTTTACTAAAGAAGTGATGTTGTAAATAGAGCAAATCCTAGAACAAAATGAAGGATTGCACTAGCTACGTTTGTAATATTTTTACTTTAATGCTTATTCTTTGGCTTGATCATCTTTTTCTAGCTCTTCTAGCCATTGTTTCACTTTAACTTGCTTGCGAATGGCATCCAAACTTTCATAGACCACAGACTCAACCAACTGTTCCAATGACTGATTATCGATTTTTAAATCACTAACTTTTTCTGCTATCAAGCGATAGGTGGCATTCGGCTGTGCTGGATTTCCTGCCACCATTGGTTCCAATAAACCTTGTGTGATATTTTCACCGAGTCTTTGTCCGATACTTTGAATTTGTTGCTCAATTCTTCCACCCACAATTGGAATTAAACGCAGTAATTGGGTGAGTTCGGGGGTATCTTCAATCGCACGGTTCACAATCAGACCGACATTTTGTGCAATAAAATACTGGCGCTGTTTCAGCTCAGTAGCCAGAGATTCTTGTAAAATTTCGGCCAATGCTTGTGCAAATAAAGCCCGATGATGATCGACGAGGTCATGGATAATTTTCTTATGGGTCGAACTGGTATTTAATTCGTGCTTAACTCCATCTAATACAGTAATCACGACACGGTCAGAGAGTTCTTCCATCACCACTCGGTAGTAAAATTTGGCCTTGGTTTGTACCGTCTCAGGAATCACGTTATAGCCTAATTCATGCAGGCGAAAAGCAATCACCCCTGCACGGAATAACCTTAAAAAGCGTAAATGAGGAATAATGGCTAAAATTTCGTACCAATGGATGAAAGGGAAGAAAAACCAGCGACGATGGTGCCTATAAATAATAGCAATGCCCCAACGTACCAGTAATTCAGCAATCAAGAACAGAATAAACCAAGCCTCGGTGGTGATGACCCACGGATGCAAATGCTCACGATAGAAGCTTAAGACACTTTCTAGATGAATGGCATGGAAAAACCATCCACCAATATTGCTCATGATAAAAAAATTAGCACACAAACAAAACAAGTTAAAAATGATGAGAAACACCATAAAAATGTCATAGATCAAAAACAGTTTGAAATACAAACTTTGTGGATCAACCTGATGATATTTAGACTTCTTGACTTGGTTATTCTGCATCATGCATAGACCCTTACTGGGTTAAATTGGACATTGAGTATTTGGCTTTCATTTGTTCAATCAACTGGTCTTTTTCAGTCCAAAGTTGATCGACCCACTGTTGGAATTGTTCACGAAAGTCTGCATCGTCTTCATAGTTCCCAGCAAGCACCCATGCAGGAATATTAATTTTACGCAAATTAACTGCAATCCTTGGGACTTCCCCGAGCCAAAATTCGCTATAGCCAGGTGCACCGTCGGGATAGACGATGGTCATATCTACCAAGGCATCAATTTCATTACCTAAAATACCTAATGCTAAGGCTAAGCCACCCGCTTTCGGTTTTAGTAAATTTTGGTAAGGCGATTGCTGCTGTACATGTTTTTCTGGAGTAAAACGCGTGCCTTCCAAATAGTTTAACAGGGTGAATGGTTGGCTAAGCAGTTGTTCACAAGACTTGCGTGCCTCTTCCATATCGCGTTTTTTTAACGCAGGGTTTTTCGCAATTTGCTCTTTACTATGCCGCTTCATCATCGGGAAGCCTAGAATTTTAAAAGCTTGGCCGACAAATGGAATAAAAATAAGTTCCCACTTGGTAAAAAAGCGGGTGAGGGGCATACGAGTTAAACCAAAATATTGGTTAACTGTGGTGTCGACCCAACTTTGATGGTTGCAAGTCATGAGGTAACGCCCCTGCATACTTAGCTCAAGATCATCGTCGACAGAAATATCCCATTTCGTGTTGGGCAAGACATGATCGATTAAATAGTTGTTTACAGAGAGCCAGCTGTTGGTGATTTGAATATTGGTCTCATCCACTTTTTTAGATTTTTTAAACAGTTTGGTCAGGCCAAGCGCAAGCACTGGCGGGCCATGAAAAAAAGTACTGCCTGTAATGACTGAACCAACAGTTAAACCACGTGTGATTTTTTTTAGTAAAGGTTGTTTTTGGTTTGGCGATGACATAAAAATAAACCCTGAAATATAATGCGTTTCGCAACTCGTTCTATTTTCTAAAGGTCAATATAGTACGGGATGATCAAATAGAAAAGCACCAAACATTAACTGTGTAGAAATTGTGACGAAGAAAGCCTTGAAAAGGAAATTTTTTATTACATATTGTAAATAAAGGCTTTATTATTAACAAAAAATCAATGGTCTAGATGACCGTTTTGCGACAATATTCGTTTTATAAACAAAACACACGAAAGAAGGAGGCATGCGATGCGTGCACTAGCAATTTCTGCAGTCGTTGGGGCAATGGTTCTTACAGGTTGTCAAAGTACTGGTAATAACATTGGTGGTGTGGAATACGATAAAGCTGCGCTAGGGACTTTAATTGGTGCTGCTGCTGGTTATGGTATTTCTAAAGGTAATGCGAATACTAGCCGTCAAAATAACCGTGCCGCAGCGATTGGTGCAGTTGTCGGTGGTGCAACTGGTGTTTACCTTGATAACAAAGAGAAGAAACTTCGCCAACAAATGGCAGGTACTGGTGTAGAAGTTAACCGTAATCCAGATGGTTCTGTAGGTTTGGTTATGCCGGGTAACATTACCTTTGATACCAACAAATCGAACATCAAGCCGAACTTCTATTCAACGTTGAACAAAGTTGCGCAAACTTTAACTGAAGATAATAAGAGCGGTATTCTTGTAACAGGTTATACAGACAGCACAGGTAATGACTCAATCAACATTCCGCTGTCTCAAGCACGTGCACAATCTGTAGCAAGCTACTTGGCATCTCAAGGTGTTTCTACCACACGTATTAATGCACAAGGTCAAGGTTCAGCAAACCCAATCGCGTCTAACGCAACTGCTGAAGGCCGTGAGCAAAACCGTCGTGTAGAAATCAGCATCTACGCAATTCAATAATTTTTATTGAAGACTAAAAACCACCTTCGGGTGGTTTTTTTATGACTGTTAAAATATGAATTTGCATTATGCATCTGTAGCGGAGATGACTATAATCGAGCTCGGAATGAAATAGAGGAAAGACTATGTCACTGGCAAGTCAGTTAAACGACAAGCAACTTGAAGCCATGAAATATACTCAAGGACCCTTGTTAGTACTTGCAGGGGCTGGTTCGGGTAAAACTTCGGTGATTACCCGTAAGATTGCATACTTGGTGAAACACTGCGGCATTCCTGCTTATCGTATTACTGCGATGACGTTTACCAACAAAGCAGCACGCGAAATGAAAGAACGTGTCACTAAATTACTTTCACGCGAAGAGGCGAAAGGTCTTTCAGTTTCGACGTTCCATACCTTTGGTCTAAACATGTTACGTTTAGAGTTGAAACACACGCCATTAAAAAATAATTTTTCTATTTTAGATGCAGACGACTGTAAGCGTATTTTGATGGACTTAATGCATCGTGACAATTTATCTGGTGCGGAAAGTAAAGAGCTGATTGCTAAAGCCATGAAGATGATTTCAGATTGGAAAAATGATCTGATTCCGCCTGAGCAAGCACACACCACTTGTGAAACTGCTGAAGATGTCCAGTTTGCACACTTGTATCAACTGTATGAGCGTAATCTACGTGCTTATAATGCGGTCGATTTTGACGACTTGATTGTGATGCCGACGCGTCTTTTACAGGAAAATGCAGAAGTTCGTGAGCGCTGGCAAAATCGTATTCGCTATTTATTGGTCGATGAGTATCAAGACACCAACACTGCACAGTATATTTTGGTGAAATTATTGGTGGGGGTGATGGGGCAGTTCACCGCAGTGGGCGATGATGACCAATCCATCTATGCATGGCGTGGGGCTAAGCCTGAAAACATGGCTTTGCTCAAAGAAGACTTTCACAATTTAAAAGTGATTAAGCTCGAACAGAACTATCGTTCGACCAGTCGCATTTTAAAAGCGGCCAATACTGTGATTGGTAATAATCCACATATTTTTGATAAAAAACTGTGGTCAGACAAAGGCCATGGTGAAGTCATTCGCGTGATTACTTGCCGCAATGATGACGATGAATCAGAACGTGTAGTGAAAGACTTAATCACCCATAAACTGATGAATGGCAAAAATTGGAAAGATTATGCGATCTTATACCGCGGTAATTTCCAAGCACGTGCACTGGAAACACAGCTCCGTCAGATGCAAATTCCATATAAGTTATCAGGTGGTCAGTCGTTCTTTGCGCGCGCTGAAATCAAAGACGTGATGAGTTATTTGCGTGTCATTATTAATCCTGAAGATGACAGTGCATTTTTACGGATCATCAATACACCTAAACGTGCTATTGGGCCTGTGACTTTAGAAAAGCTAGGGTTGTTTGCACAAGAAAATCATTTGTCTTTGCTTTCAGCAGCAGGTGATCAGCGACTCACTATGGTGATTCCTAAGAAAGCCACCACGCAGTTGGCTGAGTTTGCAGACTTCATTAGCACCTTCACTCGTGAGTTGCTTGAAGATGATGAACCTGTGCCCATTATTCGCAAGATGATGGTTGAAGCGGGTTATATTGATTATGTCAAAGAGTCTGCGGCAACGCCTGCACAGGAAAAAACCAAGCTAGATAATATTGAAGTACTGTATAGCAGTATTCAAAGTTTGATTAACCGTGCTGAAGATGTGGATGAGAAAAACATTGAAAGTGTGATTCGTAAAATGGTGTTGCTGGATATGTTAGAGCAGCAACAAGAAGAAGAAGACACTGACAAAGTAAACTTGTTGACACTGCATGCATCCAAAGGTCTTGAGTTTCCATATGTTTATCTGATTGGTCTTGAGGAAGAATTGCTGCCGCATAAAAACTCGATTGCTGCAGATACAGTTGAGGAAGAGCGTCGCCTGATGTACGTGGGTATTACCCGTGCGCGTCAGGGTTTAACCATTACGCTTGCAGAACAACGTAAGGCGGGCGGTCAAATGAAACAAATGACGCCAAGTCGCTTCTTGGATGAGTTACCGCAAGATGAGTTGGAATGGTTAGGGCGTAAAAAGAAACTGGCGGGTAATGTCGATCCGAAATTACAAGCGCAGCATTATTTAGATAATTTACGTGCGTTGATTAAGCGCTAAATATTTTTTGTTTTAGAAATTTATTGTACTAGGAAAAAGAGAATGAAAGTTCAGGTTAAAGTGTTGGATTCACGTTTAGGCAATGAATGGCCGATGCCAACCTATGCAACTTCGGGTTCAGCAGGCTTAGACCTTCGTGCATGTGTCGATGCTGCGACCGTCATTGAACCAGGACAAACAGTTTTGGTCAAAACGGGTTTATCTATTTATATTGAAGATCCGCATTTTGCAGGTTTAATTTTACCGCGTTCAGGTTTAGGTCATAAGCATGGTATTGTTTTAGGTAACTTGGTGGGTTTAATTGATTCGGACTATCAAGGTGAATTGATGGTTTCAGTTTGGAACCGTAGTCAAACAGCTTTCAGTTTAGAACCGGGTGAACGTCTTGCACAGTACGTACTCGTACCTGTGATTCAAGCACAGTTTGATATTGTGAATGAGTTTGAAGCGACAGAACGTGGTGCAGGTGGTTTCGGACATACAGGTCAAAACTAATTTCTCAGTGATAAAGTGAAACAACAAAGCCTCTCCTTGAAAGAGGCTTTGTTGTTTTAAAGCTGAATGATTATTTTTAGTTCATAAAAAGTTACAACTCTTTTTTGAATCCTGAGTAAAATTAAATACAGTGTTAAGCATAACAACAAGGACAACTGAAAGAGTTGTTGATCTGAATAAATTAGAAGTTAGACCTATGGATTTTCAGCCAAAATTTCCTGCACATATTTTTCGTGCCTATGACATTCGTGGCAAATTGGATGTTATGAGTGCTGAGCTGATTCGTGCCATTGCACAGGCGCTCTCAACGCAATATTTAAAGACTGGGCAGACACGTTTAGCCATTGGTTATGATGCCAGACAAAGCAGTCCTGCTTTTGCAGACATTATTTATAAGGAATGTCTTAAACAGGGCTTAGATGTGCAAATCATTGGTTGTTGTGCTAGCCCTGTGTTGTATTACACGGCACGCCAGTTTGATGGCAATGGCATTATGGTGACAGCCAGCCACAACCCAAAGTCGGATAATGGAATCAAATGGATTATACAAGGTGAGCCCCCTTTACCTGAGGCAATCCAACAGGTGGCACGCGAGGCAAATGAATGCTTTGACAGCCATGATGAAATGATTTGGCAAACGTTGCCCCATCAGATCGTACCTGAGTATTGTCTGGCTTATCAGGCAGCCTTGCTCAATGATATACAGCTTATGCCTCAACCTCGACTCTATAAAGTCGTGGTGGATGGTTTATACGGTTCAGCGGGGCGTTGTGCCGTTTTAGTCTTAAAGAAACTTGGCTGTGAGGTGCATGCTTTACGCTGTGAGGCCAATGGTGAGTTTCCTGAACATGCCCCCGACCCATCTCAAGCCAAACATTTAGATCTGCTACGAAACGCCGTGCAACAGCAGCATGCTGATATCGGTATTGCCTTTGATGGTGATGGTGATCGTGTTGTATTGATTGATGAAAAGGGCGTAATCATTTCAGCAGACCGTTTATTGTCCTTGTTTGCGCACATGTGTTTGGTCGATCATCCAGCACATGAAGTGGTTTTTGATGTGAAATGTTCCACGATGGTTCGCAATACAGTATTGGCCCATCAAGGTATTCCGAAAATGATTCGCACAGGCAGTTCTTTTCTACGTAAATATTTGGCGCAATCTGAAGGGCATGCGGTTTTTGGCGGTGAATATGCAGGGCATTATGTGTTTAATGATGGTCGTGGCTTTGGTTATGACGATGGTTTGTATGCCGCACTACGTGTGTTGGAATACTTAAACTTGAAGCAATGCACGTTGTCAGAAGCACTGGCAGACTACCCAGAGCGTGCCAGTACTGAAGATATTTATATCAGCACCCATCAGATTTCGCCTGCGCTGGTTTTAGCGAATGTGGAAAAACAAAGTCAGCACTTTCAAGCGGAAATGAGTAAAATTGATGGCGTAAGACTTGATTTTGAGGATGGATTTGGCATTATTCGAGCATCGAATACGGGCGAGTATTTTACCGTGCGTTTCGACGCGGACAGTGATCAGCGGCTCCATCAAATTCGCCATAACTTTGTGCACATGCTGACGGCAGATTATCCGCAGATTGCACAAGACCTATTAGACGCCCATTAAGGAGAGGCACATGCCACATCAACATACTGGCCTCGACAAAGCACAAGTCTTGACTGAAGCTTTGCCGTATATTCAACGTTTTGCTGGAAAAACGCTAGTAGTGAAATATGGTGGCAATGCAATGACCGATCCTGAGCTTGAAAGCTCATTTGCACGTGACATCGTTTTGTTAAAAACCGTCGGTTTAAACCCGATTGTGGTGCATGGCGGTGGTCCACAAGTGGACTCGTTTTTAAAGCAGTTGGGGCGTGAGTCTGACCGTATTGATGGTATGCGTGTAACCGATCCTGCGACCATGGAAGTGGTTGAAATGGTGTTGGGGGGGAGTGTGAATAAATCCATCGTAAACTTGATTAATCAACATGGCGGTCGTGCCATTGGTTTAACGGGTAAAGATGGTAACTTACTGCGTGCACAAAAGTTATTGATGGAAAAAACTGCGGAAGATGGCACGGTACAAAAAATTGA
This sequence comes from Acinetobacter sp. WCHA55, assembly GCF_002165305.2. NCBI lineage: Bacteria > Pseudomonadati > Pseudomonadota > Gammaproteobacteria > Moraxellales > Moraxellaceae > Acinetobacter > Acinetobacter sp. WCHA55. The sequence goes on along the minus strand of NZ_CP032286.1, from coordinate 2,708,959 downwards.
TCTTGGCCTAGTGGGCGAAGTGACCAGTGTTAAAACTGATGTATTGGAAATGTTTAGCAGTGGTGATTTTATTCCTGTGATTGCACCTCTAGGCGTGGATGAAGAGGGTAATACCTACAACATCAACGCGGATTTGGTGGCTGGAAAAGTGGCTGAAGCCCTCGGTGCTGAAAAGCTGATTTTATTGACTAATATTTCAGGCGTTTTAGATGAAAATAAAAATCTGCTGACAGGACTTACCACTCAAGAAGTTGACCGTCTTATTGAAACGGGCGTGATCTACGGCGGGATGATTCCGAAAGTGGGTTGTGCTCTAGATGCGGTGAAAGGCGGTGTGGTTAGCGCGCATATTGTGGATGGTCGTGTGCCACATGCAACACTGTTGGAGATTTTTACTGATCATGGTGTTGGTACATTGATTACCAACCGCAGTAAACACTAAGTATTTTGAAAGCCTCCTTGGAGGCTTTTTTTAGGGCTATACGTTTTATAAAAATGGTTTTATGCCCGAATGTGTTCGGGTTATGACGCATTGTGAATTGCAAGCCAGTCAGGACTCATGCACAATAAAACCATCATAAATAAATATGTTTAAATAAGATCAATATTATGTGCCAACTGCTCGGAATGAACTGTGCAACACCGACTGATATTACCTTTTCATTTCGAGGCTTTTCACAGCGCGCGGGGATTACTTCAGATCATTGTGACGGTTTTGGGATTGCTTTTTTTGAGGATAAAGCCTGTCGTTTATTTGTCGACAATCAATCTGCAGTTGAGTCACCGATTGCTGAATTAATTCGGAACTATCCAATTAAATCACGCAATGTAATTGCACATATCCGCAAAGCGACACAAGGAAAAATCAACTTAGAGAACTCACATCCATTTAGCCGTGAGTTATGGGGACGACAGTGGATTTTTGCACATAATGGCGATTTGCATGACTTTGATCCTGTACTCTCAGGACGCTTTACCCCAGTGGGTAATACCGACAGTGAGCGTGCATTTTGCTATTTACTTGATCAGCTAGTGAATAAATTTGGCTATACCGAGCCAAGTCTAGATCAGATTTTTGATTTATTCACTGATATTTCTCCACGAATTGCGGAGCATGGCACCTTCAATTTCTGTTTATCGAATGGGCAGGCACTGTTTAGTTATGCCATTACCAAACTACATTGGTTGGTGCGTGAGTACCCATTTAAACCTGCACAGCTGATTGATATTGATGTTGAGGTTGATTTTAGCCAAGTCACTACTGCAGACGATCGTGTGGCCGTGATTACTACCGAACCGTTGACTCAAAATGAAGCGTGGACAGCCTTTGCACCCGGTGAAATGATTTTATTTCAATATGGCAAAGCGATCCGCCACCAAATGACCCATGTGGAACGTTTAATCCGAGAGGCCAAAGATCCATCTTTAAAACGTGTCACTAAAGCAGATCAATATTAATTTGTTTCAAAATAATTAGAATATAAAAGCATGTTGATAATAATATTAAGCATGCTTTTATTTTGATATGCATTTATAAAATAATAAAATTGGTTAAATAATAATTGATTCTTTTGGTCGGGTTTAAATTTATTTGCTTATTTAAAATAAATACTTAAGTTTAATTTAATGGAAATAGAATAAAACCAACCAATTTGATTCACTTTTATTTTTAATTCTAATCGATATGATTAATTCATGTAATTAATCTATTAATTTATATTGGGTGGTCGGAATGATAATGAAGTGGGTTCCAGAATATAATACTGGTATCGATGTGATTGACGATCAACACCGTCGTATTCTCGACTATATCAATGAAATTGATGCAATCGATGTCAATGCTGACCGTGAACGCGTGAAACAAATTTTAGAAAATATTATTGATTACACACAGTCTCACTTTACTTTTGAAGAGTCTCTTCAAGAAGAGGCCGGTTATAAGTATCGTGTACCACACAAACGTGTACATGATTTATTTATTAAAAAAATTGAATCTTATCGTGACCGTTTTGAGCTGGGGCATTCAATTGAAGCTGAACTACACGAAGTGTTGTCAAAATGGTTGATTAATCATATTCAACACGATGATGCCGATTATGTCGGTGCTGTAAAAGAAAATATGATGGGTATTATCAAAGAAAAAGAAAAGAAAAAAGGGAAAAACTGGTTTGCTCGTTTCTTTTCATAAGTGAGCCAAACGAGGGATAAAAACAATAAATTTTAATAATATTTAGCGCAGCAAATCATCAGTTTTGATGGTTTGCTTTTTGTTTTTGATTTTCAGAAGAGAGCAAGGCAAAATAGCGCAAGACTTATTGAAGGAACGCATCATGCAAGACAATGCTATGTCTCGATGGTTATCGCCGCTGATGGCATTTTGTTTATCATTTATTATCATTGCCACACTTGCACCCTTGGTGGGAATTCAGGTTGAACGTCAGCTCGATTTTTGGTTACTTTGGTTAGTGACCATGGTGATCTTGGCTTTACCTGTGTGTTACTTAGAAATTGCCTTAGCCAAGCGTTCAAAAACCACGGCATTGAATGCTTTGTCGAGTTTGACGCGTGATGCTGATGCTTCTCAGACGTGGCGTCTTGTGGGATGGCTTGCTGTCGTCTTTATTCCTTTTTTAGCGGGCGGTATGTTGTCTAATGCTGCACAATTGTTAAATCAATATGCACTGGCCGATATGACATCGTCCGTGATCTTTATTGCTTTGGCTGTGGTTGCTATCGCGTTGTCTTTTGCCCCACGTCTGTTGACCTTAGCGTTAACGGCGGTTGGTGTGCTGATTTCCTTAATGTTTGCAAACCTTTCTGGTACAGGAACTGCTGAATGGCAAGTAACGCCTGTTGAGTTTTCAGAATGGGGTAGTGCAACGGTATTGGCTTTGGTGGCAAGTGGTTTAGGACTTGGCATGTACTGGCAGAACAGTTTGGCACAAGTTCAACAGCAAGATGAAGCAACCAAGACTGTTTTACCGATTTGGATTGCACAAATTTTAGCGGTAGTTGCTTTTGCATTTTTTGCAGTCCAAGCGGCATTACCTGCGTATGCAATTGCTTTTACTGCAGTTGCAGCGTCGGCCGTGTTGTTACAGATGGCACGTGAACAGTTGGCACAGCGTCAACTGAATGTGGTCATTCAATGGTTGATAGTTCTGGCTGCGACATTGGTTTGGTTGATTCCAGCGATTGGTCCGATTTTTAACATCTTACTGATGCTTTGGGGCTTAGTGATTTGTTTGATTTATGCCATTTTTGCTGGTTGGATTATGAAAATTAGCCATTTACGTAAGTCGATGAACTTTAGTAATGAAGCTTTTTATAATATTTGGCGCATCGCAGTGCGTGTGGTATTACCTGTTTCTATCGTATTGGCCATTGTAGCGGTACTTGGAAAACTGATCTAATGAACACGCTTCCACAAGTCTGGGTTGCTTATGCAACAGCAGACCAGCAGTTTCATATTAGTGTGCCGTTTTCTGAGGGAATGACAGTACAGGATGCAATTCAACTGAGTGGCATAGGTTCGCAGGTTGAATTGCCTGAGCCTTTGCAATTGGGCATCTTTGGTACCCGCATCAAAGACCATAGACAGGTTTTGCAGGTAGGGGATCGTGTTGAAATTTATCGTCCTTTGAGCATTAACCCTAAAGATATTCGAAGGATACGTGCACAAAATAACCCCGTGGGGCGCTTTGCTAAAGGCAATCGCTTAAAACAATCGAAATGATATGAAAAACCCCTCAGTCGAGGGGTTTCTTTTTTAGAATAAGGCTTTATAGTGGGGGCGCGTTTAGAATCGCTTCTTTCGATGCTGGTAAGCCCGGTTGAGATGCAGGAATGGTTTCTAAGCCTTCAATTTTTTGGACAATACCATTTGAGTCGAAATAGACTTTCAAGTGTTGACCTTGTGCAGCAGGAATCTTGGCTTTTTTAGCATACGTTCCTGGGGTATAATTGTAGATGTAGTCCCAACGTAGCGGATTCATTGGATCTGAAACTGTCGGGCTACCAAGCAAAAAGCGAACTTGTTGATGGCTCATGCCAACTTGTATTTTTGACGCTTGTGCTTGAGTTAATGGCGTACCTTGAGGAATATCAACTTTATAAACGCCCAAGGTCGAACAGCCTGCGAGCAGTGAAGTGACGAATAACGCCAACATGATTTTTTGCATTTTGCTACACTATCCCAAATTAATTATGATGCAATTGAGCCACGGATAGATCATACTGCATCTACACTTTGTTGCATATTCTAACTTTAAATTTGTTGAGAGACCTTTTTACATGCCAATTTCAAATCAAGATCTACGCAAAGCTGGACTTAAAGTTACACTTCCACGAATTAAAATATTAGAACTACTAGAAAATTCAAAGCAACACCATTTAAGTGCGGAAGATATTTATAAGACTTTACTTGAACAAGGTGAAGATGTCGGTTTAGCAACTGTTTACCGCGTGTTAACGCAGTTTGAAGCAGCGGGCATTATTCAGCGCCATCACTTTGAAAATAACCATTCTGTTTTCGAAATCATGCAAGACGATCATCATGATCATATCGTTTGTCAAAACTGCAATAAAGTGGTTGAGTTTAGCAACGAAGTGATTGAGCATGAGCAGCACGAAGTTGCTGAAAAGCATGGCTTCACTTTAACAGGTCACTCACTCAACCTATACGGTTACTGTGATGCTGCTGAGTGCCAAGAAGCACTGCGTAAAAAGTAATTACTTAGATCTAAAAAAGGGCTTCATGAGAAGCCCTTTTTTATTGTTTAAAGAAATGCTTAAGCTTGTCCGTCAAATGTGATGTTTGCACTAGCATGCAATAGACGATCACCGCCTTCTTCAGACAACTTGATTTGTAATCGTAAGTCATTTGGAGAGTCGGCGTGTTTCAGCGCATCTTTATAGGTAATCTGCTTAGCTTTGTACAAATCGAATAAGGCTTGGTCAAAAGTTTGCATACCGAGTTCACGAGAACGCTTCATCAGGTCTTTAATTTCGTGGATTTCACCTTTACGGATCAAATCGGAAATTAACGGTGAGTTAATCAAAATCTCAATTGCAGCACGACGAGAATTACCGTCTGGTGTTGGAATCAACTGCTGAGCAACCATCGCTTTAAGGTTTAAAGACAAGTCCATAAACAATTGGCTATGACGGTCTGTTTCAAAAAAGTGAATAATACGCTCGATGGCTTGGTTAGCATTGTTGGCATGCAGCGTTGCAAATACCAAGTGACCTGTTTCAGCAAAGGCAATCGCATAATCCATGGTTTCTCGGGAACGAATCTCACCGATCAAGATCACATCAGGTGCTTGACGCAAGGTGTTTTTCAAAGCCACTTCAAAGGAGTCAGTGTCAATGCCTACTTCACGCTGGGTAATAATACAGCCCGCATGCTCATGAATAAATTCAATCGGGTCTTCAATGGTAATGATATGACCTTTCGAGTTTTGGTTACGGTAACCAATGATCGAAGCCAAAGAGGTCGATTTACCTGTACCTGTTGCACCCACAAAGATGATGATGCCACGTTTGGTCATGGCTAACTCTTTGAGCACAGGCGGGAGCTTTAACTCGTCCATGGTTGGAATTTGCGTCTCAATCCTACGCAAAACCATACCTGGCATGTCACGCTGTTGAAAGGCACTGACACGAAAGCGTGCAGTTTTATCCCGATTCATAATCGCGAAGTTACACTCACGTGTATCTGCAAATTCTTTGCGCTGTTTCTCACTCATGATCGAGTGGAGCAGTTGCCCCGCAACATCACCCGTCAGCTTGCCCTTAGCCACAGGCACAATTTGACCGTTAATTTTCATGGAGGGTTCAACATCAGCGGTGATAAATAAATCCGACGCTTTTTGTTGAATCATATAATTGAGTAAGTCGTTAAAATCCATATTTATACCCCAAATCCATTATTTTCTTATAAGAAGGTTTCAGGTTGCTTGGCAGCTGTACGCGCAGTCTGTGGACTAATCACCCCTTTGGTGACCAAGTTTTTCAAACTTTGATCCAGTGTGGTCATACCGTAGTTTGCACCAGTCTGAATAGCAGAATACATCTGTGCCACTTTGTTTTCACGAATTAAGTTACGAATGGCAGGAATACCAATCATGATCTCATGCGCGGCAACACGGCCACCGCCATTTTTCTTGAGTAAGGTTTGAGAAATCACAGCTTGTAGCGATTCAGATAACATGGCACGAACCATATCTTTTTCTTCCGCAGGGAATACGTCAATCACACGGTCAATGGTTTTTGCCGCAGAGGTGGTATGTAGTGTACCGAAGACCAAGTGCCCCGTTTCAGCTGCTGTGAGTGCCAAACGAATGGTTTCAAGGTCACGCATTTCACCCACGAGGATAATATCGGGGTCTTCACGTAGTGCAGAACGCAGCGCTTCGTTAAAGCCATGCGTATCACGGTGCACTTCACGTTGGTTGATCAAACATTTTTTTGACTGGTGTACAAATTCGATTGGGTCTTCAACTGTTAAGATGTGGTCATAGCGGTTATCGTTAATATAATCGATCATTGCTGCTAACGTGGTAGATTTACCAGAACCGGTAGGCCCTGTCACTAAAACCAAACCACGTGGTAATTCACACAACTCTTTAAAGGTTTGTCCTAAACCTAAGTCTTCCATAGTCAGGACTTTAGACGGAATGGTACGGAATACTGCACCTGCACCACGGTTTTGGTTGAATGCGTTCACACGAAAGCGAGCAATGCTTGGGACTTCAAAGGAAAAGTCCGTTTCTAATTTTTCTTCGAAATCACGACGTTGTTTGTCATTCATGATGTCATAGACCAGTTTATGCACTTCTTTGTGTTCTAAAGCTGGTAAATTGATACGACGAACTTCACCATCGACACGAATCATTGGTGGCATACCTGCAGATAAGTGTAAATCTGATGCCCCGTTCTTAGCTGAAAAGGCTAGTAATTCTGTGATATCCATTATTTCCCCGAGTTCATTTAAATGCTAATTATTTTGATAGAATAATAAGGCTTTCAATCAACTTAACCAACAGTTTGTTGAATGGCAAAGCAAAAAAGATGACTGAAATGAGACCCTCGTCAATGAATATCTTGCAAAACTCACGTCAACACGTGTTATCCCAAATTCAGCAGGCATGTGAAATGTCAGGTCGTGATGTGGAGTCTGTAGAGCTTTTGGCGGTTTCTAAAACACATCCGTGTGAAGTGTTACGAGACATGTATGCTTGTGGTCAACGTGCCTTTGGTGAGAACTACCTACAAGAGGCTTTGCAGAAAATAGAGGCGCTACAGGATTTAGAGATTGAATGGCATTTTATTGGGCATGTACAACGCAATAAAACTAAACATTTGGCTGAAAAGTTTGCATGGGTGCATGGCGTTGATCGTTTAATTATTGCAGAACGTTTATCGGCACAGCGTCTGACAACACAACCACTATTAAATCTTTGTCTACAGGTCAATATCGATGCTCAAGACAGCAAAGATGGTTGTCAGCCTAATGAGGTTGCTGAGTTGGTCAAAAGTATTAGTCAGTTACCTCACATCAAACTGCGTGGTTTAATGGTGATTCCTGCACCAAACAATACTCAAGCCTTTAAGGCGGCAAAAGTATTATTTGACCAAGTTAAAGAGCTGCATGTACATCCTGAAGATTGGGATACCTTAAGCATGGGCATGTCAGGCGATATGGTCGATGCGATTGCAGCTGGGTCAACTATGGTTCGCGTTGGAACCGCCTTGTTCGGAGCGAGAGATTATTCACAGCATTAAGTCAAAACAGGGTTTCTTGAGCTTAAAGGTAGTGAGAAGCACTTAACTTACAATTATATAAAACTAATAGGCTGCTGAAAAAATAGGCTTAATTTAAACTCATGGGGTGAATCGTCTACAGAATAGACAGATGAACCATGAAAAATGATTGCCTGACAACGATAAAAATTGCATTTAGGATGAAGCCAAAATGAAAAAACTTTATTTATTTATCTCCCTGCTTTTGAGTTTATTTGTAGCAGCTTGTAGTAGCACAAATACCAAAATGAGTGAGATGAGTGCGCAATCTACGGTTCAGAATGCTCAGGTCGCTAAAAGTGAAAAATTAGGCACCAAGTGGGGCGATGAGATCAGTTCAAACGTCACGGAAGTCAATTTAAAACGTTTATCCAATAGCCCAATTGCTGAATCACAAGTTCGCTATGCCAGTAAAAAATACGTGGGGAAAGCCGTGAACAGCCTGTCATTGGCCGCTGGAAAAATCAGTTTTTCCATTGTAGATGATGCACAGCGTCCACTGCCTTTATTTCGAGATGGTCAGCAGTATTATTTAACTGGTAAAGATGGACAAAGTTATCAACTCAAATACCAAAACCACAGCAATAGCACGTTTGAAGTGGTTGCCAGTGTGGATGGTTTAGATGTTATCGATGGACGTGTAGCATCACGTAGCAATTCAGGTTATGTGCTTCGTCCACAGGGTGAGTTGATTGTTGAAGGCTTCCGTAAGAGTGACTCTGCGGTGGCATCTTTTACTTTTAGTCGACCAGAAGATGCCTATGCTGCAAACTCAGATCATGGTTCCATCCAAAATACAGGTGTGATTGGTACCGTGATCTATCCGCTACAGTCTATGGTGGCTACAGACAAAACCGCAGATGCATCTAAATATGCACCTCCACCAAAAGCATTCCCAGCTGATTAACGCATTCATTTGAATCTCACAGGGAGCACTTAGATTAACTAAGATGCTCTCTTTATTTTTATCCGAGAGATGGTGCCTTAAAACAGATCAAACGTTAATTTCAAAAAATTGAAATTATCCCACCACCTCAATGGTACTGGCACCTGCGCCCAAAGCTTTAACTTGGATTTGTACAGGAATACGTTCATGCATTTCTTGGATGTGTGAAATCAGTACCACTTTACGTCCTTGGTTTTGCAACTGATCGAGAGCATTCATGACCATGTGCAGGGACGATGCATCTAAAGTCCCAAAGCCTTCATCAATAAACAGGGATTCGATTTTCATTGAGCCTGAGGCCATATTGGCGATGGCAAGAGATAGGGCAAGGGCGGTCAGGAAAGACTCGCCACCAGAAAGTGATGCAACGGAGCGGGTTTCTCCATCCATGTCATGATCAATAATAGCCAGACTGAGCGAGTGATCCAAACGCTTTAAGGTATAACGCTGTGAGAGTTGGTTGAGCTGTTGGTTGGCATGTTCCAGTAAAATATCGAGATTATATTGCTGCGCATAATCACGGAATTTCTTGCCGGTGGCATCCCCCATTAAACCTGAAATTTTCCCCCAACGGTGTTCTTCCTGTTGTATGGCTTGAATTTGATCTGCAAATTGCTTTTGTTTTGCGACATTTTGCTGATGTAACTCAAGTTTGAGTTTGAGCTGATCACGTATTTCAAGTTGTGTTTGCAATGCTGTTTGATGTTCCTGCATTTGCTGTTGTAACTGCGCTGGGTCAATCTCAGGTTGATGGCTAAGATGTTCACTCAACTGCTCTTGCATAGTTTTTAATGCAGCATGTGCTTCATTTACTAGGCGTTCTGCATGCTGTAATTTCTGCCGAATGTGTTGCTCCTGAGCCGAACTAATTTGAGCCAGCATATCCAAATCTGATTTGTGGAAATCAGGATGTGCATTGAGCCAGTGTTGAAGGGTATTTTCTACTTGGCTGGCACTGGTCTGATTCTGCTGTAACTGGGCTTTGAGCTGTTCTAGATGATTTTTTTCCTGTTCGAATTGATGGCGCAATTGATCAAAATGCTGTTTCAACTGTTGATAATGGCTTTGCGTCTGCTGGCGATGTTGATCGTGTTGGATGAGCCACTCATTGGCTTTGATGTCAGTTAAGCCGGTCATTTGTTGGATCAATTGATTGGCTATTTCTGTATTTTGCTGTCCTTTTTGTTTGATCTCATTGAGCTGCTCGTGGGTTTCAGCGATGTGCCTACTGGTATTTTCGATATTCAGTTGATTGGTCTTGAACTGTTGAGTGGTTTGTTCGTGTTGCTGATGCCACTGTTCCAGTTGTTGCAGTTGTTGCAAACGGGTATTTAGGCGTACCAAAATTTGTTGAGCAGTTTGGGTGGTCTGCTGTTGCCAAGCTACTTTTTCAGTCTCAGAGAAGCACTGCACGATATGCTGAACTTGGTTGTGTAAACCGTTCGCTGTTTGTAGTAAATGCTCCATCTGTTGAAGATTTTGGATGTACTTTTGCTGGGTTTTAATATTATGTTGGAACTGCTCAGACTGTTGTTTGAGTTGTTGCAAATCCGAGTGATATTGCTCAGCCATTTGTATGAACTGAGTTTTCAATTCTGAAGCCGTTCGGGTGAAGTTGAGCACCATATTTGCCGTTTGACTGTGCTCGATTAGCACCTGTTGCAAAGTACTCATTTTTTCAGAAAGTTGCTGAATTAGAGTTTGGCGTTGTTCTATTTCAGTATTCAGTTTAGTCAGCTGTTGCTGCGCGTATTGCCAGTCGTCAAAGCAATTCTGTTCTCTTAGCGTTGCCTGTTGTTCCTGCTGTTGTTGAAGTTCAAACAGGGCTTTAGAGAGCGTAGTATCTTCCTCTTTAAAAGGATGTGAGATACTTCCACAGACTAAACAAGGTTTGCCCTCTTGGAGTGCCCTACGTAAATCTTCAATATTTTCAGCATGTAAAAGTCGTTGTTGTTGCAAAACCCCTTGCAGTTGGATGCGTTCACTTTTGGCAGCCTGAAAGGCTTGTTCTGCTTGTCGGCTATTGCGTTGCACGGCTTGAAGCTGTGTTTTGGCATTATCGAGTTGTACTTGCTGTCCTGTAGATTCAGCTTGTAGGTCAAAAAACTGCTGAATTTTTTGCTGAATTAGCTCTAATTGACTGAGCTGGTTGATTTTCAACTCACGTTGTTGCTGTGTCTGCACAACTTTGATTTCAAGCTGTTCGATCGTCCCGAACTGTTGAATTGACTGCTGTAATTGTTCTTTTTCTAATCCTAGTCGATGTTCCGCTTGAGCACTTGCCCCGAGTTGATGTTCAATTTTTTGATATTGATGAATGAACTGTTCTAGCTGTTGAGTATGGGCGATGAGGCCTTTGTCTAAGTTTACAAACTGTTGTGAGCTTTCCAGTTGCTGCTTACACTCGATTTGCTGTCGATCAATGTGTTGAATCTGCTGTTCAAGCTTTTGTTGGTGCTGAGTTAGGGGCAGTTTAGACTGTTCTAAAGCTTGTAATTTTTCCTGAGTCTTCTTAAACTCAGTCCCAATAAAGTCACGTTCTTGAATACATTTACGAACTTCATTCAATGCATCATGATGGGTAATTTCAAACTGTTGTAGTCCATTCACTGCCATTTCAGCTTGAATGAATTGGGCTTTTTCACTTTCAAATTTAAGCTGTAAATGATCGAACAGTTGTTGCTGTTGTTGAATATGGGGCATCAGTTGTTGCATCGTTTGATGCAACTGTTGTTGTTGGAATACTACAGCACGAACTTCTGAAAAGATCTCCAAACGAGCCAAGTGTTCACGCTCATGAGCTAAATCTTGTTGTAACTTGTTTTGCGTATTGAATAGTTGTTGTTTGCTGATGATTTCACTGTCGAGCTTATGTTTGCGCTCAAACCATTGTTGTTGTTTTTCTAGTAGCGACTTTTGAGCTTCAAGCTGTTTATAATCTCTGTCGCACTGTTGGAACTGTGTCGATAATGCTGTAACTTGTTCATCGGTTAACAGTTCAATATGACCCAGTACATTTTCCAATTCTTTACGCTGAGTGGCGACAGATTTGGTTTTTTCATATGCCAGTTGACCAATTTTCCCAAAAATAGCGGAATTGGTCAGATATTCCAGCAACTCGCCGCGTTCATTATCCCGTGCTTTTAAAAAAACAGTGACCTCAGATTGAGCCAATAAAACGGCACGAGTAAATTGTTCAAAACTGAGCTGAGTGATGCGTTTAATATTCTCATCGACGGCTTTGGCTTTATCCGCAACCACAACACCATCGGTGACACATTTTAAAGAACGTTGCACACTTTGCAGTTTGCCATCGGCTTTTTCCCGCGAGCGTTTTAATTCCCAACGTGCGATATAGCGTTTTTGGTCTTGAGCAATAAAGCAAAGCTCGGCATAACCATGTGCAGTGCCACGTCGCAGTACAGTCAATGGAGAGTTGGTGAGCAGCTCTGAGCCATCGACATCTTGAAGTTTCCCATCACTGTCTTTTAGGCGCGGAATACGGTTAAACAGAGCCAAACACATGGCATCTAAAATGGTGGATTTTCCTGCGCCTGTTTTCCCCACAATGGCAATCAGACCTGCACTGGCGAGGGGATCACTTTCAAAATCAATCAGATGTTCCCCAGAAAGTGAAGCAAGGTTTTTAATTCGAATCGATAAAATATTCATAGTAAACCTTTAAGCCTCGTGCTCATCTGCAAGGGATTGTTCTGCTTCACGCATTAAGCTCATAAAATCGTTCAATACTTCTGCATCATTGTGATAACCCTGTTTTTCCCAAATTTGCTGGAACAATTTTTCTGGTGTTGGCGGTTCTAAACTCACTTTAGTGGGTGCATTGGGGTCTTGCTCGGTCGCTAAATATTGACGTGAAATACGGACTAAACGATAACGGTCTTTGGGTAGAGCCTCTTCAAATTGTTGTCTTAAATTGGGCTGCGGTGGGACAGCAGTATGGTATTCAATATCGACATATTCACGTTGATCAATCTCTAGGATGGCACCTTGAGGCAATGCTTGCAGCTTTTTCAGTACTTCATTAAGTTCACCGCGTATCTTATGCAGTTGAATGCTTCGTGGTATCGCTAAAACATTCAATTGAAAACGGGAGGTATCATTTCGTGTGGGATCAAGTGTCACGTCAACAACTTGATGTTTGTAGTTAATTTCACTAAAGGACAGTGGAATGGGGGAGCCACTATAGCGGATATGCTCTTCACCGACTTTCTGCGGTTTATGCAAATGCCCGAGCGCTACATAGTCAATGATTTCATCAAATAATGCTGTTGAGAGAGCTTCTTCATTCCCAATCACAATAGGGCGCTCAGAGTCTGAGGTTTCTCCGCCTTGCATATGTGCATGAGACATTAAAATCAGGGCTTGATCCGCTGTTTTACGAGCTTTGGCCTCGGCAATCAGTTGTTGATGCAAATAGGTAATCGCGCTTTGACTATTGGTAGTATGTTCATTAAAGCCTGTAATTTCAGCAGGACGTAAAAAAGGTAGGCTCAGACACCATGCCACAATATTTTGTTGCTCATCTAAAATCGGCACCAATAAGTGCTCAAGATCGATCTGCTGTTGGCTGTTTTTATGAATGACACCCACAGCTTTGGCATTGTATTTGGCTAATAACGGTTCAACTTGTTCAATGCGATAGCCTGAGTCATGGTTACCTGCAATCATTAGGGTTTGCATATGCGGTGCACGTGCATGCGCATCTGCTAAAAACTGATAGAGTTGCTTTTGAGCGCTAGACGCTGGGTTGATGACATCGAAAATGTCCCCCGCAATCAAAAGCGCATGTGGCTGTCTTTCACTGATTTGCTCCAGTAGCCATGCTAAAAACTGTTCATGTTCATACTGACGGGAATGATTATAAAAAAACTGTCCCAAATGCCAATCAGATGTATGAAAAAAACGAACAGCCATAGATCCCCCAAGCTTAAAGCGCAATAGAGCTATAAGCTAACATAAATCAAAATCATTCGATGGATAATTGTCGCTACAACGACAATCTTTGACTTGACAGTTGAGTTGCTATTTTTAAGTTAAATTGCACAAAAAAACATTGAGCGATTATGTGAAAAAGAAAACAATAGATTTATTTGATTAACACTATAGTAAAAAGATAAATTATGATTAAAAAATGTTCTTTTAATAGGGTATTATGTAATTCTGTGAAATTGTATATCGTGTCGTAGTCGTAAAAGAAATGTGAAGATCGATCACAGATTCAATTTTGAGACTTTATAAAAATGATTTATGAAGAATGTCTAAAAAATAAGTCATGTATTGAGTAGGACAAGGTATAAGGAGAACATAACTATGTCTGATTCTATTTTCAATTCGCCCCGTATTGTTAATGATATGGTGTATAAGACGCTAATTGAATCAACACTTGCTATTCCTTGGAGTATTGATTGGGACACTAAAACGTTTAGTTATATAGGTCCACAAATTGAAAAAGTGCTGGGTTGGAAGCAGGATTCATGGAGAACAGTCGAAGATTGGGCGATGCGAATGCATGAAAGTGATCGTGCATGGGTGGTTGATTTTTGTGTAGCCCAGTCAATTTCTGGGGTCGATCATGAGGCTGATTATCGTGCACTGACTATTAATGGAGAATATATTTGGATTCGCGACGTGGTGCATGTGGTGCGAAAACCAGATGGGGAAGTTGATAGCTTGGTTGGATTCATGTTCGATATTTCGGAGCGTAAAAAACAGGAACAAGAGTTAGAAACACTGAAAAAGCAACTGGAAGAATATTCGTATCAAGATGGTCTAACAGGGATTGCCAACCGCCGCTTCTTTGAAGATAGCTACCAACGCGAGTGGCTCAATGCACAGCGTGAACAGAAACCGCTGACTCTCATGTTACTAGACATCGATTATTTTAAACAATATAACGATTATAATGGTCATATTCTCGGGGATGCTTGTCTCAAACAAATTGCACAAATACTGAAAAAAAGTGTCTCACGACCACGTGATTTGGTCGCGCGTTTTGGCGGGGAAGAGTTTGTTTTGATATTACCTGATACATCACAAGCATCTGCAATTGAAGTAGTGGAGCGTATTTTACAGAGTATTCGAACCGCTGATATTTGCCATAGTTTATCGCCATTGGATCAGCGTTTATCGGTCAGTTTAGGGGTGAAAACCATTATCCCAACGCAGAAGAATGACAAAATGGCCTTTTTAAAAGAGGTTGATCAGAATCTGTATTTGGCCAAAGAGCAAGGACGTAATGGTTATGTCATCCAGGATGCAGCAGATGTCCAGCACTTAAATCCATATTAAATTTTAGGGGCTTCTTCATCTATTGAGGTGAGAGTCTGCTGAAAAAGCAGAACTCAAAAAAATAAAGACCGACGATTCGAGTGATGATGAAATCGTCGGTCAAAGAAAACTGCTTCACGCTTAAATGTCGGCTGCTGACAACATTTAAATTTGGAGCCAATCTTATTGCTCTAGGAAAGGTCACCGTACGTATTGTGGATGCCAGTACAATGTTGACGGTTGCTGCGACCTTGTACCCTATTTAACGCACATCAACTTCGATTGGTTGACATGAAAATGAAAAAAAATTGATTTTTTTTTATAATGATTTTTTGGTTGGGTTTAAAGTAGCGCTATGATTTCGCTAACACGATATTTTCTCTGGTTTTTTTTCATATGTTTTATCTTTAGCTGTGTTTGTGGTGTACTCGCTGCACTACTTCCGACAGGGATGGGAGCAGTATTAACAGCTGTACCCTATTTGGTGGCCATGATTTGGGTTTTACATAAATTTATTAAGCAGCAACGCCGTGCGCCAACCCAAGCAGAACGTCAAAAACTCACTTTAGGTTTTAGTCTGATTTTTTGGAGCTATAACTTCGCCTTCCTCATGTTGGGCTTATTTATATTTGCGCAAGGTGATGCTGAAGTTTGGCAAAACTTTATCCTTTATGCCCAACAACCGCAATTTATCAGTGTGGTGGTGATTCTGATTTTATTACTTGCAATTCCGCTGTATGTGCTGACTTACTGGTTTTATGGTAAACAAGCAGAGCGTATGGCAGCAAAAATGATCGATCAATCGTAAAGCTTTATTCTAAATGTTATAGTTTGATCAAAAGCATCATTTGAGATCACGCTATGCAAAAAGAACGTGTATTGGTGACAGGAGCAAGTGGCTTTATTGGTTCAAACTTGCTCGATTATTTATTAGAAAAAGATTATGAAGTGATCGGTTTAAGCCGGCAGAAAAATCCTTCTAAAATTCATCCACATTTAACTTGGATTCAAGCTTTGGAAGAACTTAAGCATGATCGAATTGATTATGTGGTGAATTTGGCTGGGGAAAGTATTGCTCAGGGGCGTTGGACAGATGTTCGCAAACAAAAGCTGATCGCCAGTCGTGTTGATATGACAACGATGCTGTATCAATATCTTGCCAAAAGAAAGATTCAACCGAAATGCATTATTTCAGGTTCAGCGGTGGGCTATTATGGTATTGACCCGACTGAACAATGGACAGAACGTTGTACAGAACAGTCTCCACCGCAGTCAATTTTTATGTCGGAGTTATGTCAAAAGTGGGAGCAATCTGCGCGGCAAGACACAATGCAAAATACCAAAATCATCCGCTTGGGGGTGGTCTTTGGACGCGGGGCGGGCATTCTGTCGCAAATGTTGTTTCCGATTAAAATGAATCTGTGTGCTCGAATTGGTTCAGGACGACAACCTGTGGTGTGGGTGCATATTCAAGACGTGTTGCGAGCGATCGAGTTTTTGATGCTACATGAAACGACTGAGAAGGTCTTTAATGTCGTCAGTCCAGAAAAAGTCACCCAGTCGGCGTTTGCACAAACCGCAGCTCAAATTCTAAAACGTAAACCTTTACTTTCTTTGCCTGCTTTTGTGTTGAAATTGCTCTTAGGCGAGCAGTCTCAACTGGTGTTGAATGGTCAATTTGTTCGCCCTGAAGCATTGAAAGCACAGGGGTTCGACTTCAAATATCCCACTTTAAAAGAAGCTTTGATCCAGATTATCCAACCACAAAATTTATCTACATAGCATTAGATCAAACAAAACTGACTAAACGCTCAGGGCTATAGGCACTGGCGTCAACCGTTAAGCTTTGACTCAACATTAACTCGCGTAGTAGTCGAGCAGATGCGGGCCCCATACATAGACCATTTCTATAGTGACCAAAATTTGTCCAAAGATGGGCTATTTCAGGGAAGGGGCCAATATAAGGGACGCCAGTGGGTGAACTTGGGCGTAGACCCGCCCAATGTTTCACAATTGGAAAATTGGCCAGTTCAGGCACCATGTCCAAACAGGCTTTATAAATATTTTGTTGAGTTTGTAGGGAGGGGCGTTGGTCAAAACCGACATCCGCCATGCTTGAACCACAAACGATATGACCATCCAAACGTGGAATCAGATACATAACCTGATTCATACACATGGTTGGTAGCCAGTTTTCAGGGGTTTTAAACAGCAGCATTTGCCCTTGTACGGGATTCACTGGAATGCTGCATTGGAGTTGTTCAGACCAGTGCTGTGACCATGCACCTGTTGCTATCACCACATGATCGGCATGGTAACTTTGACCATCAGCTGTTTTGACCCCTTGAACTTGCTGATTGACTATGTCAAACCTATGCACCCATACTTGCTCATGAAAGGTGACTTGTGGCTGCCGTTTGAGATATTCCACAATCGACTTGAGCAGTCGAGGATTACGGACATTGGCCAACTGCGGAAAATGGATGGCTTGTTGAAAGTGCGTCGAAATGTGGGAATTGACCTGTTCCAGTTGCTCACGTTGCAAAAGTTCACAATGCTGCATCGGTTCTTGATGTTGGTCTTTATAATTTAGGCCAATGTCAAAATCAGCTTCATCAAAAATCAGCATACCTGTTTCATGGATTTCAAAATCTATCCCTGAAACGGGGCTGATTTTTTCATTCCATGCTTGATACATGCTTTTGCCATATTTGGCGAGGTCATTGACACTTTGTGGATAGCGCCACGGGTACATCGGGGAAAGAATCCCTCCACCTGCCCATGAAGCCGCTTGTCCCGCTTGCTGTTGGTCAAAAATCTCAACCGAACAACCATGTTCAATCAGCTCAAGCGCTGTCAGTAAGCCACTGATTCCTGCGCCAATGATGGCAATATGCATTGCAACTCAATCCTTTTATACGGGCTGTTATTTCATGTCTTTTAGTTTTAGTGCAGCTTCTTCTGCAAAATAGGTCCAGATGCCATCTGCACCTGCGCGGCGGCAGCTCATCAGTGATTCAATAATCACGTTGTCCGATAACCAGCCGTTTTGGATGGCCGCTGCGAGCATGGCATATTCGCCACTGACTTGGTAAACGAAAGTCGGCACGCCGAAGTTGTCTTTGACTTCACGAACAATGTCCAAATACGGCATACCTGGTTTCACAATCACCATGTCAGCCCCTTCTTGAATATCAAGGGCAATTTCATGTAAAGCTTCTGCGCGGTTGCCGACATCCATTTGATAGTTATATTTGTTGCCACCTTTAAGATTGCTGGATGAACCGACTGCATCACGGAAAGGGCCATAGAAGCTCGACGCGTATTTTGCTGAATAAGCCATGATTGAAGTGTAGATATGACCATTGGCTTCAAAGGCCTGGCGAATCGCACCGATACGACCATCCATCATGTCACTTGGTGCAAAAATATCTGCTCCAGCTTCAGCGTGGCTTAAACCCTGTTTGATGAGTGCTTCAACGGTTTCATCATTGAGTACATAACCCGTGTCATCAATAATGCCGTCTTGTCCATGCGTGGTATACGGGTCAAGTGCGCCATCGGTAATCAGCACCATTTCGGGTAATTCTTTTTTGAGCAGACGTAGTGTGTTTTGGACCACACCATCTTCACGCCATGCTGCTTCTGCACTTAAGCTTTTATCTTCTTGGGGAGTAACTGGAAATAGCGCCAGTTTGGATACGCCAAGTTCAAGTAAACGTTCCGCTTTTTTTAAGAGTAAGTCCGCAGATAGGCGCTGAACATTCGGCATACTGGGAACGTCTTGTATTTGATTTTGTCCAGGTAACACAAATACGGGATAGATAAGATGATCTGTCGTTAAATGGGTCTCGCGAACCATAGAGCGCAGATGTTCATTTTTACGAATACGGCGCATGCGAGTAGCGGGGAAGGCGGGACGATTGAACGTATAGGTCATACAAATCTCGATAATCGGTATTAAACTAGGTCAGTATTGTAGACCTATCTTATGGCTTTGGGCACATATTGACGGGTTTTTATTGTTTTAAGAGTGAAGCAGATTGTTATGAGTAGTGGTGAAAAAAGCTGGACGGGCAGCATACACTTAGGAGCAAAAGTGGATATTGAGGTGGTTTTTGAGCAGTTGGTTAAGGCTTTTAATGCGTCGCCATTTTTTAAGCACAACACCATGACTATGCGAGTCGTTGATGGGCAAATTGAAGCCTATATCGATATGCAAGATTACTTAATTGGCAATGTTGCATTCCAAATTTTACACGGGGGCGTGGCTGCAACGGTTTTAGACAGTATTGGTGGTATTGTAGCGATGGGGGAACTGTACAAAAAAGCGGAACCTGACACGATTGCGGACACCATTAAAAAAGTATCTCGTTTAGCTACAGTGGATATGAGAGTTGATTATCTCGCGCCGGGACGTGGAAAATACTTTATTGCCCGTGCTGAAACCTTAAGATTGGGGCGTAAAGGCTGCACGATGCGCATGACCATGGTCAATGATGAAGGCAAATCGATTGCAACAGCGATTGCTTCCTATGCTTATTAGTTTTAAATTAATTAAGTAATTAATATTCAAGTGAAATTTACAGTATCTAATAGGAAGTTAGATGCTGAAAACTAAAATAGACTGAGCAGTTACAATTTATTTTCTCAAAATGTGATTATTTGCTCTTAGAATGCATCAAATTTTATTGTGACTTTCTCATCGACACCAATGCAGACAATACTTGTCTGATGTCCCTTTCGTAGGGATGATGCCGGCTGACCAAGTCTGTTAGATTTAGGAAAAATCAATGACAGATGCCTCAAATACACTGCCAGATACTGATCCAGCCGATCAAATCAATGATCAAGCACTGAAAGCCAAACGTAAGAAAAGCTTAGGTTTTGTGGCTGTGATTCTGATCATTGCTGCCATTATATTCTTGATCTGGAAACTGTTCTTTAACCATTCTGTTTCAACTGATAATGCGTATGTGGGGGCGGAAACGGCCTCGATTACCTCTATGGTGACAGGCCAAGTTGAAAAAGTTTTGGTCAGTGACACGCAAACTGTAAAGAAAGGCGATGTGCTGGTTTTGGTCGATCATCGTGATGCTGAAATTGCTGTAGCGCAAGCTCAGGCCGAATTACTTAAAGCACAGCGCCAATATAAGCAAAGTGCGGCCAACAGCAGCTCTTTAAACTCGCAAGTCTTTGTGAGTGATGACGCCATTCACAGTGCTGAAGCACAAGTGGCTAAAGCGAAAGCAGAGTTGGATAAAGCGCAAGATGACTTGAATCGTCGTCAGCAGTTGAGTGCCACGGGTGCGATTTCTAAAGAAGAATTAAGCACGGCACAAGCTGCTTTAAATAATGCGCAAGCAGGTTATAACTTGGCACAGGCTGGTTTAGCTCAAGCAAAGTCGAGCCAAAAAGCGGCACAAAGCAATTTGGCTGCCAATGAAGCTTTAATTCAGGGTAGCAATGAAAACTCGATGCCTGATGTTTTAGTGGCACAAGCAAAATTAAAACAAGCTTTGTTAGACCTAGAACGTACAGAAATAAAAGCGCCTTTTGATGGTGTGGTGACAAGCCGGAAAATCCAAGTTGGACAACGTGTGGCACCGGGTTCAGTGCTCATGATGTTGGTTCCTATTTCACAGTTATATGTCGATGCGAATTTTAAAGAAAGTCAGCTTGAAAATGTACGCCCAGGTCAAAAAGCAGTTTTAACCTCAGACCTTTATGGTGACTCGGTTGAGTTTCATGGCACGGTTTTGGGCTTCTCTGGTGGAACAGGTTCTGCCTTCGCGTTGATTCCTGCACAAAATGCTACAGGCAACTGGATTAAAGTGGTACAGCGTTTGCCTGTACGTATTCAGCTCGACCCAAAAGAGTTGGCTGAACATCCTTTACGTGTTGGCTTGTCGATGGAAGCTCAAATCGATTTGAAATCGAAGTAGTTGCTCATGAATAGCTATGTTCCCTATGGTGACCTAAAGGGTGGTCGCCTGATGTTGGCGGCTTTCGTCCTTGCATTGGCCAACTTTATGGTCGTGCTAGACATGACCATTGCCAATGTCTCTGTGCCTCATATTACGGGAAGTCTTGCTGTATCGAGTTCGCAAGGGACATGGGTGATTACCTCTTATGCCGTGGCTGAAGCGATTTGTGTTCCCTTAACAGGCTGGCTTGCAGGTCGTTTTGGAGGGGTAAGGGTTTTTACCTTAAGTCTGATTGGCTTCACTATATTTTCGGTACTGTGTGGTTTATCGACCAGTTTAGAAATGCTGGTTTTCTGCCGAATTGGTCAAGGTTTATTTGGTGGCCCGATCATGCCGCTCAGTCAGATGTTACTGATGCGGATTTTCCCTCCAGAAAAGCAATCCCAAGCGATGGGCATGTGGGCAATGACGACGGTGGTTGGCCCGATTCTTGGTCCTATTTTAGGAGGAACAATCAGTGACAACATGTCTTGGCATTGGATTTTCTTTATTAATATTCCTGTTGGGATTGCGTGTGCATTTGCTGCGATGCGTCTGCTTAAACCTGCGGAAACTGCAACGGCTAAACTCAAAATTGATCGCGGTGGATTGATCCTCCTGATTTTATGGATTGGGGCATTACAGCTCATGCTCGATTTGGGGCATGAACGTGACTGGTTTAATAGCCCTGTGATCGTGGTACTGGCTTTAACGGCTGTGATTGGCTTAGTGATTTTTACCATTTGGGAGCTGACCGAAAGGCATCCAGTGGTGAATATCCAAATCTTTAGATACCGTAGTTTCACGATTTCTGTCTTGGCACTGGCCTTTGGTTTTGGCGCATTTTTTGGCAGTATCGTGCTGATTCCGCAGTGGTTACAGATCAATTTGGGATATACCGCAACTTGGGCCGGCTATTTAACGGCAACCATGGGTTTTGGTAGTTTAGCCATGTCACCCATTGTGGCGAAATTGGCAACTAAATATGACCAACGTGCACTGGCCAGTTTTGGTTTGAGCATCTTGGGCGGGGTGACCTTGATGCGCTCGTTCTGGACCACAGATGCGGACTTTTTTGCGTTGGCACTGCCACAAATCTTGCAAGGTTTTGCTGTACCATTTTTCTTTATCCCATTATCAAACATGGCACTGTCATCAGTATTGCCACAGGAAATGGCATCTGCTGCAGGTTTAATGAACTTCTTAAGAACTATGGCAGGGGCGATAGGTGCATCTATTGCTGTCACCATTTGGGATGATCATACTAAAGTTGCACGAAGCGAAATGGTCGGCAGTTTGCATACAGATCAAACCCAGTTGGTGTTGATGCAGCAGGGAATGAGTGCAGAAAGTGCATTAGGCTATATTTCTAGTTTGGTGGATAAAGAAGCGTTGACCTTGTCAGCAAACTATATTTTTCTGATCTTGGCTTTGGTGTTTCTATTTGCAGCATCTATTATTTGGCTGTGTCCTAAACCTAAAATTGGGACAGGCGGTGGCGGGCATGCACATTAGGATAATAAAAAACCGCTTTTAGAAGCGGTTTTTTTATTTTGCATGTTATGCAGTTTTATGATGTTTTGATTATGTCAAAAACAGTAGGGACCTTTTTTAATTCAAAGGTCTGACTTTGCACGCTTTAAGGCGGATTGCCATTGTTGCAAATGAAACTCACGTTGATCTGGACTCATTTGGGGTTCAAAAGCACGTTCAAGCTGCCAAGACTGTGCAATCTCGTCCAAATTTGAAAATACGCCACATCTTAAGCCTGCCATGGCTGCCGCGCCCCATGCAGTCGACTCCTGCATCTTAGGGCGTAGCACGGGCACATTCAAAATATCGGCTTGAAACTGCATAAGCATATCATTCTGACTAGCACCACCATCGACACGGAGCTCTTTCAGCGGCTGCTGAATATCGGCTTGCATAGCGGTCAGCACATCCGAGACTTGAAAGGCAATGGACTCTAAGGCTGCACGGGCGATATGGGCCTTATTGGTTCCTCGCGACATTCCACATAATAGGGCACGTGCTTCGCTGTCCCAATGTGGCGCACCGAGCCCAGTAAAGGCAGGAACCAGCATGACGCCATCGGTATCTTTAACTGTACAAGCTAACTTTTCAACATCGCTACTTTTTTGAATAATGCCTAAATTATCCCTAAGCCACTGAACAATCGCACCTGCCATAAATACACTGCCTTCTAGAGCATAGGTGGTTTGATGTTGCGTTTTCCAGCCTAGCGTCGAAAGCAGTTTATTTTTACTGTATTGAACGGTCTCGCCTGTATTGAACAGCATAAAACAACCTGTGCCATAGGTGTTTTTGGCAGTCCCAGTCTCAAAACAGGACTGTCCAAATAGTGCAGATTGTTGGTCGCCTAGTATGCCTGTAATTGGAATATTGGCACCGAGTAAGCCTGCCGCGGTATCAGCGACATAGGTGTCTGAGTTGATGATTTTTGGAAGTAATGCAGGTGGAATATTAAATAGATCTAATAGCTCTTCATCCCACTGTTGCGTACTTAAGTTCATTAGCATGGTACGAGACGCATTGCTGACTTCGATGACATGTTGAGCACCGTGGGTCAGATTCCAAATCAGCCAACTATCAATCGTGCCAAAAGCCACATGACCCTGTTCAGCCAATGCGCGTAGACCGTTGACATGCTCAAGTAACCAGACCAATTTTCCTGCACTAAAATAAGGGTCGATTCGTAGTCCAGTTTTGGATTGAATCTTATCTTTTAGGTTTTGCTGTAGGAGCTGATTGCACCATTCAAATGCACGACGGTCTTGCCAGATAATCGCTGGTGCAAGCGGCTGTCCTGTGCGCTTATCCCAAACCACAGTTGTTTCTCTTTGATTGGTAAGACCAATAGCTTTGATATCTTTGGCTAAAATACGAGCAGAGGCTAGAGCCTGCTGCACAACGGCAATTTGTGAGCTCCAAATCTCTTGGGCATCTTGTTCTACCCAGCCTGATTGAGGGGTATGTATACGTGTTTCGCGTTGCGCCGTTGCCTGAACTTGACCTTGTTCATTGAAAATAATGGCACGACTCGAAGTGGTTCCTTGGTCGAGTGCAAGTAAGTAGCTCATAAATTATTTTATTGTTGGACTTGAAAAGCAAAATATTAACGCAATTATGTAATTAAGCGCATCAATATGTGTGTTTGTTTAGAAAATAGATCGTATTTTCTGGCAACTATGCTATGATTGGCGCTACTTTGGGGGTGTTTCTGGCTTCGACGCTGGTGATGAAACTCATAGATGCATGTCGAGAGCGCATTTTCTCTCGTAAATCAAATTTGCATTTTTTAGTCGCAAACGACGAATCATACGCTCTAGCTGCCTAAGGGCAGCTTGTCCGCCTCTCTGAATACTTGTGGTTAGAGAGTCCGACTGAAGCGCACGCACACAAGTCCGTATAAAACCAAGCCTCGGGGTTTTGTACTAAATTAAGAGGATCGCGATTTGTACCCTGTTCGTCGGGTCACAAAGAGTTAAAACAGTAGACGATATCTAAGCATGTAGTATTCTCGAGCGTAGTGCTGGCGGACGCGGGTTCAACTCCCGCCACCTCCACCAAATACTTAAATTTGTATAACGCAATATGATGTTATATAAGTAAATAAAGCTTAAATCTTAATGGTTTAGGCTTTTTTTATGCCTGTTTATGCCGTTATATGAAGTTTCTTATAGCTTGTTGCTGTGTATGGTAGTGTGTATAGTGTGAGTTAGTGAAAAGCCACCATACAAGACATGCGATGAAAAAATCAGATGTAAAGTCTTATCCGATGCGAGATACCGTATTAGGTTCATTGGAAGCAGAAGAAAAAGAGTACCGCATTAATGACGGAAATAACTTACATTTTGTAGTTCACCCTAAAGGCAATAAGCGATGGGAGCTAAGGTATAAAAAGCCTAGCACTGGTAAGTGGTCATGGGTTGGTTTAGGTACATATCCTGAAGTTGGTGGAAGCTTTGCAAGAAAGAGAGCTGATGAGGCTCGTAAGTTAATTGCTCAAGGTGTTGATCCAGTTGTACAGAAAGCGGAAGTTAGACTAGCGACATTGGAGCAAGGGGCTTTTACTTTTCAACAACTCGCTGAAGAGTTTTATCTTACAAAAACATGGACACCAGATACTAAGGCTAGGAATTTAGGTGCATTAAATAACCATGTCATGCCTGCAATGGGTAAGAAAGATTACCGAAATATCACTAAGCAAGAATGGCATGCTCTCTTTCAAGAGATACAAAACAAGCTGAATCCTCGTACAGGTAAACCGATTATTGAAACAGGGCAGCGCGTTACAGCATTGGTGCGTGAAATTTATGATTATGCTGAGGTAACAGGGAAAGCAACTTACAATCCTATTACTAATTTGCATAAGTATCTGAAAAAGCACGAAAGTAATGGGATGAAGCATGTAGGTGATGAGGAGCTACCAGCATTATTACGAGCTATAGATAAGTATCCAGCATTGGATACACGTATTGGTCTTAAATTGCTTTCAATACTCTTTAACAGACCATCGGAGTTGCGAGAGGCGGTATGGGAAGAGTTTGATTTGGAAAAGGGTATATGGTTAATTCCAGCATCAAGAATGAAGATGGGAAAAGAGCATAAAATCCCATTGGCAAAGCAAGCTTTGGAGTTACTTCAAGAGTTAAAACAATTAACAGGTCATTCACCTTATTTATTTCCCAGCAGAAGCAGTAAAAATAAACCTAAGTCGGATACGGTCTTTATCGAAGCTTTAAAGAGAATGGGCTATGGTGGAAAGCAAAACCCTCATGGATTTCGTCATATTGCCAGTACAATTTTAAATAACCAGTTTAGTGATAAGCCTCAAGTGGTGGAAGCTTGTTTAGCACATACTAAAAATGGTGTTAAAGGCACATACGATAAAGCGACTCATTTTGATGAGCGAAAAGTCATGATGCAATGGTATGCCGATTATTTGGAAAAGCTAGCTGATGAAAATGTTATTCAATTTAAGAAGGCTTGATATTTTAAAATCATGCCTAAAACGCCGTTGGGTGTAGTTCAGATTGTTAAACCCTGTGTATACAAATTGTCGATACGTTCCTAATGTCAGGCATGCTGGTTCCCCACGCTCACTGTTAATTATTTAAAATTAGGGATAGGTTTTTAGGGATGGAAAGGGTTTAACAATGAGCTTAAGTGATTAAAAAACAATCGAATAACAGTTGAAATATTTTTATGAATGGATTATATTGGGAAGTCTTATGTTATATGTTAATGCAACATAACGGAATAATTGTGCAATTGCATAGTTAATTTCTGAGTTACCTAGAATCAAGGTAAGACAATCTAAAACTTAACTGCTCTACATCTAGTTCAAAAAGAACTATCGAGGTGTGGGGTTTTCTGCATTCTAAATTTTATTAAAGGAGAAATACCATCCAAAACCTAAACCTTAACTTAGCAACTAACGAGGAAAAGCCTAAGCTAAATTTATACGCAATTGATTACTTAAAAGTAGAATTACAACTAACCAATAATCCAAGTGAATTATCTGAAAAAGTAGTAGTACCTTTTATTAAGTTCGATGGTGAGTATCAGCAACAACAAGAATCATATGGTCAGAAATGGATAATTGGTTCTCATGGTAATCAGCTAAAGATTAAATCCAAGAATGAAAATACAGTATTTATAGAAGGTAACTTCTTTAAATGGTTGTATGGACATAATGTTACGGGTAGTACTGATTTAATAAAATTGGTTACTGATACTGTCAATGAATTATTAGTAGGGAACTTGAAAGGATTGCAACCAACTGCTGAAGAGTTGGAGAACCTCAAACAGGGTTATTTTAAGATCTATCGTATTGACTTGAATAAAGCGATTCTATTTGACGATAAAAAGCAAGCTCAATTGTATTTGGCAAAGATAAAAGAGCATGGTACTTATCCACGGCGTAAGAAAGAAACGCACGGTAATGGTACTTACTTTGGTTTGAAGAGTACACGTACAACTCTGCTTTATTACCATAAAGGCACTGAGGTTAGTACGCACAAAAAGCAGCACAAACGAATCACAGCAGAATTGCAAGCCTATGCAGATTGTATGGTTCGATGTGAGGTACGTTTATATAGTCAGCATTTGCGTGATAACAATTTAAATTATGGTCATGTTTGGGATGATGATTTGGTTGTGAAAACAGTTGATGAGCAGCATGCACTTTTGCATTTACCACCTCAGATAGCTGAAAAGGACTTGCCTCCGAAGTATGTAAGATTCTTGGCAACCTATAAGCAGGGAGCATTGCCAATAGCCTATACAGCATCTACTACAGTGCGATTTAAGCGCGATTTAGCTAATAAGTATGGAATATTGGTATGAATGGAAAACGAGGCTATAACACGCAATATAACGGTTTTAAGGGGATATAAATAGGATGCAAAAACTAAGATTAACAATGAACGAAACTTGCCATTTTTTATCTGTACAACGCGATAAGTTGAATAAAATGGTTAAGGATGATGCGAGTTTTCCTCGACCAATTAAAGAGGGTACAAGCAGGCAAGCTGCTGTGTACTTTGATCGTGTAGAGATCGAGGGATGGTGGGAAGAGAAAAAGCAGGCTCGTTATAGCTGATCTTTGAAAAATGCCAAGGTTACTTATTTGGGTTGGTACCTTGGCTTTATATTTGTTTTATTTTAAATTGTTTTTACTAAAAAATTAATTTCATTCTTAATAATATCTAAAGGAGCTTTAAAGTGAGTAATAAGCCAATTGTTTTCGTAAGTCATGCAGCTGTAGATTCTGAAATAGCTACTTTATTTAAAAGTGATGTGGAAAAAAGCTTTTTAGGTTTATGCCAACTGTTTGTGTCTTCAAATTTAGATAGCATTCAAGGGGGTAAAGAATGGATGCAAGAAATAAAAACAAATTTATCAGAAGCAGCTGTTTTAATTAGTTTAATATCGCCTGTATCGATTACTAGACCTTGGATTTATGCTGAATTTGGTGCTGGATGGATACGAGGTATTCCTACAATCTCTGTATGTCATTCAGGGCTTAGAAAAGATCAATTACCTGTACCATTGTCGCATTTTCAGGCTTTAGACTTGTTAGATGAAATGCACCTTGAGCATTTATATGGGCAAATTAGTTTAGCTATTGGTTGTCATAAGCCAGAAAAAGATTATTCTAAACTTACTGAAAAATATAGAGAAATAACAGAAACAAATCGGAAAAAAAGATCTATAAAGCAATGGCATGCTAATATTCAGCAATGGAATCCTGAGTTCACAAAAGTGTTTCGTGGTGAATCTGTTGAAATTCTTATTCCTGCTGAAGTTGATTTTGCTTTTAGAGAGTTTAAAAATGAAATTGAATTGCAAAAGATCCTTGTTTTAGAACCTAAAGGTATGTCTATGGGGACAAGAGTTGGAATGCAAGCGACAAATTGGTTGGTGTCGCAGGGGGAGAATTTTAAAGATTTTCAAAAAATAGTTACTGAATAAGTTGGAAGAACTTACGATTTAATCTAGATAAAATTCTGTTAACTCAACTTAATGAAATGTATGGTATTTTGTATGGTTGGTATTTTTTATTAATTTATTTATATAAATTACAATTAGTTATATTTTAAATTTAATTGACGCCACCCCACCAAAATTCAATTCAGAGCTGTTCGACTGAATGTAAAAAAGCCTTTAAACTCAATGTTTAAAGGCTTTTTTATTGCTTTGTTTGTCCGATTCTATCCAAAGCTGTTTGACCCTATTTTTGCTTTTTGGGGGTCAAAATTGGGACAATTTGACCCAGAAATTAACACTTAATATTCTGGTTAAAGTTATGGCACTCACAGATACTGAATGTAAAAAGTCTCAACCAAGAGATAAACAATATCGTCTTTCAGATAGCAATGGTCTTTCTTTAAGAATTGACCCTAATGGGAACAAATATTGGAATGTACGAATTTCAGTCCAAGGGCAGCGTAAATCTGAATCTCTAGGAAAGTACCCTGAAGTAAGTCTAAAGAAAGCTCGTGAGTTAGCTTATGAACTTAAATATAAATATTCTAAAGCTGAAAAATTAGATGAGCTTAAACCATTATTTCGTGAAGTAGGTGAAGATTGGTTTGATAACCAAAAAGATACGTGGTCGCATAAACATATTTTGAATGTTCGAGCATCTCTGGATGAGCTTTATGTATGCTTAGGAGATAAGAGAATCAATCAAATTACAGCCCCTGAAATATTACAAATTATCAAAAAAATTGAAGCACGTGGTTCTCTAGAGATAGCGAAACGAACATTGTCACGTTGTGGTATGGTGATGAAGTACGCTATTGCACACGGCTATCGCTACGATAATCCTGCAGGCGATTTGGTCTATGCACGGCTTTGTTGCACAAAGCTGTTCTTAAGGGCTTCTTCAGCAATATAATTTCCAAATGAAGAAGCCTACACACAAAATCTACCGCACAACCAATTGGCCCGCATATAACCGAGCTCTCATTAATCGTGGGAATATTGCCATTTGGTTCGATCCAAAAACACAATGGTATGCAGAACCTCAAGGCAAACAAGGTCGAAGTCAAACCTACTCCGACATAGCGATTCAATGCTGTTTGATGATCAAATCTCTATTTAGACTTACTTTACGCATGGTCACTGGCTTTGTTCAAAGCTTAATTAAACTTTGTGGATTAGATTGGACAGCACCAGATTACAGTACGCTTTGTAGAAGACAAAAGCATATTGATATTGCAATTAGTTATCAGAAAAACAGTGATGGGCTTCATCTACTCGTAGACTCTACTGGCTTAAAGTTTTTGGGCGAAGGTGAATGGAAACGTAAAAAGCATCAGTCTGAATATCGTCGCCAATGGTGTAAACTTCATATTGGTATAGATGCTAGAACCCTGCAAATA
Organism: Acinetobacter sp. WCHA55; assembly: GCF_002165305.2. Lineage (NCBI taxonomy): Bacteria > Pseudomonadati > Pseudomonadota > Gammaproteobacteria > Moraxellales > Moraxellaceae > Acinetobacter > Acinetobacter sp. WCHA55. The sequence continues at coordinate 2,679,038 of NZ_CP032286.1, read as the reverse complement.
CGAGCCGTTCAGCTCACGACCAACAATGTAAGTGATTCACAGGTGCTTGGGGATTTACTCAATCAGATTCCATTGGATGAGCAGATTGACTCCGTATATACCGATGGCGCTTATGACACCAAGCAATGCCGACAGGTCATTGCAGATCGGCAAGCACATGCAGTGATTCCACCTAGAAAAAATGCCAAGCCTTGGAAAGATAAAAAAGTTCATTCGCTAGAGCGAAATGAATTACTTCGCACTGTTAAACGTTTAGGCAGGACACTATGGAAAAAATGGTCGGGCTACCATCAGCGAAGTCTGGTTGAAACCAAGATGCACTGCATCAAATTATTAGGCGATAAACTCAGTGCTAGGAACTTTCAAAGCCAAGTCAACGAGGTACATGCTCGTATAGCCATTTTAAATAGATTTACAGAATTAGGCCGACCTCATACCCAAGTTGTCACTTAAATTTGAGCAACTTAGGAAAGCTCTATCTTTAAGGGCTTTATGCAACAAAGCCGTCTGGATGCAGAAACAAAATAAAACACAATGCTTGCATTACAAAGAGTACTTAGAAAGGCGTGAAAATGGGAGTGCAAGGGAGTTTTTTGGAACTACAAGTAAAGCTTATGAATTTTTATACAAAGTAGCACCTACCAAACGTGTAGACGGGGCTTGGCTTTATAGCTTTATGCAGTACTGGAATGATCCAGCTTTTAGAGACTTTATACAGATATATGTTGAGGAGTTGGGGCTAGGTTCTAGTCAAAGTAACCATGTAAAACTTTTGAGGGCGTTCAAAGTTCTGTGTCAGTAAATTTGACTAGATTTTAATTATATCATCTAATCGACCTTCAAAGTAAATGGATAATTGAGTAATGGTTTGTCCCCATTCCTGAATAGGCATTGTCCATTTTTCTGATGCCTGTTGAATACCAATATACAGTAATTTCATCAGACTATCCTCATTGGGGAAAGCTCCTTTGGTTTTGGTTAGTTTGCGGAATTGACGATGTACGGCTTCAACGGCATTGGTGGTGTAAATCGGCTTCCTAATCGCTTTAGGGTATTTGAAATAGGCGGATAGTAGATGCCATTTGGTACGCCATGACTGAATGACCACACCATATTTTTCGCCCCATTTTTCTTCTAGCTCATCCAGTGCTACTTCTGCCGCCCCTTTGGTATCAGCACGGTAAATTGGCTTTAAATCAGCCATAAATGCCTTCTGATCTTTACTGGCAACATAGCGTAAAGAATTACGGATTTGATGAACGATACACAGTTGTATTTCTGTTTGAGGGTAAATCGCTGCTATGGCTTCGGGGAAACCTTTTAGTCCATCTACACAGGCAATCAGAATATCCTGAACACCACGATTTTGTAGGTCTGTCAGTACACTAAGCCAATGGTTCGCCCCTTCGCTTTCCGACAAATGCAAGCCGAGTAGTTCCTTCTTACCTTCAACATTTAAAGCTAAAATGGTATAGATCGCTTTGCTCACATAAACACCTTTATCCTTCACTTTGTAATGTATGGCATCTAACCAAACAAAGGGATAAATTGTATCGAGTGGGCGTTGTTTCCATGCTTGTAACTGAGGGAGGAGCTTATCTGTAATATTGGTGATAGCACCATCTGAAATCTCCAATCCATACATATCAGCAACATGCTTTTGAATATCACGATAGCTCATACCAAGTGCATAGAGTGATATGATTTTATTGTCAATTTCTTCTGATAATTTGGTCTGGTTCTTTTTAACTAACTGTGGCTCAAATTCACCATTTCGATCTCTAGGGGTTTCAAGCTCAAATGAACCTGATGTAGATTTTACTGTCTTGCGAGTATAGCCATTGCGGCGATTACCTTGTTTCGGATTCGCTTCAATGTAATTCTCGATTTCTGCTTCAAGAGCAGCTTCGGTCAGCTGTTTAATTAAAGGGGTGAGTATGCCATTTTCTCCAGTCAGTGCTTGTCCTGACTGGAGTTGTTTTAAGGCTGTTTCAAAATCAAATGTAGTTGCCATAGTGCATCATTCCTGTTTTTAACAGTTTAAGGAAATGACACAGTTTTTTGAACACTACCAAACTTTTCAATAAATTACTTCTATCACTTGGGCTTAATCAATTTTCAATGAATTTACCTGATGAATATTATCACCAGTCAGCAATACAATTAGCTTTAGCTTATGCTCCATCAGATTTTATACCCGAGGTTGCAGGTTTTAATTTCGGATACGAACAACTACCACTTCATTTACTGATTACAAATTATGAACTTAAAGAGTTAGGTATTGATTCCAAATATTTTAACCTACACATTACAATGGCTTTGTTGCACAAAGCTATTCTTAAAGGCTTCTTCATCAATATAATTTCCAAATGAAGAAGCCTGCATCTAAAATTTATCGCACAACGAATTGGTCCTCTTATAACCAAGCTCTAATCAAGCGAGGAAATATTTCAATTTGGTTTGATCCTCAGACTCAATGGTATGCTCAGCCACAAGCTAAGCATGGAAGAAATCAAACTTATTCTGATACAGCAATTCAGTGCTGTTTGATGATCAAATCTATCTTTCGACTTTCTTTGCGTATGGTCACAGGCTTTGTACAAAGCCTAATTCAACTCAGTGGGTTAAGTTGGACAGCACCGAATATCAGTGATATTCGTATTCCACACTTTGCCGACGACAAAAGCAGATTGATATTGCGATCAGCTATCAAAAAAGTCATGAAGGATTACATCTATTGATAGACTCAACTGGCCTTAAGTTTTTAGGCGAAGGAGAATGGAAACGCAAGAAACATCAGCCTGAATATCGTCGGCAATGGCGTAAACTGCATATTGGTATAGATGCTAAAACCTTGCAAATACGAGCTGTACAGCTCACAACAAATCATGTCAGTGATTCACAAGTCTTGGATGTTCTGCTGAATCAAATCCCATCTGATGAACGTATTGATTCTGTCTATACGGATGGAGCATATGACACGAAATTGTGCAGACAAGTGATTTCAGATCGTCATGCACATGCCATAATTCCTCCAAGAAAAAATGCAAGGCCATGGAAAGATAAGAAATTGGGATCTTTAGAGAGAAATGAATTATTGAAAACAGTCAAACGTCTAGGAAGAACGCTTTGGAAAAAGTGGTCTGGTTATCATCGGCGTAGTTTGGTCGAAACCAAGATGCATTGCATCAAATTACTGGGCGATAGACTACATTCAAGAAACTTTCAAAGCCAAGTGAATGAGATCCATGCACGTATAGCCGTGTTAAATAAATTTACAGAATTAGGCCGACCTCATACCCAAGTTGTCACTTAAATATGAGCAACTTAGGAAAGCTCTATCTTTAAAATCTTTATGCAACAAAGCCGTTTTAAAGTAACATTATTTGTAGATTTTAACTTTTAGCAAAATCTACAATTTAACATTCTTCTAGTGAGTAATATTTAAAAATTAGGTTATTCAGTTCAACTGGCTTCGTGTAAAAATATCCTTGCAAAAGATCACAATTTTGATAATGAAGTATTTTTGCTTGTTCTAGTGTTTCTACTCCTTCTGCAACAACCTCAAGATTAAGCTGATGAGCTAAATGAATTATAGATTGAACTATAGATGCATCTTGAGAATTATTTGTCAAATTATCTATAAACTCACGATCTAATTTAATTTGATTAATTGGTAATCGACGTAAATAGCTAAGACTTGAATAACCTGTTCCAAAATCATCAATTGAAACTTTTACTCCTAGCTCACGAACTGACTTTAATATCTCAATTGCTCTATCTGTACCATTAATAATCACGCCTTCTGTAATTTCGATTTTAAGAAGATTAGCTGGAAGTTGACTTTTAATCAGTACACTTTCCAAGCAACTAAGGAAATTGCTGCGACCGAACTGTAGGGGAGAAATATTGACAGAGACCGAAATTGTAGAGCTATTTTTTCCATTTATACGGGCAATATCAAAACACGCTTGTTCAAGAACCCACTGACCAATTGCGACAATTTGACCAGTTCTTTCGGCTAATGGAATGAAAGTATCAGGAAAAATAAAGCCTTTTTGAGGATGATGCCAGCGAATCAGTGCTTCTACACTGTGAACTTTTCCTGTTCGTGGATCCACCAAAGGTTGATAAAATAATCTAAATTGTTTTTCCTTTAGTGCAGTCATAAGTTCTAATCGCAAAAGAGCATAATCTTTCTCTGGGAAAAATTTGTTTGGATCTCTTTTATATAAATACCACGTGTTTCTTCCTTGTTTTTTTGCTTCTTTCAGGGCATTCATGGATTGATATAACAGCTCTGAAGCATATCGAGTATTAGAGTTTCTTACGGCAATTCCAATACTAGCTGTTAAATGTAGAGTTTTATTTTCAATCTGAAAGTTTTGAGAAATAAGGTCAAGTATACTTTCTGCCAAAGTAAATAACTGGTTATGATTTTTAGAATTTTTTACTAATAAAATAAACTTATCTTCAATATATCGACTCAGTAAACCATCTTTTTTTAATAAGTCCTGTAAACGTGAGCCGATATCTCTAATTATTTTATCACCGATCAAATAGCCTAGACTTTCATTCATAGATCTAAAATCATCAAGATCAATGTAAAATAATGCCAGACTAGCTGGGGATTGATTTTTTTGTTCAAATTCTTTTTCTAAAAATTTATTAAATGTTCTCTGATTTGGCAAACCAGTGATTGAGTCACGGGTATGTTGATACTTAATATAACTTCTGTTCTTTTCATCCTCAGTTATATCTTCAATATTACCTAAGAAGTGAGTACAAATATTATTTTGATCGAATACAGGCCCAAACGTTAAACGACACCAAAACCAAGTTCCATTTCTACGGTACTTTTTTAATTTCACTGTTGCTTCTTTTAGTTCCTTTATTCCTGTTTTGATCTTTTCTACCTGAATTAAATCAGTTTCAGGTCCTGACAAGAAGTTATAACTTTTGCCTAAAATTTCTTCTGGGCTATATCCAGTTATAGATGTAAATGAGGGGTTAACAAAAACTATTTCTAATTTATCAGAGATGTCAGTTATGAAGATCCCATTTGGACTCGCATCTACCCCGCGCTTTAATAAGCGCAGGCTTTCTTCATTTTTTAATCGTGTAGAAATATCACGTGCGATGGCAAATACACCAGTGACTTTTTGATTTTGAATAATGGGTAAATTTGTAAGATCAAGCCAAATGAGTTTGCCAGAAGCATGATATGCAGGAATTTTATAATGTTTAGCAATACCTTTTAATGCATCTTTAAATGCTAGGTTAATAATTTTATGATATTTAGTTGGTATAAAAGTCCAAAAATGTTTTCCTAATATCTGTTTTTCTGAGAATCCAAGAATTTTATTACAAGTAATATTTGAATTTAAAATATAACCATTAAGGTCAATTTCAATAATTAAATCAGGATGATGTGTATAAAAAGAGCTATATTTTTCATTAATAGCTAGTCTCTGTTTATATTCATTTTCTCTTTCAATTGCTAACGCAATTAATGATACCGCTTGATTTATAAATTCAAAGTGCTCTGATCTGGGCATCTTCTCTTTACGATAGTAGGTGCCAAAAGTTCCATATAAGATACCTTTAGCACCTATAATAGGCACAGACCAACAACTAATAATATTTTCTTCTCTAACAAACTCTAAATAATTTTTCCAATTAGGATCAAGTATCAAATTACGACTAATAATAGTTTTTCTAGAAAAAGCAGCTGTACCACAAGATCCATTCTTATCCTTAACTTTTAAAGGACTGATTGAACGACAATATTTAGAAGAAAAGTGATGTTCCCCATTTACAAGTGTTAATGTTTGCTCCACTTCTGAATAAAGCATAATTGTGACTAACGCATCTGTAATATTTGATTCAAGCCAAGAACATATCGAGTTAAGTATAAGTTGAAGATCTGTACTTTTATCAATAGAATTTAAAACGTACTCAATATTTAGCTTTCTAAGATCACTCTTCACTTTTCAGACCCTCCTTGGCTCCAATACATTTTATGCGAAATAAAAGTAATTTTTTATTTAATTTAAGTATCAATAGTCTATATTGAAAAACATTGGAAAGTAAAAACAACTTTATGAAAAATATGTTTTTTTTGTGCATATTAATTTAACTGCTTTTATATATTTTTTAATTTTGATATAAGAATGTATGTTTAGGATCAAAAGTTTCACCGAGAGATGGCTAGTATACAACCAAGGACTACTTTAATGAATAAACAAAAGTTTAAAAATTTTGAAGATGCAGGAAGAGAAATTTTAAATTTTTTACATCAGAGGTTTGGATTTGACTTATGTATGATTACACGGGTAGAAGGTGATGATTGGATAGTATTGCAAACAGAAGACCATGGATACCATATTAAACCAGGTCAAGTTTTTAAATGGGCTGATTCATTTTGTTGCCATATGGTTAAAGGAAATGGTCCAAAAATTGCTCCTGCCTCAGAAAAAATTGAATTATATGCAAGTGCACCAATTAATAATCAGGTAAGTATTAAATCATATATTGGCCAACCTATAACTAATGAGGATGGTAGCTTATTTGGAACATTATGTGCTATTCATCCTCAAACAAAATCTGAAAATATAAGTCAAGATATAGCCATAATAGAATTATTAGGAGATTTACTTAGTAGAATACTTCAAGCTGAATTACGTCAATTCAAGCATATTAATGAGTTTAAAAGTTTAAGAAAAAAAGTATTTAAAGATGATTTGACTGGTTTATACAATAGAAGAGCTTGGGAAGAATTCTTAGAAAAGGAAGAAGAGCGATGTAAACGGTATGGTCATCCAGCAGCAATTTTTTTTATTGATATAAACGATTTGAAACAAGTTAATGATAGTTTGGGGCATTCGGCTGGCGATCATTTAATACAGTGTGCTGCAAATGTACTTGTTAATACAGTGCGCAGTAATGATATTATTGCTAGATTAGGTGGAGATGAATTTGTAATATTAAGTATGGAAAACAACTCAGTAGGGGCTGAAATGCTTTTAAAAAGAATTTTAGATGCTTTTTGTGAGGCTGATATTAGTATAGCTATTGGTTTTTCAATGAGAGTTCCACATAAAGGTTTACTATTTGCAGCAGAACAAGCTGATAAAAAAATGTATATGCATAAGAAAAAATTAAAGTCTAAATTAATTTTTTAGTATAACGTAAATATTTACTTTACTGATGTCGTAATACATACATTTAAATTTTAGACTATTTTGGGAAACACAATTCAAAGCATATACCTTCTGCGCTATTGACTGCCTGATACATTCCCTGATGAAGCGTTAAAATGGATGCCACAATTGATAGGCCTAAACCACCCGTTTGATGAGGGGGCAGAGTAAAACTTGAAGTGCGACATAAACCACCTAATTAATTTAAAGGGTTTATGGAGTATATAAAATTGTCATACCATCATCTTAACTTTGAAGATCGTACTGCATTAATGCTTGAGTCAAGAAAAGAAGGCTTTTCAGCCAGAAAATTTGCTGAACTCATTAAAAGACATCCTAGTACGATCTATCGTGAGCTTAAAAGAAATAGCATCAATGACGTTTATCAAGCTCGATATGCTTCTGATAACACCTTCGCTAGACGTAGACGTGGTCACAGAAAACTCAAAATCGATTCAATCCTCTGGAAATTTATTGTTGAAGCGATCCGTTGTTTATGGTCTCCTCAGCAAATAGCAAAGCGTTTAAAGACATTTCCTGATTTGGATCAAACAATGAATGTAAGCCATACAACGATTTATTCAACGATACGAGCATTACCCAAGGGTGAGTTGAAAAAAGACTTATTATCCTGTCTACGTCATGAAAATAAAAAGCGAAAAGCTAACGGTGAACCTAAAAAAGATTCTATATTACAGGATATTAAAACTATTCATGAGCGCCCAGCCGAAGTTCAAGAAAGAAAAATACCGGGTCATTGGGAAGCTGATTTAATTAAAGGTAAAGACAATAAAAGTTCGATAGCAACACTTATTGAACGAAATACACGGCTCTGTATCTTGGCAACATTACCTGATGCAAAGGCAGAATCAGTGCGCAAGGCTTTAACTGAAGCTCTGAAATATTTACCTGCAGAACTGCGTAAAACGTTGACCTATGACCGTGGACGTGAGATGTCAGAACATAAAATACTCGAAGAAGATTTAGGCATAGATGTATATTTCTGTGACCCACATTCACCCTGGCAAAAAGGCACATGCGAAAATATGAATGGTTTAATTAGGCAATATTTACCTAAAGGGATTGATTTAAATCAGGCAGATCAGCATTATTTAAATCAAGTTGCCATGTCACTGAATACTCGTCCTAGAAAGGCGTTAGATTGGCTTACACCATTAGAGAAATTTGCTCAGCTTGTTGATTATCATATGGCTTTTGAAACTGTCGCACCTCATGTTTGAATTCGCCGGGCTTTGTCTGCTGGAACTGCACTGATAAAAACGCTCAAAGAGATGAGGCAAATGCTCAGGGGCAACTTCCAAACCACTGGTGATTACAGATAATGTAATCATCTGCATATTATTAATGATCTTTTTATGGCTAAGCACATAAATAGTTCGGTGATTGCCGCCATGAACGAGCGCATTTGATATCAGATTAGACAGCGCTTGTTGTAACAGTTCAGGATCTGCCGATAGCTCATTCGCTTCGAGACTTAAAACAAAATTGCAGTGTTGTTCTTCAGCTTGATACTCGAAAATACTGAATATATCTTCTATAAATGATTGAAGTTGAATCTTCTGTTTGTTTAAGCAAACTTTGTGCGCATCTGCGCGTGCTAGAAATAACATGCTGTCAATCATTCGTTTTAAACGTTGATAGTCCTCCAAGTTGGAAATCAAGAGTTCCTGATACTGTGCGGGACTACGTTTACTCATGAGTAAAATTTCAGTTTGACCGATTAAATTATTCAAAGGTGTTCTGAATTCATGAGCAATGTCTTCGGAAAAACGATTCAGTTGGCTATATCCTAGTTCGATACGGTCAAGCATGGCGTTAATATCGGAGGCTAGTTGTTCGATCTCTTGAGGAGGATGATTCAGATTAAGTCTCTGTTCAAGTTTGTGAATACTAATAGCATGAGTTTGTTTGCGTAGTGTTCTTAATGCGTTCAATCCGAAACGGCTGGCAATCGCGCAAAGTATGAAAATGGCTAGAATGCCACTAAACACATAGATAAAAAGACGTTTTTTAAAAGGCGAGATAATCGCTAAACGTTCCGACCACTGCTTGCCTGCAATTAATAGATAGGGTTGTCGATTAATTTGAATAGTTTTCCATGCAATACGGGTGGGATAAGCAGAAGCCGATAAATCACGGAATTGAATTTGGGGCTGATGGGTAAATTCAGGTAGCGGAATGCCAAGTGGATTGATATTAATCAGAATCTGGTCGTCCTGAATCAATAAAAACAAATTATCTTGATTACCCAACATATTTTGATACAGCTTCGGGCGAGCAATAATCTGTTCGATATTGCGACTGTCTTGCAGCAATATTTCCAGTCGCTCAATGCGTTCAACCAAAGCCCGATCTTGCTGGGCAATTAAAATCTGATTGATGCCCAGATAGGTCATAAAAGCCACAGCACACAACACCATGGCAGCACACCATGTGACCAATAGTGTTAATCGGAGTTCTAAAGAGCGAAGGCGCTTGAACATTAGGCTTCAACCGAAATTTTATAGCCCAGGCCACGAACAGTATGAATGAGTTTTATCTCATGCCCCTCATCAATTTTACTGCGTAAGCGGCGTACCGCGACATCAATAAAATTCGTATCGGTATCAAAATTGATATGCCAAACTTCGGAAGCAATTTGCCTGCGCGTAATAATTTCATTTGGGTGCTCTAGCATAAAGCACAATAGACTAAATTCCTTTTTACTGAGTTCAATTAACTGCTCATTCCGCCACACTTTATGATGGATTAAGTCCATTTTTAAGTTGCCGATCCATAGCTCGTTTTCCTGAACATGCTGTTGCCGTCTCAGTAAGCTTTTAATGCGTGCGAGTAATTCAATATATGAAAAAGGTTTAGACAGGTAATCATCAGCGCCCAGTTCTAGACCTTTGACCCGATCGATCACCTGATCTTTTGCGGTAAGAAAAATCACAGGGATTTGGGAAAATTGACGCAATACTTTTAACACTGCCCAGCCATCAATATCGGGCAGCATCACATCGAGTATGACCAAGGTATAAAAATTGCATTTTTAGTTTTTCCAAGCCTTCGAGCCCTGAATGAACACATTCAGCGGCATAGCCAGATTCATTTAAGCCCTTCACCAGATACGAGGCGATCTTCACTTCATCTTCGATAATTAGAATACACATTTTGCTCGGACTCATTTTGAAGATGACAACTTTGTAATGTGATTGTCATGCTTCAAATCATTCAGGTTGTATAAGATTTTGTAAAACTTAATTCGGGGGCAATCATGATGAACAATCTCAAAGGGCTTGTTTTAACAGTAATGCTGATGAGTAGCAGTACTTTTGCACAAACCGTTCAATTGAATCAAGTTTATTCACTCGATTCTAACGCTGCCCACATCCTTGTTGATGCCGCAGTAGCTGCTTGTCAAAAAATACAGCACAACATTGCTGTGGTCGTGGTTGATCGGGGAGGAAATACCTTGATGGCAAGTAGGCATGAAAATGTCGGCCCCCATAACTTGGGCGCAGCCGAAAAGAAAGCCTATACCGCTTTATCGACCAAAACAGCGACCTTGCTGTTAAGTCAAAATGCCCATGAAAACAGTGATGCAAGAAATTTAACCACTTTATCTAATTTGCTGTTGTTAGGTGGCGGCATACCTGTGCGTAATGCAAGTCAAGTAGTTGGCGCCATTGGCGTTGCCGGAGCAGGGGGGGCAAAAAATGACCATTACTGCGCTGAAAAAGCTGTTAAGTCTACTTTCAATCCTTAAGGAATCCATCATGTTTAAAAAATTATTGCCACTCTCAACACTATTGTTGACCTCAATGACTTTTGCACAAACTAACCCCTTAAGTGTGCATGTGTTGAATTTGGAAAATGGTCTGCCTTCCGCTCAAGTCGAGGTGGTACTCGAAAAAAGTACTGGGAATGAATGGGTGAAGTTAAATCAGCAATATACTGGCCCTAATGGCCGTATTACTGCATTGTTTCCTAAAAATCAGAAGCTTGAAGCCGGTATTTATAAAGTTACCTTTAAAACCGAGGACTGGTTTAAAAAAAATAAGCAAGATACTTTCTTTCCTGAAGTTCCTGTAATTTTTAAGGTAGATGGAAGTGTCAGCCATTATCATATTCCTCTACTGTTAAGCCCTTATGGATATTCAACTTATAGAGGTAACTAAGATTTAAAAGGGCTAGTTTAACTAGCCCTTTTATTTGTGCTGAGTCCGTAAACTAGAGAAAAATCACAAAAAATTCATGATCGTATTATTATGCTTTTAGTTGAATTAAAGTTGACTCAAGTTATGTAAATGAGTTGATAGAGCTTATTGAAGCTTCATAGTAATTAAAAATGAGAATGGCATGAATCAATTTTCTGAAGAAGACTTATCCAGAATTATCGAAATGGCCTGGGAGGATCGAACCCCATTTGAAGCCATCCAATGTGAGTTTGGTTTGAATGAAGCGGCGGTGATCCGCTTGATGCGGCAAAATATGAAACCCAGTAGCTTTAAAATGTGGCGTGCACGCGTGACTAGCCGAAAAACCAAACATCTGCAACTGCGTTCACCTGATGTGATACGGGCCTATTGTTCGCGGCAATACAAGCGTTTCTAAGTGTTTGGTTTTGATAACCGTCTGGACTCACGTTTACATCGTTCAGAACAATATCGTACTTCCTCCCAGCAGCGGTGCCATTTTTTGCGCCAAGTAAAAGGGCGTAAACAGTGGATACAGATTTTTTCAGGGAGATGCTGTTTTTTCATCGTTTATAACTCATTGATCTGGCTAAGAAGTTGCTGGGCATGGCTGATAATTTGATGCCGATCTTTAAGTTTATCTAGCTGTCGATAGATCATGCCCATACGTGGATGAGTACGAAATTTCGCCTCATTCTGGATCATGAAATACCAGTACAGGCTATTGAACGGACAGCTATCTAGCTCGGTGCGAGTTTTGACATTGTAGCTACAGTGCTTACAGTAATCGGACATTTTATGGATATAATTGCCCGAGGCCGCATAGGGTTTGCTGGCCATCAAGCCACTATCGGCATGCATCACCATACCCAGCGTATTCGGTAGTTCTACCCATTCATAGGCATCGGCATAGACTGCCAGATACCACTCGCTGATCTGCTGCGGGTCTACACCAGTTAATAAGGCAAAATTTCCAGTCACCATCAAACGCTGGATATGATGTGCATAGGCATGCTGAAAAGTATTACGGAAACACTCAGCCATACAGTTCATCCGAGTACGGCCAGTCCAGTAAAATTGTGGTAATGGTGCTGAGTGCTGCAGTACATTGCGACTGGCATATTCTGGCATGTACAGCCAGTAAATTCCGCGAACATATTCGCGCCAGCCTAGAATCTGTCGGATAAAACCTTCCACGGCATTCAGTGGTGCATGACCGGCATGGTATGCAGCTTCTGCCGCATCACAGACTTCTTTAGGTAGTAGCAGACCACAGTTCAGATAAGGTGAGAGCAGGCTGTGAAACAGCATGTCTGAGTCTTGAACCATGGCATCTTGATAATCGCCAAAATGTGGCAAACTGTGGGTAATGAAATGCTCCAGTGCATGCAGAGCATTGCTACGTGTGGTGCCCCAGCGGAAGTTGTCAAGGCTGCCTGAGTGGCGGGAAAATTCACGTTCAACCAATTCAAGCACATCCAGATCAATCTGATCGTGTTCAAAGTGAAGTGGTGCAGGCAAAGGGGGATTGCCAGCCCAGGCCTTACGATTGGCGCTGTCATAGTTCCACTGTTCTCCAAACGGCTGCTGTCCTTGCATCAAGTAACCGGTCTGCTTGCGCATTTCCCGGTAAAAATATTCCATACGCAGTGTCTGGTAGCGACTGGCCCAGTGCCGGAACTGCTCCGGACTACAGAAAAAACGTTCATCATTCAGGCATTGTACTGGCAATTGCAGCTGCTGGCTCCAATACTGTTCAATCTGCTGCTGTAAACGATATTCCCCGCAGTGCGTAATGACCAGTTCTGTGACTGGTAAGAGTTGCTGCTGTGACTCTACGAAATCCAGCAGGCTACGAATCGGACTATCAGATTTAAAAGCATGGTAACGTACACGCCAGCCTTCTGCTTTGAGTTCTTTGGCAAAATGACGCATGGCGCTAAAAATCAGGGCAATTTTCTGCGGATGATGGGCGACATAAGTGGCTTCCTCAACAACTTCGGCCATCAGGATCACATCCCTGATACGATCCAGCGCTTTGAGCGTAGCAAGCTGATGATGAAGCTGGTCACCCAGAATTAAACCGAAACGCATAGCCATTCCAGACCCTATGAAAGATAGCGCAGTGTAAGTCAAGACAGTTCAATTTTTTTGTGAAAATAAAGATCATCCTGCATGTTGAATCAATCCAACTCGACCAGATGGCCCGCAGACATCGCACAGAAATGATGAGTACTGCTATAACAAAATATTCATCCCTACAATGCTAAAGCCAGTTGATGAAACTCGCTTTACATGATTTCTTAATACATGAGTAGTGTGAAAATTATGTGATTTTAATCAAAAAGATACAAATTATTATGGTTGTAATTCAAGTAGCTCACGCCTAGTATCTGGCTTGAAGTTACTCCATGTGAGCTTCCTTAGTTTTGTCCCATACACCCCTCTGTATGGGATTTTTTTAATCAGGGAATTGTCATGAGCATGCATTCAAAAGCGTATATTTTTAGACAGCAGCAATTACTAGTGGATGAGCATTTTCAGTTGCCGCAGGTAGAAAGACTGCAGCACGACCTAAACCTGTCGGAAAATTGCGAGATCATTGCTCGTGACCTGAAAGAAGACGAACCGGTGCCGGAAGGTTATCAGCTGGTTCCAATCCGGCAACTGGTGCAAGTCTGGAGCAGACCGCAGTTTGAACAGGCCAGCCGTGCGGTACAGTTACTGGAATGGCGCCGTAACCACCGCTTTTGCAGTAATTGCGGTCACGCCACCCAGCAGCATGTCAGCCAGTATGCCATGATCTGTCCATCCTGTGGCTATAACCAGTATCCGCGGGTGAATCCCTGTGTGATTACCATCATTACCCGAGGTACAGATGAAATTCTGTTGGCAAAAAATGCTCGCAACAAAACCCAGATGTACAGCCTGATTGCAGGCTTTGTTGAAGTTGGAGAAACCCTAGAAGAGGCAGTAAGCCGTGAAACGCTGGAAGAAGTGGGGCTACAAATCAAAAATATTCAATATCTAGCCAGTCAGCCGTGGCCGTTTCCCAGCAATCTGATGATGGCCTTCAAGGCAGAATATCAGGGAGGGGAAATTCAGATTCAAGAAAATGAACTCAGCGATGCGCAATTTTTTAAATTTGATCAGTTACCCGAGATTCCGTTCAAGGGCAGTATCGCCTATGCCATGATTCAGCATGTGATATATGGAACGCCTGTTGCAGATGACAGTAAAGAATGGCTTTGAAAAAGTAATTCTGTTTGGGTCTCTCAAATATACTGCAATAACGCCCTAGGTAGTGAATATTCAGATGGTATTTCCTGATCTGGAGAAACTGAATAGTATCATTTGATCTTCACGCTTTGTTCACATCTAACTGGGTTATCTTAATCCTGAGACCCAACAAGGCTAAAAAATGAAGATGCGATTTAAGTCTGCTTTTGCAGCGATAGCACTGTCTATCATCAGCTTAAGTACAACGACTCAAGCAGAAACTGCTGCGCCTCAGGCAGTTGATCGGGTAGATATCCAGAAGTATGCCGGTAAATGGTATGAAATTGCGCATTTACCGATGTATTTTCAGCGTAAATGTATAGCTAATATCACGGCACAATATAGCGTCAATGCCGATCAAACTATCGGGGTATTGAATAGCTGCCGAATTGCCAATGGCGAAATAATTAGCTCTGAAGGTGTTGCGTATTCGCAAAATCAGGTGAACAGCAAACTGAAGGTCAGCTTTTTGCCTACAGGTTTAAGATGGATACCATTTAGCAAAGGTGATTACTGGGTATTGCGAGTAGATCCAGAATATAAAGTGGCGCTTGTGGGGGGACCAAGTAATAAATATCTATGGATTTTGTCACGTGAACCGCAACTAGATGAAGCAACTTATCAGTCATATATAGACACTGCGAAAGATTATGGCTATGACGTGACAAAACTTATCAAATTGCCTCATTAATCTGCTAACCTTTTACCGAACTGATAAATCTCTCTACAGTTCGGTTTTTTTTTCCTTACTTCACATAAAATTCATACCTGACTGATTACACTCATCAAATAGAATAAATACAAACGCTCGAAAGTAGGATGAGTCCATGTTGAAAAGTCTGATGCGATGGATAGACAGCTGGTCTACAGCCACAGCACCCGAAACACTGACGGCTGAAAACAGCAAGATTCAGTGGCAGCGGATTTTACCCTTTATTCTTTTGCATCTGGCTTGTCTAGCCGTGTTCTGGGTGGGAGTGTCGTGGTTTGCACTTGGCTTTATGCTGCTGTTCTACCTGATTCGGATGTTTTCTATTACGGCTTTTTTTCATCGCTATTTATCGCATAAAACCTTTCAGACCTCGCGTCCAGTGCAGTTCCTATTTGTATTACTAGGCACCATGAGTGCACAGCGTGGCCCCTTGTGGTGGGCAGCCCATCATCGTTATCACCACCGCTATACAGATTCGTCGCAAGATCCGCATTCATCTACCCACGGTTTTTGGTATAGCCATGTGGGTTGGTTTCTGAATGAATATAACTTTGCCACGCGTAAAGAAGTCATCAAAGACTGGCTGAAATATCCGGAATTAATCTGGCTAGACCGGTTTAGTCTAATTGTGGTGCTGTTGACCGCGGGTGGAATTTATGTGCTAGGAGAATGGCTGGCAATAGCTTGGCCGCAACTGGGGACTTCCGGCTTGCAATTACTAGTCTGGGGATTTGTGGTGTCCACCGTGTTGCTGATCCATGCGACCTTATGTATCAATTCACTGGCGCATCATTACGGTAGCCGTGATTTTGACACTGATGATCAAAGCCGCAACAATTTATTCTTGTCTATCATTACTTTGGGCGAAGGCTGGCACAACAATCACCATTATTATGCAGGCAGTACCCGACAGGGCTTTTACTGGTGGCAGATTGATGTGACCTATTACCTCCTAAAAATTATGTCTTGGCTCGGGATAGTCTGGGGTTTAAAGCCAATTCCAGCGAGGGTCTATGACGTCAGTAAAATTGCACAGGCTCGAAAACAGAGAAAAGTAGCCAAAGCAGGCGCTCCTACTATTCATTCTAAGGAATCACTATGAAAATTGCGATTATTGGTTCAGGTATTTCTGGTTTGTATGCGGCCTGGAAATTAAGCAAAGCACATGAGGTCACGGTCTTTGAAAAAAATAATTACTTTGGCGGCCATACCGATACCCATCACTTGAATATAGATGGCGAACAGGTCGCGGTGGACAGTGGCTTTATTGTATTTAATGAGCATAACTATCCACTGTTCTGTGCAATGCTCAAAGAACTCGGGATTCAATCACAAAGCAGTGACATGGGCTTTTCGGTGAACAATCAGGTCACTGGCTTGCAGTACAATCCTTCAAAAAAATTCTCGCTCTTGTTTAGACCACAAAATTTCTTTAACGCTGATTTTCGCATGATGTTGTCGGATCTGTTTCGTTTCTATGCGGCGAATAAAGATATTGATGTTGAAGAGGTCGATGCACAGCTCAGTATTGATACATATCTCAATCAACATGACTTTTCCGAAGCCTTTCGTCAGGAACATCTCTATCCGATGTGCGGGGCGCTATGGTCCTGTCCAGTAGAGCAAGCCGGACAGATTCCGTATAAATTTGTAGTGAGCTTTTTTCAGCACCATCGTATGTTGCAGCTCAAAGATCGCCCTTCGTGGCTTACCGTTAAAGGTGGATCAGCTCAATACGTGCATGCCATTCAGTCCCAAGCGAATGTTACTTTCCGCAAGGTGGCCGTTGTCCAAGTCTCGCGTAATGCAAACGAAGTAGTAATTGAAACTGAACAGGGCAGTGAACGTTTTGACTGGGTCATTTTTGCCAGCCATGCTGATGATAGCTTGAATTTACTCAGAGACCCGTCAGCGCAAGAGTTGGACGTACTTAGTAAGTTTAGTTATCAAGATAACCGTATGGTGGTGCATTCCGATACTCATATCATGCCTAAATCCAGACGCCAGTGGGCCAGTTGGCATGTGCATGTAACACCCAGTCCTGCGTCTGAATTAACGCCATTCCATCATAGTGGCATGCATTATAGCTTCAGTTACTGGATGAACCAGTTACAAAATTTGAGCTGTAAAACTCAAATATTTGCCACACTCAATCCTAACTTTAACCTCGATCCGAAAAAAGTCTGGGTGGAACGATATTACCGTCATCCAGTGTTTGATGCCCCTGCAATTGAAGCACAACAACGTTGGGCTGAGGTTAATGGTCAGAACCGGACGTCATACTGTGGTGCCTACTGGGGCTGGGGCTTTCATGAAGATGGAGCGCGTAGTGCTTCATGGGTTGTAAATCAGTTGCTGCAACATACTGAGCAAGCGGCTTAGGAGTACAGAATGCAAATGTATCCACTGGCTATCGCTTCTACCGAAATTCGTCATCGTCGCTATTTGCCCAAATCGCATGCTTTTGAGTTGAAGCTTAGCTATTTATGCTTTGATCCGGATCAACTGGCAACGTTTACCCAAAAATCTTGGTTCTGGTCCTCTAGCCGCTGGAATTTCCTGACCTTGGATGAGCGGGATTTTCTGAACATGGAATATGGCTCGATTCGGCAGAAAGTTGCACGGTTACTGATCAAGCACGAAAACTATTATTTACCACATGCTGCATCTATTCGTGTACTGGCTTTACCACGCACACTGGGTTTTCGTTTTAATTCTGTGGTGTTTTATTTGATCTTTGATACGACCGATCAACTGATTTTTATACTGAGTGAAATCACCAATACACCGTGGAATGAACGTCAGGTGTACATTCACGATTGTCGGCACAATGTAACTGAACATGCGCCTTACCAGAGCCACCAGTTTGACTTTAAAAAGGCCTTTCATGTGTCACCATTCATGCCGATGTCACTGGATTACCGTTGGCGTTTTAGCTTTTCAGAACAGCAAAATGTGATTCATATGCAGTTGTTTGAACAAGAAATATTGCAATTTGATGCCACCATGAAATTTAAGCTGCAAGCCATCACACTTCCTTCACAGCAACATCGATATGCTGTATTAAAAGTTCTTGAGCCCTTTAGGATGGTGAGCGGGATTTATCTACATGCTTTGCGCTTATGGAAAAAGAAAATTCCGTTTTATCGGCATCCTAAAAAAGAAAAAGGAAAGACATGACTATGAAAACATTGTTAATGGGAGAGCATACCGAACTGCCGATAGTCCTACGCCATATGCTGAAATTGCGTCATGGTCAGTTGATATTTAAAGGTATCTGGAACGGTCTGGTTGGGGAAAACTATAGTGATTTGCATGCAGTAATTCAAGTTCACGACGAACGCCTTATCGATTTGCTGTTCCGTAATGGTGTACTGGGGGCAGCAGAAGGCTTTATTCGTGGTTACTGGAGCAGTGAAGATCTGGTCAACGTAATTCGTATTCTAGCACGTAATCGAGATGTGCTTGATCGGATGAATCAAAATGTAGTGGCAAAAGCTAGCCAGTTGGTACTCAAGGCTTGGTATAAATCCCGCAAGAATTCGATTGATGGTAGTCGTCAGAATATTGCTGAGCATTATGACTTGAGCAATGATTTTTTTAAATTGTTCTTAGATTCCAGCATGATGTATTCCAGTGCGGTGTTTAAAGAACCCTGTATGAGCTTGGAACAAGCTTCAGATTATAAAAAAGAACTGATCTGCCAAAAACTTCAATTGCAACCGATGGACCATTTGGTTGAAATTGGCAGCGGCTGGGGAGGCTTTGCCATTTATGCGGCTCAGCATTATGGCTGTAAGGTGACCACCATTACCATTTCCAAAGCTCAGTACGATGAAGCACTCGCCCGAGTTGCTGAAGCAGGGCTGTGTCATCGGGTGTCTGTACAGCTTCAGGACTACCGTTTACTCGAGGGTAAATACGACAAATTGGTGTCTATTGAAATGATTGAAGCAGTCGGTGAGCAATATTTACCAACTTATTTCCGAAAATGCCGCGAACTCCTCAAGCCGAATGGTCTAGCCTTGATACAGGCGATTACGATTGAAGATGCACGCTATGTTAAAGCTTTAAATACGGTAGATTACATTAAGCGTTATATTTTCCCCGGTAGTTTTATTCCATGTATCAGTGTGATGACGCAAACGGCTTCTGAGCAAAAACTTCGTCTCAAACATCTGGAAGATATTGGTCAAAGCTATGCACAAACCCTGAAGTGTTGGCGCCAGCGTTTTCTGGAGCAGCGTGATCAAGTACTGCAACTTGGTTTTGATGAGCGCTTTATCCGCATGTGGGATTTTTATCTGTGTTATTGCGAAGGTGGTTTTAGGGAAGGTGTGATCAGTGATGTTCATTTGCTGTTTGAAGCCAGTGCTTACTAAGCAGACATAAAACAGGAGGGCGACATGCTGCTAGATTTATTTTTGCTCAATGTCTTCATCATGCTCTGTGGCTGGGTGTTGGTGACCTATAACCGCAGAGCAGGGCTGGTCGATGTGGCTTGGAGTTTCAGTATTGCCCTCAATGTGATTATTGCAGCTTGGGCGATTGACAGTGCGCCGCTGTTGGTTCGGTTATTTCTGGGACTGGCGAGTGGAATCTGGTTTTCCCGGCTGACTTGGCATCTGTTACGGCGCTATGCCAACGAAACTCAAGAAGACACGCGTTATGCCAACATGCGCCGAGCGATGGGAGGTTATCAGCATTTCGGTTTTCTGGTGTTTTTTATATTTCAGGCAGGTTTGGCTCTACTGTTTTCTTACCCAATGCTGAAGTTGTTAAGTATCTCGACCGAGCAATGGAATGACTGGACTTTGGTCACTGTTATTGTGGGGGGTATGATCATGCTCTCGGCTTTGATAGGTGAAAGCACTGCAGATCAGCAACTTTACCATTTTAAGCTAGATCCACAGAATCAAGGTAAAACCCTGGATCAGGGCTTGTGGAAATATTCGCGCCATCCGAATTATTTTTTTGAATGGCTACATTGGTTTGCCTATCCAGTGCTCGGTCTGGCCGTAGGATGCTATGAATTATGGATTTATCCACTGCTGATGTGGCTATTCCTGTACTACTTTACAGGTATTCCATTTAGTGAAATACAAGCGCTCGCCCACCGTGGTGACAACTATAAAGACTATCAACGACGAACTTCAATGTTTATTCCGTGGCCACCCAAAGAGTAGGTAAATACATGGACTTTATGATTCAAAAAACCTTAGAACTGATCGAAAATGGCAAGGTGCCAGACCCAGTGATTCGTGCTGGTATTAAAATCTTGAGCAAAAAACGTTTGGCACAAGAAGGTCGGTTTGACCCTGCATTGGCAGCGCAGCGCTATATGGATGTGCTGACCATGCTGAAAAACAGCGAAATTGCCATTGAGACAGACAAAGCCAATGAGCAGCATTATGAACTGCCGACCGCATTTTTTCAGGCAGTACTCGGTAAGCATTTGAAATATAGTGCGAGTCTCTTTGAACATGCCGATACGACGCTAGATCAAGCCGAAGAAGCTGCCCTTGCATGCTATTGCCAGCGAGCACAACTGAAAGACGGGCAGGATATTTTGGAAATTGGCTGCGGTTGGGGTTCTTTAAGTCTATATATGGCCGAGCATTATCCAACGGCCCGTATTACAGTCGTGTCAAATTCTTCAACACAGCGCGAGTATATCCAGGAACAAGCCCATTTAAAAAAACTGGACAACCTTAATGTGATCACTTGTGATGTCAATGTGTTGCAACTTGAACCTGCGTCATTCGCTCGTGTGGTTTCGGTGGAGATGTTTGAGCATGTACGCAACTACCAGAAACTGTTTGAAAATATCAGTATTTGGCTCAAACCAGATGGCTTATTGTGGTGTCATATTTTCTGTCATCGTTTCTTGCATTACCCGTTTGAAGTCAAAAATGAGTTTGATTGGATGTCGCAATATTTCTTCAGTGGTGGTTTGATGCCAGCAGCCTCAACTTTCCTACATTTTCAGCAGCATTTGCAATTAGAACAGCATTGGCAATGGGCGGGTACGCAATATGAACGTACGGCAAACGCTTGGCTAGAAAATATGGATGGTAAACAGTCCGAGCTAAAGCCCTTATTTGAAAAAACTTATGGCGCGGATGCCGCAATCTGGTGGCAGCGCTGGCGGATTTTCTTTATGGCTTGTGCCGAGCTATTTGGTTATGACCATGGACGCGAGTGGGTCATTGGCCACTTTCTGTTAAAGAAGAAAGCCGTATAATTGAACAGTGGGATGGGCTAGCGGGGAATGCATCAATGTTAAAGCTGTTTAGGGACAAACGTGATCATCCTTTGGGTGAGGTGTTTAACCGCTACTACTGGCTGCAAATCGGATTCATTGCCCTGTCTGTGGTAATTGGTATTGGCTTCAGTGCTTGGGTGATTAAAGGTTCTTTGCTCAGAACGGCGCTAGAACAGGAAATGTCACACTACTGGCTGCGATTAGAACGTAATCCTGCCGCAGAATTGCCTGATACCAAAAACCTGTATGGTTACCGCTGGAACACTGTGCCACCCTCCCAATTTAAGAATATGTCACTTGAGCAAGGGGTGAATCGGCATTTTGTCGATGGTAAGGAACGCATGACCGTTTATGGCGAAAAATATGGGCAGCATGTCCTGTTGGTCTTTGGCGAAAGCAATGTCAATAAACTGGTCTGGCTGTTTGGTCTGGCACCACTGATGGTCAGCTTGTTTGTACTTTATAGTATGTTATGGTGGTGGAACCGTCGTGCCCGGCGCTATTTTTCTCCCATTACCAGGCTTGCCAATGCACTGGAACATATTGATTGGGAAGATTATAAAAATCAGGCTTCACCGTTTCATGACATCAGGACTGATTCAAATCTGGAAGCGGAATATCTGAAGCAGGCATTAGAAAAATATCATCAGGTATTAAGCGAGTTTATTCAGCGTGAACGTGAATTTACTGGTGATGTCAGTCATGAGCTTCGCACACCACTTACCATATTAAAAGGCAATGTGCAGTTGTGTCAGGCACGCTATGGGGACAATAAATCATTTACTCGCTTGAACAACACCATTGAAGACATGCAACTATTAGTGGACACACTACTGGCTATCGCCCGCAATGCCACCAATACTTTAACCGATGAATCGACTATTCTTTCAAAATGTCTGGAAAATCTAGTTCAGGATCTGGATAGTGTTAGCTATAACAAAGGCATGCGGATAAATTTTCAAAAAGATCTAAACGAACAGCCACGTAAACTTTACCCGTCGATGACCAAAATGGTATTTGGCAATATTTTGCGGAATGCACTGAATTATTCACAAGGCACAGAAATTGATGTGATTCTGCAAAAAAATACAGTATTGATTGCAGATAATGGTGTCGGCATTCCTTTACCGAATAACTCAAAGGTGCAAGAACTGTCGGGGCAGCAATTGAAATTAGAAATCAAAGGTCATGGCATTGGACTGCAATTGGTACAGAAGTTGTGCAAGCAGCTTGGCTGGCGGGTGGAATTGTTTGATCGGCAGTATTATCTCAATACCCATCAGGATGTTGATCTGGCAATGACGACTGGACTGATTGTCGTCGTGTATTTAAATTAAGATTGGGATTCGAAAGCTTCAGCTTCTAAAGTGATCTTTAACCCTACACCAGATATGGTATGAATTAGCTTTTTCTCAAAAGGCTTATCGACCATTTTACGCAAATTATAAATATGACTACGTAGGGCATCGCTTTCAGGCTCTTCATCCCCCCAAAGCTCTATCATAATTTCCTGTTTAGTTAGAACTTTAGGCGAATGACGCATCAGTAGTTTGAGCAGTTTGAACTGAATGGGAGGTAGATCAATGGGTTGTCCTGCACGAGTCAGTTGCTGTGTTGCCGGATCCAGAATCAGATCATGAATTTGAAGACGGCCAGAGGAGACTTCACCCAGTGAGCGCTTGATCAAAGCTTTGACTCGAACCACCAGCTCATTAAAGTCAAAGGGCTTGACTAGATAATCATCCGTGCCTGAATTGAAACCTTTGAGTTTGTCATTCAACGTATCGCGTGCGGTGAGCATCAGAACAGGGAGGTCCATACCTTCTTTATTTCGTAGCCATTCGCATAGTTCATAACCCGAACCATCAGGTAAGTTAATATCTAAAAGTAAAATATGATAGCGTTGCTGCTTGAGCAATTGGCGCGCAGCATTTAAGTTTCGAGCATGATCGACCACAAAACCATGCTCTTCTAGAAACTCGCCTAAGGTAGATGCCAGTTCATAATGATCTTCAACCATCAAAATAAAATGTTTAGACATAACTGTAGAGACTACTTTATTAATTGCTGTTTTAATTTAGCACTAAATGGCTGAGGACCTAGCCATATATTAAAATATTGCTGGGCTAATGGGTTCTGGAGTTGTCCCTGCATTTTCTGGTTTAAGTATAGGCTTAATGTGTGTGTGGCGTGAATATACTTTAGTTGGTATAGATCTCCGGAGTTCACTGGACGATACAGATCGGTGATTGGATTGAAAACCGCCTGAATCTTTTGATCTTTGATATTACGTTGAAGTAGATGTGTGGCTGCGCGTTTGAATGCCCATTCTGGAATATTCTGCGTATAGGTAAAATCCATCTGCATGTTTTGGCCTTGCCAAGGCTGATTACAGTTTTGCGCAAAGTAACTGGCCACACCGACCTGTTTTTGTCCCACCATTAGTGGGCCATTACCACATTTATTTAAGGTCTGTGCATTCGCCCACGAATCGAAACTCCCAAGCATCAGTACAGTGGTTATGGCTACTTTTTGAAAGGCAGTACCCATGAATAGATTCCTCCTACATAAGGCAAAGAACGATACAAACCATTGGCCGGATCCCAGAAGTCTTGTTGGAAAATAATCTGATGGTTTGGGTTGACTTTTATTTCACTGATTCCAAAAGAATCCATTGTTCGTGTCTTCCCGAACATTTTAAAATCATAAACCATATGCCAATGTACATAGGCTGAGTCTTGATAATATGAAGTATTTAATAGACTGACAGTTACATTACTCACCCGCTGGTTCATACCCTGAAAATGTTCAAGCAGTTTTTTACGCGATGAAAATTGCGACAGAGTATCGTTAATAAAAAGCTGATCTGCATAAAGTGCTCCAGCATTTTCAACGAATTTAGGTGTGCCCAAGGTATTAAATGCCGAAGTGAAGCGGGTCCCGATTTCTAGTGCTTTTGCATCATCTAAGGGTATTCCCTGAATACTCGCTCTGGCATTTGCGTAATCAGAGGAATAACGAGGAACACTTGTACATCCTGATAGGAAAAGCACTGGTAAGGATAAGGCAATTGCCATTAACGTTTTGACTTGATTCATGTTCACTGTCCATCTTCACAGTTTATCCTCTCACTTTAGATAAGCTGAAGTGAATAGAATGTGAAGATAGATGCTAAAGACAGTACATTGAATCGAATTTTTAAAACAAAAAATAATTTTTAACCTTTTTCTCCAGCCATTAACCAATGAATGATATTCATGACATCACGATTTTCATTATTTTTTCTGACCATTGCATAAAAATTATAGTCACAATAGATAAAACCAAAAGGTGCAATCACTCTTCCATTTAATATTTCTTTTTCTATTAGAATTTGAGGGGCTATGGCAATTCCTAACCCAGATACAGCCGCTTCTATCATTAAATTGAGTCTATCAAAATAACGATCATTCGCTTTTGGGGAAAAATTAATTTTGGACTGATTAAACCATGTATGCCATGCACTTTTATTTGAGTGGGTATGAAGTAATGGATAGTTTAAAAGATCATTTACGGAATGAGGAAGATTTATTTCACGATTACAAATAGGACCCATGTTATCGGGAAATAACAGATATTTATTCAAAAAGTTGGGAAGTAGATGATGCTCACTGATGCTATTGATAAATATGTCAACTTTCTCTTTTTCTAACAATTTTAAGTCATTACATGTCATTAATTTGATATGGATATTGGGATAAATGACTTCGAGCTTTTCTAATCGAGGAATCAGCCAATTTGCCATAAAACTATGAGAAGCACCTATTACCACCTCTACCTCTGACGTTTTATTTGTTAACTCAAAGACACATTGTTCTAAACGATTAAAAAGATGCGTACAAACTAGAGATAATTCTTCTGCATCCTTTGTCAGAGAGATGGTAGAGGAATGTCGAATAAACAATTTTTTATCCAACCATTCTTCTAACTGCTTTATTTGGTGGCTAATCGCGCTATGGGTGACACACAATTCTTCCGCAGCTAAGCTGAAACTTTTATTTCTGGCGACTGCCTCGAATGCTTTTAAAGCATTAAGGGGAGGTAATGTTCTGTGTTTCATGTTGTAAAATTTTCTAACACCATAAGCCCAAAATATATCAATTATCAGAAAAATGAAAATATTTTAAGATCAAACAAGTTTTGATAGTAAAAGAGATATGAGATGACAACCCCTTATACAGGTAATGGTCCTGATGACTTGGGATTTTTTGGCAAATTTGGCGGATCTTACATGCCAGAGAGCTTAATGCCAGCACTTCGAGAATTAGAGCAAGCCTTTAATACTGTTCGGCACAAACCTGAATTTTGGGCTGAATATCAGCAGATTTTAACGGACTTTGTTGGTCGTCCTAGTCCTCTTTTTTATGCAAAAAACCTAACAGCTTATGCGGGAGGGGCTCGAATATATCTCAAGCGAGAAGATTTGAACCATACGGGTGCGCATAAAATCAATAATTGTGTTGGGCAAATCTTATTAGCCAAATTTATGGGGAAAACTAGAGTCATTGCAGAAACTGGTGCTGGACAACATGGTGTTGCAACAGCAACTGTTTGTGCACTGTTTAAGATGAAATGTACCATTTTTATGGGAGAAACAGACATTCAGCGCCAACAAGTGAATGTTGAACGCATGAAATTACTCGGTGCTGAAGTCAGAAGTGTTCAAAAAGGTCGTAGGACTTTAAAAGATGCGATGAACGAAGCATTACGTGACTGGATTAGTCATATTGATACAACCTATTATCTGTTGGGTACTGGTGCAGGTCCTCATCCATATCCCATCATGGTCAGAGAATTTCAAAAAATTATTGGTCTAGAAGCCAGAAACCAAATACTCCTCAAAGAAAATAAACTGCCTGATGCTTTAGTTGCTTGCGTTGGTGGTGGATCAAACGCATTAGGGGTGATGCATCCTTTTCTAGAAGACCTGAATGTCAAAATGTTTGGCGTTGAGGCAGGTGGAAAAGGAACCAATAGCGGTGAACATGCGGCCTCTATTTGCAAAGGTCAAGTCGGTGTGCTACATGGTAATTTAACCTATTTATTACAAGATTTAGATGGACAGATTTTAGAGGGGCACTCTATATCAGCTGGCTTAGATTATCCTGGTGTCGGCCCTGAACATGGCCTTCTGTTTGAAACAGGACGTGTGACATATACGGCTATAACCGATCAAGACGCTGTAAATGCATTTCAGCTTTTAAGCCAACAGGAGGGCATTATTCCTGCTCTTGAGAGTTCTCATGCGCTTGCGTATGCGATTCAACTTGCTCAAGAAATGCTGCCAGAACAGAGCATTATTGTCAATTTAAGCGGCAGAGGTGACAAAGACTTAAACACGGTCAAAAAATATCTTGCAGGAGCTACAGCATGAACCGTCTAGATCAAAAATTAGAGCAATTGAAACTGGAAAATCGAAGTGGTCTGGTCTGTTATTTTACTGCTGGGGATCCTAATTTTGCAGAAAGTTGTCGTTTGTTAAGTCAATTGGGGCAAGCTGGAGCTGACATTATTGAAGTCGGCATTCCATTTTCAGATCCAGTGGCAGATGGAGAGATCATTCAGGCAGCACATCTTAGAGCACTAAGTTCCGGCCAAACGGTAAAACAGACCATTGAGTTGGTAAAAGCAATCAGGCTACATGATGATCAGACACCAATAATTTTTATGACTTATTTAAATCCGATTATGCAATATGGTTTCGGGACACTTGTCGCCGAAACAGAAAATCTTATAGATGGAATATTGATTTTAGATGCTCCATATGGATATCGAGAAAAATTCGAAGTGCAGTTAAATGAAAAAAATATGCATTTAATTGCAATGACCGCGCCGACGACCCCAGTTGAAAAGTTAGAGCAAATCTCAGCGCGCGCGACAGGTTTTTTATATCATGTTGCAGAAAATGGTTTAACAGGAGGAGACTTCAATCTGTCTAATCTTGAGAAAAAGATTGCTGAAATTAAGCCTATTTTTAATATTCCTGTTGCAATTGGCTTTGGGATCAAAAATGAAAACAACGTTAAAGCATTAGCCAATAAAGTAGATCTTATTATCATTGGCTCAGCGCTTGTCAATAATTTTTTTAATAAGGGAATGAATGCGACTTTAGAAAAAGTGACGGTTTTTGCACAGATACTGAGACAAAATAAAGAATAGTCAGGCACCTTTCATAAATCTTCTTTTAAAACCATAATTGAATATAAAACAATTTTTTATCTTGGCCTTCTCCCGTGGGGGAGATGGAACTTTTTATGTGGATTTTTACTGAAAGTGATCACTTTTTAAAAATCACTATTATCATACAGATGTGACATACGTTTTTGCTTTGTCTCTAGATAAGCTTTGTTAAAGCTATTTAAGCCAACTTTTAAAGAAATACGTTCAACAACATTAATTCCTAAATCGGTCAAGGATTTGATTTTAAATGGATTGTTTGTAATGAGTTTTACATTCTTTATTTTTAAATAATCGAGCATAATGGTACACATATCATACTTGCGAGCATCTGCTGGCAGATTTAATAATAAATTAGCATCAAGGGTATCATGTCCTTGGTCTTGAAGTGCATAGGCTCGAATTTTATTGGTTAGTCCTATGCCACGGCCTTCTTGGCGTAAGTATAAAATGACTCCTTGACCTGCGTCATTAATCATTTTCATGGTTGAGTGTAATTGTGGACCACAATCACATTTGAGTGATCCAAAAGCATCTCCTGTTAAGCATTCTGAATGAATTCTAAGGAGTATGGGTTGATTAGAAATAGTATTCATCCCTTTAGCAAGAGCGATATGTTCTTCTCCACTACGTTTATCTTGAAATGCTATAATTTCAAAATCGCCAAACGCAGTAGGTAATTTTGATTTGGAAACAAATTCTATAGCCACGGAAGAATACACCTATATAAATTTATATTTGATACAATTTACTTAACCTATCTTAAAAGCATCGGCTGAATTTTTTGCAGTTATAAATTTCAGCGTTCTACTTCCAATTAAAGAGTATGTATCTGATAGTGAATTTTATGTGAAATGTTATTTAGAATATTTTTATTAGCGTTCTGCTTTGTTGCAAAAAATACTCAAAAGCTGAGGCTTGCCTAAACCATCAATATTTAAGATAAGTTGGGTTTTTTGTATAGTTCATTGAATTTATTGAATTTATTGAATTTATTGAATTTATTGAATTTATTGAATTTATTGAATTTATTGAATAAGTTAATAAAGGTAGGGTTGTGGTAAGGTCAATTCTTTGTATGATCGGTTCTATGTGTAGGCTTCTTCATTCTGAAATTATATTGCTGAACAATTTTTTGAGAACATCTTTAGGCAACAAGGCTCTAATAAACTAAAATGTCCTTAGCAGCAGTACAAATAAAGAAACATGTAAATTGGAGTAACTCTAAATTCCTAAAACCATTTGATATGGCTTAAACCCATCCAATACAGCATCAGCTACCAATTGAATAAAAGGCTCAGTCTTTCCATAAGCCATCCATTTATCCAATGCTTCATAGTAAGCCAAACGATTCTCTACAGTAATCACGCATGGTGGATAACCAGCTTTCATTAGTTCTAAGTTCATTAGTAGACGTGATGTACGGCCATTACCATCAATAAAGGGATGAATACCAACGAAATCAGCATGTACTTTGGCTGCACGTTCAATTGGGTGTAATGTATGGCTTTCGCTATTATACCAATCAACTAGCTGAGCCATTTTGTCATTTAGAAATGTATAGTCAGGAGGGGTGGTTGTAGCACCAGAAATCAATACATTTTGTTGGCGATATCGCCCTGCATTGTCATCATCAATATTTTTTAAAATAAGTTGATGGATATTACGAATTTGCCATTCAGAAAATGGTTCTTCTTTTCTAATAATGTCCTTAACGTAATAAATGGCATTTCTATGGTTAATTGCCTCGAAGTGCTCTCTTAATGCCTTTCCTCCGACAGTTATACCTTCTAGCACAACTTTGGTTTCTAATAGAGTAAGTGTATTCCCTTCAATAGCATTGGAATGATACGTCCATCGTACAATAAGGTCTTCTTGTAAATTTTTTACCATTGTAGGTGATAGGGGGCGATGCTGATCTAACTTATTTTTTAAATCATCAATAATTTCAAACATTACCTTATCCCTGAATGTGTCTAAAAGAATGATACATCAAAAAAGAATATCCAAGAAGTGATATGTTATATTGTAATATTTTGTGGTGCTCTTAATGCTGTTAGGCTTTGTTGCACAAAGCTGTTCTTAAGGGCTTCTTCAGCAATATAATTTCCAAATGAAGAAGCCTACACACAAAATCTACCGCACAACCAATTGGCCCGCATATAACCGAGCTCTCATTAATCGTGGGAATATTGCCATTTGGTTCGATCCAAAAACACAATGGTATGCAGAACCTCAAGGCAAACAAGGTCGAAGTCAAACCTACTCCGACATAGCGATTCAATGCTGTTTGATGATCAAATCTCTATTTAGACTTACTTTACGCATGGTCACTGGCTTTGTTCAAAGCTTAATTAAACTTTGTGGATTAGATTGGACAGCACCAGATTACAGTACGCTTTGTAGAAGACAAAAGCATATTGATATTGCAATTAGTTATCAGAAAAACAGTGATGGGCTTCATCTACTCGTAGACTCTACTGGCTTAAAGTTTTTGGGCGAAGGTGAATGGAAACGTAAAAAGCATCAGTCTGAATATCGTCGCCAATGGTGTAAACTTCATATTGGTATAGATGCTAGAACCCTGCAAATACGAGCCGTTCAGCTCACGACCAACAATGTAAGTGATTCACAGGTGCTTGGGGATTTACTCAATCAGATTCCATTGGATGAGCAGATTGACTCCGTATATACCGATGGCGCTTATGACACCAAGCAATGCCGACAGGTCATTGCAGATCGGCAAGCACATGCAGTGATTCCACCTAGAAAAAATGCCAAGCCTTGGAAAGATAAAAAAGTTCATTCGCTAGAGCGAAATGAATTACTTCGCACTGTTAAACGTTTAGGCAGGACACTATGGAAAAAATGGTCGGGCTACCATCAGCGAAGTCTGGTTGAAACCAAGATGCACTGCATCAAATTATTAGGCGATAAACTCAGTGCTAGGAACTTTCAAAGCCAAGTCAACGAGGTACATGCTCGTATAGCCATTTTAAATAGATTTACAGAATTAGGCCGACCTCATACCCAAGTTGTCACTTAAATTTGAGCAACTTAGGAAAGCTCTATCTTTAAGGGCTTTATGCAACAAAGCCAATCCAGTGGCTGACTTAGTCAGTGTACCTTTCCAATTTAACTATGATCAAAATATTGGTGCAGATGAAGAAACTGAACGTTATCAACTAAATATCCAACCCGTAATTCCAATTAAATTAAATGAAGATTGGAACTTAATCTCTAGAACAATTGTACCCGTGAATTATCAGATCTATGGTGAATCAAACCGAGATGATGATTGGGGAGTCGGAGATATCACACAAAGTTTATTCTTCTCTCCTTCCCAATCGACTGGTTTAACTTGGGGAATCGGTCCAGTACTTTTATTCCCAACTGCTTCCGAGAAATCTCTCGGGGCAGATCAATATGGTGCAGGTCCAACATTTGTTGTATTAAAGCAAATGCATGGTTGGACATTTGGGGCTTTAGCCAATCATATCTGGGGCGTAGAGAATAAGGGTCATGTAGAAGATGCCAATAGTACCTATGTACAACCATTTTTAAGCTACACCTATCCAAGCAGTCTAACAGTAGGGTTAAACTCAGAATCAACCTACGATTGGAATACAGAAGATGCTACTGTCCCAGTCAATTTAACGCTAACGAAAATGATCAATCTTAATGGTCAAATAATCAGTGTTGGTGGTAGTGCTAGATATTGGATTGAAGATACTGACTCAAGCCCTAAAGGGTGGGGAGCACGTTTAATCGCATCTTTTGTTTTTCCTAAATAGATAAGTATTCAAGTTGCTTTAAACTAATTACGATAAAAAGCCTGAAATTAAGTCAGGCTTTTTGTTTTCGCTAAATATTTTTCGATACTCCCATCAGCCTAAGATTAAACATAAAATCTCTTATTTAATATTTAAAAACGGCTTTGTTGCATAAAGTCATTAAAGTTAAAGTTTTCCTAAGTTGCTAAGATTTAAGTTATAACTTAGGTGTGAGGTCGGCCTAATGGCGTAAATCTGTTGAGGACTGCTACACGTGTATGAATTTCATTGACTTGGCTCCCAAAGTTTCTTGAGCAGAGTTTATCGCTCAATAATTTAATGCAATGCATCTTGGTTTCGACCAAAATTCGGCGATGATAGCCAGACCATTTTTTCCAATTCGTTCTCCCTAAACGTTTGACCGTTTTTAGTAATTCATTTCTATAGATCTCGCTTGCTTGTCTTTCCGAGGCTTTGCATTTTTTCTAGGTGGAATCACTGCATGTGCTTGCAGATATGCAATGACCTGACGGCATTGTTTTGATGTCATAGCCCCGTCTGTATAAGCTGAATCAATCTGTTCATCCAACGGGATTTGATCAAGTAAATCAACAGGGTCTGGCGAATCACTCACATGATTCGTTCTGAGCTGAACAACTCGTATTTCTAGAGTTCTAGCATCTATACCAATATGTATTTACGCCATTGCCAACGATATTCAGGATGTCGTTTCTTACGTTTCCATTCACCTTCACCTAAAAAGCTTCAAACCAGTCGAGTCCTCTAATAGGTGAAGCCCATCACTACTTTTTTGATAGCTGATCGCAATATCAATCTGCTTTTGTCTTCTGCAAAGCATCGAGAACGAATATCACTGATATTCGGGGCCATTCAGTCTAATCCGCAAAGTTTAATCAGACTTTGGACAAAGCCTGTAACCATCCTTAGAGAGAGTCGAAAGAGAGATTTAATCATTAAGCAACATTGAATTGCTGTATCGGAGTAGATTTGATTTCAACTTGGTTTGCCTTGTGATTGTGCATACCATCGAGTCTTTGGATCAAACCAAATCGATATATTTCCTCGATTTATTAATCTTGCGCAGTATACTGCTATATCAGAAGACCAATTCGTTATCTGGTAGATTTTAGGTGTAGATTTATTCGTTTGGGAATTATATTGCTGTATAAACCTGTAATGATAAGTTTGTGCAACAAAGCTATTTAAAATTAATTTTAATTTAATCATTAGGATGGGTAAATAAAAGTATAATTGAACTTCTAATCTATATGTAATACAGGGTTAATATAATTTAAAAATAGAATAAAATATTTTTTATTTAATAATGGTAGATATTTTTTAATTTCTTTGTATCATTTAAAGATAATATGTGAATGATGGTTGTTTGTTTAGTTGAAATTTTATGATTTTTGAAGTTCTTTTTTATAAAGAATATATGTAGTTTGGTAACCAATATTAACTATCTCGAACTTAAAAAAAAATTGCTGATATATTACTCTAAAGACTGCTAATTTACTATTTAGAATGAAGAATTTACATATAGTTTCAAGTGCTTGTGTGTTGGTTGTGAGTGCCTCTCTACATGCTCAAGTAGAAGTTATGCCTGAAGTATATGCTTTATGGAGTGAATATTATCTAATAGAAAATAATGACTTAGAACAAGCGAATGAGATTTTACAAAAATTAAGCATGAAAACCCCTCAAGATCCGAAAGTTTGGAAAACATGGGCATATTTAGAATTGCGAAAAAAAAATAATATCCAAGCTTTAACTTACATAGATCGTGCTTTGGCGCTTAACCCAGAAGATGAAGAATTATTACTACAAAAAGCTTATTTGTTAAATGCTGCACAGCGTAATCCAGAAGCTTTAGAAATATTTAAAAGGTTACAACAGTCTTCAAATCCAGAAACTGTTGAGAAAGCTCAGCAAGCAGTAAAGAATTTGAGTGGAACTGAAAGCAGTTCACCTAAAACAAGTTTCTCAGATATTTACTTTTCGCCTTCTTTTGAAGGTCGTTACGACACCGCTATCTTGCCTCTAAAACTACGGTATGGGCGCTATTGGGGAGAAGAAAACCGTGGGCAGGTTTATGGTTTTGCTAATGTCAACCGTGATACACGTTCAACAGGTGGAGCCCGTCCTGAAATCATTGATCAGAATGCCGCGATTTTAGGTGTTGGAGCGAATTATCGTCCTTGGGAATGGCCAATTTATTTATATTTGGAAGTAGGGGGAAGTTATGACCTGATTGATTTAAATCGGGATAAATTCAGAGAAAGCATTAACTTTGGTCTAGCGGGCTATCAGGAATGGTATTGGCACAATACGGAAACCACGCACACACCAAAGCAGAATCAAAATCAATATTTTGCTGAACTATATGGTAATGCTGCGAGCTATTCCCGTGAAGATTACAACGTAATTGGTGATTTTCGCTTACGCACAGGTTGGAATATGAATCGTGATCATTTCGGTAATGTGCAGGCCTATTTAAAATTTCACACTATTAATGACTCTAATAATGAGTTTTATAACAATTTGGCCGAGCTTGGGCCAGGAATTGCATGGCAACCTGAAAATTTTCCTATCAAATTACGTGTCGAGCAGATGTATGGCAAATATATCAATGGGGCACCTGTGTCAGGGAAAAGAACTTTTGATAACACACGAGTTGAACTGACCTATTACTGGAGCTTTTAACGATGCCGATTTATCTTTCTTTTATTTTTGGTACACGCCCTGAGCTGATTAAGTTGGCTCCTGTAATTTTAAAAGCTAGGCAAGATTCACGTTTTGAGGTAAATGTTGTATTCACAGGCCAGCATTTGGAGTTGGTACAAGATGCAATTGAGTTTTTTCAGATTGAAATTGATCATCATTTGCAAATTATGCAACCTGGAAAAAGTTTAAATATTTTATTAAGTAAGGCGCTGAACGAGCTCGATCAGGTCTTTAGTGAAATGCCGAAATGTGATGTGATTGTGGTTCAAGGCGATACGACAACCGTATTGGCTGGTGCTCTGGTGGCTTTTAATCTAAATATTCATTTGGCACATGTTGAAGCGGGATTGCGTTCTTTTGACTTGATGCATCCTTTTCCAGAAGAAGGGAATCGGCAGTTGGTTTCACGTTTGGCGCGCTGGCATTTTGCACCAACTCAACTTTCTGCAGAAAATTTATACCAAGAGAATATTTCCAAACAGCACATTTTTATTACAGGAAATACGGTCGTTGATGCGATTTATGATGCGCGTGACTTGATAGAGTCTTCTTCACAGCAGTCCCAACAAAGATTAGAAAGATTAGGGCTGAATTTGAGAGGACAGCATCAATTGGTTTTGTTGACAGCACATCGGCGAGAGAACTTTGGTGAGGGGATTCAGAATATCTGTGCAGTGATTAATGAATTATGTCAACGCTACCCAGAGCTACATTTCGCTTGGCCTGTGCATCTTAATCCTCAGGTTTATGACATTGCCTACAAAGAGTTTGCGAAGCACCCGCAAGTCCATTTATTAAAACCTTTGGACTATCCAGACTTACTAGCAATATTGCAGGCAGCTCATTTTATTATGACGGATTCGGGCGGCATCCAAGAAGAAAGTCCAACTTATCAGAAGCCTGTACTTATTCTACGGGACGTAACTGAACGGCCTGAAGTTGTTGAAGCTGGTTGTGGGATACTGGTCGGTACAGATAAAGCCAAAATTATCAAAGCATTTTCTCAATTGATGGATGACTCTGCCTATTACCAACAACATGCAGAAGTAGAAAATCCTTTTGGTGATGGGCACGCTTCAGAACGTATCCTTGAGCAAATAGTACAAGACTTAAAAGTAACTGAATAAATTAGTAGTTGATCTTCATCCATAGATAAAGCCAGAATACACTGGCTTTATCTAAATAATGAGGTCCATCAAAAATATATATTCGTTGTCCTGCATAAGCTTGCAGTTGCTTTGCAATTTCCCAAGGATAAGCTGCACGAAAACTCCCATCGGGGTTAGGTCGAAAAGCCTCTAAAATAATTACTACGCGGTTTTCACCAAACTCATTTTTAAGGTTTTTATAAATGAGAGCCGCCTCTTCAGGACTGCGCGTTCCTACTCCTACACCATCTTGAAAGAAAACCTGAGCATTGTCTGGTAGCCAGCTTTCTAACCAATAATGTAAAAATGGTGATTTACGATCAGCACTATAAATACTAATCCAGACTGGGCGTTTAAGCGCAGAAATGTGATGTGCTAGATTGGTAACCCCATGCCAGCTTGGATCTGCTTCTACTGGGAAATAATAACCAGCAGGTTGTACAGGCAGCTTAGTATGGATTATTTGCTGGGATTGTAAAAAAAGCTGGTCTATATGTTCACGAGCTACTGGTTCCTGATAATTCCCAGCTAAACCTAAAATAACCTTATCTGCCCAAGGTTGTTCAGCAATTGAGCTCCATTTAGGTTGATGCTCCCATTGTTGTGTGGGAATTTCTTTAAAAAATGAACGTCCATCAACAATACTCCATTGAGTCACCAATGTGTCGATACCCAAGAGATGCCAGTTTCCAGATGGGTGACTGATTTGATCGACTTGCCAGAATATACCTTCAATTTTAGGAGGAATAGATTGTGCATCTGCTCGAGTCATGAAGAATAATGAGCCAGTCAGAGCTAAAGCTGGAATAGCTAAGACCACACACAAACCTAAAAGGAGGTATTTTTTCATCTTTATTCTTCTTTAGACTTCTGCGCTTTACGGTTTCTGCGCCAGATGAGTAGGCTGATAATTAAAACAATCAGAACACCTAAGATAATAGCAATAGTCTGTAAAGAAATCTGCTCAATAATCGGCGGTTTGGCTTTTTCAACTATGTTTTGATTCAAAACAGTGATTTGCCCTTGTGCAGAAATAAATAATGCCGTGGTATTGTTGGGTATTTTCTGCTGAATTTCGGGCCAGAATCGTGCAAAATTTTCTGCTCCCAAGTTATTATCACTATAGATCCAGAAGTTTCCATTTTTGACTGTAATCAGGCCACCATTTTCTGTGGTTGGTAAATAGAGCGTTTGGCCATATTTTTGCAATTCGGATTGATAACGTTGAGCATCAAGCTGGATATTAATGGCTTTCGGTGCATTTAAACTGAGTGGCGTGATATTTAAACCGATGGGGTCATTACTCAGTAGCATTTTCTTGGCAACTTGCGCCAAGCTAATAGCGATTGGAGTTGCTGCTGGAGTATTGACCGCAATTTCAGGGGTACTGCTAAACGTGCTAGAAAGCGTGATTACACCTTTTTTCATCTGATGCGGGAGATTCAGCTTTGATTTTTTCGTATCTATCCATAAGGCATTTCCTGCATTTGGTAGGCAGTAATTGTTATTTAACTGGGTATTGCTAACCATCATGTTGAAGCTGTTGGTGTAAGGATAGTCAGCACTTATAAAGTCAAACTGACGTTCTACTGGACTTGAATCTAGCTTAGCTAGGCTGGTACTCCCCGCTAAGCTATCATTTAGCCAGACTTGTAAAGTAGATCCTTGTAATAGTCCACTTTGAGAACGAAAGCTAAGTTGCCCATTTAAAATATCTGTTGCTTCCCAAACAGCTGGAAAGATTACTGAAAAATTTTTAGGAGAATTATCGAGCTTAAAATCTGAAATACCTAAATCAGCTAAGCTTTCGAATTTACGTAAACTGGCCCATGTAGGTCTTGCAACGGGGCCATTTAATGATGCTGTTGGGGTATTGAGCTGTTCTAGATATTGGCGGTTGAGCAGAGCATTGATAGCCATCAGCAACTGTGGTTCTGTCTCATATTCAATATTTAAAGTGGGTGTTTGGCTTGCCTGACTCAAACTAATTTGTGCATTCTGTAGGGATTTGGTTGAACGCTGAATGCTGATAATGAAGTCGGGTTCGGCTTCTGTATTTTCAGTCAGTTTCCATTGTATGGGTGTAGCAAAGTTCCAAGCCGTGGTGAGTCGGCCAATCATGCTAGCTTCCATGAAATTTGTAGTATCAAAGCGCAGTAATGCCTGTATAGGTTCTGCGCGGTTGAGCTGGCTATTAAACAATGCATCTGGTAGTTGATTGAGCTGTAGGGTTTCACGTTGTGGTTGATAGCTCAGACTTGCCTGGGTGAGTGCTGTATAGAGATTACTAGATTCTAAGCACATATTTTCAGTGCTTTGTCCTTCAGTAGAGGGCTTTTGTAAAATACTAATATCGAGCCGATGGAAGCCACTTTGGGAGGGTTGAAGATTGAAACTTAATGTACCTTTACCACTTAAGTTCTGCTGATGGATGAGCTGATTGTCATAGCGCACAATCACTGTACTGTTACCCTGTACATTAAACTGGCTATTGAACAGGACATTTTGCCAGCTTTCCCCTTTGGCTACATAAAAGAAATAAGGGGTACTTTGCTCAATATTCTGTGAGATTAAATCATCTAGCTTCCATGTATCTGCATGGACATGTGTGCTACATGCAAGAAATAGGAGTGATGACATTAATGTAAAAGGAGCTGTTTTTATCTGCAAGGTCATTTTTTTTCCTTCTTCCGTTCTGTCTTGTACCAAGTAATTCCTTCACCTTTAATTTTTCCTTTCAGCATATCCCAAGCGGCTTTGAAAACAATCAGCAGAAAGACTTGTGAATAAGTGAAATAGGCAATAAAAGCATAGAAATAAAATCTTTTCGGTACTTCTTTTTCAAGGCTAAGTGTGAACCAAATTTGTATTAAATAAAGGATAAAGGCCAGAATGAACAGTAGGGTGAATGGGCCTGGAATGGTAGTACCATCAATACCCAATAAGCCAATGATCATGGTTAAGTGACTTAAGAACAGGGCTGGAACAAACATGATGTAGCACATAATATTATTCCCGATTTCCATCCCAATTGGAAAAGGGTGTCGAATAGCTGTTCTTAAATATTTCCGTGTTACATAGAAGTTACCTTGAGTCCATCTAGAGCGTTGTTTGATGAAAATACCTAGGTCCCCAGGATCTTGCTGCCAACCCACGGCATAAGGTACCCATTTAATTCGCTTGTGACCTAAAAAAATTCGGTAACTCATTTCTGTATCATCAACTAGAGATTTCTCATCAAAGCCACCTAAAATATCCAATGCGTCTCGCCAGATGACATAATTGGTACCCATTAAAGTAGATAGTCGGAAGCGTAACCAGCGTCCGCCCTGAAAAATCCATTGAAAATAAATAAATTCAATTGCAATAAAGGTGCTGAGAGGACTGTCTTTCCAGTTACGAGTGCGTACTTTTCCATTCACAGCGACAAGGCTGGCATCTGCCAATAGGGTTTGCGCAATCAAACGCACACAATCGGGCTCAGGTGTACTATCTGCATCATAAACAGCAATCAGCTCGCCTTGAGCATACTTGAGGCCGTTATTTAATGTTCTAGATTTTCCCTTACCACCTTGGCCTTTAGGGACATTAACTACACGAATGACAGGAAACTCGGCAGCCATGCGATCCGCAATTTCCTGTGTATCATCTTTGGATGCATCATTAATTAGGAGTACCTCATAGCTTTCAGCAGGATAGTCCTGTGTGGCTAATGCACGTAAGGTATCCTCAATAACCAGTCCCTCATTATAAGCAGGAATCAAAACGCTCAGCATAGGCCAGCGCGGAGGTACTGGGAGGTTGGCCAGTTCTTTGCTGGCTCGAATAGAGTAGCGCCAAGCAGAAAAGCTAAGCCAAGCCCAAAAAGCTTGAGGAATCCAGATCCCAATAAATCCGATAATAAAAAGAATATCGATAGTGCTCATGATTTTTTAAACCTCCTCCATAGCATAGTAGAGAGAAGAATGAGCATTAAAATAATGATTATAAATACAGATACCCAAGAGGTAGACGTACCCCAAAAACTTAGTAATCCTGGGTAATGAGTAGAGAGCACAAGATGAAAAGGTAAAATCACTAAACCAGCTGAAAGTAATACATATCCAATTCGACTGGTGTGGATCTGGTCTTGCTGGCTACTAAAATGCAAATTTAAAAAATCCCAAGAAATTCCCAAGTCAGGATATGCAATATCACTTTCTGCAAGGCTGAGCTGCGGGTTTAAAACAATTCCAGTCCCATTAAAAGGTGAGTGAGCGTAAGCGGTATAAAATAGCTGTTGACCTGATTGGATACGCCGTGCAGGTAAGGGGAGTTGATCAGGATTCGCCTGAACAACATATAAACCACGCGGTAAGACTTTCAAGTTCGGGTTCCAGCCTTCTTGAATATAGGCCCCCATAGGACGCAAGCCTGCACTGGTTGCCAATGTTGCTAGACCTGGGAAGTGCTGCGGTTCAATATTACTCAGATCGAGTAGAGGGATTGCTCCTTCAGAAACCTCCTGTTTGACCTGAAAATAAATGGCGGGTCTCATAAAATCTTGAGGAATAAGTAAACCAGATTTAATTCCTTGGCTCTTCATGTTTTTATAGCTTTCAGAATTAAGCTGATCAACTGTAAAAACAGGCCATAATTTTTTAGTGGCTGAAAAATGTTCAGGAATTTGATGATAATCAGAGATTGCCTTTTGCTGGGTTGAAGAGACCTTTTCCAAACGGCAGTGGTAATACTTCTGATAAAAAGAAGAAAGGATTAGATCGGGCTGCGTATGGACTGAAATCAATAATCCGCAGGCGAAAATCATACTACTCATAGGCTTTCCTCTGAAAAAGAAGTTTGCCCTTTGAGATGTGAATGATGGGTGATTTTCGTTTTGATGAGTTCAATCTGCTTGATTCTTTCAATCAACTGCTTAGATGTCACAGAGTTTTGATCGGCAATCATAATGACATGGAGAATTGAAAGTCGCGTATCTGTAAAAGAAAAATGTGGAGCTTCAAAATTACTCTCTAACACATTGATAATTTTCTGCTGTAGGTGTTTCAGCTCATCAACCTGCAACATATCTCTTAATAGATTATGGTTTGTAATTTCTATATGAATTTCATTGTAATGAGGAATAAGACCTTGATTTAACATGAGCTGCACTTGATCATGCGTATATTGATAGGTACTAATAGGAAGGGTTCTATATGTTAAATTCTTACGGTACGTATCAAGTAAGTTATTGGTCTGTCGATTGGTCGACATCATTTCATAATAAATACTCAATAGCATAGGTGCTACAGGGAAAACGAAAAGCTGCAATAACTTTGTATTGGTGTCGATGGTATTGACTTGAATATCAAACAAAATATAAATAAAGAAGACTATAAAAATAAAAACACTCAGAATCATTGCTTGAATTAAATTCAAAAATCGACCCAGTAAAATAAAAGCAATCAAAAGTACCCAGCTCCCTACAAGCTCAGTACGTAACCATTCATATCCAACGATTCCTATAAAAAGGGCAATCAGCATAGGAATGAAGGTGATGGTTTGATTTGTTCTTACGAGCCAATTCTTTTGCATTAAAATTACTTTTAAGAAGTGTAATGATGTAAATAACTGTTAATTTTCATTTAAATTATTACATAAAGCATTGTAAATAAATTGTGTAAAAAGGATGTAAAATTATTATATTAGTTTGAAAGGGCTTTGTTGCATAAAGCCCTTAAAGATAGAGCTTTCCTAAGTTGCTCAAATTTAAGTGACAACTTGGGTATGAGGTCGGCCTAATTCTGTAAATCTATTTAAAATGGCTATACGAGCATGTACCTCGTTGACTTGGCTTTGAAAGTTCCTAGCACTGAGTTTATCGCCTAATAATTTGATGCAGTGCATCTTGGTTTCAACCAGACTTCGCTGATGGTAGCCCGACCATTTTTTCCATAGTGTCCTGCCTAAACGTTTAACAGTGCGAAGTAATTCATTTCGCTCTAGCGAATGAACTTTTTTATCTTTCCAAGGCTTGGCATTTTTTCTAGGTGGAATCACTGCATGTGCTTGCCGATCTGCAATGACCTGTCGGCATTGCTTGGTGTCATAAGCGCCATCGGTATATACGGAGTCAATCTGCTCATCCAATGGAATCTGATTGAGTAAATCCCCAAGCACCTGTGAATCACTTACATTGTTGGTCGTGAGCTGAACGGCTCGTATTTGCAGGGTTCTAGCATCTATACCAATATGAAGTTTACACCATTGGCGACGATATTCAGACTGATGCTTTTTACGTTTCCATTCACCTTCGCCCAAAAACTTTAAGCCAGTAGAGTCTACGAGTAGATGAAGCCCATCACTGTTTTTCTGATAACTAATTGCAATATCAATATGCTTTTGTCTTCTACAAAGCGTACTGTAATCTGGTGCTGTCCAATCTAATCCACAAAGTTTAATTAAGCTTTGAACAAAGCCAGTGACCATGCGTAAAGTAAGTCTAAATAGAGATTTGATCATCAAACAGCATTGAATCGCTATGTCGGAGTAGGTTTGACTTCGACCTTGTTTGCCTTGAGGTTCTGCATACCATTGTGTTTTTGGATCGAACCAAATGGCAATATTCCCACGATTAATGAGAGCTCGGTTATATGCGGGCCAATTGGTTGTGCGGTAGATTTTGTGTGTAGGCTTCTTCATTTGGAAATTATATTGCTGAAGAAGCCCTTAAGAACAGCTTTGTGCAACAAAGCCGTTTGAAAGCTATTGACTTTTATTTATAAAATAAAAATTAATTGAATTTTAAGCAATTTATTAAGTCTCCTTCTAGTGATGTATGCTGGGTATTGATTTAACTGGAATTTTAATCGCTACAAATTGGTTTTTAATTCAGTCTAAGATACTTAATAGATAAATGTATTGAATAAGGCGGGAGATAAATAGCATCAGTAAATATCTGCTCCAAAATCCTAATAATTATAGAAACAGTGATGATGGAGGATGTTATATTAAAAATTATAATATAGTGCCTATCATAGTTTGAAGTAAAAAATCTTAAAAGACTAAGAAAATGACTTCTAACTATGACGCTATTTTGAACATTTCAATTATAAAAATACAATTAATAAAATCACACCTAAAACGACGCGATACCAAGCAAACACTCTTAACGTGTGTTTTTCTACAAATTTAACTAAAGATTTTACAACGAGCAACGCCGCAATAAAGGCTGCGATAAAGCCAACAGAAATATTCAGTAAATTATCGGAGGTCAGAACACTCGCATTACGAATGAGGTCATAGGTTGCTGCACCGAGCATAGTCGGCATGGCTAAAAAGAAAGAAAACTCCGTGGCTGCTTTACGAGAAAGCCCTGATAACATACCACCAATGATGGTTGCACCTGAACGCGAAGTGCCAGGAATCATTGCGACGCATTGTGCAAAGCCAACGATAATGGCCTGTTTGATGGTAATATCCGTTGCTTCGATGGTTTTAGGTTCAATTTTTCGAGCTTCTACTGCAAAAATAATTAGTCCTCCGATAATCAGCGCACATGCGACTACAATGGGGCTAAATAGCACTTGTTTAATAAAATCAACCGCTAGAACACCAATGACCACTGCAGGAATGAAGGCCAAGATGACATTGATGGCAAAACGTCGCGCGTGTTGGTCACCAGAAAAAAAGCCTCGAACCAGTTCAATAATTTTGTGTCGATACAGCCAGCAAACAGCTAAAATCGCACCAAGCTGAATTACGACTTCAAATGCACGTCCCGCATCGGATTGGAAATCAATGAGATGACCAAAAAGTATCAAATGCCCAGTACTGGAAATCGGTAGAAATTCTGTTAATCCTTCGATCAGCCCTAAGAATAAGGCTTTAATTAATTCCAAGTTGTGCATAAATAAAAAAGTTAATAATTAAAAATTGAAATCTGTTTTAAGGCATTTCGTGCAACTTTGAAATGGGGAGGAGTAAGTTATTTAGTTTTTTTATGTCATCGCTCTTGGGATGGATAGAGTATTCATGTGTTGTATGCGTATTTACGGTCGTGGCGGATGTTTTCTGAATGAAGAAAATGATGAAGACCGTTGAATGATATGTCCAAAGACAAATATCCTAAAATTATAGCTTCGCTTGTGGCTGAGTTGTCATCGAAACTAAAGACGTTGAAAGAATGATAAGAAAAAGATGCTCATTAAATTTGAAATAAAATAATTTACGCAAAATTTACGCCATCCGCATTTTTGAATATAGAGAATTTACGCCTTCAATTTCCATACTAATGCTGACCTATTTTAAATGGCTTTTGCTATGTGGGAATTTATTACTATATTTGTCTTTTCATTGCTGTTGGCTTATCCGCTAGGTACTTATCTTGCGGATGTGATGCAAGCCAAACCAATGAAGAGTGACCGCTTTTTTAAGTGGATTGAACAACCCATCTACGTTGTGCTCGGTGTCAAGCGCAGTGGGATGAACTGGCGGCAATATCTAGGTGCTTTTGTACTCAGTAATATCTTGTTGTTAGTAGCGAGTGTCACTATTTTAATGACACAGGCATGGCTACCATTGAATCCTGATCATATTCCAAATATGAATTGGGATTTGGCTTTACATACCACTATTTCATTTCTGACCAATACCAATCAACAGCATTATTCAGGGCAAGCGCAACTGTCTTATCTATCG
This sequence comes from Acinetobacter sp. WCHA55, assembly GCF_002165305.2. Taxonomy (NCBI): domain Bacteria; kingdom Pseudomonadati; phylum Pseudomonadota; class Gammaproteobacteria; order Moraxellales; family Moraxellaceae; genus Acinetobacter; species Acinetobacter sp. WCHA55. The sequence goes on along the minus strand of NZ_CP032286.1, from coordinate 2,634,817 downwards.
CAAATGACGGTGATCGTTGGCTTGCAATATTTGTCGCCAATTATGGGACTTGCTTTATTAGTCGCCATGTTAAGGGCTTTATTCCTGCAATCACGTCAAGCGGAAGATTCAGATCAAAAGAATTGGAACCATATTAATCTAGGTAATTACTGGATGGATATCATCCGACCCTTATTTAGATTCTTTATTCCACTTGGTTTACTTTTTTCTTTACTGCTCACTTTTCAAGGTGTTCCTGCAACATTATCAGCCGGTCCAACAGCGCAAGTTTTAGAGCAAAGCACAGAAGTCAAAACTCAACATATTCCACTGGGTCCAGTTGCACCGATGGTGGCAATTAAACAACTGGGGAGTAATGGTGGTGGTTGGTATGGCCCAAACAGTACTGTGCCCTTAGAGAATCCAACACCATTGTCGAATGTGATTGAGATGATTGCGATTTTACTGATTCCACTTTCTGCGGTGTTCATGGTTGGACGCTTTATCCAACGCAAAAAACTGATGTGGATGATTTTTGGCAGTATGTTGTTGATGTCATTGATTTCCACCTCTTTGGCTTTCTGGGCTGAAAAATCATCTTTGGTTCCTAATATCGCTTTGATGGAAGGCAAAGAAGTACGTTTTGGTGCGGATACATCGACACTTTGGGCAAGTCTCACCACACAAGTGAACAATGGTTCAGTCAACATGATGCATGACTCAGCTTCACCACTAACGGGATTGGTTGAACTGTGCAATATGCTGATTAATGCCATTTGGGGCGGCATAGGCTGTGGGCTATTACAGTTTTTTATTTATCTATTTTTAGCAGTATTTATCGCAGGTTTGATGACAGGGCGTACCCCTGAATTATTTGGGCGAAAAGTTGAAGTGACTGAAATTAAGTTATTGGCCTTCGTGATTTTATTACAACCCGTGGTAATTCTTGGTCTGACGGCGATTGCCATAGCATTTCCATCCATTACAGGGAATTCCAATCCAGCGTTTCATGGTATTAGCCAAGTGTTTTATGAGTATGTCTCTGCCTACGCCAATAATGGCTCTGGTTTTGAAGGCTTAGGCGATAACACTTTATGGTGGAATCTGAGTGCCAGTATGGCTTTATTGGCAGGGCGTTATAGCGTGTTGATTATTCCAGTTTTGATCGCAGTGAGTTTAGCAACCAAACCCCAAGCAGCCGAAAGCAAAGGTTCTTTACAGATCGAATCTCTAACCTTTGCCCTGACTTTAATCGGGATTGTACTGATTCTGACCTTGTTGCAATTCATGCCAGTGTTGGTGATTGGGCCAATTGCTGACTATTTGTCGATAAAAGTTTAAGCGTGGAGCAAGCACAATGAAACATTCAAATGCGACACAACAGATGGATATCTTGAATAAAGAAATTATTCAGCAAACTTTCCATAAATTGCTCCCTCAACACGCGTTTAAAAATCCAGTGATGGCATGTGTCTGGGTGGGAACCGTTTTAACCCTTGTTGCCACTTTAATGGGAAATGCGAGTTTAGGTTTTGGTTTAGTCCTGAGCTTGATTTTATTGGTCACGGTCTTATTTGCCAATTATGCTGAGGCGGTTGCAGAAGCCAAAGGACGTGGACAAGCAGCATCATTACGTCAGGCACGTGAAAATTTAACCGCAAATCGGATTCTCGATTTAAATGCTGTACCGAATACGATTTCTGCAAATCTACTTAAAAAGGATGATCTCATCATCGTAAAAGCAGGTGAAATTGTTCCTGCGGATGGCGAGATTATTCAGGGTTTTGCAACCATCAATGAATCAGCTGTTACAGGTGAGTCTGCACCCGTACTACGTGAAGCCAATACTGACCGTTCAGGTGTGATTGGTGGTACTAAGGTCTTGTCAGATGAAATTATTATTCGGGTCAGTAATGAGGCAGGGCATAGCTTTTTAGATCGTATGATTGCCTTGGTGGAAGGTGCTAACCGTCAAAAGACACCGAATGAGATCGCATTGAGTATTCTACTCAATATTATGACTATCACTTTTATTGTGGTTGTGCTGACCTTACCTGTTATTGGTTCAATGGTCGGGATCAAAGTCACTATGGTCTTATTGATTGCACTGTTGGTGTGTTTGATTCCAACCACAATTGGGGGCTTGCTGCCTGCCATTGGGATTGCAGGGATGAACCGTGCTTTAAAAGCCAATGTCTTAGCCAAATCAGGTAAAGCCGTTGAAGTTGCAGGTGATATTGATGTATTGCTGTTGGACAAAACTGGCACGATCACCTATGGAGACCGCCAAGCCACCGCTTTTTATCCATTGGCAGGTGTAACCCCAACCGAATTACGTCAAGCAGCAATGCTCACTTCTTTTGCTGATCCAACCCCTGAAGGTAAGTCGGTCATCAGCCTTGGGAAAGAATTAGGTGAAAGTATCCAAGAGCCGAAAGATGCTGAGTTCATTCAATTTAGTGCCTCAACTCGTCTTTCAGGAGTAAATCTAGCAACTGGACAAACGATTCGTAAAGGTGCTGTGGACGCGATTCTTAACTTTACCCATCAAGAAATCAAAGACAACATTGAACTTAAAACTCGTGTAGAGCAAGTCGCTTCTAAAGGTGCGACACCGCTTGTGGTGGCTTCGAATCATAATATTTTAGGCGTGATTGAACTCTCGGATGTAATTAAACAAGGGATTAAAGAACGCTTTGCACTATTACGTGAGATGGGCATTAAAACCATTATGGTCACGGGAGACAATCCATTGACTGCGGCTGCAATTGCGGCTGAAGCAGGGGTGGATGATTATATTGCAGAAGCCAAACCTGAGGACAAATTAGCTTGTATTCGTAACGAGCAGGCAGCAGGAAAATTAGTCGCAATGGTGGGTGATGGCACTAACGATGCACCAGCCTTAGCGCAGGCGGATATTGGTTTAGCCATGAATTCGGGCACGCAAGCTGCCAAAGAAGCTGGCAATATGGTGGATTTGGATTCTGATCCAACCAAATTGCTAGATGTGGTTGAAATTGGTAAGCAGCAATTGATTACTCGTGGAGCATTAACTACTTTTTCGTTGGCAAATGACGTATCTAAGTATTTTGTGATTTTACCTGCCTTGTTTGCCGTGGCGATTCCACAACTTGGGGTACTGAATATTTTACAGCTTAGTAGTTCAAGCAGTGCCGTGATTTCCGCTTTGATCTTTAATGCTTTGATTATTCCAATGTTGATTCCATTGGCACTCAAAGGCGTTCAATTCAAACCTGCCAGTGCGCTGCAATTGTTACGCCGTAATATGCTGATTTACGGTGTAGGTGGTGTGATCTTTCCGTTTATTGTGATCAAGCTGATTGACCTTGTTGTGTCAATATGGATTTAGGAGTGAGAAATGAATACTTTATTGAATCATGAGCAATTGAATCAACAGGACTTGGCATTATCTAATCAAGGACATTCAGTCCTACGTCCGAGTTTTGGTTTGATCGTGGTTGGTTTTTTCATTGCAGGCATGTTGTACGCTACAGCAAGTGTCTCGATTGCACAGTTGATCTTTCCCAAACAAGCCAATGGTAGTGTCATTGAACTGAATGGTAAAATTATTGGTTCAAGTTTGGTAGGACAAAACTTTGTTAGTGAACAATATTTCCATGGACGACCGAGTGCGGTAAGTTACAGTGTAGATGGCATGGCGGGCAGTAATTTGGCGGTTTCCAATCCTGATTTACAAAAACAAATTAAGGAAAGAACAGTGCAATTCGCCCAGAATAATCAGATTTCAGAGCAACAAGTGCCAAATGAGATGGTGACGGCTTCAGGAAGCGGGATTGACCCAGATATTTCACCTGAAAGTGCTTTATTACAGGTGAAACGTGTAGCACAGCAACATCATTTGCCTGAGCAGCAAGTTCGTGATTTGGTACAACAACAAATTCAGCCTGCACAATTCGGTATCTATGGGCAAGCGCGAGTGAATGTGTTGCAGTTAAATTTAGCCTTAGATCAATTGTCATCGACTACACGTTGATAGAGCAGACCTTATGCAGATCGACCGTAATAACAAAGCAGATGCATGGTTGGCACATAGTCAACGTGAACAATCTGGACGTTTGACCATTTTCTTGGGTGCAGCACCTGGAGTCGGGAAAACCTATGCCATGCTGACCCGAGCGCATGAACTGATGCAACAAGGGCAGTATGTGGTGGTCGGTGTGGTGGAAACTCACGGTCGATCTGACACCGAAGCTTTGATTCAAGGGCTCAATGTTATTCCAAGAAAGTCTGTGGAATATCAGGGCCGAATGTTGGACGAGATGGATCTCGACCAAATTCTTAAATTAAAGCCTCAAATTGTGCTTGTTGATGAACTTGCCCATCGGAATGTACCCAATAGTCGGCATGAATATCGTTGGCAAGATGTCAATGAGTTGTTGGATGCAGGCATTGATGTCTATAGCACCTTAAATATTCAGCATTTGGAAAGTTTGAATGATGTGGTTTTTCAAATTACGGGGATTCGGGTAACTGAAACTGTCCCCGATGCATTACTGAAACGTTTGAAAGATATTCGATTGGTTGATTTACCTGTTCCTGAATTATTAGAACGGATGAATCATGGCAAGATTTATTTCGCCGATGTTGCCCCCCATGCATTGCAAGGTTTTTTTAAAGCTGCAAATTTGACAGCGTTACGCGATTTGGCAATTCAAACTGTTGCAGGGCGGGTCGATATTGATTATCGAGAAAAATTTGTTGCGCAAGGGCAGATTATTCCGATTCAAAATCATGTCATGTTGGCCATAGATGGTTCTGAATTCTCTGAAGATTTGGTACGCCGTGCCCATCGGATTGCTGAAAGGCGCAATGCAACGTGGAGCGTCATTTCGATTCAAAAAAGTAAGGTTGAAACGACTCAAGCCTTTGCAGTGACGAAGGCTTTTAATCTAGCACGTAAGCTCGGTGCAGACACTTATTTACTCTATAGCAATCATATTGCATCGACCATTTTACAGGCAGCTTATGATTATGGTGCATCGAATATTTTGCTTGGCAAGAGCCCTCAAAAATCGCTATGGCAGCGTCTATTTTCAGATCATATTGCCGATCAACTGTTAGAGAAACAGCATCCTTTTGAAATCACCTTTGTTCAGCCTTTAAAAGCCCAAAATAATGAAAAGCGTTTGCAGAAAGATGTGGCTCATTCATCTTGGCTGGAACAAGGTTTGGCGTTTAATCAACGTGAAGTAGTCGAAAGTATTATCATTGTATTACTGGGACTGATTGTGGCAGTAATCAGTGATCATTTTATTGGATATAGTGATTTAGCCTTAATTTTTATTGTGACCGTATTACTGGTTGCGATACGCGCCCGCATGTTGATCACGATTATCAGCGTATTCATCTGTTTTTTACTCTACAACTATTTTTTTATCGAACCTCGATTTACCTTTATGATTAGTGCTGAACGAGGCGTGATTACAATTATCACATTTATCGTTTCAGCCTTACTGGTCGGGCGTTTAGCCAACCAATTACGTGCGCAGGTCTTGAGTTTACGTGCTGCAAATTCAGTCTCGTTACAGTTGCAAGAATTGGAAAGAAAACTATCGACCTGTGTGGATATTGAACAGGTGTTAAATGTCGCCAAACAACATTTAGAAGCCTCATTAAATGCCACGGTTTGGTTAAAAGTTGAAAATCAGTCTTTAGGTGATGTTTCTGCTTTAAATGAAAAAGATCAAATTGCCGCAGATTGGACACAAAAGAATGCGAAACCTTGTGGACGCTTTACCAATACACTGACCAATTCTGAATGGTGGTTTATTCCACTGAATTTAGTGAAAGAATATGGGGTGATTGCGATTCGCTTTCATCAAAATGCTCAGACCATCAGTTTTGAATTGCAACGTTTAACTGAGTTGATGATTGAAGATATTGCACAAACTGTTGCTCGGGTACAACTGTCTTTACAGTTAGAGAATTCTAGAGTAGTGGCTGAAACGGAAAAGCTACGTTCAGCTTTGCTTTCTTCGGTATCGCATGATTTACGGTCACCCTTAGCTGCGATGATTGGTTCAGCAGATACGCTCAAATACTATGGCGAACAGATGCCTGAAAGCGATCGGCATGAATTATTAGACACTATTCACATTGAAGGCGAACGACTGGATCGTTATATTCAAAACCTGTTGGACATGACGCGACTAGGTCATCAGGGTTTGACTTTAAGTCGTGCTTGGATTGGTGCAGATGAGCTGATTGGCTCTGCAACTCAACGGCTTAAACGCTATCAGCCTGAGGTGAAAATCGAAGTTGCTTTGGCGGAAGAACTTCCGCAATTGTATGTGCATCCTGCTTTGATTGAACAAGCCATTTTTAATGTCTTGGAAAATGCTGCCAAATTCTCACCAGAGAATGTTCCAATTGAAATAAAGATTCAGCAACAAGAAGAATTTCTGCAAATTGACATTATCGATCAGGGAATTGGCATTCCCGAAGATGAACGCGAGCAAATCTTTGATATGTTCTACACCATGCAGCGTGGTGATCGTGGTAAAACGGGAACAGGTTTAGGACTGGCTATTGTCAAAGCCATTATTGGTGCACATATGGGCAGTATTGAAGCTTTTACTGGAACAGATGGTCAAGGTACCTTAATTCGCATACGATTACCGTTACATCAGGATTAAAATTATTATTTATGCCGCAAACAACTCATCCGAATGCATCAATTTTAATTATTGATGATGAACCTCAAATTCGAAAATTTTTAGACATTGCTTTACGTGCGCAAGGTTATCAGGTGCATGTTGCTGAAAATGGCATGAAAGGCTTAGAAATTTTGGCAACACGAGGTGCGGATTTACTGATTTTAGATTTGGGTTTGCCTGATATAGAAGGGCAGCAGGTGTTGACCGAGATGAGGCAATGGTCAGATATTCCTGTGATTGTGCTATCTGCCCGTCCTGATGAAAATCAAAAAATTAAATTGCTTGATGCAGGTGCAAACGACTATGTCACCAAACCGTTTAGCATTCAGGAATTATGTGCCCGTATTCGCGTGATGTTTCGCAATAAACCACAACAGTCTGAACAGAATATTGTATTTGATGATGGTCAATTATCTGTGGATGTGGCTGAACATGTAGTGACGTTCGCGAATGAACAAATTGTTCTCACAAAAAAGGAATTTCAACTGTTAGCACTATTGATTCGCCATCAGGGGAAGATTGTTACGCAAAAGCAAATTATGACCGAGTTATGGGGCATTAGTCATGAAGAAGATACCCATTATCTTCGAATCTTGGTGAAAAAACTACGTACTAAAATTGGAGATTCTGCGGTCACTCCAAAATATATTTTTACCATTGCGGGGGTAGGTTTGCGTTTTGACACAGCATACTGCACTTAGGGAAAAGCTAAACTTTTTAATAAATGATTTTGACTAACTTAGAGTTTGAAAAGATGCCTAATTTTATTCGTAATCATAGGATTACAAGCCAAAATTGCGATTAAGATAATAGAGATACCGAGGATACTGAACATATCGGGAATTTCATGCCAGAAAATGAAGCCCCAGATTCCTGCAAATACGATGGCAATATAATTCATTGGTCCAATTTGTCCTGCGGGAGCGAGACTGTAGGCATAGGACATAAACAGCTGGCTGATGTTGGCGAGCAGACCCGCAGTAATGAGTAATGCTAACTCTTTCAAACTAAAAATACGCCAGTGCCAATACATGGGAATTGAGGAAATGAGTGTGCCGAAAATACAGAAGTAAAATACAATGCGTTCTGGTGGTTCAGTATTGGTCAATGCACGTACAGTGACAAACGCCATTGCAGATAAAAAACATGCGCCTAAACCAATAAAAGATAAGCTATTCAATAACCCTTGATCGGGTTTAGCCACCAACAACACACCAATTAAACCAACAAAAGCTGCAATAATCATGCCTCGACTAATTTTTTCCTTGAGAAAGAAATAAGCAATCAGTGGAATGAAGATTGGAGAAGAGTAGCTAAACACCATGGCATTGGACAACTTAAGATGCGCAATGGCGTAGAAAAATCCATACATGGCTGCTAAGCCGACGATGCTCCGCCAAGTATGCATCCACAATTTTTCAGTTTTAATAAAACTAAACCCATGCTTTAACAGCATGGGTATAAAGATAATTAGACCAACTGCATTTCTAAAGAAAACCACGGTTGGATTATCTACGGTTTCTGAAGCAAAACGAATGCAAACGCCCATAATGGAAAACAGAAAAGCAGATGTCATAAGACAGAGCAATGCTTTACCCACGTTATTTGAGGGTGCGAGCGTGTTTTGCGACATAAAAAGGTTGATCCTATTACTGAGTTGAATGGGTTAAAGGTAGTAACGCTGATCCCTTTAACCCAGCAAAATTTAGGTCACAGGTGCAGGGTTGAAAACAGCAAGGGAGTTATGAATTCCCCAGTGGTCTGACCAAGTTTTCTTTTCGCCACTGGCAACTTGAAGGATGAGTTCAAATAGTTCCCAACCGACTTGCTCAATACTACGCTTACCAATCGCAATATCACCAGCACTAATATCAATTAAGTCATACCAACGGTTGGCAATAGTATTACGGCTTGCCATTTTAATGACTGGAACAGCGGCTAAACCATACGGTGTACCACGACCTGTTGTAAAGACTTGTACGGTAATACCTGAAGCCATTTGCTGGGTACCGCAGATAAAGTCACTTGATGGTGTCGCCGCAAAAATCAGCCCTTTTTTGGTCGGCTTTTGCCCTGGTGCTAACACTTCGACAATAGAAGAACTACCAGATTTGGCAATTGACCCCATGGCTTTTTCAACAATGTTGTTCAAGCCACCTTTTTTGTTGCCCGGAGTGGTGTTGGCACTACGGTCAACTTTACCTGCTGCAAGGTAGTCATCATACCATTGCATTTCACGAATGAGGTCTTTTGCGACTTGTTCGTCTGCTGCACGAGGGGTGAGTAAATGAATCCCATCACGGACTTCAGTCACTTCAGAGAACATCACTGTTCCGCCACAACGAACAATTAGGTCAGATGCGAAACCAACAGCTGGGTTAGAGGTTACCCCCGAAAATGCATCACTGCCACCACACTGCATACCCACGACGAGATTTGAGGCACAGACATCTTCACGTTGGCGTTGATTTAACTTTTTTAAATGATGTTCAGCTACTGCCAAAATATGGTCAATCATGCTTTGGAAGCCATTATGACGTTCATCTTGCAATTGAATAATGTCTTGATCTTCAACTGGAATACGTTTGTTTTCTGCTGGAATGTTAAGTAGGCGCTCTGGTTGCATTTTTTCACAACCTAAGCTGACCACCATGACTTCACCACCAAAATTTGGATTTAATGCCAAATTGTGAATAGTACGAATAGGTACAATTGCAGCAGGGGCATCAATTGCCACACCACAGCCGTAAAGATGGTTTAAGCCGACAATGCCATCTACATTTGGATATTTATGCAGAAGTTCACGTTCAACAACTTTTACGACGTGATCTACAATTCCTTCAACGCAGTTCACACTGGTGGTAATGGCTAAAAGGTTTTTCGTACCAACAGAGCCATCTTTGTTTTTATAGCCTTTAAAAGTATATCCAGTGAGTGGTTCCAACGTTGGGGCAGGGCGTGTTGCCATGTCTAATGAATCTAGAGTCGGTGCTTCAGGCATGCGCGTTACAGCTTCATTCACCCATGAACCTGCATTTAAATCTTTATTGGCATAGCCAATAATTTCGCCGTAGCGAACAATTGGGTCATGTTCTTTTAATTCTGTTAATAAAACTTTGTGTCCTTGAGGAACGGCTTCAGTCAGCGTAATGTCTTGAGCTTCCACATACGTACCTTGCGCAAGACCACCATCGTTCACCACGATAGCGACGTTGTCGAGCGGATTAATTTTGATGAGTAGTGGTCTTTGTTGCATGATCGTTCCTTGTAAATTTGGAGATTAGAGCCAGCAAGAGAAATGAACCAGCTCTAAGTTGTTAAATGTGGGGATTAGTTTGTAGTGGTTTTCAATTGGAAACGTTCGATCTTGCCTACCATCAGTAAGTAGCAAAGTAGTGCAATCACAGCGTGAATACCCACGAATACCAAGGCATTGTTGAATGATCCTGTTGAACTAATGATGTAACCAATCACGATTGGAATTACGATACCCGCAGTGTTACCAAAGGTATTGAATAAACCACCAGATAAACCAATCATTTCCTTAGGTGCAACGTCAGACATGACCGCCCAACCAAGTGAACCAAATCCTTTACCAAAGAAGGCTAAAGACATGAAGAAAATAATGGCTGTGTGTGATTCAACATAGTTACAAATTACGATGCTGGTAGATAAGAATAGACCCAGAATAATTGGTAATTTACGAGCGAAAGTTACAGAACGATTCATTTTGATTAATTTGTCTGAAACTAAACCACCCAAAATACCGCCGATAAAACCACAGAGTGCTGGTGCAACAGCTGCAAAACCTGCTTGTAAGATCGTCATATGACGTTCTTTAACGAGGTACACAGGGAACCAAGTTAAGAAGAAGTAGGTCAAACAGTTAATACAATATTGAGCGATAAAAATACCCAATAACATACGCGAAGAAACCAATTGCTTAATATCGGCAAAAGAGGTCTTTTTCTTTTCGCTATTTTGCTTATCTTCACCCATGTTCACTAAACCACCACCTTGTTTGATGTAATCAAATTCAGCAGGATTTAAGCTCGGATGGTTGACTGGGCTATAAATCACTTTTAGCCAAATAAACGATACAACAATACCAAGGCCACCCATAATCCAGAAAATGGATTGCCAATGAACTTGAGCAACTAACCAGCCCATAAATGGAGCAAAGATCACGGTTGCAAAATACTGTGCAGAGTTAAAGATGGCGGCTGCTGTACCGCGTTCTTTGGTGGGGAACCATGCTGCCACAATCTGGCTATTGCCTGGAAAAGCAGGGCTTTCAGATAAGCCAACAAGGAAGCGTAATAAAAACAGGACACTAATAACAGCGCCAGTACTGCCGAAAATATCCGAAAAACCAATTAAAACTGTGAAGAATGACCATAAAAAAATACTGGCAAAATAAACTTTTCGCGCACCGTATTTATCGAGTAGCCAACCTCCAGGAATCTGACCAATCACATAGGCCCATGCGAATGCAGAAAAAATATAGCCCATGGTCACAGAGTCAATTCCCAACTCTTGTGTCATTGGTGAAGCAGCCATAGAAAGGGTGGCACGATCACCATAATTGAGTGAGGTGACAATAAAGATCATCGCTAAAATGAAGTAGCGGGTCTTGGTATGTTTGGCCGTTGCAACTGTAGCGGCGCTTTGCGTTTGTAAGTTTTCCATACACAAACTCTTCTATCCGTAACCTAATTTGTGCGCATTCAAATTAGAGTGACTTCATGTCTATTTAACGAAATAGGTACTCTAGCATCATGAGCAAATACACTATTTCTTCCCAAATGCTCTAAGCAATTCTTTAAAGATGTATGACATCTTATGATTATTTTTGAATTGTTTGCAATTTGTTTTTTTGGGATTTTAATGTGATTTTTATTAAACCATTGAATACTAACAAATTAAAAAACATGAGAGATATGATGACTTTTTTATTTGCCTAAGAGACGCTTATTTATAGGTATAAAAGATCATATTTTATTCTTTTTAAAAGAGGAACTAAATCAGCAATTAGTTGAAAAAGTATAAGATTTTTTGCCTATTATTTAACTATCGAGCAATTTTTTGGGATTTTTGAGAAAAAAGATTGGATATTCAAAATTTATGTTGTAGGATGTCAGACAACTTATAGATGACTATGGAGAGTTACAATGGAAGCAATTGAGTTAAAGAGTATTATTTCTGACGGTTTACTTTCTTTCCCAGTAACTGACTTTGACAAAAATGGTGATTTCAACAAAGCAACCTATGCAAAGCGTTTAGAGTGGTTAGCACCTTACGGTGCAAGTGCACTTTTTGCTGCGGGTGGTACAGGCGAGTTTTTCTCATTAACTGGCAATGAATATTCAGAAGTCATCAAGACTGCGGTGGATACTTGTAAGGGCAGTGTGCCAATTATTGCAGGTGCGGGTGGTCCAACTCGTCAAGCGATTGCACAAGCACAAGAAGCTGAACGTTTAGGTGCGCAAGGTATTCTTTTAATGCCGCACTACTTAACAGAAGCAAGCCAAGAAGGTTTGATCGAACACGTTAAACAAGTGTGTAACTCTGTAGACTTCGGTGTCATTTTCTATAACCGTAGCGTATCTCTTTTAAATCTTGATTCATTACAACAATTAACAGAAGCATGTCCTAACCTGATTGGTTTCAAAGACAGTTCTGGTCAAATCGATATGATGACCGGTATTACCCAAACTGTAGGTGACCGTTTGTCTTATTTAGGTGGTTTACCAACAGCGGAAGTATTTGCTGCACCGTATAAAGCATTAGGTTGCCCAGTATATTCATCGGCAGTATTTAACTTTATTCCAAAAACTGCAATGGAGTTCTATAACGCAATTCGTGCGAATGACACTGCAACGACTGACCGCTTAATTAAAGATTTCTTCCTTCCTTTAATTCAAATCCGTGATCGTAAAGCAGGTTATGGCGTAAGTATGATTAAAGCAGGCGCGAAAATTAGTGGTTATGATGCTGGTCCTGTACGTCCACCATTAAGTGATTTAACTCCGAAAGACTACGAAGATTTAGCTGCATTAATTGCAACTTTAGGTCCGCAATAAGTTTATAGATACAGGCATTGGAGTTCATTCATGGCAATTAATAATGGTAAACAATTTATCAATGGTCAGCGTGTTGCTACGCATGCACCTGCAATTGAAAGTATTAACGCAACAGACTACCAGTTAACGGGCTATGTCTACAGCCAAGCAACACTTGAAGAAGTGGATGCTGCTGCTAAAGCTGCAGATGCTGCATTTGCTGTGTACAGCCAAACGACTCAAGGTCAACGTGCTGAGTTTTTAGAAGAAATTGCAGTACAAATTGAAGCTTTGGGTCCAAAGCTACAAGAAGTGGCTTCTTTAGAAACAGGTTTACCTTTGGCTCGTTTGCAAGGTGAAACGGGTCGTGTAACGGGTCAATTGCGTTTATTTGCTCAATTGTTACGTCGCGGTGATTTTTATGCTGCGCGTATTGATCCAGCTTTGCCTGAACGTAAACCAATGCCTCGCGTTGATATTCGTCAATACAAAGTGGCTTTAGGTCCAGTCGCTGTGTTTGGTGCAAGTAACTTCCCATTGGCATTTTCGACTGCGGGTGGTGACATAGTTGCTGCATTAGCTGCGGGATGTCCTGTGGTATTTAAGGCACATTCGGGTCATATGGCAACTGCTGAACTGGTGGGTGAAGCCATCGAAAAAGCCGTTGTAAATTGCAGAATGCCTGCTGGTACCTTCAACATGATTTTTGGTGGACGTATCGGTGCAGACTTGGTGGCACATCCCCTAATTCAAGCGGTTGGTTTTACAGGTTCGTTGGAAGGTGGTATGGCGCTGTATAACATTGCGCAAAACCGCCCACAGCCAATTCCTGTATTTGCTGAAATGTCGAGTGTGAACCCAGTGGTTGTAATGCCACAAGCCTTGGCAGCTCGTGGTGTACAAATTGCGCAAGAAACTGTGGCTTCATTTAACATGGGGTGTGGTCAATTCTGTACCAAACCGGGTCTTATTCTAGGGGTGAAAAGCCCTGAGTTTGACCAGTTTGTTGCAGGTTTGATTGCACATACTCAGCAAGCAGTTCCGCAAGTGATGTTGAATCCGGGAACTTTAAAAAGCTACCAACAAGGCGTGGCTGAATTAAAGACCGAAGCAGGTTTTGAATTGATTGCGCAAGGGCAGGAAGCAACCCTAATTTCACAAGCATCAGCGAATTTGTTCCAAGCCGATCAAAGTGTGTTGTTGTCGGGCAATGCTAAATTACAACATGAAGTGTTTGGCCCAATGTCGATTGTGATTGCTGTAGATGATGAAGCAACACTTTTACAAGGTCTGGAACAATTGGCAGGTCAATTGACTGCAACCATTATTGGTGAAGATGCTGAACTTGCAACAGCGCATCAATTATTGGCATTGTTTACTCGTAAAGCAGGTCGTGTGTTGTTTAACGGCTTCCCGACAGGGGTAGAAGTGTGTGATGCCATGGTACATGGCGGTCCATTCCCTGCAACCAGCGATGCGCGTGGCACATCGGTCGGTACAGGAGCAATTGAACGCTTCATGCGTCCAGTATGCTACCAAAATACCCCGCAGGTGTTATTACCAGATGCGTTAAAAGATGAAAATCCTTTACAGATTAATCGCTTGATTAATGGTGCACTAACCAAAGCAGCAGTGTAATTGACTTAAGAGCACAAGAGCCACGCTATGATGAATCATGGCGTGGCTTTTTTAGGAAAGAATTCTATGGAAAGTTTTAACTGTAGTAATGCCAAAGCGCTGTTGTCTATGATTATGGATAAAGCAGTTGCGGGTGATCCTGTCGAAATTACCCGTAAAGGCCGAGAGTCTGCGGTCATCATTAGCAAAGCGTCTTATGAAGCCTATAAAAAAGCAGAGTTAGAGGCGAAATTTCCAAAACAGTCCGAATCTTACTGAAGGCTTTGGGCTTCAAAATATAGTGCCCGAGCATGTCAGGCTTGTATTTCCTTTTTTGAATAAACAGTGTTAGTTTGAATGAAACGATCAGACTGATATGATGTATCCCTACTCCCGATAACAACTGAAGTCCAAACAACTTACTATAGGACTATTGGGGCGGGTTATAGTAAACTAAGTCTCTAATTTTCCAATATTTGGTGAGTCTCTTTCATTATGTCTAGTGCGATTAAATCTAGATCAACAAAAAAATTAAGCCAAATCATCGTCGCGCAATTGATTGAAAAAATTCAATCAGGAGACTTTACGGTTGGAGAGAAAATTCCGACAGAACTTGAACTGATTGAACAGTTTGAAGTGAGTCGTTCGGTTATTCGAGAGGCTATTACCGAATTACGCTCTTTGGGTTATGTCGAAACCCGTCATGGCATTGGTACTTTTGTCAAAGAGCAAACCACAGAGCAAAATTTTTTACTTTCAAATGCCAGCCTAGAAACCATCAATGACATTGTGGCCTTACTGGAATTGCGGATAAGTTTAGAGTCAGAGGCAGTATTTCTTGCTTCAGAACGTCGTAAACAAGTGCATATTGATAAAATGAAAGTAGCATTGGATGACTTTGAAAAGCATATTTCGTCTGATGTGAATGACGGTACAGTGAAAGCGGATTATGACTTTCATATTGCAATTGCCGAGGCATCTGAAAATCAATATTTTGTTGATTTTCTGAAATACTTAGGTGAAAAAATTATTCCGCGCGCGCGAGTAAAATCCATTGAACACAGCCCTGTGAATCGTGAAGATTA
The DNA here is from genome assembly GCF_002165305.2 of Acinetobacter sp. WCHA55. Lineage (NCBI taxonomy): Bacteria > Pseudomonadati > Pseudomonadota > Gammaproteobacteria > Moraxellales > Moraxellaceae > Acinetobacter > Acinetobacter sp. WCHA55. The sequence goes on along the minus strand of NZ_CP032286.1, from coordinate 2,619,376 downwards.
TTTAAAAAACGTACATCATGACCATGTCAATATTTTCAATGCGATTGTAGATCAAGATGGACTTTTGGCACGTCAAATGATGCGCGCGCATCTCTCCAAAAGCATTAAAAAGTTTAAGCAATAGTTTTAGGACTAACGACGATTAAAGTTCTGATATAAAAAAGCAGCATGACTTAATTCGAGTCAGCTGCTTTTTTTATTGATACAGAGTCTATTGAAGCATGATGTATTTAAACAAGATTTTGCTCTATACCTTGCATATTTTGATTGATATTACTTTGTAAAATGTCAAATAAACGTTGCTGTGCTTCGTCTGTCCCCCAAGCAATATGACCAGTAATTAGCACATTGTCATGTTGATGTTGCAATTGCAGTAAAGAGTGATTCTCGGCAGGAGGTTCTTGATCTAAAACATCCGCACCAAAGCCCGCAATTTTTTTGCTTTCAATGGCTGCAATCAAGTCGGCATCATGCACTAAGCCTCCACGTCCAACATTAATCAGAATACTCTTATCTTTCATAAGCTTGAATACAGAAGCATCAATCATATGTTGAGTGTCTGTATTGAGTTCGCAATGTAAAGACAAAATATCAGCCTGTTGTACAGCTTGCTCAAATGGCACATAGCCATCACGGCATTGCTCAGCATTTTTACGTTCACTGTAAATTACCTTCATGCCAAATGCTTCAGCTTTTTGCGCTAGCGATAAGCCAATTTCACCTTTACCCATGATGGTTAGGGTCTTGTTTTTAAGTTCACCCATTGGGGCTGCAAGATAAAATGAACTGTTACCAGTTGACCAAAGCCCTTGTTTCACGCCATCAACTTGTTGGTTAAAGTTTTTAATGAGGTTAATCATTAGAGTAAATGCATGTTCTGCAACAGCATCACCTGCATAACCTCGGATATTGCAGACTTGTACACCATGTTGTTTAAGCAACGTCAAGTTCACGTGGTTAAACCCCGTAGAGCAGAGGGCTAACAGTTTAAGGCTTGGATTATTAGCGAGAACTTGTTCATTCACATTTAAGTCACTAATAATAATGATATCTTGGTTGTGAACTTGTGTTTCAAACTGTGCTTGATCAAGCTGTTGGAACTCAGTGTATTGCACTGGAAAGTCAAATTGAAACTGCTGATCAATCAAAACATATTTTTCAGCACAGGTTACTTTGAGAGTCGACATAAGAAAGTATTCAACATAAAACTAGATATAAGACATCATATGTCATGTGAGTGCTGATTTCTATATCGCATCATCATACGTAGAGCAGTTGTGCATCGTTCACGTCACTTCTTGATTTCAATCCGGTGGGTTTATAGGTAGAAAAGCCACATGATATCGCTCTAATCAAGGTGCTCATCAAGAAAAAAATACCAAGAAATCGATACGTATTTCTTGGTATTTATCTTCGCTACATGAATGGTCTTAAACATGAAGCTAAACATCAAAAACATGAACAACTCAGCTCAAACAAGTTCAGTTTCTAGTTAAGCATTTAAATGTTCTAACGTTGAAATAAAGTCGGTAAATTTCTGTCCTTGAATTACAACATGGGCTTTCAGTAGAGCTTCGGCTTGCTGTTCATTCCCCGCAAAAATTGCTTCCAGAATTTCATTATGTTCAGAGAATGAATTGTTCATACGGTTATTCACACGGAGTTGCAAACGACGATAGGGATGCAAACGTTTATGCAGAGTACAGGCTTGCTCAATTAAAAAAGCATTATGACTGGCCTGATAAATGGCAAAGTGAAATAGACGGTTGGCCTCATAATAATTTTCTGAGTCGTTCTGATTTAAATAATCCTGACATAACTGATGTAAGCGCTGTAATTCTTGCTTTTCTTCAGGTTGAATGCGCCGTGCGGCTAAACGTCCACACATGGCTTCTAACTCAGCCATCACCTCAAACATTTCACATAGAGTAAGTGAATTAATGGCTGGAATAATTGCGCCACGACGTGGGCGAATTTCAACCAATCCTTCAGCAGCCAATAGTTTTAATGCCTCACGAATTGGGGTACGTGAAGCACCATAGCGTTCGCAAAGTTCTTGTTCATCTAGCTTAGTCCCAGGCAGGAAAAAGCCATAAATAATATCGTCCTCTAATTTTTTACTAATTTGAATAGAAAGAGGGAGTTCCGCAATTGAAGTCATACATCACCAAAAAATTGTATACAATTTATGTTTATTTGAGTACAAAACATTGTACACTGGATACAGATAAGCTATAACTATAGCAAATTATAAGTCAGATTATTAGAAGCGCTGCATGATCCAGGGAGGATTCAGCAATGATTATTTACGGAACAGCCATATTGGCAGTCTGCCATTTACTTGGTGTTTATCTAGGTAATGCCCTCGGGATTGCACTGGGTGTGCAAGCCAATGTAGGTGGTGTGGCCATCGCCATGATTTTATTAATTCTATCGAAGGAACTGTTAGCTAAACGTGGGCACTTACCTCAAGTGACTCAATTTGGTGTGTTGTACTGGTCAGGTATGTACATTCCAATCGTGGTTGCCATGTCGGCAGGCCAAAACGTTGTTGCTGCTATGTCGGGCGGGATGTTGGGTCTAATTGTTTCGCTTGCTTCTTTGATTGGTACTGTCTTGGTGATTCGTTGGTTGAATAAATCCAGTGGCGACTATGACAGCTATGAATGGGCTGTAGAGCCAACTGAAAAAGCCGTTTAAGGACAAGGGTGTTGTCATAACACGAAATAACAATCAGTTGTACGGTTACAAGGAAGAAACGCAATGGAAGAAATAATTACGGTTTTTACCAAAAATGCCCTCGTCGCGGCGCTCGCAGTGACTGGGTTGATGATGTATGTGTCGCATCTTTTGTCGAAATATCTCACCAAAGGGAAGTTACAAAGCTCAGCTATCGCCATCACTATGGGGCTGGTCTTAGCTTATTTTGCAGGAATTTATACTCAAGGTGAAAAGGGCATTTCAGATATCGCCATTTTCTCAGGTTTCGCTTTACTCGGTGGTGCCATGATTCGTGACTTGGCCATTGCATCAACGGCGTTTGAAGTCGACGTCAAAGAAGTGAAAAAAGCAGGAAAGGTGGGTCTGATCGCACTTGCACTTGGCTGCGTGATTCCATTTTTGATCGGTGCCATGGTGGCGTGGTTGATGGGCTATAAAGATCCCGTTTCGATGACCACGATTGGCGCAGGTGCGATGACCTATATCGTTGGCCCAGTAACGGGTTCAGCCATCGGTGCAAGCTCAGAAGTGATTGCATTATCAATTGCAATTGGTCTGATTAAAGCGGTGTTTTTCATGGTTGGTACACCGTTATTCGCAAAATTTATGTATCTCAAAAGTCCACGTTCTGCAATGGTTTTTGGTGGAATGGCAGGAACGACCAGTGGCACAGCAGCAGGTTTGGCGGGTACAGATGTACGCCTAGTGCCTTATGGTGCCTTAGTTGCAACATTCTATACAGGTTTGGGTTGTTTACTTGGACCATCGGTGTTTTTCCTTACGATCAATGTCATTTTCGGTTAATCAAAGCATAAAGGTGTCAACATGAACCAAATGGTTAAGAAGCGCTTATGGGATAAGCAGCGCACACGCAGACAAGCAAAGCTAGATCTTGCACAACAAAAAGGTTTTAGCAAACAAGTTGAACATGCGCGTGTCATTGAACTTTTAGAAACTGTTATTGCCAGTGGTGACCGAGTTTGTTTAGAAGGGAATAACCAGAAACAAGCGGATTTCCTTTCAAAATGCTTAAGTCAATGTAATCCAGACGTGGTTCATGACTTACACATCGTGCAATCGGTTTTGGCTTTGCCGAGTCATATTGATGTGTTTGAAAAGGGCATTGCCTCTAAAGTCGATTTTTCATTTGCAGGCCCACAAAGTTTGCGCTTAGCACAGTTGGTTCAGCAGCAAAAAATCAGTATTGGTTCAATTCATACCTATTTAGAGTTGTATGGTCGTTACTTTATCGACCTGACACCAAATGTATGCTTGATTACTGCACATGCAGCAGACCGTGAAGGCAACTTATATACAGGTGCAAATACGGAAGATACCCCTGCAATTGTTGAAGCGACTGCGTTCAAGAGCGGGATTGTCATTGCACAGGTCAATGAAATTGTTGATAAGTTACCACGTGTCGATGTGCCTGCGGATTGGGTAGACTTCTATATCGAAAGTCCCAAGCATAACTATATAGAACCACTTTTTACCCGTGACCCTGCACAAATTACTGAAGTGCAAATTTTAATGGCGATGATGGTCATTAAAGGGATCTATGCGCCGTATCAAATTAAGCGTTTGAATCACGGGATTGGTTTTGATACCGCAGCCATTGAATTGTTATTACCAACCTATGGCGAATCTTTAGGGCTAAAGGGGCAGATTTGTACCAACTGGGCATTGAATCCGCATCCGACCCTGATTCCAGCAATTGAAAGTGGCTTTGTCGATTCTGTCCATAGCTTCGGCTCAGAAGTCGGTATGGAAGACTACATTAAAGAACGTCCAGATGTGTTCTTTACAGGCAGTGATGGCAGCATGCGTTCCAACCGAGCCTTTAGCCAAACTGCGGGTCTATATGCCTGTGACTTGTTCATTGGTTCGACGTTGCAGATTGATTTACAAGGCAACAGTTCTACAGCTACGGTCGATCGTATCTCTGGTTTTGGTGGTGCACCAAATATGGGTTCCGATCCGCATGGTCGTCGTCATGCCAGTTATGCTTATACCAAGGCAGGTCGTGAAGCGACCGATGGCAAGCTGATTAAAGGACGTAAGTTGGTGGTGCAAACCGTCGAAACATACCGTGAACATATGCATCCTGTATTTGTTGAAGAGCTAGATGCATGGCAACTTCAAGACAAAATGGAAAGTGAGCTTCCACCCATCATGATCTATGGTGAAGATGTCACTCATATTGTCACAGAAGAAGGTATTGCCAATTTACTGCTTTGCCGGACAGCAGAAGAACGCGAACAAGCCATTCGTGGTGTAGCAGGTTATACCCCAGTGGGTATGAAGCGTGATGCTGCCAAGGTTGAAGAATTACGCCAACGCGGCATTATTCAACGTCCTGAAGATTTAGGCATTGACCCGACACAGGTCAGCCGTGATTTGCTTGCAGCCAAATCAGTCAAAGATTTAGTTAAATGGTCGGGCGGTTTATACAGTCCTCCAAGTCGCTTCAGAAATTGGTGATTTACATGGAAAAGTTAAAATTTGAAATACAGTCTGCACCATTGACTGTAGAAAAAGCCCCAGTCATTTGTGGTGTGGTCGGTTCTGGAAATTTAGAAGTGCTGGTGTCTCAGCATGATCAAGCCAATGTATGCCAAGTAGAAGTCACGACTTCAGCAGTGGGTTTCCAACATGTTTGGCAATCGGTCTTGAATGAATTTGCACAGCGTCATGCTGTGGCAGGGTTAAAATTCCAATTGAATGATATGGGGGCGACTCCAGCAGTGGTGAATTTGCGCCTGAGCCAAGCCATTTCTATGTTTAAGGGAGAATAAAACATGGATTTAGTGATGTTAAAAAACAGTTTTTATGAAAAAACTGCACGTGCACGTATTCAGGCCGTAGTAGACGACAACAGCTTTCAAGAAATATTAAAGCCAGCAGAAATTGAAGCCAGTCCACATTTAGCCGCTTTGGATATTCCGGGCAGTTTTGATGACGGTGTGATCATTGGTACAGCATCTATCGGTCAAACGCCAATTCATATCATTGCCCAAGAAGGACAATTCATGGGTGGTGCAGTAGGTGAAATCCACGGAGCAAAGATTGTCGGTCTATTGCAGAAAGCCATTCAGGATCAATCACAAGCAGTGGTATTTTTTGTGGATTCTGGCGGTGTACGCTTGCATGAAGCCAATGCAGGTCTCATTGCCATTTCGGAAATTATGCGTGCCATGTTGCAAGTCCGAAATGCGGGTATTCCAATTATTACCATCATTGGCGGAACCTGTGGTGCGTTTGGTGGTATGGGTATTAGTGCTTGCTTAAGCAGCACCATCATTATGACGGAAGAAGGTCGTTTAGCTTTGTCAGGTCCTGAAGTTATTGAAACAGTGAAAGGTGTGGAAGAGTTTGACTCTAAAGATCGTGCTTTAGTCTGGCGCGTGACTGGCGGTAAGCATCGTTATTTACTCAACCATGTGCAAGTCTTGGTTGAGGATGACGTGACTGATATTCGTGATGCAATTTCAGCACAATTGAATCAAGCTGCTGCCAGTTTGGATTTGGAACAGTTACTGCAACAGCAACAACAACTTGAGCAGCAAAAGCAGCGCTGGTTTGGCAAAAATGATGGATTGCAGATCTGGCATGAAATGGGTATTGCACAGCCAGAACAAATCCCAATGCTCTCTGCACATGAAGTCACGTTGTTAAAGCAAGGATAAGCAGATGAATACAGAATTACTTTTAAAACAATTATTTCCCAAGCAATTGGACTACCAAATTAATGGTTATGTGATTAAAGGCAATGCTGAAACTGAAGCAGGTCCAGTGCGCATATTGGGTACGGTCAATGCAGCCCCTATCAATCAGGAAATTGCGATTGAACTTGCAGGCGAAATTCTGAAATTGATTCAGCAACAGCAGAAAACCCCTGTGGTGTTTATTGTTGATACCCAAGGACAAGACCTTTCACGTGCAGATGAACTGTTGTGTTTAAACCGTACTTTTGCGCATTTGGCCTCTTGTGTCGATTTGCTGCGCCGTAGTGGTCATGCCAATTTAGCTATTATTTTTGGCCAAGCGGTGAGTGGTGGGTTCTTGTCTTATGGACTGATGGCCAATGAAGTTTACGCACTCAGTGATTCACAAGTGAAAGTGATGGACTTAAATGCCATGGCACGTGTGACCAAAATCCCTGTAGAGAAATTGAAAGACCTGTCGCAAAGTTCAGCTATCTTTGCTCCGGGTGTAGAAAATTTCTACAAAATGGGTGCCATCAATGCTATTTGGCCAGATTTAGAGTCTGACTGGATTAGCCAAGCCCTTTTAAATCAGCAACAGCATCTCGAAAGTTACATTACAGATCAGCGCCGTGTTGTTGGCCAGCAACGCCAAGGTCGTCAGTTATGTAACCAAGTAATCGAGAAAGTTGCACACAGTTAAGGAGATTGCACATGGATCGTCATGACTTAGCGTATTTGCATCCCGCAGCAGAACTACATTTTTTGGATAGTACCTTACCTGAACCTGCTAAACAGAAAGTGTATCAGTTGTTGCAACAGTCAGTGCCGATGACCATTTGTCGGCAGGACAGTATAGATGCAAGTCAAGTTAAGCTGGCGATCAATTGCTTGGTCGAGGGTATTAAATATCGTGTGGCGTGCTTGGTGGATGCTGATGAAATTCAATTAACCACGCGACCACTGTCTTTACATACCTTGTTAAAAGAATCTGGGCAAACCCATCAAGAACCTTCGCTTAGCAGTTTTGCGGAAGCTTTATTAGCACTGAACTGTGAAGTGTATGTCTACGGCTCTTATGCCTATCAATATCTGACCAAAGAAGCTTATATTCGTGCGAGTTCTGATCTGGATTTGGTTTTATATCCACAGGATAATTCAAGACTTGCCGACATTTTACAACTTATACAGAAGACGCGGCTTTTGAGCCAAATTCCTCTAGATGGAGAAATTCAAATCCATCCTGAATGGCATGTGTCATTTAATGAATTGCTGATGATTTACCCTGATGTTCAGCAGAGCATTATTGCTAAGGGAATTCAGCGTGTGGATATGCTGAAATTAGAACAACTCTTAGAATGGAATCTAGAAGATGCAAACTGTACAGAAGCATGACCATTTATTATTAGATATTTCGCAACATGCGATGCGCTTAGATTTACTTGCACGGACTGCACTGTATGAAGAAGTCAGTTTGGCTCATAAACCTGGCTTAGTTTGTCCAACTTCACAGGGTAGCCATCAAGATATGGATTTTAGCTTGTTTGAGCGCAGCATCCAGTCACTCACTCATTATTTTCAAGAACAATGTTTAAATGGTTACCATGAAGTCAGTTTTGAAGGCATTCGACAATGCGGTATTCAAGCTGAACAAGACATGATGATTGCGACAAATCAGATTAATACCCATAAAGGCGCAATTTTCAATTTGGGTTTTGCTAGTGCCGCAGTGGGTAAATGTTTAGCCGCAGATGAACCTATACATGCTGATGCTGTTAGTAGAATGTTAAAGCGCACTTGGCAGGATGATTTGCTGCACCATTTAGAACGTAATCCAAATAGTCATGGTCAGCGTATGCGGAGTCAATATGGCATTACGGGGGCAATCGAAGAGGTGGCTTCTGGGTTTAGAACGGTCATGGATATTGCACTTCCGTATTATTTAAGCATTTATGAAAAAACAGCCGATCAGAGTCAAGCCACGATTCAAACCTTGTTTGCTTTAATGGCTCATTTGCAAGATACCAATATTGTTTGGCGTGGTGGTTTATCCGCTTTATATATTGTGCAGGATATGGCTAAGCAATTCCTGGCACGTGGTGGCGTATTGCAATCAAACTGGGTTGAAGATGTACAGAAAATCGATGATTATTTTATCCAACACCGACTTAGTCCAGGTGGTAGTGCAGACTTACTCGGCGTGACCTTGTTTTTGTTAAAGGTGGAACATGAATTTCGCAATCGTATTTAGTGGACAGGGCTTACAGAATTTATCCCATGTTCAGCAATTAAAAGACTTGGCTATCGAATTAAATGTCCGTGATCACCTGCAACAACATTTACCCAAATTATTTGATCCCAATCTTGCTGAGGCAGATTTATATCCAAATGCCTTTGCTCAGCCTTTTATTTTTGCGCTGCAATGGTGTCGATGGCAAAAGTTAAAACACAAGCTGGATGAAGTTATCAGTTTTTCGGGTTATTCGCTTGGTGAGCTCAGTGCATTAATTTGTTCTAGTGAAACTAGTTTTGAGCAGGGCTTATATTTGGCACAGCAGCGTGCCCTGTTGATGTCAGGTGCTACACAAGTCCCAAGCGGGTTAGTGGCAGTTCAGGGAATCAATTGGAAAACACTTGAACCTGTTCTAAATTCAACGGCTACCTCACTTTCAATCAAAATTAATGACAGTAGTTTTATTGTTGGCGGTGATGATGAAAATTTGCAACAACTCGCATTACAACTTGAACAGTTGGGCGTACGTTCAGCCAAACGACTCAATGTCACCATTCCATCACACACATGCTTAATGAATAACGCTGTAGCACCGTATCAGCAAGTATTACATCAACAGACCTTCAATCGTTTACGTATTCCAATCATTAGCGGCTCTGGTGGACATAAATATTATCAATCCAGCGAAGCGGTTGAAGCACTGATTGAACAAATGAATCATGCCATAGATTGGGATTCCTGCTTAACTGCCATTCAAGAAAATCAACCGGATCTGGTTTTAGAAATTGGTCCAGGTACTGCATTAAGCAAAATGTTATTGGAACGACATCCACGTTGTACGGTCAGAGCAGTAGATGATTTTAAAACTTGGTCTGGGTTACAGGCATGGTTAGAAAAACAAAGTATTGGATCATCCTGAAACGAATACGATATGAGATGAAATTTATTCAGTGCTTTTTCGTTTTAAATCACATTCAGTCGTACTGAAGATCGCTCAATGTCCACATCACTTCTTCAGTATGTAGATAAACGGAATGACACATGAAGAGCCGTGTTCCCTTATCCGCTTTTTATCCTGATTAAATTAGCTTGAATCTACGACGAATGGTTGGTTTAGAGGGGCAATCGATCATTGATAGCAATCATGTTTATCGAGTTTTAAAACCCAGTATGTTGCTGACTTTTTTATTCGACATATCATCATTTATTTTTAATTTTTAAGCGATTACCTCACTCGTTTATGGAATTTTAGAACAAAATTGTGCTTCAAAATCTATAATCTTCTACTATGCTTATTGTTTCACTATTATATAAATAAAAAAAGATGAAAATAACAAAAAATGCCAAAAAATAAATAAAATTATTGAAAATTTTAAAAAATGCGATATATTTCACACTTACTTTTTATATGTGTGAACCTCTATATAAAAAAGTATCTATAAAAAGCAATGTTATTCATGGCGATTGCTTTTTGATTATCTAATTTAATAGTTTTAGGTCGTTATATGAAAAATTTTCTTACTACTGCATTATTGGCTTCCGCTGGTTTAATTTTAGCTGGACAGGCAAATGCGGCTACCACATCAAAAACGGCAACTGCTGACTTTAAAGTGAAAATTGAAGTGCTTTCTACTTGTGCAATCAATGCCACTGATATTGATTTTGGTAGTGTAAACAGTGCTGTGGCTGCAAATGATAAAACAGGTACATTAAATGTTACTTGTACAAGCCAAACACCATACAAAGTGGGTTTAGCAGGCAGTGGGAAAATGACACATGAGACAGATACTTCATCTAGCATCGCATATCAGTTATTCCAAAATGCGAGTGACAAAAGCCAGTGGGATAATAATAGTAATCTATACTCTGGTGTAGGTTCAGGTAGCGTACAGGCTATTCCTGTTGTTGCAAAAGTATCTGGTTCAACAAATGTTCGAGCAGGTAAATATATCGACACGGTAACCGCTACAGTAACGTATTAATTTTTGCTATCGTAAGGATATTCTTCACGAATAAGGGTATCGGCATGAAAAATACGTCGCGTTGGTCAAATGTACTGCGTAAGTGTAGCTTAGGTATATTGGCAACGAGTATTTTTATGACACAGGCGCATGCTGCCAGTTTGCAGGTTGCGCCTATTTTATTGGAATTTTCGCCTCAAGAAAAAGTCAAAGAACTTTGGTTAACCAATACTGGGGATGAAGCCATCCAAGGTCAAGTTCGGGTAAATGCTTGGACGCAAACCAATAATCAAGATATTTTAACCCCGTCTAAAGATCTGATCGCAAGCCCAATGGTATTGACGATTCCCGCAGGCCAAAGACAGTTGGTTCGTCTTATTCGTAGTACTGCAAGCAATAACTCATCTGAGCAAGCTTATCGTTTGATTGTTGATGAGCTACCGAACCCTCAAGCAGAAAAGCAAAGTGGTCTTCAGTTGTTGCTGAAATATTCAATTCCTGTATTTTTTAAGGCCTCAAGCGCTGATGTCATTCAACAAGGTGTAACCTCGCTCAATGGCATGACATTTAAATACAATGCGAACAAATTAACGGTTACTAATCTGTCTCCGCACTATAAACGTTTTAGCCAGTTTGCCTATGTTGATGCGCAGGGGCAAAAAACACCCATCCAAAAAGGACTCATGGGTTATGTGCTGAGTGGTCAAAGTATGCAATGGCCTATTCCTGCTACGATAAATGTCAAACCTAATGGAAAATTTGTAGCAGTTGTAAATATGGATGTTCGGGAACAAGAACTTCCTATATCTCCTTGATATTGTATGTCTTTAGGAGTTTCTTCATTTAACGTTCGAGTCGGTCGTTTACTCTGTGCAGGGCTAATTATTGTTATTGCTCCTCACGTTTTTGCAGAGTCGGACTCCCCAGAGCAAGCAAGTGAAATCCAGCAAGACTTATACTTGGATGTCGAACTTAATCAGTCTGTTCAGCCACAAATTGGTCATTTCCTGCAACGAGGTCAACAGCTTTATATAGACCGTGCATCTTTAGATAGTTTTGCCATTCATGCGGATGCTCCGCAAATGCTCATTGATCAAGCGACTTATATTGCACTTGATCAAATTAATGGGTTGAGCTATCAGTATGATGATTTGAATCAGAAAATATCAATACAAGTACCCGTTGAGTTGTTAAGCGGACAAAACCAATATGGTTATCAAGCTTTACCTGCCGCCAGTATTAACCCATTACAAGAAAAAAAGGGGTTGTTACTTAACTACACGGCCTTTGCCCAACAAAATGATGATGTTTTTTCATTTAATGGTTGGAATGAGCTACGCTATTTTGGCTTATTTAATGGCGTTTTAAGTCTGTCAGGAAATTATCAGTATCGAGATCATGTCGCGACTGATGGTCAAATACTTGATACGTATTGGGAAAAAGATTTTCCAAATCAATTACTTCGATTGCGTTTAGGTGATGCTCAAAGTGATGCGCTTACATGGACACGTTCAACGCGTTTGAGCGGTTTGAGCATATCTAAAAACTTTGCATTACAGCCTTATACGGTAACCACGCCCTTAATGAGTTTTAAGGGGCAGGTGACTTTGCCCTCTCAAATTGATCTGATTATTAATGGGATCAAGCAATCTTCACAAAATGTGGTACCGGGGCAATTTGATATCCAAACCATCCCGAGTATTACGGGGGCTGGAAATGCCCAGATGGTCATTACCGACATCAATGGTCAGCAACAAGTTCAAAGTTTTTCTTTGTATCGTGCCAATCATTTATTGGCACAGGGACTAAATGATTGGTCTTTGAACTTGGGTTATCCTAAGCTTAATTATGGTCTATCTTCTTTTGATTATGCGAATGATCCCGCTTTTAGTGGAAATTATCGTTATGGGCTAAGCAATACTTTCACAGTTGAAACGCATGCCGAGCTTACAGAACAATTGCAACAAGCAGGTTTAGGAACAGTTTATCAATTAGGCAAGCGCGCAGGGCAAATCAATGTTTCCTATGCTTATAGCCATACATCCGAGCAACAAGGTCAATTGTTGGGTTTTGGCTATAGCTGGAACTCCGCATTGCTCAGTCTAAACTATAATGGCCTACGTCAGTTCGGACAGTTTAATGATATTGCAAGCTTAAACGATGCAACATTTGCAAGCCAGTCCGATCAATTTTATATGGGACTAAATACTAAATTTGGACAATTTGGCGGTAGCTATATTCAGCAGGAATACATAGATCAAGCGAGTAATCGTTTTGTCTTGCTCAACTGGTCTTATATTTTACCGCGACGAATGAACTTGAGTTTGAGTTATAGCCGTGACTTGTTAAATAAAGAGAATAGTTATTATCTATCTTTAAATTTACCATGGGCAAAGCGTAATTCTGCGACACTTACCGCTCAGCGTAGCAATGACCAAAACCAAATGAGTCTGAATGTTTTACATTCTGTGGATCAAGACCAAGGTGGTTTAGGTTGGCAAGCTTTAGCCAACCATACTGAGCAATATTCACAATTTCAGGGGCAGTTGGATTATTTAGGACGTTATGGTTTGGCACAATTTAATGTGCAACATACCGAATCTGATCAACAAAATAATACCAGTGCTTATGCTTCTGTGAGTGGTGGGTTGGTGATTTTAAAAGATACAGTATTAGCTAAACGTCTGGGCAATGGTTCATTTGCAGTTGTTTCAACAGATCAAGTTGCAGATGTACCTGTACGTTTAGAAAATCGTTTAATTGGTAAAACAAATCGGAAAGGTTATTTACTGCTTGATTATTTAAATCCATATCAGCATAACAGTGTGGCTGTAGATACTTTGGATTTACCGATCAATTTAAAAATTGAAACGACCCAGCAAGATGCAGTTCCTCGGCAGTCGAGTGGGGTATTTATTCGGTTCCCGATGTATCAGGTCAAATCAGTACAACTTCAAGTGGTCGATTTGCAAGGAAATAACCTTTCGGTAGGAACTTCTGTCTGGCAAGAAAAACCAAATGAGCAACTTCAACCGACGACTATTGTGGCGCATGATGGTATGGTGTATTTGGATAATGTAAAAAATAATACCCTATATATAGGTGATCAGCTCAAGCAGTGCAGAGTAAAGTTGCCAGATCTTGAAACTTTAAATGGTTATAGTGATTTGGGGCAAATCGTATGTCAGTAAACTACAGTCACTGGTTTAAAATGAACTATTCTAGCCAGTATTTGGCTTGTATTGGCTTGTTGCTCCTTAGTTGTGGGTTGATCTATTCGCCTGCGCATGCAGAAAGCTGCTGGATTGGGGGGGCAACTCTCAGTTTAGGTACTACAAATGCTCAAGGTTCTTCTACTGCTTCAACGGACGTCACGGTTAGCTGTAACTCTAATTGGAGTCAGCCGGTCACATATAAAATGTGTTTAGCAATTGATAGTACATCTCCTTCGGGGAATGATCCTCGTAGTATGATTAGCTATAATCCTGAAACACTGCTCAATTATCATTTGTACTATGATGCTGCGCGAACGTACAAAATTCCAGGTTCAGACCGTAAAAGTCAGGCGCAGTGCCAGACTTTTCAAGTCGAGGCTGGGCAGGCGAATGCAAGTACTCAAATTAAAATATATGGACAAGTGCTCGCTGGGCAAGTGGTTCCTGCGAGAAGTTACACCACAAATAGTGTAAATCTGAAACTTTATTCTGCTTTTCGTTATGGTTCTGCAATACCCAGCAATGAAGAGGTTTTTGCAAATTCAAATACAGGAAATAATAACCTCATCGTTAACTCCAATTATGAAAATAGTTGTTTAATCCAATCGGCTACGGATATTGACTTTGGAGCTGTTGAGCAATTAAACACCCCATTATTTGGTTCAGGACTTATCCGTTTGGCTTGTCCAACAGGAACCAGTATGCAAGTTAGTTTGGATAATGGCGTAAATGCGCAAGGAAGCCAAAGACGAATGAGAAATGCAGTGGGAAGTTATATTCAGTACAATTTATATAAAGATGTTAGTCGTTCACAAATATGGCAGGCGAATGTTTTTTATCCTGTAGATAACCAGAGTGTTCCTGTGTATGCAGCTGTTCCAGCTCAAACGATCACAAGTGTTGGACAATACTCCGACACAATCACAGTCACTTTAACTTACTAAGTTGCTCATTATTCCTTTTAAGCTTAATAGGTAATGGTTGCGGTCACTTTGTCACTATATTGTCCTGCAGGGACATTAGCATTGGGAACTTTTCCCCAAATGATAATATTTTGCGTTTGCCCAGTACCTTGTTGAGACAAACGATTGTCTGCAATGTTGCCCCATTCTTTACTCATGGCAGCATCTTGGTATAGCTGATAAGGAATTTGTATAGAAATATCATTACTATGCGTTAAACTGCCATTGCTGTTTAACGCAATGTTATAGGGTGTTCCATTGGTACAATAAACATTTAAACTTCCTGTCGCTTGCACATTCTGTGCATTACGAGTCACTGTTCCAAAATCAATATCCGAAGTACTGCCTGTTCCAATATCGCAAATTTCTGTAACTTGCATTTTAACTTGAAATTGTGAGGATTGACGATCACTCATGGTATACGCTGAAACAGAAATGACGGCGAGAATTGCGAAAGAATATTTGAAAAGTTTCATGGTGTACTGTCTCCACGAGACTACAATGATTATCAATAGTTATGTGACTAATATAGGGAAATATAGCGTTGATTACTATAATTTATATTACATAATAATGCAGAAACTGAATTACATTTAATCGTTTGGTAAAACCATGTTGGTATAAGTGATAGAAAAATTGTTTAAATATCATAACAATGTAAATAATATTAAGAATATTTCACCAGTGTCACGAATTTTAAACGGTGCCCTTGCATGATGGTTGTTTAATAAATAAGCATTGGGGACAACCGTGATTCTTCGAAATAGAGCCATTAAGCTGTTAAGTTTGAGTGGTGGTTTTTTATTGTGTAGCAGCGTACTTGTTGGATGTAATGACGACGATAATAAAAACAATACTGCACCTGACGTGCAGAATAAAGCACTCGAAGTCAATCTTCTCCACATTAATGATAGCCACTCACACTTAGATGAGGAGACGGTAAAATTAATGTTAGAAACTTCGGCAGGAAAGCGAGAGGAAATCCAAGTCTCGAATGGTGGTTTTGCACGAGTCACAGCATTGATGAATGATTTGGCGAGTCGTGAGAAAAATGCAATCAAAATTCACGCAGGAGATGCCATAACGGGGGATCTGTATTTTACCTTGAAAGAAGGTGAGGCAGAGGCAGACCTTATGAATACGGTATGTTTCGATACGATGACCTTGGGCAACCATGAATTTGATAATACAGATGCTGGTCTACAAAAGTTTATGGGTTTTTTAAACGATAAAGGCAGTTGTAAGACTAAAACTCAGATACTCAGTGCCAATGTCGAGTTTGGGCCAAGTTCACCGTTGTATCGAACAGATTTGGTGAAGCCGTATACCATTATAGAAAAAGAAGGGCAAAAAATTGCATTGATTGGCCTTACCATTGCCAATAAGACCAAAAATGCATCACGCCCAAATACAGATACAGTATTTAAAGATGAAGTGACTACTGCACAGAAATATATTGATGAACTAAAACAGCAAGGCATCAATAAAATTATTGTACAGTCGCATTTGGGTTATGGGGCGGAAAAAGAACTGGCTACACAGTTATCTGGAGTTGATGTGATTGTGGGCGGAGATTCGCATACTTTATTGGCCGATGCAAAATTGAAGAACTATGGCATCACCCCTGAGGGTGATTATCCAACTTTATTGAAAAATAAAGAGGGTGATCAAGTTTGCGTAGTACAAGCATGGCAATATGCGTATGTGGTGGGGCAGTTAAAAGTCAACTTTGACGCCAATGGTAAAGTTGATGCTTGTACAGGTAAGGCGAATGTATTGATTGGTGATGACTTTAAACGTACTGCAAAAGATGCAGTCCTACTGAATACAACTGAAATCGCGCATATTAGGCAAGATGTTGAAAATAGCAATGCTTTACAAATTGTACAGCCTGATGCGACGGCTTTAAGTATTTTAGAACCGTATAAAGTGGCTAAAAATTTATTAGGCAAAGAAATTGTAGCAAGAGCTGAAAGCAATCTTTGCTTACGTCGTGTTCCAGGCACCACTAGAGATGCCTCACGTTCAAGTCTAGGAGATATTTGCAATAAAGCTGATTTCACCAATCAACATGGTGGAGATGTGCAACAATTGGTGGCAGAAGCCTTTTTACAACAAGGCAAAAAGTATTTTAATGCGGATATTTCGATTCAAAACGGTGGCGGGGTCAGAGTCGATGTACCACAAGGCGATATCACGGTTGAGAAAATTTATACGGTCTTGCCTTTTAAAAATACATTGGTGCAATTACAAGCCACAGGGCAGGAAATTAAATCAACTTTAGAAGACGCGATTGATGCCGTGGTTTTGAACAACACTGGCAGTTATCCTTATACAGGGGGCTTAACGTGGGATGTCGATTTAACCCAAACCAAAGGCCAACGGGTATCGAATTTACAAGTGCGAAATGCTGATGGGCAGTATTTGCCTTTAAATGTAAACCAAACCTATCAAGTGATTACCATTAATTTCCTTGCCGATGGTCAAGACTTTTATACCAGTTTAAAAGGTATTACGGGTGATCGTCGGATTGATGTGGGTTTAGATTATGCTGAAGCTTTCTTACAGTATGTCGAAAACATGCCAGGTACGAAAGGACAAAAGGTGTTAACACGTTTACCTGTTGAGCACTACAGTACACAATATTATAAAGAGTAAAACTGGTTTAATGTCTCAAAGTCAGTCAGTATGTAACTGACTTTGAGACCATTCAAACATCAGCTTAAATGAGCAATCATCCATATTCGATTTCATTTAATTTTTGAGACTTCGCTACATAAAAATACGACTTATACGTGCTGATTTAGTGCATAGACATAGGCCTGTTGTATTTGCCCATTCTCTAAAGTGACCTCAGTTAAAACACGCTGATATTCACTGCCTTCGAACTCATCCAAGCTGTTCCACAGGCTATCTAATTGTTCTGAACTAAAAATATATCCATCAATAGTTTGCCCATCTGGACTCAGTGTCAGGCCAGGAAAGCCAAGTTCTGCACCCCAACCAGCTTCTTTAAGCCATCCTTTCACAGCGCCTTTGCTCCATGTACCGCCAATCGCTTCTAAAATATGGGCATTGGGTTTATTGGGCGCTAGGGTACCGTAGACAAATAAGTGTTGTTGCATGAGGTCGAAATTCCTAAGGTGTTGGGGTGGATGAATGGAGTGGTTTTATTGAAAAAATAACGATGAGTGCAATTAGGATCAGAAAAATATTTAAGATAACGATGCCATTCCAGCCATGGCTTTGCCAAATATTTCCGCCATAGGCACCTATAATGCTTGAACCTAAGTAATAAAAAAGCAGATACAAGGAGGTGGCGTGGCCTTTATTGGATGTTGCGAGTTCGCCTACGCGACTGCTGGCAATGGCATGGGCAATGAAAAAGCCAGTGGTCACACAGCCAATACCAAGAATAATCAGAAATAAAGATGCAGAAAGGGTGAGTAGCACACCTAAAAGCATGCATGAAAAGCCCAAAATCATCACCTGCTTTTTGCCTACTCGGTCTGCGATATTGCCTGCGATAGATGAGGAAATAATACCCAAACTATAAGATAAAAAGATGAGGCTGATCTGCGTTTGGCTTAAATGATAGGGTGCTGCAAACAGTCTAAAGGTCACATAATTAAACAAAGTGACAAAGATACTGGTGAGCAAAAAACCGATGACATAAATTTTTAACAGCCGTGTATGACTTAAGTGTGCATACCATGCATGTAGATGGAATTTAAAAGAGAGACCTTGCTGGGCAGTGAAATTTCGCGAATTAGGTAAGAGTTTCAAAAAACCTAATGCACAGAACAGACAGATGCCGCCGAGAATCGCCATGGAGATACGCCATGAGAAAAACTCGGTCAAAATACCCATGCCAACACGTCCCATCATGCCGCCAAATGCTGTGCCTGCAATATATAGCCCCATGGTTTTAGCTAAATCTTTTGGGCTAATTTCTTCTGCAATCCAAGCCATAGCAACAGCAGGAACTCCACCCAAAACAAAACCTTCTAAGCTTCTTGAAAGCATGAGTACATGCCAACTCGGTGAAACTGCGCACACGACATTCAGTATTGAAGCCAAAAGCATCGAGAAAAACATCAGCCCTTTTCTGCCCAATGTTTGCGAAAAAGCACTGGATAGTACGATCGACATGGCTAAAAAGCCCGTGGTTAAAGACAATGCAAGCGCACTTGCACTGGGCGCAATATGGAAACTTTGACTTAAATTGGGTAGCAAGGGCTGTACGCAATAGATTAGTGAAAAGCTAGCAAAGCCTAATAGAAACAATGCTATACCCGCTTTTTTATATTCCCGTGTACCTATGCTAATGGTCTGCGGAATCTGCTGAAGAGGGGTAGACCAATCTGCTTCTAGTGAAGAGCTCAGTTTCATGACTTAACTGACTTAATATGGAGAAGAGCTTTTATTTTAAGAAGTGCATGTGTATATGTATAATATATATAACTCAATAATGGTATAGCTTTTATATATGGAGCTGCGCAATATTCAGTACTTCATTGCTATCGCAGAAGAGCAAAGTTTCTCTAAAGCAGCCTTGCGTCTTGGTATAAGTCAGCCACCGTTGAGTATGCAGATTAAAAAGTTGGAAAATGAAATCGGCGTTGAACTTTTTTATCGCTACTCTCATGGTGTTGCATTGACACCAGCAGGGGAAACTTTTCTTAAAATGGTCTTGCCCGTTCAGAACCAGCTAAAAAATGCAGTCAAATTGACCCAAAGTACGGCAAATGGTGAATGGGGAGAACTAAGGCTCGGCTTTACAGGCACTTCAATTTTAAATTCTTTAATTCCGACCGCCATCCAAGCATTTCAGCAGCAATATCCGCAGGTGAATTTGGTGTTAAAAGAAGCCAATTCTTTGATTTTAATTGAAAGTTTACTGAATAATGAATTAGATATTGCGATTGTTCGGCCACCTGCACAGTACCCGAAAGCTATTACGATTCGTAACTTGATTGATGAAAAGTTGATTGCTGCTTTGCCTTTACATTATCCCGCAGATGAGGAGATGGTGGATTTTGCAGAATTTGCACATGAAAGTTTTATTGTTTCTCCTCCTGAGGTGAGTGCTGGGCTGTATGCTGCGATTTTAAATACTTGCCAACAGCATGGTTTTACCCCAAAAGTTGGACAGCAAGCGCCTCAGATTGTTTCAATTTTATCGTTGGTTGCGGCGAACTTAGGCATTTCTTTGGTGCCTGAGTCCACCCAACAGCTCAAAATTGAAGGGATTAAATATAAATATCTAAAAAATAAAACTGCAACCATTGGACTCGGTATTGCGTTTAAAGCAGATCTACATAGCCAACCTGCAGTCAACTTTTCCAGCTTATTGAATAGTATTGTGAGACAACATCACCATTTAAATGCTTCACTTTGATTTCATGTATCTCGCTTGAGTCTGAGTTGTCAGTACATCATCCATCGAGTTAAAAGTATTTTATATAAAGGTGATCAGTTCAATTTAGTTGTAGTCCCATTGTCCTCTAAACAGCTAAATTAAAGCCGTTTAGGACAACAATGGAATAAATGATTTAGGCCATTAACTTACGGTTTCGTTTTAACTGCTGTAACCCTTCTAACATAAGCACACATACTGCGAGCCAAATGGCGATATAGGTTGGCCATTCTGCCAAAGTAATGCTTTCTCCTAAGGCGATTGAAACGGCCACTAACAATACGGGTTCGACATAAACCAACAGTCCAAACAGACTTAAGTTTAAATGCGGGGCAGACAAGGACTGAAATGCCAAAGCCAGTGCACTGATTAATCCAAGTCCTGAAATGAGCCACAGTGTGTGCGAACTTTCAGATAGGCTTTCTGTGACGATAGAACCGTGCATAATAAAGTATAGACAGACAGGAACGCTCAGCATCATGTCAAACCAAAGTCCGCCTATATTATTCGTCTCCGTTTTTTGTCTGAGCCAAAAATAGATCGGATAACCCAAGCAAATCAGCAGAGTGGGCCAAGTCAGGGTTTGAGAAATGGCTAAGAGGTTCAATATCCCCAGCACTGCAAAAACACAGGACAGTTGTTGAAAACGAGACATTCGTTCTTTAAACGCAATCCGACCCACAATCACCATGCTAATTGGCATCATAAAATAACCGAGTGAAACATCTAGTCCATAGCCATGACTGGGTGCCCACATAAACAGCCACAACTGAATCCCAATTAAAAACGAAGATAACACGCGCGTTAAAAAGAAAAAGCGCTCTTGGTAGAAACGGCGATAAATCACAATCACCTGAGACCAATTGCCTTTCAGCCATATAAAAAGTGTCAGGCAGGGAATGCTCAATACAATGCGCCAGCCGTAAATTTCTGTGCCTGACAAAGAGCCCAATAGTGAAGTATAGGCAAACATTAATGCAAATAGCACGGAGGCCGTGACATTTAAACTAATACCAAGTGTTGTATTGGGATACTGAGGCATAAAAGGGTCTTAAAACGCATGAATAAGTGATATTTTATTGCAGTCTTATTGATAAATTGGCTTATATTATTTAGCCTAAATGAGAAATTTTCTCGTGGAATGCGCTTGATGCAATTGGATAAATTTGACTTCGCTTTATTACAGCATCTGCAAAAAGATTGCCTCACGCCACTACGAGAATTGGCAGACTTAGTGCATTTATCAACAGCCTCAGTACAGCGTCGCATTCAAAAATTAAGAGACAGTGGTTATATTATTGGTAACAATGCAGTACTGGATCCAGATAAATTAGGGCAAGTGATCACGATTTTTGTCGAGGTTCGTGTCAACCAAACCCACGTGACAGACCTTGATGAGTTGAAAACGAATTTTTCAATTCCAGAAGTACAGCAGTGTTATTACGTAACAGGCGAGGCAGATTTTATGCTGGTACTCTTGGTGCCAAGTATGAGCCGGTTTCAAGCCTTATGTGATCAGCTTTTTCATCATAATGCGAATGTGCAATGGTTTAAAACCACCGTTGTGTTAGAACGCATCAAAACAACTTTAGAGGTGTCTTGTCAGCCATAACTTTTATTCTCCTTTCTACATGCCACCTTATATTAAATGGCTAAAAGGTTTGCTTGAAATAGAAAAAGAGAAGAGCTATTTCTGAATTTTATGTGCTCAAAATAACACCATGATGGAATTAGCTTCTATTAATATAGCGAATTTATTTTTCCGATTTTGATGATTTTTTTACCCATAAAACTTGAGAAGGTGGCACGCTGTTATAGTTTTTTTCAAGCCTTACTGTAGCTACTTACTTCCATCAAATTGGATGAAAATTTGTTTCAAGAAAGAATCACAATCTTGATGGTGGCCTAATGTTTGTAACACAGCAACTGAATACAATGTCTGAACTGATTGAAGGACAGGGATTTTCAGAGAAACTACAGCATGTGCTGGCTCAGCAATATCTAAACTTAGAAGCAACATTGCTACGTGCCAAAGTTTTACGTGATTTTGCAAGTTCAAAAGTTCAGTATATTGTGCAGTCCGCTATTCAAGCAGAACAAGCTAGCGCGGCGTTTTTGTTTGCACCTTTTATCTTGGCGAATCTAAATCACCCTGTGATTTATAACAGCCCAGCCACACCATCTGTTCTTAATATCCTCAACCGTTACTATCAAGCTGAGCAAAGACAAAACTTAAAAATAGATGATGTGCTTGAGGCACTGAGTCTTTATTTAGATTTAAGTGATACCAGTTTAGACGATGTCGATTTTTTCTATAGTTCATTGATCAAAGCACTCTGTCGAACCGATGTTTCACAGATTTTCTTGGTGACTGCACTGGCACTCAATACGCAAAAAATAGCGGAACTTGAGCAGTTTTTTAAAGTAAAAATTTACGATATTCGCATCCATCCACAAGATAGCATTATCGACAGTCGTGACTGGAATATGCGTAAATTATTCTTTAAAAACAAAGATGAACAGTATATTGCTTTATGTGAAAAATTTGCCACGCTGAATGCAGAATTATTGTTGAGTTACGGCAGTTATAGCCTACAGCAAGCGACTCAATTGATCGAAGATATGTTCTACGCCGAGCATATTTATGAAAAGTTATCGGTCTATGCCGAGTATATGCAGACCTGTCTGCAACATGGCGTGTCACGCAATCAGGCAACTTTTTTAGCTTAATTGATAGTTTTGATACGCCCTCGAACACTGCTCCTTTTCATCTTTATGCATAGACATAGGTCACTCAGATGTTTTTATATACAGACTTTGATCAAAATTTATTAAATGAACGTGTCGCGCAATTTCGTGATCAAACCCAGCGTTATTTAGCGGGGAAACTGACCGAAGAAGAATACCGCCCATTACGTTTACAAAATGGTTTATATGTTCAGCGTTATGCCCCCATGCTACGTTTGGCAGTGCCTTATGGCTTAATGAACTCCGCACAACTGCGGAAGGTGGCCGAGGTTGCACAGAAGTATGATCGTGGCTATGCACATATTTCAACGCGTCAAAATATTCAACTGAATTGGCCGCAGCTTGAAGATGTGCCTGATATTTTGCAGGAACTTGCTACGGTACACATGCATTCTATTCAGACCAGTGGCAACTGTATTCGAAATACCACCACAGACCAATATGCAGGTGTCGTTGAAGGGGAGCTCACAGATCCGCGCCCGACCTGCGAATTGATTCGCCAATGGAGTACCTTCCATCCTGAGTTTTCATTCCTTCCGCGCAAATTTAAAATTGCGGTTTGTGCACACCCTGAGCAAGACCGTGCTGCTACGACCTTTCATGATGTGGGCGTCTATGTGGTTGAAAATGAAGCAGGGGAGTTGGGCTATCAAATTAAAGTCGGTGGTGGGCTTGGACGTACACCTTTAGCGGGACATGTGATTAAGCCATTTTTAGCCCGTGAAGATTTAATTGCTTATTTAGATGCCATCATGCGTGTCTATAACCTGCATGGCCGCCGTGATAATAAATACAAAGCACGTATTAAAATTTTAGTGAAAGCCCTGACCCCAGCAGGTTTTGCTGAAAAAGTTGAAGCCGAGTTTGCACATACTCAAACACTACTCAAGGTTCAGCCCAGTGTCTTGGCGAAAATGGATGCGGTGTTTCAGCCATTTACCTATGAAGCTTTAGAACAATACGATTTTGAGGCTTTGTTCCAGCAGTATCCGAAGTTTAAACACTGGTTCAATATCAATACCCATGCACATAAAGTCGCGGGCTACCGCATTGTTACGATCAGCTTGAAACGGGCAGGTGTGGCGCCGGGGGATATGACTTCTGATGAAATGCGTTTAATTGCAGATTTGGCTGACCAATATACCTTTGGTGAACTCCGAACCACGCATGAGCAAAATATTGCCTTAACGGATGTGCGACAAAAAGATTTGTTTGCACTGTGGCAAGTCTTGGATCGTGGCAATTTGGCCCGTGCACATATTGGCTTCCTGACCGACATGATTTGCTGTCCGGGTGGCGACTTTTGCTCTTTGGCAAATGCCAAATCTATTCCAGTGTATGAAGCGATTGCTCGCCGTTTTGATGATTTGGATGCTTTATATCATTTAGGTAAAGTTGATTTAAATATTTCAGGCTGTATGAATGCATGTGGGCATCACCATGTTGGCAATATTGGTATTTTGGGTGTCGATAAAAAAGGCACTGAATATTACCAAATTAGCTTAGGGGGTAACTCAGATCATGATGCATCCATTGGTGATATTTTAGGCCCTTCATTTCCCGCAGAAGCTATTCCAGATGTGCTCGAAGAAATTTTAAATACTTATTTGGATTTGCGTTTGGAGCAAGAATCCTTTTTGGAAACTTATAAACGTGTCTCCATTCAGCCATTTAAACAACGGGCTTATGCGGACATCGGATGATGTTGGACGTCCAAACTCAGTTGAAGACGCTAAAAACCGCGAGCTACCAAATCATGGCTATTTTGGCCGTTTGGAGCGGTGCTTATGTCTTGCAAAAGCTGTTGAATCTGCCTGTTGCGTCGGGTGTATTGGGCTTCTTTCTACTGTTGTTCTTACTCGAAATGAAGTGGTTGAAATTAGCCCACATTGAACGCGGTGCAGATTTATTACTGGCTGAACTGTTGCTATTTTTCATTCCGCCTGTGGTCGGTGTGATTCAGTATCAGGATTTATTGATCGCCAGTGGTTGGAAAATTCTACTGGTGATTTTGATCAGTACCGCTTTGGTCATGTTGGTTTCGGTATATACCGTCGCTATGTGCTTAAAGCAAGACGACTCAAAACCAGAACAGACGATGCAGGAAAATCAAGATGACTGAGTTTTGGGGTGTTTTTTACTTGGCTTGGACCGTGCTGTGCTATGTCATGGCAAAGAGGCTCTTTGTTCGAACCCAAAAAATCTATTTGTCCCCGATTATTGTTGTGCCCATCTTGAGCATCGTACTGATTCTAATATTTCAGCACCAGTTCCAAGACTATTACCACTATACCCAGTACTTGGTGGCGATGCTTGGTCCAATTACGGTGGCTTTTGCTATACCTGTTTTTCGTTATCGCCGCATGATTCAGCAACATTTTAAAGTATTGCTGTTCAGTTCTAGCCTCGCCATGTTGGTGGGTATTTTCAGCAGTTGGTTTTTGGCGAGTCTATTGGACTTTGATGACATCGTTAAAAATAGCTTGTTGGCGCGTTCCATTTCGATTCCTTTTGCTTTGGTGCTCACCGAAAAAGTGGGGGGATCCATCAGCCTGATTCCACTCTTTACTGTGATTACAGGTTTGGTTGGTATGTTGTTAGGAGATGTTCTGTTGTTATGGATGCGGTGCAAGAACAGAATTGCTTCGGGTACTGCACTGGGTAATGCTGCACATGCTATGGGTATTGCTCGGGCAAGACAGCGCCATGAATTAGAAGGCGTCATTGCCAGCCTTTCCATGATTATTTCAGGAATAATCATGGTGCTTTTTGCTCCCAGCGTGATCGTACTGACGAGATACATCCTTGGCGCTATAGCGTTTTAAATCAAGATAAGGAACCTTAGATGAATCCGATGTCACAGGCAAAGACAACGTTAAGCTCTCAAAGCTATGTTATGGCTTTTCTCTTTATTTTGCTCATGGTGGTAGCTGCTTATGGACTGAATGATCGTGAAATCATTCTGCCTGAAATGGTAGCGATGGCCGTTGGATTGTGGGTTTATCGAGATAAACAGTGGCTGAATCAGCCAGATAAAATTTTTATTTTACCGAGTCTGACTGCTGTAATCGGGTTCTGTATTAATTTGATGCCGATTTCATATCTGCTCAAACTGGTTTTGGTTCTATGTACCATGTTGCTGGTGATGCGGATGTTTAACTATATATTACCGCCCGCACTGGCCACGGGTTTCTTGCCGATTGTGACCCAAGCTTATGAACTATCGTTTTTGATTTCGATTTTTGCTACCAGTTTTATCTTAATGTTGGGTGTTGTGCTCTTTAAACTGAATCAGGGCATAGTGAGGAAAGGCAATTTTGATCGACGAAAAATAGGTGTGTATGCCAGTATTACTTTACTCGGTTTTGCACTAGCCGCTATTTTTAAGGTTGAAGCGATAGCACTGATTCCACCGATTACAGTGGTCGTGTATGAATCATTAAATATGATGATGTATTCGTTGAAAATGTGCCTTAAGCAGATTGCTGTGTTGACCCTGTCGATTTCCATTGCTGTGCTTATGCAGTTGTGGATTTACGATTGGATACTACTCACCCTAATATACATGCCTTTGATGTTTCTTTTGCTCAAGCTCTTTGATATGCGCATTCCTGCGGTATATGCCTTTCCATTTTTGGTTTTTGTGTTTCCTCAAGACAGCGTGATGGCTTTACCTGTTGCCTCCTGTCTGATGGCGAGTTTTTCACTCGGCTGTGTTTATGTCTATCGCCTCTATTTTCAAAATATAGGGGTTAAGCAATCTTATACCTAGCTTGAGAAGAATGACATGATCAAATCTGATCATGTCATATTATCTCGGGGAGGGTGATATTTGCAGTATGGGAGTGGGTTGCTTCAAATAAAATGATGGCTTCAACCCATCTGGATTTAAACCATTCAATTTTTATTCAAAGGCTTTTGGATAAATACATTGAATCAATGCATCTAAGGCTTTTTGAATACGCTCATTGATTTCAAATGAGCAATTGATCCGAATATGATGTGGGACATTGTCGGTTTGATAAAATAATGAACCGGGTGCAATGCTGATATTTTTCTCTAAGAGCTGCTCATAAATCAAATTACCATTGATCTGCTCGGGCAAGGTAATCCATAGAAAATAGCCCGATGGATAATAATGAATTTGATAATCTTCAGACAAATGTTCAGATAAATAAGTGTAATACTGATTTTTTAGACGTTTTAAGGTGTTACGTAAAGTTTTTAAGTGCTTTTCATAGTGGCGATGTGATAAATAATCGACCAAGGCATTTTGAATAAATGAGTTGACGGAAAGTGTGCTCATCAGTTGTAAATGTTGAATATGCTCCGAAAATTTACCCGCATAGACCCAACCAATTCGAAAACCCGCCCCTAACGTTTTTGAAAAAGAAGAGCAATGTAAAACCAAATTTTTCTGATCAAAGTATTTCATCGATAGTGGCTTTTTATGATCAAAATAAAGCTCTTCATAAACATCGTCTTCAATTAAATAAATATCGCGTTCATGCAGAAGCTTTGCCAGTTGGTATTTAATGTCGTCACTGACCGTAAAACCAATGGGGTTGTGACTGTTGAGCATCAGCAAACAGACTTTAATGGGATAACGCTCAATTGCATCTTTAAAAGCTTCAAGGTCAATACCGTGTTCTTCATGTTCAGGAATACTAATGACTTTCAAACCCAAATGTTCAGCCGCTTGCCAAGCACCATAAAATATTGTTTTTTGAAGTAAAATATAGTCACCCGGTTGGGTCATAGCTTGTAAAGAAAGATTTAAAGCATCCAACCCACCTGAGGTAATCACAATATCGGATGGATCTGTTGGAATTCCTTGCATACAGTAGCGCTGTGCAATCAGTTTCCGCAGTTCAAAGTTCCCGGGGGGTAAACTTGGCATCTGTTCATAACTGAGACGGTGTTTAGCACGTTGTCCCAATGTTTGCATCAGCTTGGCAGAGTAGAGCAGTTGGCTGTTGGGGAAGGCGATGCCAAAGGGAACCATTTGTTCAGATTGGATCGATTTTAAGTATCTGAAAATTTTAGAGTTGATTTCAATTTTTTCGTTGAGAATGACACTATTGGAGTTGCTGTCTGAACGTGCATCACCTGTCACAAAGTAACCAAGTTTTTCTTGGGAATAAATCAGCCCTTGCGCTTCAAGCTCTTGATAAGCATTCATCACCGTCATCAGGCTAAAACCTGATGTCTCAGCTTGTTGACGTAGTGAGGGCAGTTTATCGTTGGCTTTCCAAAAACCACTTTCAATCAAATGTTTCAGGCTGAGTGCAAGTTTTTCTGATTTATACATATGGGTTCGCTGCAATTAAAAGGCACAAGACATGCATTGAAAGTCCCGTGCCTAATTTATAAAAATGCTTGGCTGGCTTTAGTAAGCAAAACTCAGCAACAGCTTAAAGAAACCCGCAATCAGTGCGAGAGAGATAAAGCCAAAGCACCACAATAAAATAAACCATAATCGTGGGCTGAGTCGATCAACAAATTTTTTCATGTCTATCTCCTCAATTAATGATAACCCTGATCCCCTATACGTACTTTGTCACGGAACACCCAATAGGACAAGAAGGTATAGGCAATGATGATCGGAATGAGAATTGCAGCTCCAACCAAAGTGAACTTCAAACTTGACTCAGGTGCGGCGGCCTGCCAAATCGTGACCGATGGCGGAATAATATACGGCCATAAGCTGATGACGAAGCCAGTAAAAGCCAAAAAGACTAAAGCCAAAGTATAGATAAACGGTTTTAGTTCATGCTGTTTTTTGCAGGCAGATAAAATCAAGCCAACAAACAGTAAAACTAAAATTGGCACTGGACTAAAATAGTATAGATTCGGCAGAGAGAACCAGCGCTGCGCAATTTCAGGATGAGTCAGTGGCGTATATAAACTCACCGTACCGAAGATGATGAGTAAAGCAATAATCAATCTAGGCATGAGATGATACATTCGTTGCTGTATCTCTTTTTCGGTTTTCCAAATGAGCCAACCACAACCTAAAGTGGCATACATCACCACGACGCCTAGGCCTGTAAAGCATGTAAATGGCGTGAACCAGTCCCATCCGCCACCGCTGTAAATACCATTAGTGGTCTGAATACCTTGGATATAAGCTCCTAAAATCACGCCTTGGAAAAAGCTCGATAAGATAGAGCCCCAGATAAACGCGAGATCCCAGAGGTATTTGGTGCGTGTGGCTTTGAAACGGAATTCGAACGCCACACCGCGGAAAATCAAGGCCACCACCATAAAGATAATGGGTAAATACAGTGCCGATAGAACGGTTGAATAGACCAAAGGAAATGCAGCGAACAATCCAGCACCACCCAGTACCATCCATGTTTCATTGCCGTCCCAAACGGGCGCGACGGTATTCATCATCACATCACGTTCTTGTGTTCCGTTCATGAAGGGAAACAGAATGCCAATGCCTAAGTCGAAACCATCCATAATCACATAGATGAGCACACCGAGTCCGATAATACCGACCCAAACCAAAGCGAGATCAATCATGTGGTTTCTCCTTACTATTTTGAGCAGAAGGATCAGTGTTATCGATAGATTCTTCAACAGCACTGAGTGGACGTAAAGGGGTTTTAAAATGCCCCGGACCAGTATCTTGCACGGCATCTAAAGGCGTAGAAAAAGCAGGGCCTAATTTGATCAAGCGCAGCATGTAGTAAATTCCCGCGCCAAAGACGATGGTATAGACCAGAACAAAAATAATCAGGCTCAAGCCGACTTGATCTGCGGTGACTGTATGCGATAAACCGTCTTTAGTCCGAATCACGCCATACACCACCCATGGCTGGCGACCAACTTCTGTGGTGACCCAACCTGCTAGGAGCGCAATATATCCTGTAGGTCCCATAATGATGGAAAATTTATGAAACCAACTGCTTTCGTATAAAGCCCCTTTTTTACGTAGCCACAATGCTGTTAATGAGAGTAAAACCATCAACATGCCCAAGCCAACCATGACGCGAAAACTCCAAAACACAATCAGTGCATTCGGACGGTCTTCAGGCGCGAAGTCCTTTAAACCAGTGACTTGACCATCAACTGAGTGCGTCAGAATCAAACTACCCAGATTGGGAATACCAAACTCAAGATCATTTGATTCTGTTTCCATATTTGGTAAAGCAAACAGTAATAAAGGCATGCCATGATCATGATTGGTTTCCCAATGGCCTTCAATGGCTGCTAATTTTGCAGGTTGGTGTTTTAGGGTATTTAAACCGTGGTTGTCCCCAATTACAACTTGTAAGCAAGACGTGACCAGTACCATCCATAAGCCCATGGAAAAAGACTTTTTCACCAACTCATCACGACGGCCTTTCAGCAAATGCCACGCTGCGGTGCCAACCACCAAAAGGGATGAGACAAGAAAGGCCGCTGCTGCCATATGGGCAAATCGATAAGGGAAGGAAGGGTTAAACACGATTGCCCACCAGTCTGTGGGTACAATAATGCCATTTTCGATGGCAAAGCCTTGAGGTGTCTGCATCCAACTGTTGGAGGATAAAATCCAGAACATAGAAATACAGGTACCAATGGCAACCATTAAAGTAGCAAAAAAGTGGGCTTTGGGACTGACACGTCCCCAACCAAATAGCATAATGCCCAAGAAACCCGCCTCTAAAAAGAAGGCACTCATGACTTCATAAGTGAGCAATGGCCCTGTGACGCTACCTGCAATACGTGAAAATTCACTCCAGTTGGTCCCAAACTGGTAGGCCATGACAATGCCAGAAACAACCCCCATAGCAAATGCCACAGCAAAAATTTTAATCCAGTACTTAAACAAGTCTTTATAAATTGGATTTTGAGTGCGCAACCACTTCCATTCCAGCATGGCAAGAAAGCAGGCTAAACCAATAGAGGTTGCAGGAAAAATAATATGAAAGGAAACAGTAAAGGCAAATTGAATTCTTGCCAACTCAAGTGCGGTTAATCCGAGGCTCATTGCATCCTCCATGGCTGGCAGGAATATCGACTACTCGATACCCAGTTGCTGTCTAGATCGGAATGATAAAAAAGCATAGATCGTTTCATTTAAAACTACCTACTTAAAATACTGATGATGATCTTGCATCAGGATGTCTAGAAGATGTAGGTACAAAAATTGGAGAGAAAAAATATAACAAAATAGAAAAGCTCGCTAAGGCTGTTATATTTTTTGAACTGTTTTTATGATCTATTCATTCTTATTGCTTAATAAAAATATACAGAAAGTTTGGATGCTGCGTGAGTTAAAAAATGTTATTCACATTCCGTATAACACATTTTTGAAATAGCGCAGTTTGAATAAAATTTTTAATGAAGGAACTTCATGAGGAAGCAGAGCTTCAGTAGTAAAAGCGGAGGTCTAGATACAAGCAATCTAATAGAGTATGTGTGAATGCTTACATCTTCAAAATAATGATATTACGTTATCTGGTGTGATTTAAAAGTAGTTGAATACTTAATATAACTCTAAGAAAGGGAGTCATTGGACTCCCTCAAATATTAGAGGGTTTAACGCACAAGGAAGGTCGCTGCTTCATCAATTAAATCAGCAACAGCTTTGGGTTGAGATGCAAGTGAAGCATGGCTGGCATCTAAAGAAATGACCTTTTGAGCATTTAAACGAGAGGACATATGTGCTTGATTTTCAGGGTGAATCATGCGGTCTTCGGTTGAAATTTGGTACCAAGATGGTTTGGTCTTCCATGCTGGGTTGGAAATAGTATCACCAAAAGTACTCGCAACAGGGGCTTTCTGGGTGATGCCCATGACCATTCCTTCATCATTTGTTAAGTCCTGACAGAAGCTTTCATGGTATTTATCGGCTTTCACCCAAAGGTATCCATCACTGTCGGGTTCTAAGTTGGGTGCTCCTACAGGTAAATGTTGCTGAGTAATGCTAGCTGGGCTTTCACCAGCATCGGGTGCAAAAGCTGCAATATAGACTAGACCCACAACATTTGGTTGATTCCCTACTTCAGTAATGACCGCCCCACCATAGGAGTGGCCAACTAAAAGGGCATTTCCTTGCACTTGTGCAACCATTTTACGAGTTCGTTCGACATCATCAGCTAAAGAGGTAAGTGGCAGTTCAACGGCACGTAGGTCTTCGTAACCTCGGTGAAATAGGTCGGTAATGACTTTTGCCCAATGGGCAGCTCCGCCCCAAAATCCATGTACTAAAATAATTGTAGGCTTCTTATTCATATTCTCATCCCTAGGGTCAAAATATTATCTTATCGTCAAAAATATGGTCGTGCTAGGTTGGGCATGTATACGTAGATAAACGTAGAGTTAAGCTATTGAGATTTCATCAGTAAAAAAAGGCCATTAATCTTATTTGGCGTTTGAGTGGAATTCTTACGGTTTTATGTTGTCCAATGAGTCTTATTTTACTTGGAATTTCGTATGTTTATTTTAGGTATTTATTTTATCACATCATCATTTTGTGGTGTATTCAAGCATCAAAAAATCAAAGCTGAAGTTCCAGAATGTTATCAGAGGAGTCGGTTGTACCGAAAGGTTCAATTAGGGGGAGTTGATCATTTATCAATAGCTAATCTAAGATTTAAGATGAAGCTTTTTTAGTTCTAAAAAATTGAATTTGGCGATGAACCATTACAGCTTATTCTCAAAGAGACATGGGGGACAGGTCTAAAAGCTGATTGGCAGTGACATTTATATGAGTTGAAGCCACTGACCTCATGGGTATTTACAGTTCAAGTTGACGTGAAGAAGCACTTAAGAACTGTGTTGTCTTGGGGCAACCTGTTGAGGCTTATCATAAAAATGTGGTGATTCAAGTTCTCCATTAAGATTTTATTTTTATCTAAGTGGTTATTTATTATCATTAAAAAAACCGATGGCTCTCGCTTGATAGCCATCGGTTTAATTTGGTGTGATATTAGATCAACATCACATTATTTAAAAATCAAAGGTTATTGCTCAAGTCAGCTTGAGTACTCATCGACTTATCTTGAGCATGCTTTCCCCAGTTAAACTTCTGCGCGCAGATGCCTAATCCAACAATAAACAAGGCAAGTAAACTGGTATAAGTCACTTCTTTGAAATAGGTTCCCTCCACAAGCATGGTAATGAGCGCCCCAATGATAAAGAAAATGGCAAGATAAGTGAGCCAAGGGAATAACCACATTTTAAAGTCAATGACTTGGCCTTCAGCTTCTAACTTCTTACGCATACGTAATTGTGAGAAGGCAATGGTCAGATAGACATACAACGCCGCTGTACCTGTTGCTAACATGAAGATGTCATAGACATTCATACTTTCAGTTGCAGTAAGGTACGTTGCCAGTAGAGCAAATAATGACGACACCAGAACGCCCATCCACGGACTACCATTACGGTTGATTGAACCGAAGCTTTTCGGTGCATCGCCACGTTTTGACAGTGAAAATAACATCCGTGAACAGGTATAAAGTGCTGAGTTAAAGCAGCTACATACTGAGGTTAGGACCACGAAGTTTACAATGTGTTTTGCTTCTGGAATGCCAAGTGCTGACAAAGTCACACTATAGGTTCCCCAAGTTGGATCTTTTAACAGCGGATTGTTATGTGGAATTAGGCAGACGGTAATAAACATTGAACCGACATAGAACAACATAATTCGCCACACCACAGAGTTAGATGCTTTACGAATTTCACGGGCTGGATTTTCTGATTCTGCCGCCGCAACCGTAACAATTTCAGCACCGATATAGGCAAACATAACCCCGAGTAGGGCGGTGATGACCGCAGAGAAACCATTTGGCATGAAGCCGTCCGCAGTTAAATGCGTGATTCCTGATGCACTTGCTTGACCCCAAGGCCATAAATGCATGATGGCTAAGCTACCAATCACTAAGAAAATCACAATCGCAATTACTTTGATGAGTGCAAACCAAAATTCAAATTCACCATAGTTTTTGACATTTTGTAAGTTGACCAAAACTAAGGACACAATTACGACCAGCATGTAACCCCAGATTGGGATAAAGGGAAACCAACTGTTGAGAATTTTACCTGCGACATAGGCCTCCCAACCCATCAGCAAAGCCCAAGAACACCAATACAGCCAGCCAATGGTAAAACCAGCCCAACGCCCAATGGCACGATCAGCATAGGTTGAAAACGAACCACTATCTGGATTGAGAACGGCCATTTCACCCAGCATACGCATAATTAACAGAATGAGTAATCCACCAAACGCATAGGCCAAAACTGCAGCAGGGCCTGCCGAATAGATAACATTTCCCGAACCGATGAACAGTGAACCACCAATGACACCCGCAATTGAGATCATGGTGAGATGACGTGACTTAAGTCCATTTTTTAAGCCCTGAGATGCATCCGGCACAGCGCTTTGTTTAGGTGCTTCCATATAATTTTCCTTAATCTTAAGGAGGTAGTTTCAAAATGGGCAAAGCCTTTTTCAGACTACTCATCCTTTAAAACTGTAACCGAATGATCAGAGGCTTTATCATTATTAAGGCAAAAATGAATAAATCTGATATTTCTGCCAAAGCGTGAAAAATCACACTTTGGCTACAAAACGGTTACATGTTGTTTATGTATGCACCTAATCTCTCTTTTTTGTTCTCAGTAAACGAGAGCCATTTTTTAGCATTTGGAAGGAGCCAATTACAGCTAAAACGTGAAAAGCTGGGGAGCCAATGTTTACTCTCATCTCAATAATTTATAGAATGAAGCAGCAAAACTCAGCTTTGTAACTGCGGCTTTAGTCGCAAGTCGAAAGGTTGTAGGAAAACGTAAGTATCTAATTTATAATAATAATCAACTCAGCGTACGAACTCCTACATTTCGTAGACACTTGAGTAACACACCAAATGCCACCAATATTTCTTGTTCACGGACACAGGCAAAGCCCAATAGTAGTCCTTTCTGCCGTGTTGAATAATGCTTGGTATAGTATTGTGACAGCGCTCGAACTTTTACGCCTTGATCAAGTGCATTGCTAGCAATCAACACATCATCCATGTTGCTCGGCAGCTTCAAAATCAAATGTAAACCAGCAGCGGTATTGTATTCATGCAGGAAGTCTGCCCCAAGATGACGTGTAATCAGATCGATTAAAAAGGCGTGACGCTTGCTATAGAGTAAACGCATACGACGAATATGTGCTTCATAATGGCCTTCACGGATAAACTCTGCCAAGACTTTTTGATCCAGTAAATGCCCACCTCGATATAGTTCCGATGCCACAATACGCAGTGGTGAAAACAGCTTTTTAGGAACCACCAAATAGCCAATGCGCAACGCAGGGTAGATGGTTTTACTGAAGGTTCCCATATAAATGACAGGTGCATCTGGTTCTAAGCCTTGCAAAGACGGGAAAGGTTGACCCGAAAAGCGGAATTCACTGTCATAGTCATCTTCTACAATCCAGCTTTTATGCTGTCGCGCGATGGCAATCAATTGTTTACGACGCTCTAAACTTAAGTGAGAGCCTAAAGGGTACTGATGTGAAGGCGTCACAAAAATCAGTTTAGGTGGGGTTTTCGGGGCTAGGTCAGGAATAATCCCTTCTTGATCTACAGGCAAGGAGCGTAGGTTTACGCCATTAATGCGTAAAATATTACGTGCCCCCCAATAAGCAGGATCTTCAATCCAGACTTCATCGCCTGGGTCACTTAAGGTCCGTGAAACCAAATCGATCGCCTGATGTGTCCCTTCGGTAATAATGATTTGGTCTGCATCGCATTGCACCGAACGTGCAATTTTGAGGTATTCCGCCAGTTCTTGGCGCAGCTCTAAACAACCGCCTGCGTTGCTATAAATAAGATTATTAATTTCAGGTTCACGGCTGAGGCGGGTCTGAATACGGCTAAAAATATGGTGCGGAAACTCTGTGACATCGGGGGCACCAGGCACAAAAGCGCCCCATTGGTAAGGCG
Organism: Acinetobacter sp. WCHA55; assembly: GCF_002165305.2. Classification (NCBI taxonomy): domain Bacteria; kingdom Pseudomonadati; phylum Pseudomonadota; class Gammaproteobacteria; order Moraxellales; family Moraxellaceae; genus Acinetobacter; species Acinetobacter sp. WCHA55. The sequence continues at coordinate 2,583,478 of NZ_CP032286.1, read as the reverse complement.
ATGCCGCTGAATAGCCGATGAGATAGGAACCGCGCTGGGACAAATTATAATTCTGCTGGGGCTTTTTTTCTTGAGTTTGGTTATTGGTATTTTCAGCTTTGACCAAAAAGGATTCAGGCAGTTTTTCAGCTACCCAAGTGCCTTGGCCTGTACGTGCTTCAACATAGCCTTGTGCTTGTAATTGTTCATATGCACTAAGTACGGTATTGCGTGAGACTTTAATTTCTTTGGCTAAGTCACGCGATGCAGGTAGGCGAGTTTTGGGTGCGAGTACACTGTCAATAATGGCGTTGCGTAAGCAGCGGAACAACCGTAATTGTAGGGTTCCGTCAATATCTTGCTGTAATCGTTGCAGTAAATAATCTCCAAGCAAGCTACGCAATTGGCTCTCTCCTACAATATTAAAATGGTTTTTCGTGAGCGATTACCATAAATGCAAAATTATCTCGTCAGGCAGCCGTTGTAAAGCATTTCGCTTATAGACCTTGGGAGCAAATGCCCGCGACTAAGGGGCTGGAAATATACACAAGTCGCATCCAAAGCAAAAGTTTTTTTAGATGATATATACAATCGCGGACAACGGCTTGAAAATACAATTAGAAAAAGCCTAAGGCCGAACATAAATGGGTTCTGGCTTGGCACAGTCATCTGCTGAGTTTTGGGTTTCTTTAACTTTTTGGGTGATTCGGTTGAATACTGTAATGGCCCTCTTTAATAAGTATGCCTTTTTCTAATTGATATTTTTTAAGTTATTTATTTTTATAAAATAAATATTTTAGCTAGAAAATAATGATAAACGGATAGGGTAAATTGGCCCCATCTGTCTGATGAAAAGTGGCTCTCGTCTAGTGCCAATAAAAGCGCAAAATGCAATAAACCCCACGTCCTTTGTATATCAGCAAAAAGCATGATTGGGACGCTGAAATTTTATAAATGTATGAATCAAGAATGAGGATATAAAATGGACAGTAAACACTCTGCACTGAACGCACGTAAACTAAAAGCGACTCCTCGTGGTGTTGGTGTCATGTGTCAATGGTATGCGGAGAAAGCAGAAAATTCCACGATTTGGGATGCTGAAGGGAATCAATATACTGACTTCGCGGGTGGTATTGCGGTATTGAACACAGGTCACCGTCATCCTAAAATTATTGCTGCTGTTACTGAACAATTGACTAAATTCACCCATACAGCGTACCAAGTTGTACCGTATGAAAGCTATGTTTCTTTAGCTGAACGTATTAATGCACGTGCGCCAATTGCAGGTGAAGCGAAAACAACTTTCTTCTCGACTGGTGCTGAAGCTGTAGAAAATGCAGTGAAAATTGCACGTTCTTACACAGGTCGTCACGGTATTGTGACTTTTGGTAATGGTTTCCATGGCCGTTCATTTATGACGATGGCAATGACGGGTAAAACTGCACCGTACAAACGTGACTTTGGTGTGATGCCTTCAGGTGTTTTCCATGCGCGCTACCCAGTAGAGTCAAAAGGCATTACTGTAGATGTTGCAATTGAAAGCATTGAAGACATTTTCGCAGAAGATATTGCGGCACATGATGTAGCAGCTATTGTGCTTGAACCTGTTCAAGGTGAAGGCGGTTTCAACGTTGTTCCTGCTGAATTCTTAAAGCGTTTACGTGCTTTGTGTGACCAACATGGTATTTTGATTATTGCAGATGAAGTACAGACAGGCTTTGCCCGTACTGGTAAGTTGTTTGCCATGGATCATTATGAAACCAAAGCCGATTTAATCACGATGGCGAAAAGTCTTGGTGGTGGTTTCCCAATCTCTGGCGTGGTTGGTCGTGCTGAAGTGATGGATGCACCAAACCCAGGTGGTCTAGGTGGTACTTATGCAGGTAACCCAGTGGCTGTGGCTTCTGCACATGCGGTACTGGACGTGATTGAAGAAGAAGGTCTTTGTGAACGTGCAAATGTATTGGGCGCAGAGTTAGTTGAAGTTCTAAACGAACTCAAACAATCTTCTTCTATTGTTCAAGATATTCGTGCTTTAGGCTCAATGGTTGCTGTTGAATTGGAAACGGCGGATCAAGCGAAAGCGATTCAAAACTATGCAATGCAAAATGGCTTGCTTATTTTGACCTGTGGTCGTTATGGTAATGTGATCCGTTTCTTATATCCTTTAACGATTCCTGCAGAACAATTCCGTGCTGGCTTAAACATTTTAAAACAAGGTTTTGCACTTTCTGCAGCAGCATAATTGAAGAGTAATGACTATGCTTCAAGCGCAATATAAAGATTTATTACAGCATCCAGATATTCGTTTTGATATGCCAGAAAATGGTGGTTACATCGAAGTCAAAGATGCCGCAACACATGACACTTTGGCATGGGTGAAATCCCATGACCGCGCGTCAGTTGAGCAGGTGATTGCTCGCTCTCAAAAGGCACAAACAGCATGGAAAGCGCAAACAGCTCTACAACGTGCTGATGTGCTTTGGGCTTGGTTTGATTTGATGCAGGAAAATAAAGAGTCATTGGCTCAGATTTTGACTGCTGAACAAGGTAAACCTTTGGCTGAAGCACGTGGTGAAATTGGCTATGCTGCTTCATTTATTCGTTGGTTTGCAGAACAAGCACGTCGTATCGATGGTGATGTTTTAACACCGACTTTGCCGAACCAACGCTTGTTGGTAATCAAACAGGCGATTGGGGTTACGGCAGCAATTACGCCGTGGAACTTCCCTGCAGCAATGATCACACGTAAGGCCGCACCTGCCATTGCAGCAGGGTGCTCGATGATTGTGAAACCTGCTGAGCAAACGCCTTTAACGGCTTATGCTTTGGAAGTATTAGCGCTACGTGCAGGTTTGCCACAAGATGTGTTATTACACATCAGTGGTGATTCAAGCGAAGTGGGTAAAACATTGTGTGAAAGCGACACTGTGAAGAAGTTGAGCTTCACAGGTTCAACTCAAGTTGGTCGTATTTTGATGCAACAATGTGCGCCAACCATCAAAAAACTGTCTTTAGAGTTGGGCGGTAATGCACCTGTGTTGGTGTTTGACGATGCTAATCTTGAGCAAGCAGTACAAGGCATTATGGCCAGCAAGTTCCGTAATAGTGGACAGACCTGTGTATGTGCCAACCGTATTTATGTACAAGACGGTATTTACGATGCGTTGGTTGAAAAGTTGACAGTTGCTGTTGCGAATTTAAAAGTGGGCGATGGCCGAGTTGAGACTTCAACTCAAGGCCCGCTGATTGATGAAGCCGCGATTGAAAAAGTACAGTCGCATATTGCCGATGCAATCAGTAAAGGGGCACAGGTTAAAACCGGTGGTCAACGTTCAAGCTTAGGTGGTACTTTCTTTGAGCCGACACTTTTAACGGAAGTGACGCAAGAGATGAAAGTGGCGAAAGAAGAAACCTTTGGTCCATTGGCACCGCTGTTCCGTTTTAGAACGGAAGAAGAAGCGGTGCAAATGGCCAATGACACTGAGTTTGGTCTGGCAACCTACCTATTTACCCAAAACACAGCACGTCAGTGGCGTGTTGGTGAGGCGCTTGAGTACGGTATGGTGGGCATCAACACGGGTGCGATTTCAAATGAAGTGGCTCCCTTTGGTGGTGTGAAACAGTCTGGCTTAGGTCGTGAAGGTTCTAAATTTGGTATCGACGAATATCTCGAAATGAAATATTTGTGTGTGGACTTATCTGTATAAGTCAGTCCAGTAACCATCAGTTAAAGAAATCAGTCTTGCCCATTCAAGGCTGATTTTTTTATGGGCGTATAAGGGGAGAGTTGATTTATTTTAAAATATTGTAAGGTCTAATATTGGTCTGACCATGAAAATTATAGTTATGAGGGTTGATGGGCTTTGTTGCATAAAGCCCTTAAAGATAGAGCTTTCCTAAGTTGCTCAAATTTAAGTGACAACTTGGGTATGAGGTCGGCCTAATTCTGTAAATCTATTTAAAATGGCTATACGAGCATGTACCTCGTTGACTTGGCTTTGAAAGTTCCTAGCACTGAGTTTATCGCCTAATAATTTGATGCAGTGCATCTTGGTTTCAACCAGACTTCGCTGATGGTAGCCCGACCATTTTTTCCATAGTGTCCTGCCTAAACGTTTAACAGTGCGAAGTAATTCATTTCGCTCTAGCGAATGAACTTTTTTATCTTTCCAAGGCTTGGCATTTTTTCTAGGTGGAATCACTGCATGTGCTTGCCGATCTGCAATGACCTGTCGGCATTGCTTGGTGTCATAAGCGCCATCGGTATATACGGAGTCAATCTGCTCATCCAATGGAATCTGATTGAGTAAATCCCCAAGCACCTGTGAATCACTTACATTGTTGGTCGTGAGCTGAACGGCTCGTATTTGCAGGGTTCTAGCATCTATACCAATATGAAGTTTACACCATTGGCGACGATATTCAGACTGATGCTTTTTACGTTTCCATTCACCTTCGCCCAAAAACTTTAAGCCAGTAGAGTCTACGAGTAGATGAAGCCCATCACTGTTTTTCTGATAACTAATTGCAATATCAATATGCTTTTGTCTTCTACAAAGCGTACTGTAATCTGGTGCTGTCCAATCTAATCCACAAAGTTTAATTAAGCTTTGAACAAAGCCAGTGACCATGCGTAAAGTAAGTCTAAATAGAGATTTGATCATCAAACAGCATTGAATCGCTATGTCGGAGTAGGTTTGACTTCGACCTTGTTTGCCTTGAGGTTCTGCATACCATTGTGTTTTTGGATCGAACCAAATGGCAATATTCCCACGATTAATGAGAGCTCGGTTATATGCGGGCCAATTGGTTGTGCGGTAGATTTTGTGTGTAGGCTTCTTCATTTGGAAATTATATTGCTGAAGAAGCCCTTAAGAACAGCTTTGTGCAACAAAGCCACCCATTAATAACAAAGCCACCAAAAGAGCTGTTTTATATGATAATTTCATTACAAATCCTTGTTTCAACTCAGCAATTTACGTGGTCTCACTTTATCGGCTTTACACTTTATATGTAGAAAGCAAAATGCTGGTTTCAGTGTTGTAAATGCCTGAAATATTTCGAATTCGCTCTAATATTCGGTCAAAATTCTCTAAGCTGTCAGACTTCAATTCGACCAACAGATCCCACTTACCATTGGTGCTATGCAAGGTATGCACGGCAGGGTCGATTCTAAGCTCTTTGACCACAGCACTGGTCTTGGTGCCTTCGACCATAATATTCATCCAAGCACGGATACTATTTTTCTCAGTCCCCGGTTTAATCCGCACCGTATAGCCTGTAATCACACCACTGGTTTCCAAATATTCAATACGCTTTTGTACCGTATTTCGAGAGATACGAAGCTTGTTGGCAATCTCGGTAATCGATATACGGGCATTGTCTTGCAGTAAGCCGAGGATTTGACTGTCCGTATCATTCATTTTGATTTTTCCTGTTATCAATTTGATGAAATTTATTTCATTTTAATCAAAATTACAACTTTTTTGGCGCAATTTGATTTTTCATACTATGCATATTGAGCAGTATTCACATGAACGTTACATCGAGCTGAGGCGATGTGTTCTGCGGGTGATGTCTCATATCTATTTAATGGATTTGATTCACCAAATTTTCAAAGGGAAACATCATGTCTTTGTCATATGAAATGGACAATAGTGGCGCTTGGCAGACCTATCTTGCACAGATTAACCGTGTTGCGCCATATCTGGAAGACGACTTAATTCCATTCATCGATACTTTAAAGCGTCCTAAGCGCGCTTTGATTGTTGATGTACCAATCGTGATGGACGATGGTTCGATCCAGCACTTTGAAGGCTATCGTGTACAGCACAATTTGTCGCGTGGACCGGGTAAAGGTGGTATTCGTTATCATCCAGACGTAGAACTCAATGAAGTCATGGCACTCTCAGCGTGGATGACGATTAAAACTGCGGTATTAAACTTACCGTATGGCGGTGCCAAAGGTGGTGTTCGTGTAGACCCTCGCAAATTGTCTCCACGTGAACTTGAACGCCTGACTCGCCGTTTTACCAGCGAAATTAGCCTAGTGATTGGCCCACAAGTCGATATTCCAGCGCCAGATGTAGGCACCAATCCAGACATCATGGGTTGGATGATGGATACCTATTCAAGCATTAAAGGTCATACCGTAACAGGTGTGGTGACAGGCAAGCCTGTGCACTTGGGTGGTTCTTTAGGTCGTGTGCGTGCAACTGGTCGTGGTGTATTTGTGACTGGTTTAGAAGTTGCTAAGAAAATCAATCTCGCACTTGAAGGCAGCCGTGTAGCGATCCAAGGTTTTGGTAACGTGGGTAGCGAAGCGGGTTACTTATTCCATAAAGCAAATGCGAAAGTGGTGTGTGTACAAGACCATACAGGCACGATCTTTAATGCTGAAGGCATGGACGTTAAGCAGTTACAAGACTACGTTGCGATTCATAAAGGTGTAGCTGGCTTCCCAGATGCGACTTTAATTGAAGACGAAGCGTTCTGGTCAGTAGACATGGATATTTTAATTCCTGCGGCTTTAGAAGGTCAGATTACGCCTGAACGTGCGCAAAAATTGACTGCAAAATTAGTCTTGGAAGGTGCGAACGGTCCAACGTATCCAGAGGCAGAAGACATTCTTTTAGAACGTAAAATCACGATTGTACCTGACGTACTGTGTAACGCAGGCGGTGTAACCGTGAGTTACTTCGAATGGGTTCAAGACATGGCAAGCTACTTCTGGACAGAAGAAGAAATTAATCAACGTTTAGACAAACTCATGATGTCAGCAGTTGAAGACGTTTGGTTCACTGCAAGCGAAAAGCAGTGCAGCCTACGTACAGCAGCATACATCTTGGCGTGTAAACGTATCTTAAAAGCACGTAAAGAACGAGGAATTTTCCCAGGTTAAGGGGAAGTTTCGTGCCCTTCGGGGCACACCACATTATTAGAAAGAACAACATCAGATTTATTAAGGACGAACAAACCATGAACCAGAATAGTCAACCAAATCGCCAAGATTTTAATCAGTACATGGTGCCAGTTTTTGCACCCGCTCAGTTTATTCCTGTGCGTGGCGAAGGTTCTCGTTTATGGGATCAGCAAGGTAAGGAATATATCGATTTTGCAGGGGGAATTGCGGTCAATGCGCTTGGACATGCTCACCCTGTGGCAGTTAAAGCGTTGGTCGAACAAGGTCAAAAACTCTGGCATATTGGCAATGGTTATACCAATGAACCAGTACTTGCGCTTGCAAAACAATTAGTTGAAAACACCTTTGCAGATAAAGTGTTCTTCTGTAACTCTGGTGCAGAAGCCAATGAAGCGGCTTTAAAACTTGCGCGAAAAGTAGGCCTACTTTCAGGCTCTGCACGTAAAAATAAAATTATTGCATTTAAAAATGCTTTCCACGGTCGTACTTTGTTTACGGTTACGGCAGGTGGCCAACCGAAATATTCACAAGATTTTGCACCACTTCCAGAAGGTATTCACCACTTACCATTCAATGACTTAGACGCAGTACGTGAAGCGATTGATGCAGACACTTGTGCCGTGATTGTTGAGCCGATTCAAGGTGAGGGTGGTGTAATTACGGCAAGCCCTGAATTTTTAAAAGGCTTACGTGAACTGTGTGATCAACATGGTGCGGTACTCATTTTTGACGAGGTGCAAACAGGTGTCGGTCGTACGGGTGCTTTATATGCATATATGAACACGGATGTGACCCCAGACATTTTAACTACGGCTAAAGCACTCGGTGGTGGTTTTCCAATTGGTGCGATGATCACGACTGACAAATATGCCAACATGTTTGCGGTGGGTGACCACGGCACAACCTATGGTGGTAACCCATTGGCGTCTGCAGTAGCCAACGCTGTCTTTGGTTTGATCAATACCCCAGAAGTGTTGAATGGTGTAAGTACACGTGCGCAAATTTTTACAGATAGTTTAAACCAATTAAATGCACGCTATGGCCTATTTGAAGAAGTTCGTGGTCAAGGTTTATTAATTGGCTGTGTACTGAAAGCTGAATATGCAGGCAAAGCCAAAGATATCGTGACTTTAGCGGGCGAAGAAGGATTATTGGCACTGGTTGCAGGTCCAAATGTCGTTCGCTTCACACCATCGTTAATTATCCCGTCTGAAGACATCGAAACAGGTTTGGAACGCTTTGAACGTGCGCTCATGCGTTTTGTTGGCGCTTGATAGGCAACGGGTATGATGATTGTTAGACATGCAGAGCATCGAGATTTAGATGATATCTACATTCTGGCGGGGAAGTCGGGCGTTGGCCTGACCTCCTTACCCCAAAATAAAGAGATTTTATCAGCTCGTATTGCACGCACACAAAAGACCTTAGTGGGGCAAGCTGCACCAAGTGAACAAGGGTATTTATTTGTTTTAGAAGATACTCAGTTACAACGTGTGGTGGGTGTAAGTGCAATTGAAGTTTCAGTGGGTTTGACTGAACCTTTTTATAACTATCATGTAGGCAAACAAGTCCATGCCTCACAAACGCTGAATGTTTATAAAACTTTAAATACGCTGTTTTTAAGCAATGACCATACAGGTTGTAGTGAACTTTGCACGCTGTTTTTAGACCCGGAGTATCGCAAAGATCAAAATGGAAAACTGCTGTCGAAGATCCGTTTTCTGTTTATCGCAGCTTTCAAACAGGCTTTTCAAAATAAGCTGATTGCAGAAATGCGTGGTTATTCCGATGAAAATGGTCGTTCGCCATTTTGGGATGCCTTAGGCCATCATTTTTTTAATATGGATTTCTCGACTGCGGATTACCTCAGTGGCATAGGGCAAAAAGTCTTTATTGCGGAGTTGATGCCTCGTTTTCCTGTGTATATCGATTTACTGCCGATGGCCGCGCAACAAGTGATTGCACAGGTGCATCCACAGACGGTTCCTGCCTCTCGTGTGTTGGAGTCGGAAGGGCTGTGTTACCAAGGTTATGTCGATATTTTTGATGCAGGCCCGACGCTTGAAGCGGAAGTCAGTAGTTTGCGTGCAGTCAAAGAAAGTCACACTTGTGCAGTGAAAATCGTCGATAGCGTTCCAGATGATGCAGGGCGTTATTTGGTGGCAAATGATCGCTATCAGGACTATCGCGCGATTTTAATTCAGCATGCGGCTGACACAGACAGTTTAAGTTTAACGGTAGAACAAGCGCATGCCCTTGGTGTGCAAGCAGGGCAAAGCATTCGTATGTTGCCTTTAGATAAGATGGAGCAAAAATAATGTCACAAGGGAATTTATATATAAACGGGACATGGTCTCCAGCGCAAGGTACAGCATGGGACAAACTCGATCCTGTTACACAAGAAAAAATTTGGCACGGTGCTGAAGCGACAACTGAGCAAGTTGAACAGGCTTGTCAGTCTGCACGTGCTGCCTTTGCTGCTTGGGCACGTCGTCCTTTAGCTGAGCGTCTTGAAATTATTCAACGATTTGCCAGCTTGTTAGAACAAAACAAACAACAGCTTGCAACGATTATTAGCCGTGAAACCAGTAAGCCGATTTGGGAAACGTTGACTGAGGTTCAGTCAATGATTGGTAAGGTAGCGATTTCAGTGCGTGCTTATCACGAACGTACAGGTGAAAGTCTGACGGAAATGCCAGATGGTGCAGCGTCTTTACGTCACCGTCCGCATGGTGTGTTGGCTGTATTTGGCCCGTATAACTTCCCCGGTCACTTACCGAATGGCCACATCGTCCCTGCGCTCATTGCAGGCAACACTTTGGTCTTTAAACCAAGTGAGTTGACGCCGTGGACTGCGGAAGAAACGGTCAAATTATGGCAAGAAGCGGGTTTACCTGCGGGTGTGTTGAACTTGGTACAAGGTGGTCGTAGCACAGGCGAGGCACTTGCGCAGTCGCATGAAATAGATGGTTTGTTGTTCACAGGCAGTGCCAATACGGGTTACCACCTGCATAAACAATTGGCTGGTGTTCCAGAAAAAATTCTCGCTTTAGAAATGGGCGGTAATAACGCATTAATTATCGACGAGATTACCGACATTGATGCGGTGGTGAATTTAACCGTCCAATCTGCCTTTATTTCTGCAGGTCAGCGCTGTACCTGTGCACGCCGTTTAATCATTAAAAATGGCGCTGTAGGCGATGCCTTCATTCAACGTTTGGTTGAAGTCAGCCGTAACTTGGTGGTGGGTCAGTGGGATGCTCAGCCACAACCGTTTATGGGTGGTGTCATCTCATTGCAAGCTGCAAAGCAGATTTTACAAGCACAACAACGCTTGATCGATTTAGGAGCGCAAGTTCTGCTCCCTGTGACTCAAGCGGATGCCAACAGCAGCTTGTTAAGTCCAGGCCTTTTAGACGTGACTCATGTGAGTGATGTACCCGATGAAGAATATTTTGGTCCATTGAGCTGTATCTATCGTTATGACCATTTCGATGAGGCTTTGGCACTAGCAAATGGCACTCGTTTTGGACTGTCGGTGGGGCTAGTTTCACCTGACCGTGCGCTGTTTGATCGTTTATTGATTGAAGCACGTGCAGGCATTGTGAACTGGAACAAACCATTAACAGGCGCGTCAAGTGCGGCACCCTTTGGTGGTGTAGGTGCATCAGGAAACCATCGTGCCAGTGCTTTCTATGCCGCGGATTACTGCGCATGGCCAATGGCATCACTGGAAAGTCAGCAGGTAAGCCTACCTGAAAAATTATCGCCAGGCATTGTGCTTTAAGTCGACAAAAAGGGAGTTTAGAAATGTCAGGCTATGAAATTAATTTTGATGGTTTAGTCGGTCCAACACACCACTATGCAGGATTGTCATTCGGAAACGAGGCATCTACCAAAAACCAAAATAATCTTTCCAACCCGAAGTTGGCTGCCAAGCAAGGTCTGTTAAAGATGAAAGCTTTGGCTGACATGGGTTTAAAGCAGGGTGTATTTGCACCGCAAGAACGCCCACATGTCCCGACTTTACGCAAATTGGGTTTTCGCGGTGATGATCACAGCGTGATTGAACAAGCGATGCGAACTTCGCCTGCATTGTTATCCGCGTTGAGTTCAGCATCCTGTATGTGGACCGCCAATGCGGCAACGGTTTCACCGTCGGCGGATAGTGCTGATGGTCGTGTGCATTTTACTGCGGCGAATTTAAACAACAAATTCCACCGTTCGATTGAACATGAAACAACCTCGCGTGTTATGGTAGCGATGTTTAACGATGAACGTCACTTTGCCCATCACGAGGCACTGCCACCTGTGGCATTGTTTGGTGATGAAGGTGCGGCGAATCATAACCGTTTAGGCGGTGCTTATGATCAAGCCAGCGTGCAAGTGTTTGTCTATGGTCAGCAGTTCCTTGGCGGTGGTATTGGCCCGAAACGCTATCCTGCGCGTCAATCTCTTGAGGCGAGTGAAGCCGTGGCACGTTTGCACCAGCTCAAAGCAGAACAAACGGTATTTATACAGCAGCATCCCGATGTGATTGACCAAGGTGTCTTCCACAACGACGTGATTGCAGTGAGTAACCAGAACGTCTTGTTCCACCATCAGCATGCATTTTTGAATCAGTCTGAAGCATTGTCAGAAATTCGCGAAAAAATGGCGCGCTTGGGTCAAGAATTCGTGTCCATTGAAGTGCCAGATCAGCGTGTTTCTGTGAAAGATGCGGTCAATACCTATTTGTTCAATAGCCAATTACTCACCCGTGCCGATGGCGGGATGAGCATTGTGGTGCCTGAAGAATCGCGTCAAAACCCAGCAGTATGGGGTTACTTAAACGACATGATCCAAATGGGTACGCCGATTGATGACATCAAGGTATTTGACCTGCGTGAAAGTATGCGCAATGGCGGTGGTCCTGCATGTTTACGTTTACGTGTGGCGGTGAATGAAGCAGAGCTTAACGTGATCAATCCAAACCTGTTTATGAATGATGCCTTGTTTACCCGTTTAAATACGTGGGTGGATCAGTACTATCGTGACCAATTGGCGCAGCAAGATTTGGCTGACCCGCAATTGCTGATTGAAAGCCGTACTGCGTTAGATGAACTGACGCAAATTTTGAACTTAGGTTCGGTGTATCACTTCCAACGTTAAGCAATCGTGCAGGGAAAGCAGATGATAGATTTTCTAGGTGATGTTTTAGCACAACGTGTCCCGACAGTTATGCATGGCGTACAGCATGATTATCATTGGGAATGGTTAGCTGAAGGTGTTTTATCTTTTACGCCGAAACAGTCTTATGAAAAAGCAGTCGTGCTTTCCGCAGGTGTGCATGGCAATGAAACTGCGCCAATCGAGTTGTTGGCGCAGCTGAGTCAAGATTTGTTTGCAGGGACATTAGAGCTCAAGGTTAAGTTATTACTGATTTTAGGTAACCCTCTCGCGATTCGCACAGGGCAACGCTATGTTGAAAATGATATGAACCGCATGTTCTGCGGGGCCTATCAACAATTTACCGACACAGTTGAAGCGCAGCGGGTGGCGGTCTTAGAACAGATCGTCACCGCTTTTTTTAATGATAGTCCAGCTCAAGTACGACGCTATCATTACGATTTGCATACCGCGATTCGCCCATCTTTGTTGCCGACTTTTGCCTTATTTCCTTATCAAACCCATGACTATGATGCTGCGATGTTAGACAGCCTAAACGCTGCGGAATTGGATGCTTTGGTGTATCACAATGCTGTAGGTCGTACTTTTACACACTTTAGCAGCTCTCAGTTTCAAGCGGCCAGTTCGACGCTAGAACTTGGTCATGCTAAACCCTTTGGACAAAATGATCTGGCAGCTTTCGCCGCAATTAATCATGTGCTTCGCGCCGTGGTGAGTAAACAAGTCTTACCTATCCGTCAAAAACAAGCCATTCAAACTTTTCGAGTCGTTGATTCGATCATTAAAACTGAAGATGACTTCCAGCTTAATTTGGCAGATTCTGCGCCTAATTTTTCCGTGTTCGAAACCGATGCCGTGATTGCTCTGCAACAGGGCAAACCATATGTGACTGCACCTGAGCAGGTTCGAATTTTATTTCCGAATACTCAAGTGAAAAAGGGATTAAGAGCAGGACTGATCTTAACTGAGGTTCATCCTTGATGATTTCAGTCAATTTATTAAATGTGATGATGGTGGTTTATCGAACTTAAGTCGTTAAATTAATTTTCAATGGAATTGAATATATGGATATTGAGAAAAATATTAATTCAATATTTTCATCTGTCGATTATAAGTGTACTTATAATCGATGGGTGGTTTTGCATTTTGTTTTTATTAAGTTGTTGTTTTTTTATATTAAATAATTAAATTAGGCATGGGTTTTGCAGCCTGTGTGAGTATTATTTTGTCGCCATAAAGAGATGAATAGTGTGGCGCTGAATAATAAAAATTAATGTTATTGAAAAATAATATGTAGCTTAATTTTGGACTGAGATGAAATAAGGAATTATCTAAATCTGAGTCCCATATTTACACCCATTGGGTTGTAAATTGGAGTGAAAACATGATGAATGGAAAACAAACCCATCAACAAAAAGAGCCTTTAGACGGTGATTTACTGGGTGGACATCATTACGCGTCAGTTGAGGAAGAACAACTGCAACGTTCACTGACCAATCGTCATATTCAGATGATTGCGATTGGTGGTGCGATTGGTACAGGTCTCTTTATGGGATCGGGTAAGACGTTGGCTGTGTCAGGCACATCCATTATTCTGACCTATTTAATTATTGGTTTCTTCTTCTTCTTCGTCATGCGTGCGATGGGGGAGTTATTGCTGTCCAATACCAACTATAAATCTTTTGCTGATTTTGCAACGGCATATTTGGGGCCATGGGCAGGGTTCTTTTTGGGTTGGTCGTACTGGCTGAGTTGGATTGTCACTGCAATTGCAGATGTGATTGTGATTGGAGGGTATGCACAGTTTTGGTATCCCGATCTCCCCGCATGGATACCCGCTTTCACCTCCATTGCCATTTTGACTTTATTGAACTTTGTTGCGGTAAAACTGTTTGGTGAAGTAGAGTTCTGGTTTGCTTTAATTAAAATTATCGCGATCATTATGTTCCTCTTGGTGGGTGTCTATCTGATAACGATTGGTTTTGTCTCTCCAGATGGTGTGAAAGCATCTTTGGCCCATGTGGTCGAGAAAGAGTCGCTATTCCCTTATGGTCTAACGGGCTTTTTGGCCGGTTTCCAAATTGCGGTATTTGCTTTTGTCGGTATTGAATTGGTGGGTACTACAGCGGCAGAAACCAAAGATCCACATCATGCTTTACCACGCGCGATTAACTCAATTCCATTGCGCATTTTATTGTTCTATATCGGTGCTTTGGTTTGTATTATCGCAGTCACGTCTTGGTCGCAGATTTCTCCAGACAAGAGCCCATTTGTTGAAATGTTTACGTTGATTGGCTTGCCTGCAGCAGCCAGTATTGTCAACTTTGTCGTGGCAACCTCTGCCATGTCTTCAGCGAACAGTGGGGTGTTTGCCACCAGTCGTATGTTGTTTGGTTTAGCGGTAGAAAAAGATGCACCGAAAAGTTTTGCCAAACTGTCGAAAAGCAAAGTGCCTGTACTGAGCTTAATGTTCTCGATGTTCTGTGTGGTGGTAGGAACGTCGATTCTATTTATTGTGCCGAATGTCATGACGGCATTTATCATCATTTCAGCCTTCACCTCGATTTTGTGTATTTTCACCTTTGCCATGATTATTTTGTCGTACTTGGCTTATCGTAAAAAAGCGCCTGAACTGCATGAACAGTCAGCATATAAAATGCCGGGTGGACGTTTTATGGCATGGTTTACCTTGTTGTTCTTAATCTTTGTGGTGGCGATTTTGGCACTCGATCATGACACTATGATTTCGTTGGCGTTCTCTCCAATTTGGTTTATTGGCTTAGGTATTGCTTATTACTATAAAACGAAAAAATATGCAGAGCGTAACTGGATTTTGACCCATGGTCGCCGCATTGAGCATGATGATATGCAAGAAAATAATTAATGAAAAGTGAGAGAGGGTATTAACCCTCTCTTTTGTTATAACGATGAAGAGGGAATTTATTTTGAAAAAAGCGACACTTTGGGCATGTATGTTGGGGGCAGGATTACTACATATACAAAGCAGCTTTGCCGCACCGTTATTGACGCCGCATCTTTCAGCGACACAAGTAGCAGCGCCACAGGCCAATGCATGGGTCGAAATTAATGTGCAGACATTCGAGCAGAATATTCAGAACTTACAACAGCAGCTACAGGACAAAAGCCAGATTTGTGCAGTCATGAAAGCCGATGCTTATGGTCACGGGATTGAACTGTTGATGCCGAGTATTATGAAGCTGAATGTACCGTGCGTGGGCATTACTAGTAATGCCGAAGCCGCGATAGTACGCAAGTCTGGTTATCAGGGACGGCTGTTAAGATTACGTGCAGCGACTGACCAAGAAATCCAAAATGCGGCTTCTTTAAACATGGAAGAGTTGTTGGGGAACTATGAGCAAGCACAACGTATGTCGCAGTGGGCAAAACAACAGGGGCTAACCCTTGCGTATCATTTGGGTATAAATGCAGGGGGGATGGACCGAAATGGTTTAGAGTTGGACAGTGCACTAGGTAGACAACAAGCGCTCCGCATGACTAGACTGCCAAATTTAAAGCTGGTGGGTATCATGACGCATTATGCTGTGGAAGATGAAAAATATGTGCGTGAACGTTTGGTGGTCTTTAACCAGCAAACAGAGTGGTTGATTAAAAAAGCCAAATTAAAGCGAGAAGCCCTGATTTTACATACTGCAAATTCTTTTGCGACCTTAACGGTTCCAGAGTCACACCTAGATATGGTACGTGCAGGCGGTGTGATTTATGGTGACAGCCTTCCAGATCGGGTCGAATATAAAAAGCTGATGACCTTTAAAACCCAAGTGGCAACAGTAAATGCCTACTTGAAAGGCACAACAGTTGGCTATGACCAAACCTATACCTTGAAGCGTGATTCACTATTGGCGAATTTGCCGCTTGGTTATTCAGATGGTTATCGACGGGCATTTAGTAACAAAGCCTATGTACTGATTCGAGGGCATAAAGTGCCTGTAGTTGGGCGAACCTCCATGAATACGACTATGGTGGATGTTACTGATTTTCCAGATATTCGTGCTAATGATGAAGTGGTTCTGTTTGGAGAGCAAGGAAGTGCAATAGTCAAGCAAAGTGATTTGGAAGAATACAATGGCGCTTTGCTGGCAGATGTTTACACCATGTGGGGTAACTCTAATCCGAAAGTTGTGGTTCAGTAGCGTTAAGACTGGACTCTGTTGTTTGATCTTTTGACAGCCTAACGGGCAAAAATCATCACTTGCTTCATGTAGCATTACAGTGATTGTTTAATTATTAAGATATTGTTTTTAATTATTAAATTACGGTTTTATTCGAGGCAGTGCATATGTGGATATGCACTGCTTTTTTAATTTCTAGTACCGATGATTTTCACTTTCGAGGTGGAGTCGAAGTGTATTGAGATTTACGAAATTGATCATAGCATCCTGTTATTTTTATGCGTTAAACACTTCATATAGGTTTTAAATTTGACGATTTTTTTGGTACACAAGTCGATAGCGAAGCGTCTCACCTTGAGTTAAGTATTGAAATAAAAACTATTTTTTTAAGCGATCTAGAACGCTTAAAAAATAAAATAAAAGCAAATAGTATTTGTAAATAATAATCTAATTGATTATGATTCGCATCCACAAAGTATCCCTATATCAATTACCTTACTGCCCTCCGTCTTTGAGGGGATGAAAAAGTAATTTGAATTAAGTGTAATGATTATCAATATCATTTGAAAGGTGGGTTTAACCGTATGAGTATGAATCAATATCAGTCGCAATTTTCGGGCGACGAAGCTAAAAGTTTGAACCTCCGACCTTGTTATTTATCATTATGTTTGGCTGTGCTCATGACCACAGGCTTGAGTTCTAACAGCTTTGCACAAGAAAATGTTTTAGTTTCAGCATCCCTTCCCAAAATTACGGTTTATGCTGAACATGAAGACCAGTCACCAGTTTCAAAGACAACGATTAATCGAGAAAACCTTGATAAAACTGGGGTAACGGATATGGCAAGTATCGTGAAGTACTTGCCTTTGGTACAAGCGCCATTTTCCGTTGCGGGCAGTGGCACATTTTTTGATGGAACGGGAACCAGTGGTTATAACATTCGCGGGATTGATGCCAACCGTATTGGATTAGATATTGATGGAGTTGATATTGCTGAAGCGACGGTCAGCTCTTATGTTCCACCCAACAGTATGAGCCAACGTGGAGCAGGTCGTGATTATATTGAACCTGAAATGTTCACCTCGGTAGATATTGTTTCGGGAACAACAGATGCATCTACTGACGGAATTGGTGGGCGCGTTTCATTTAAAAACAAATCGCCAGAAGATTATTTGGTTGATGGGAAAACCATTGCAGGTACTGCCAAAGCAGGCTATAGCTCTGCGGATGAAGCATGGTTAAGTTCGGTAACAGGAGCGGTGGGTAATGATGAGGTGAAAGCTTTAGTGGCTTATGCTCACCGTGATGGACATGAAACAAAACCTAACTCTAAAACCAAAGCGTTCCCAACAGATTGGAAGTCGGATGCTGTATTGGGACGAGTGCTGTGGAGATTATCTGATCAGCATCAGTTTAATTTGACTGGGGACTTTTACCGAAAAACTGCCGATACCTCAGGCATCAGTGCCAGTTTATTTAGCAACTATAAAAGTGATGCTACCCAACAGCAGGATATTGACCGTACCCAATTTAGCTTAGAACACATTTACAAACCTGAACACTTTGCCTTGTTTGATCAGTTAAAAAGTAAAATTTGGCATCAAGAGTCAAATAATGAAACTGATACATCATTCATGAACAGTGCGACAGTCGCACGTGACTTTTCAACGACATATAAAGAAAAAAATACGGGCATTAAGTTTGATGCGTCGAAGAACTTAGAGCAGCAGACTTTAAAATATGGTCTCGCGGTCGACCAAAAAAATTATTCCAGTACCAAAGTCGATTTACGCAATGGTGCAACACTACCAACACTCTACCAAGATGGTTATTTGCTGGATTCTGAGTTAAAGCGTTATGCTGCTTATTTCTCAGATGAAATTCGTTTGGGGCTCTTTGGGCGTGATTTAACTTTAACACCATCAGTTCGTTTTGAACGACAGGAGTATAGCCCAGATTCTTCGAGCTATAGTGATGTCCAAGCGCGTGATTTTAGTTATGTTTCACCAGGTTTTTCGGCCAGTTATCAATTCACTCCTGAAAACTATAGCTATTTTAAATACACCCGCGGTACACGTATCCCATCACCTACTGAAATGGGTGGCATCTACCAAACCACCGCAGGTAATCCAAGTTATATCGTGATAGGTAACTCGAACCTTGATGAAGAAACCAGTGATGCATTTGAAATTGGACTGAGAAATACTTCAATTGATGGCATTAAGTTTGATATCACAGGCTTTTATACCAAATACAGTGATTTCATCGATTACTACAACTATGGCACCACACCACAATATCCCTATGGTTACTATCGTGCAGAAAATTTAGCCAATGCCGAAATTTGGGGTGGTGAGCTGTCTACACGTATTGATTTGGGACAATTTATTCCACACTCGGATGGATTTAGTCTCGCTTTAGTGGCAGGTAAAACCAAAGGCACCGCGAAAAATAAAGATGGTCTGAAAAGTGGAGTGAACTCGGTACAACCTGAAAAGGGTAGCCTCACCTTTGCTTATGACCACCCGGGTAAAGTCTTTGGTTTAGGCTTAACGGCAACTGCGGTCGGGGACAAAATTGCGTCTCAAGATGTGAGTACCTACCAAGATGATGTGGAGTATCAACGTGTTGCAGGTTATGCCGTGTTTGATCTCTCAGCTTATTGGAATATGAATAAGTTCACTAAGTTGAATGTGGCGGTGAATAATATCTTTGACAAGACTTATTGGGACTATGCCGCAGTGAGCACCATTACAGGAACCAACCAAGCCAGTCTGATTGATCGTGCTGCAGAACCGGGCCGTAATATTGTCGCAAGTATCGAGTTTAAATACTAATTTTAGCTAGATAGAGTTTAACTATTCCAGCAATTTCACCCAGAGGAAATGATGATGAACATGATGACAAAATTGATCACAGGTTTGACCATATTTACGGCTTCGATAAGTGTTTTGGCAGCAGCGCAAACTGAAAAAGTAGATAGCTATCAGCAAGCTTATACAATCTATTCACTTTACCATGCCGATAAGGAGCCTAAGTCTGCTTTGGTAAGTAAGCAATATGCTCAAGATTATGCTGCATTGTTTACTACAAATAAAAAAGTGAGTGCAGAGCAATTTGTAGCATTTGAACAAGCACGCTTACAGCCTGTACTTGAGCAACGACGTGAAATGTCTTTAAAACAGGCACATGTCCGTTACGGTATTTTAGATAAAAATAAAGATCAAAAGCTGACGTTGAAGGAGTTCCAAGCCTCTGGTGAAAAGACTTTTGATGGTTTCGATCAGAATCAGGATGGTTTGATTAACACTGAAGATGCAAATTTGGCTGGGGCAAATACAGGTACACATGATGGTTTCCGTGCCAAGTTACCTATTTCTATGCCGATGCCAAGCAATGTAGCTGAGTTTATTGTGCAATATGGGCAGAGTAAAAATTATGTGACTTTAGGCGACTATTTAACTGCGCGTGATAAACAATTTTTTGAGACGGACAGCAATCAAGATCTGATCGTGACTGAACAAGAATATGTCGATGAGTTTATGCAACGTTTTGACCGTAATTTAGCAACGGGTACGACTCAAATGCAGGAGATTGCTGGACAGCAATTCAAAGCGATTGCAAAAGGAAAAACCACTATTCAAGCAAATGACATTCAACAGTATGCGAAAAAAGTAGGACAAGCTTCAGTTCAATAAACCAACCATACCTTTAGGTCATTTATGGATGGCTTAAAGGTAAAACGGATTAGGTTGATGATGGATAACGATACATCAATGGAATATTCAACGATGAAGAAAATAAGTTTGACTTGCTTACTGAGTATCTTGGCCCTAAATAGTTGGGCACATGCGCCCTTTGTGGCGCCAAGCAGTTATGTAGTAGATGGTGCAAACACAGTAGTTTTGGCTGGATTTGCAGAGCAAGCTTTTGACTCGGAAGTTGCGATTAAAGGCTTTAATTTTAAAGTGCTTACACCGAAGGGTGAAACTCAAGAGTTAACACTGAGTCATAGTCAAGTTCTAAGTTTGGCTGATGTAAAAACGGATCAAGCAGGAACTTATACAGTTACAGGGCTCCGAACAGGTGAGCTTAAATATGCAAAAGTTGGCCAACGTTGGTTACGGGTATTAGATGCAAAAACTGAAGGTTTAGCACCACTGACTGAACGTCACTTTGTTACCCCAAATGAAGTACAAGCGAAAAGCCAACAGTTTACTGTGCAACGTTTTGATCAGTTGCTGAGTTATTTTTCTAAGCAACAGCAAAGTGAGCTCAAGCAAGCGTATACCCAACAAGGTTTAAGTTTGGTATTTTCAAGTCATCCAAATCAGATTTCATTAAAAACACCATTCACTGTAAAATTAAACTTGGAAAATAAACCTGCATCAGGTTTTCAGGTAACACTGGAAAAACAAATCACCACATTGGGTGAGGCTGAAAAAGTGACCCAGTTGCAGACCAATGGTTCAGGTGAAGTTACTTTGCCATTTTCAGCGGTCGGGCAATACCTTGTGACCATCACCTCACCTGAACAGTCTGAAAAGCTTCGACCGAATGCTCAGACCTATAGAACGATTTTAAGTTTATACGTAAACCCTTAAATTGAAGTTAAGGCTTAAGAGGACATTTACTGAAATCTGTTCGAGTCTCTCTCGGCTGAATCATAGACCTATATATGATCAGTGCTGCGTGATTTTCTTTTATGTATCAAAGAATATTACGCAGTTCGCGCGCAGTTTCTTGTAGTAAAGGCAGTATATGTTGAATCAAATACTCTTTGGTTGTACGCATGGTAGGGGAAACAATATTTAAGGCTGCAACGACTTTTAACTGTTGCCCATAAATCGGAACGGCAAGTGCATGTACGCCCAATTCGTGTTCCTCACATGAATAACACCATCCTTGCTCTCGAATTTCATGCAATAAAGCCAGAAACGTTTCATTATTGGTATGGGTGTATTTGGTGAGGCGTTGTAGCGGATACTGATTCAGCCATTCACATTGTTCCTGATCGTCGAGATAGGCCAGTAAAATTTTGCCTGCCGATGTTGCATGTGCAGGTAGACGATTGCCCAAATGTAGGCCATAAGGATTGACACGATCTGTTTGTTGATGTGCGGCGCTACGTGCAATAGTAATGGCTTCATAGCCGTCTAAAACCATCACGGAAAAAATGAGTGAGGTTTGATTGGTCAGCAGGTTCAGTAGAGGTTGAGAAATTTTGGGAAGTTGTGCTCCACCTAAATAAGCGCCTGAAAATTTGAGAATTTTAGGGGTTAAATAAAAATAATGACCATCAGACTCTAAGTAGCCTAAATATTCAAGAGTGAGTAAATGGCGTCGTGCTGCGGCACGGGTCATGCCTGTACGTTCCGCTGCCATAGTGATATTTAAACGATGTCGGTCAGTACCAAAGCTGTCGAGAATAGCCATACCTTTACTGATCCCTGCAACAAAGTCTTCATGTCGAATGGTTTTCTTATTATTGTGATTATGTATTCGATTTTCTATTCGTTCTTTTTCTTCACGCATTTCGGCATTCCTATTCATTCTTATCCTTTGTCTATTTTTACTATAGCGTGAAATCTGACTGAAAAAATCAGGTTTTGTTCGATAGTTGTTTAAAATGTTCGATCATCGAACAAAAGCTGGTCTGACCATCTAGTCTACTCTAAAGAAAAGATAAAAAATGAACGCATAAGGAAATCGAACTAAAAGACTAGGGAATGTTGTTTTAGCTGTATTGCCCGTCAGTATAAGTTAGGTTTCTGCGCCTTTTCAAATTTGCATGATGCACAATGGAGTTATCTAATGATAGATAAAAGTGCAGCGACCTTAACGGAAGCGCTCTCCCAAATCACCGACGGCTCAACCATCATGATTGGTGGTTTTGGTACAGCAGGACAACCTGCAGAACTGATTGATGGCTTAATTCAACTGGGCATTAAAGACCTGACCATTGTCAGTAACAACGCAGGCAATGGTGACTATGGTCTGGCGAAACTGTTAAAAGCCGGTGCCGTGAAAAAAGTCATCTGTTCTTTCCCACGTCAGTCAGATTCTTGGGTCTTCGATGAACTCTATCGTGCAGGCAAAATCGAATTAGAACTGGTACCTCAAGGCAATTTGGCTTGCCGTATTCAAGCCGCAGGTATGGGACTCGGTGCAGTCTTCACGCCTACAGGCTACGGCACCTTATTGGCTGAAGGTAAAGAAACCCGTCATATCGACGGTAAAGATTATGTTCTCGAATATCCAATCAAAGCCGACTTCGCTTTGATTAAAGCCCAGCAAGGCGACCGTTGGGGCAATCTGGTCTATCGTAAATCGGCACGTAACTTCGGTCCGATCATGGCGATGGCAGCCAATGTCACCATTGCACAAGTCTCTGAAGTGGTGGAACTGGGTGGTTTAGACCCTGAACACATCATCACCCCAGGCATCTTCGTTCAACATGTGGTGCAGGTACAACCTGAACCTGTTGCTGTCTAAGTAGGAGACTTTCATGAGCTATCAAAAACTCAGCCGCAACCAGATTGCTGAACGTGTGGCACAAGATATTCCCGATGGTGCTTATGTCAATTTAGGCATCGGCTTACCGACCAAGATTGCGAGTTATCTGCCAAGCGACAAAGATGTCTTCTTACACTCTGAAAATGGCTTATTGGCCTTTGGTCCACCACCAGTGGCAAGTGAAGAAGATCCTGAGCTGATCAATGCAGGTAAAGAATACGTGACCATGCTGCAAGGCGGTGCTTTTTTCCATCATGGGGATTCCTTTGCCATGATGCGTGGTGGTCACTTGGATATTGCGGTACTCGGTGCGTTCCAGATTGCCGCCAATGGTGATTTGGCCAACTGGCATACTGGTGCACCCGATGCGATTCCTGCAGTGGGTGGTGCTATGGATTTGGCCGTGGGTGCCAAGAAAGTATTTATCACCACCGACCATGTCACCAAACAAGGTGAACCGAAGATTGTGGCTGAACTGACTTATCCAGCCACAGGTTTGAAATGTGTCGATCGCATCTACACCGACCTGTGTGTGATTGATGTCACTCCTGAAGGCTTGAAAGTGATTGAGAAGGTCGAAGGTTTGAGCTTTGCTGAATTGCAGGCGATGACGGGTGCACCGCTAATAGATTCAACGAACTAAGTTTTAGATTTACTGTGACATGACGGAGTCTTACTGAGTAAAGTCGAATAGAAGAAGCTCGTAATGGTTACTTTTTTAAAAAGTAACCAAAACCCTTGTCATCAACAAAACCTGTTCACTGTGAACATTGATCAAATCAAATTGCAAAAACAGTCCTGATAAAAATTTGGGCAGGTTGTTGATGACGATAGGTACCAGCTAATGCTGGAAAAGGATTCCAAATTTTGTATTTGCTCACGTGACTGGCGACATGGATGTCGCCTTGTTACTCAGCACAACAAGGATGTTGTGTCTGAGTAACAAAGGATTTTGTCACTTTTGTCCTGTCAAAAGTGAGGCATTGCCTACGCAAATCAAAATAAATAAATCCATCATTTGTGGCAGTGATAACAACTGCTTTTAATTTGGAAATGTAAGAATGAAAAACGCATATATCATTGATGCCATCCGTACCCCATTTGGTCGTTATGCGGGTGGACTCGCGCCAGTCCGTGCTGATGACTTGGGTGCATTGCCGATTCAAGCCCTAATGCAACGTAACCCAACTGTGGATTGGTCACAGGTGGATGATGTGATCTACGGCTGTGCCAACCAAGCGGGTGAAGATAACCGTAATGTAGGCCGTATGTCGGCATTATTGGCAGGTTTACCTGTGGAAGTGCCTGCCACCACCATCAACCGTTTATGTGGTTCATCTTTAGATGCGATTGCGATTGCTGCTCGTGCCATTAAAGCTGAAGAAGCCAACCTGATTATTGCAGGTGGTGTGGAAAGTATGTCACGTGCGCCTTTTGTGATGGGTAAATCGGAAAGTGCGTATGGGCGCAGCCAGAAGATTGAAGACACCACCATGGGCTGGCGTTTTATCAATCCAAAGCTGAAAGCGATGTATGGTGTAGAAACCATGCCACAGACCGCAGAGAACGTGGCGCAACAATTTAAAATTGATCGTGCAGATCAAGACCAGTTTGCCTTGACGAGTCAAAAGCGCACAGCAACCGCGCAAGCTCAAGGCTTTTTTAAACACGAGATCATTCCGGTGAGCATTGCTCAGCGTAAGGGTGATCCGATTGTGATCGACACGGATGAACATCCACGTGCATCGACCACTTTAGAAGGTTTGGCGAAACTGAAGCCAGTCGTTACAGCAGAAGGCACCGTCACAGCGGGAAACGCGTCAGGCATCAATGACGGTGCGGCTGCTGTACTCATCGCTTCAGCAGCAGCAGTAGAACAATACCAGCTTAAACCCCGTGCCAAGATTATTGCCTCTACGGCTGTGGGGGTTGAACCCCGCATCATGGGCTTTGCACCAGCACCTGCGATTAAGAAATTACTAAAACAAGCCAATCTCACCATCGAGCAGATGGATGTGATTGAGTTGAATGAAGCCTTTGCCGCACAGGCATTGGCGGTGACCCGTGATTTGGGTTTAGCCGACGATACGACTCAAGTGAATCCGAATGGTGGTGCGATTGCGATTGGTCATCCACTGGGTGCTACAGGTGCTCGCTTAGTCACCACGGCTTTAAACCAGTTAGAGCAAACAGGTGGCACCTATGCACTGTGTTCAATGTGTATTGGGGTCGGTCAAGGCATTGCGTTGATTATTCAGCGAGTTTAATTAGATTAGCAAAGCAGATTAGGGAAAGACAAACATGAGCCAGTTATATGCCAGCCTATTTTACCAAAAAGACGTTACTGAAATTTTCAGTGATCGTGCTTTGGTTTCATACATGATTCAAGCTGAAGTGGCATTGGCACTAGCACAGGCTCAGGTGGGTGTTATTCCAGAATCAGCGGCTACCGCAATTTCAAATATTGCAGCAACGGCATTGGATCTAATTGATTTTGATGCTTTGGCTGTCGCAACAGGCTTGGCTGGCAATATTGCAATTCCATTTGTAAAGCAATTGACTGCAATTGCCAAACAAACCGATGAAGATGCTGCGCGTTATGTTCACTGGGGCGCAACCAGTCAGGACATTCTAGATACTGCATGTATTTTGCAATGCCGTGCAGCAATGAACCATGTTGAAGCCTTAATACAATACTGTTATCGCGCAGCATTGGCTCAAGCTGAACAGTATCGCGCACAAGTCATGATTGGTCGTACATGGTTGCAGCAAGGTTTGCCGATTACGTTAGGTCATAAATTAGCGCGCTGGGCATCGGCATTTCATCGTGATTTAGCACGTATTGAAGCGATGAAGTCACGTGTATTTACCGCTCAGTTGGGTGGTGCAGTCGGTTCATTGGCATCCTTACAGAACCAAGGTAATGCCGTAGTGCAAGCTTATGCAGCACTGTTACAGCTTTCAGTCCCAAGTTGCACTTGGCATGGTGAGCGTGACCGTATTGTCGAAGTGGCAAGTGTTGTCGCGATAGTGACAGGTAGCTTGGGCAAAATGGCGCGTGATTGGTCTTTGATGATGCAAACAGAAATTGCTGAAATCTTTGAACCAACGGCAAAAGGTCGCGGCGGCTCTTCGACTATGCCACATAAACGTAATCCAGTTGCAGCAGCTTCGGTTTTAGCGGCTGCGAATCGTGTACCAGTATTGATGTCGAGTTTGTACCAAAGCATGGTGCAAGAGCATGAACGCAGTTTGGGAGCTTGGCATGCGGAATGGCTTGCCGTGCCAGAAATATTCCAGCTGTGTGCAGGTGCTTTAGAACGGACTTTAGACGTTTTACAGGGCATGCAAGTCAATGCAGAGAACATGCAGCGTAACTTGGAATGCACTCAAGGCTTGATTATGGCTGAAGCGGTCATGATGGCATTGGCGCCACACATGGGGCGTTTACAGGCACATCATGTGGTAGAAGCGGCGTGTAAAACAGCAGTAGAAAAAGGTCTGCATTTAAAAGATGTGATTGTGGAGTTGGATCAAGTCCAAGCCTTTTTTAGTGCAGCTCAGATTTCAGAAATTTTTAAACCCGAATCTTATCTTGGCAACATTCAAGACCAGATTGATGCGGTGTTGCAGGAAGCAAAAGGAGAGGCAAAGTGAATATTACAATGACCAATCGTCAGGGCAAATGTTTGGCTGTGCACATTAGCGGTCAAGAAAATGCACCTGTAATTGTATTTTCAAATTCACTCGGCACAGACAAAGGCATGTGGCAACCTCAAGTTGCAGCATTTGAACAGCATTTTAAAGTAGTGACTTATGACACACGTGGTCATGGTCATAGCGATGTGATTGAGCATACTTCAGTGCAAAACCTTGCTGAAGATGTGATAGATATTTTGGATGGTTTGAATATTCAAAAAGCCCATTTTTGCGGCATTTCCATGGGGGGAATGACTGCTTTGTGGTTGGGTATTCATCATGCAGCACGTTTTCATAGCATCACCGTTGCTAATTCAGCAGCCAAAATTTGGACTGCAGAAGGTTGGAATGCTCGAGCAGATGCTGTGATTGCCAATGGTTTAGCTGATCTGGTTAAAACGACACATACCCGTTGGTTCAGTGAAAAGTTTGATTATCAACATAATGCTTTGGCACAACGCACCATCCAGTCTTTAGCAACAACGCCAGCACAGGGTTATGCGGAATCTTGCCGTGCATTGGCACATGCAGATTTAACCCAAGAAATTCAAAACATTCATATTCCAACTTTAGTGATTGCAGGTGCATTTGACCCTGTGACCACCGTTGCTGACGGCATGTTCATGCAACAACAGATTCAAAATAGTGAATTGGCGGTGATCGACGCATCGCATCTTTCCAATATTGAACAACCTGAGCAGTTTAATCAAACCCTCAGTCAATTCATTGGATCGATTCAATAGTTTAAGGATTTAAAAAGGACTTTCAGCCTAAGGAGGCAGGTATGGCGTCTCAGGAATACGCTACTCAAAAAACGAGTATAGACGCACAGGCACTGATTAATGAAGCACCGATTAGCAAGTATCAGTGGCTTATCGCAATTGTATGTTTTTTCATTGTTTTTGTTGATGGTATTGATACTGCAGCAATGGGATTTATTGCACCAGCCTTAGCACAAGACTGGGGGATTGACCGTTCGCAATTGGGTCCAGTGATGAGTGCAGCATTAGGCGGCATGATTATTGGTGCATTGGTGTCTGGTCCGACGGCTGACCGTTTTGGGCGAAAGATTGTTTTAAGTGTTTCCATGCTGATTTTTGGTGGTTTCACATTGGCTTCTGCTTATGCACCAGACCTCGATACCTTGGTGGTTTTACGCTTTTTGACAGGTATTGGTTTGGGTGCAGCAATGCCAAACGCAACGACATTGTTCTCTGAGTATTGCCCGAAACGTTCACGTTCACTGCTCGTGACTTGCATGTTCTGTGGTTACAACTTGGGTATGGCGACTGGTGGCTTTGTAAGTAGCTGGCTCATTCCGAAATTTGGTTGGCATAGCCTATTTTTATTGGGTGGCTGGTCTCCATTGTTCTTAATGTTCTTTGTGATTTTCTTCTTACCTGAATCGTATCGCTTCTTGATTGTGAAAGGTCGTGATAACGCCAAAGTACACCAAATTTTGTCACGTATTGCGCCTGAAAAAGTTCAGGATGTGACTGAGTTTCATGTGCCAGAAGAACAGATTGATGGCGCAGAGAAAAAAGGCGTATTTGGCATGTTGTTCTCGACCAAATATGTCAAAGGTACAGTTTTACTTTGGCTCACCTATTTCATGGGCTTGGTCATGATTTACCTGTTGACCAGCTGGTTACCAACCTTAATGCGTGAGACAGGGGCAACTTTAGAGCGTGCAGCATTTATTGGTGGCTTATTCCAGTTTGGTGGCGTACTCAGTGCCTTATTCATTGGCTGGGCAATGGACCGTTTCAATCCAAACCGAATTATTGCGGGTTTCTACATGGTTGCAGGTTTGTTTGCTGTGGCAGTCGGGCAGAGCTTAGCCAATCCAACTTTACTTGCAATCTTGGTGTTATGTGCAGGTATCGCGATTAATGGTGCGCAATCTTCAATGCCTGCTTTAAGTGCACGTTTCTATCCAACACAGTGCCGTGCAACGGGTGTGGCTTGGATGTCAGGGATTGGTCGTTTTGGTGCTGTATTCGGAGCTTGGATTGGAGCAGTTTTACTCGGCAATGACTGGTCATTTACCGCAATTCTAAGCTTGCTGATGATTCCTGCAACGGCAGCAGCAGTCGCTATTTTTGTTAAATCACTTGTTGCACATACCGATGCAACTTAATTGAGGTTTCTCCCATGAATGATGAACAACGCTATGAACAAGGAATCACCGTACGCACTGAAGTGTTGGGTGAAAAGCATGTCGGTCGTTCACTTGAGAACTTGAATGATTTTAATGCTGACTTTCAAAACTTTATCAGTCGTTTTGCGTGGGGCGAAGTCTGGTCCAGACCGGGCATGCCACGCCATACCCGTAGCTTAGTCACTATTGCAGTGTTATTGGCACTGGGCCGTGAAGATGAATTGCGTATGCATTTACGTGCTTGTTTTAACAATGGTGTGACCAAAGACGATTTAAAAGAGTTGATTTTACATTGTTCGCTGTATGCAGGTTTACCTGCGGCAAATGCAGCGATGCATATGGCAGAAGAGGTTTTTGCAGATTTGGGTATCGCACCCCAAAAGCTGAGTGAAAAGCAGTTAAACCAAGAACAAACCAATCAAGAGTAATGGAACGAGTTTAAGAGGGACGCCACATGTCGCAACTTATTTTAGGTGCATACGCACAACGTAATACCGATGATCATCCGCCAGCGTATACACCCGGCTATAAAACCAGTGTCTTACGCTCGCCAAAGAATGCTTTGATTTCAATTGCAGAAACTTTAACTGAAGTAACTGCACCACATTTTAGTGCCGAACAGTTTGGCCCTAAAGATAATGATTTGATCTTGAACTATGCCAAAGCAGGTTTGCCAATTGGTGAGCGCATTATTGTGCATGGTTATGTACGTGACCAGTTTGGTCGCCCAGTTAAAAATGCCTTACTTGAAGTATGGCAAGCCAATGCATCAGGTCGTTACCGTCATCCGAATGACCAGTTTATTGGTGCGATGGATCCAAACTTTGGTGGTTGTGGTCGCATGATGACCGATGCCAATGGTTACTTCGTATTCCGCACCATCAAACCAGGTCCTTACCCATGGCGTAACCGTATCAATGAATGGCGTCCAGCACATATTCACTTCTCATTGATTGCAGATGGTTGGGCACAGCGTTTAATTTCTCAATTCTATTTTGAAGGCGATACGCTGATTGATTCATGTCCAATTATTAAAACCATTCCTTCGGAAGAACAACGTCGTGCATTGATTGCTTTAGAAGACAAGAGCAATTTCATTGAAGCAGACAGCCGTTGTTACCGCTTTGACATCACGTTACGTGGTCGTCGTGCGACTTATTTCGAAAATGATTTGACTTAATTCAGGGAGAACAACATGAACAATTGGAATTTTCAGGAATTACATGAAACACCATCTCAAACAGGTGGGCCATATGTACACATTGGTTTGTTACCAAAACAAGCCAACATTGAAGTGTTTGAAAATAATTTTAATAACCAGTTGGTTAAAGAAGGCACTTTAGGCGAGCGTATTCGCCTGGAAGGTCAAGTATTTGACGGTTTAGGTTTGCCATTACGCGATGTTTTAATCGAAATTTGGCAGGCCGATGCCAATGGCGTATATCCAAGTGCTGCTGATAGTCAAGGTAAACAGGCGGATCCAAACTTTTTGGGTTGGGGACGTACTGGCGCAGACTTTGACACAGGTTTCTGGAGTTTCAACACCATTAAACCAGGTGCAGTGCCAGGACGCAAAGGTACAACTCAAGCGCCACACATTGCATTAATCATCTTTGCTCGCGGTATCAACATGGGTTTGAACACTCGTGTCTATTTTGATGATGAAGCCGAAGCCAATGCGCAAGATCCAGTGCTGAAAGGTATTGAGTGGGCGCCACGTCGTCAGACGCTTATTGCTAAGCGTGAAGAACGTGATGGTGAAGTGGTTTATCGCTTTGATATTCGCATTCAAGGCGAAGATGAAACCGTGTTTTTAGATATCTAAACTCCCCAAGGCTTGGTGCAGGACATCCTGCACGAGTCAATAGATAGAAGTTTATACGTGGGGGTTCCATGTCCCATTGCATGAATCCCACGTATGTTTGCGGCTTATGACTGAAGTCAAGCAATAGTATTGAAAATACAAGGAACTGTAATGATTACGATCAAAAAATTAGCGATTCAATTTTGTTTAAGCAGTGCTGTACTTGCAGCAATGCCATCTACATTTGCAGCCGAGGCTATGCCATTAAGCACCCAGCATTATGTGGTGAAAAACATCAACATTGGCGACTTACCTGTTAAAACTATCGTACCGATTACGGCAAAAACTGCTGAACAAGCCATTGCACAAGCCAAAGTGATTGCAGCTAATCCAGATGCAGACCTTGCTGAGTTTCGTATTGATTTACTCGAATTTTCTGCTGACACGAAGAAAGTTATCTCACTTGGTCAGCAACTCAATCAAATTTTGAAAGACAAACCGCTCATTGCAACCATTCGTACCCATAACGAAGGTGGAAAAATGACGGTATCCGATCAAGATTATGAAAAGATTTACCGTGAATATTTAAAAGCACCGTTTATGCAGTTGCTGGATATCGAGATGTTCCGTGATGCTGGCAGCGTTGCGAAGTTAACCAAATTGGCGCACGATAAACATGTATTAGTGATCATGTCGAATCACGATTTTAATAAAACGCCAGAACAACAAGAAATTGAAAACCGTTTGCTGAAACAAGACCAAATGGGTGCAGACATTCTGAAAATTGCAGTGATGCCGAAGTCTAAACAAGATGTCATGACCTTAATGAATGCCGCTTTAGCGGTGAGTCAAAAAAGTACTAAACCTTTACTGACGATGTCGATGGGGCAATTGGGCACAATCTCGCGTGTTGCAACGGCAAACATGGGTGGCAGCTTAAGTTTCGGCATGATTGGTGAGGCATCTGCACCGGGTCAAATTGATGTGACCCAACTTAAACAGTTCCTTAAAACTGTGCAGCCTACACCTTAAGACTTCAAGATATAAAAGGATTTGAACATGAAATCATCAACTTTACGTTTAACCACACTGGTATTAAGTTTGGCTGCTTCAGGTGTTGCCAGTGCAGAAACTTATATGGTTGACCGCTATCAGGACGATAGTAACAAAGGCTCTTTACGTTGGGCAATTGAGCAGTCCAATGCCAATGCTGCACAAGAAAATGAAATTCAAATTCAAGCCGTTGGCAAAGCTCCTTATGTCATTAAGCTGAACCAGCCTTTACCTCCGATTAAATCTTCGGTGAAAATTATTGGTACGCAATGGGATAAAACAGGTGAGTTTATTGCCATTGATGGTTCGAACTACATTAAAGGGGAAGGCGCGAAAGCCTGCCCAGGTGCAAATCCAGAACAGTATGGGACTAACGTACGTACCATGACTTTACCGGGTCTGGTTTTACAAGATGTAAATGGCGTGACATTAAAAGGTCTAGACATTCACCGTTTCTGTATTGGGGTCTTAATTAACCGTTCAAGTAACAACCTGATCCAACACAACCGGATCAGCAATAACTACGGTGGTTCAGGCGTAATGTTGACGGGTGATGATGGCAAAGGCAACCCAACCTCTACCACCACCAATAACAACAAAGTCTTGAACAACTTGTTTGTAGATAATGGTGATGGACTAGAACTGACGCGTGGTGCGGCATTCAACCTTG
Source organism: Acinetobacter sp. WCHA55 (assembly GCF_002165305.2). NCBI lineage: Bacteria > Pseudomonadati > Pseudomonadota > Gammaproteobacteria > Moraxellales > Moraxellaceae > Acinetobacter > Acinetobacter sp. WCHA55. Next base: position 2,551,351 of record NZ_CP032286.1, on the reverse strand, counting down.
TTGCCAATAACCTATTTACCTCAACTAAAGCCAATCCAGAGCCATCTCAGGGCATTGAAATCCTTTGGGGCAATGACAATGCAGTGGTGGGCAATAAGTTTGAAAACTACTCAGATGGTCTGCAAATTAACTGGGGTAAACGTAATTACGTTGCGTACAACGAACTGACCAATAACTCAATTGGCTTTAACTTAACTGGTGATGGCAACATCTTTGACAGCAACAAAGTACACGGTAACCGTATCGGGATTGCAGTTCGTTCAGAAAAAGATGCCAATGCACGTACCACACTCACTAAAAACGCAATTTGGGACAACGGTAAAGATATTAAGCGTTGTGAAGCAGGTGGTTCATGTGTACCTGACCAGCGTTTAGGTGCGATTGTATTTGCAGTACCTGCTTTAGAACATGCGGGCTTTGTGGGTTCTCGTGGTGGTGGTGTCGTAATTGAGCCAGCGAAATTGCAAAAAACCTGTACACAGCCAAATGAGCAAGGCTGTAATGCGATGCCAAACCAAAATATCCAAGCGCCACGTTTAAGCTATAGCAAAGGACAAATTACAGCGACCGTCCAAGGGCAACCAAATCAGCGTTATCACGTTGAATTCTTTGCCAACCGTCAAGCGAACAGCCAAGAAGCAGAACAGTACTTAGGTGCTCAAGTGCTAACAACCAATGCGCAAGGTCAAGGTCAAACCACTTGGAAAGCGCTCGGTGGTGCTGCAAGCGTAACTGCTAATGTGACTGACCATTTGGGTGCAACCTCAGAGCTTAGCCCTGCCGTTAAAATGAAATAATAATAATCGCATGGATAGCTCAATCCTGTTGAGCTTTCCAATCAGAAAAGGATGTTTGGTATGCAACAACTCTTAAAACTTGGCACATTATCTTTGGCACTTGTGACTTGCCAATTGGCTACGGCTAATGAATTTTACTCGGCAGACCGTCAATGGTTATTTGGGGATTGGAACGGTGAGCGTAAGCAATTAGAAGATCAAGGTTATAAATTTACTGCATCCATTATGAGTCAGGCGGCAACCAACTTAGATGGTGGTTATAACGATGACAATACCTTTGAAAATGCAGCGCAACTGACTTTAGGTGCTAATTTTGATTTAAACAAAATTGCGGGTTGGGAAAATACCACTGCAGGTTTGATGATTACCAAACGTGATGGTAATTCTTTGACGTTAGAACGTATCAAAGATCCACGTGCCAGTACATTGGGGAACACACAAGAAATTTATGGTCGTGGAAAAATCTGGCGTCTGACTCAAGCGTGGATCAAAACAGGATTTGATGACAATAAAGTCCAGTTCAAGATTGGTCGCATGGGCATGTCGGATGACTTTAACAGCTCGCAATGCGAATTCCAGAACTTGCTGCTTTGTGGTGGTCAGCTCGGTAAATCAATCGGTTCGATTTGGTATAACTGGCCGGTCGGGGTTTGGGGCAGCAACTTAAAGTATCAATTTGCACCTGCATGGTCACTCGGCTTGGGCGTATACGAAGTCAATCCTGACAATGTGAAAACACAATCGAATAGTGATGGCTTTAACCTTGATATGGACAATGTTGAAGGAGCAACCATTCCACTCGAGTTGGCTTGGAAACCAAAATTCGCTGCATTAAATGGCTTAGCAGGGGAATACAAAGTTGGTGCTTTGTACTCGACCGCTGAAGCCAAAGATATTCGCAGTGGCGAAATGCAAGATAGTAAATACAGTTTCTGGCTGAATGCACAGCAACAATTGACCCAACAGGGTTCTGATCCTAAGCGTGGCTTATATATCAGTTTTAATGGTGTAGTGAACGATAAAGCCACAACGAACGTTGAAAGCACACAACAACTGGCACTTTGGTACAAAGGTCCATTTGATAGCCGTCCGAACGACTCGATTGGATTGGGTTTTGCCAATTACGTGGTCAATGACCGTGTAACGGATAAACAAATTGCCACCAATGAAGGGCGCGGTTATTACAGTTACGACGCTATTGCCAGTGACTACGTTCCCATCCAACGTGATGAGTTGAACGTAGAGCTGAACTACACCTATCAATGGTCACCAGCCGTCATGCTTAGACCAAACTTGCAATATATCTACCAGCCGACTGGGATAAAAGAAGTAGAGGATGCATGGGTGGCAGGTTTGAGTATGAAAGTTAATTTTTAACAGCAATGAGTTTGAAAAAGTGATTAAAATATAAGCAATAGTGCTGTTTAGTTTAAACACTTGAATCAAGGCTTTCGCAGTACAGCTGCGAAAGCAACAGAATTTATTCGTGATGATAAATGATACTCAAAGGAGAGAGGGAGTGATCATTTAAACTCACGGCACTTGGAGTAAGATGTATGTCTGAAGCTCAATCTAAGTCAGGACCCATATTTAAAATATGGTGCTTTGTCCTTGGCTTGGTCCTGTTATTAACAGGTCTCTTTTATTTAATTGGTGGCGGAAAGCTCATCAGTTTAGGTGGCTCTTGGTACTTCTTTATTGCAGGCTTAGTGACCATCGTTTCTGCGATTTTCATTTTTAGAAAAAAAGCACTTGGTGTTGGATTATTCAGTTTAGTCTTTATTGGTACAGTCATTTGGGCATTGCTGGATACTGGCTTTGAATTTTGGCCACTTCATTCTCGCTTGATGTTCCCAGCAGGATTATTTGCTGCTGTATTATTTACTCTGCCTTCTATTCGTAAACACCAGCAACAAATCGCAATGAATGCACCTGCTTATGTCGTAGGTGGATTAACTGTACTGGGTATGATTGGCGGTTTGTACGGTATGTTCATACCGCATCCTACTGTTGAAGCATCGGGTCAGGAATTACCACTTGTACCAGTGACACCAAATAAACAACAAGTGAATTGGGATCATTATGGTAGTGATGCAGGCGGGAGCCGTTTTGCTGCATTGGATCAAATTAACCGTAATAACGTATCTAAACTTAAGGAAGCTTGGCGTTTCCAAACGGGTGATATGACCACAGGTTCGGGGAATGGTGCAGAAGATCAAATGACCCCATTGCAAGTGGGCAACAAAGTATTGTTGTGTACCCCGCATAACAACATTATTGCCTTGGATGCGGACACAGGTAAGCAAATCTGGAAGGCCGAGGTTAACTCCAAAGCGGATGCGTGGGAACGTTGCCGTGGTGTTGCGTATTTCGATTCGACACAAGCCTTGGTTCAGCCCACTCTAGCGGGTGCAACAGCCGTAACTGCAGTTGCCACCAATACAGCCTGTCCACGTCGCGTCTATACCAACACACCTGATGGTCGTTTAATTGCGGTGAATGCCGATACAGGCGAACGCTGTAAAGACTTCGGTGTCGATGGTACGGTAAACTTACTTGAAGGCTTGGGCGATGGTACTAAAGCGCCACGTTTTGAAGTGACTTCAGCACCGACCATTGCAGGAACGTCGATTGTTATTGGCAGCCGTATTGCTGATAACGTGGGTGCAGACATGCCGGGTGGTGTAATTCGTGCATACGATGTCATTACAGGTCAGTTGCGTTGGGCATTCGATCCACGTAATCCTAACCCGAATTATGTACTCAAGCCGGGAGAAACCTATAAGCGTAGTTCGGCCAACTCATGGGCTGCCATGTCTTATGACCCACAAATGAATACCGTGTTCTTACCAATGGGGAGTTCTTCGGTTGACCTTTGGGGTGCCAACCGTCAGCCATTAGATCATAAATACAATACTTCGGTATTGGCATTGGATGCGACCACAGGAAAAGAAAAGTGGGTCTATCAAACGGTTCATAATGATTTATGGGACTTTGACTTACCAATGCAACCAAGTTTGGTGGATTTCCCACTGAAAGATGGTTCGACCAAACCTGCGGTGGTGATTGGTACTAAGTCTGGTCAGTTCTTTGTGCTTGACCGTGTTACAGGTAAACCGCTGACTAAAGTGGTGGAACAACCTGTTAAAGCAGCGGATATACCAAATGAACAATACAGTTTGACCCAGCCACGTTCAATTGAAATGCCACAAATTGGCAACCAGACTTTGACCGAGTCGGACATGTGGGGTGCAACACCATTCGATCAGTTGATGTGTCGTATTAACTTCAAATCGATGCGTTATGAAGGTCTATTTACTGCACCGGGAACAGATGTTTCATTAAGCTTCCCAGGTTCGTTGGGTGGCATGAACTGGGGTTCTATTGCATTCGATCCAACACATCGTTATATGTTTGTGAATGACATGCGCTTAGGGCTTTGGATTCAGTTAATCAAACAAACCCCTGAAGATTTGGCGATTCAAGTCAATGGCGGTGAGAAAGTGAATACGGGTATGGGTGCCGTGCCAATGAAAGGCACACCATACAAAGTCAACAAAAACCGTTTCTGGTCAGCATTGAGTATTCCTTGCCAAAAACCACCATTCGGCACCATGACTGCAATTGACATGAAAACTCGTCAAATTGCATGGCAGGTTCCATTGGGTACGGTTGAAGATACTGGTCCGATGGGCATCAAAATGGGCTTAAAAGCACCAATTGGTATGCCAACGATTGGCGGTCCAATGGCAACTCAAGGTGGCTTGGTGTTCTTCGCAGCGACTCAGGATTACTACTTACGCGCTTTTAACTCTTCAAATGGTCAAGAGTTATGGAAAGCACGTTTACCTGTGGGTAGTCAGGGTACGCCAATGAGCTATATGTCACCAAAAACTGGAAAACAATATGTGGTCGTTTCAGCGGGTGGCGCACGTCAATCACCAGATCATGGCGATTATGTGGTTGCGTATAGCTTAGCCGATTAAAACGTTTTATTGTATGGGAAGCCTGTCGAGATGATAGGCTTCCCATTTTTATGGTAATAACAAGCAAGGAAATATTGTGCGATTAACTTATTTGATGCCTGTGTCTTTTAAACAAGCCTTATTGACTGCGGTTATTTTACAATCTATGCATACTTATGCAGAAACGACAGAATATCAACTTCCTATTATCACTGTCCAAGCGGTACATACCGATAGCGAGTTGTTATCGACTTCTGCATCTATTCAAAAAGTCCAAGCGGCTACAGTACAAAACAATGCCAATGTGAATCTATCCGAAGTCCTACAAGGGGTTGCAGGCTTACAAATTAATAACCGTGAAAACTATGCGCAAGACTTACAGATTTCGATGCGTGGCTTTGGCGCTCGTTCGACTTTTGGCGTGCGTGGCATTCGAATGTATGTCGATGGTATTCCTGCGACCATGCCTGATGGTCAAGGGCAAAGCTCCAATATTGACCTCAATAGTTTAGATCACATCGAAGTGCTGACAGGACCGTTTTCATCCATCTATGGTAACTCATCGGGTGGCACAATTTTGACCCAGACCAAAGAGGGGCAAGGGAAAGACTCAATCCAAGTGGGACTCAATGCAGGCAGCCACCATAAGCAACAAGCCAATATCCAATTACAAGGGGGTTCCGAACAGGCCAATCAACCCGCTTATGTGATTAGTTCTTCTTATTTTGATACCGATGGTTTTCGAGACCATAGCACAGCACAGAAAGTACTGAATAATGCCAAACTGACATGGAACTTAGAGGATGGTAGTAAAATCAACTGGGTGATGAACCGTGTCGATATTGATGCCGACGACCCACAAGGTCTCAGTCGTGAGCAGTGGAAAGCCAATCCAAAACAAGTGAATGACCGTACCAATACTTATAATGTCCGTAAAGAAATCGAGCAAACCCAAACTGGGCTGACGTGGACGAAGCCGCTGAATGATCAGCAAGAGCTATATAGCATGTTCTATTTGGGCAACCGACAAGTCGTACAATATCAGTCGATTCCAAAGGGGCCACAAGCCAATGCTCGCCATGCCGGTGGTGTGATTGATTTTGACCGAGATTATTATGGTGCAGACTTCCGTTGGACAGGAAAAGAGGTGTTACCGAATACAACTTTGGTGGCTGGTGTGGCTTTAGACCGGATGGTTGAAGATCGTAAAGGCTATAACAATTATAATAATCAAGGGAAATTTGGCGTGAAAGGTGATTTACGCCGTAATGAAAATAATACCTTATGGAATTTAGATCCGTATGTGCAAGCCTCATGGCAGTTCTTACCCACGTGGCATCTTGATACAGGCTTACGCTATAGCAATGTGCATTATGAGTCGGAAGACCATTATATTGTAGCAGGGAATGGCGATGACAGTGGTTCAACGGATTATCAAAAATTATTGCCGTCTGTGGCTTTAGGCTTGGAAATTTTACCTGAACTTTATGCTTATGCCAGTTATGGCAAAGGCTTTGAAACCCCAACTTTTACCGAAATGGCTTATCCTACATTGGCCACATCGGGAATTAATTTCGATTTAAAACCTGCAAGTAGTGATACCTATGAGCTTGGGTTAAAGTCTCAAAATGCATTTGGTCTGTTTACATTGGCTGTTTTCAATACTGTCACTAAAAATGACATTGTGCCTGATGATGCGAATGGCGGACGTAGTACCTTCCGCAATGCGGAAAAAACCTTAAGAGAAGGTGCTGAACTATCATGGCAGAAGCAACTCTGGCAAGCGTTGAATATCCGCACCAGTTATAGTTATTTAGATGCAACATTTGATGCGGATATCCCAGCGACAACAACAAAACCATTGATTCAGAAGGGCACCTATATTCCAGGTATTGCCAAAAACCAAGCTTTTGCAGCGTTGGCATGGCAACCAGAGCAAGGTTTTCAAGCGGGCCTAGATGTGCGTTATATGGATAAAATTTATGTCGATGATATCAACTCCGATACGGCACCAAGTTATACCGTTGTAGCTGCAAATGTCGGCTATTTATGGGTAAACCGTGACTGGAAAATCAATACTTATGCGCGAGTCGATAACCTGTTTGACCGTAACTATGTTGGTTCAGTGATTGTGAATGACAGCAATAGCCGTTTCTTTGAACCTGCAGATGGGCGAAACTTTAGCGTTGGCATGAGTCTGACTAAAGCCTTTTAATGAGAATGGTTTGGCTAGGCAAAAAATACGGCATAGCCAAACCAGATGAATTGCGCCATACGACTGCAATATAACACTTTTGTATGGGCACTTAATCTATTTATGAATTGCTTTGATATTCCTGAATCACTTCCAGTGCAGCGCGGAATGCCTCTTGAGTTGCAGGTGCGCCACAATATGTCAAACTGTGCAGAAGGACTTCTTGAATTTCTTCAACCGTTGCACCGTTATTTAATGCTCCTCGAACGTGGCCTTTCAGCTCAGTTGGACTCTTTTGTGCCGTCAAAAATGCAATGGTAATTAACGAGCGATATTTACGCGGTAAAACACCTTCACGTTGCCATGTTGAACCCCAAGCATGTTCATTAATCCAGTCCTGTAAAGGTTGAGTGAAAGGCACAGTATTGTCTTGAGCACGTTTAACAAAAGATTCGCCCATGACTTCTGTGCGAACTTTTAAACCATTTTCATAATCTTGTTGTGACATGGAAACCTCTGAATGTGGAGTGCAAATATAGTAGCCGAGCGGCTTAGTTTTTCATCAGGTATTTAAGTTAAAAAAATGTGCGCAGGAGTCATCATTCGGTAAATTTAAGAGTATCGAGAGATAGACTTGGTAAAGGCAATGATGGTTTTTATGCTTGATTTAAAGGTTATAAAAAAGTCTCTTTCTTACTGAAAATCTTTTTGATTGAACCAATAACAAAGCAGCCGAAGCTGCTTTGAATGATTTTGTTTGTATTAAGCGGCTTTAAAGTCATTGATGATGAGTGCTAAGCCAGTCGCTTTTTGGATTTGTTCTAGGCTTACATCGCGTGCCAGTTCAACCAGTTTCACCCCTTCAGCCGTGATATCCATCACGCCTAAGTCAGTAATGATACGGCTGACGACAGCTTTACCTGTGAGTGGTAGGGTACATTGAGGCACGATTTTTGGCGTGCCATCTTTGGCACAGTGCTCCATCAGAACCACGACTTTTTGTACACCAGAAACCAAATCCATTGCACCGCCCATGCCTTTGACTTTTTTACCCGGAATCATCCAGTTTGCTAAGTCGCCCGTTTCAGAGACTTCCATTGCACCTAATATAGCAATATTGACATGTCCACCCCGAATCATGGCAAAAGATTCTGAGCTTGAGAAAAATGCAGCCCCTTTACGTGCAGTGACGGTTTGTTTTCCGGCATTAATCAAGTCTGCATCGACGGCATCACGGGTTGGAAATTCATCAATACCGAGCAAGCCATTTTCTGACTGCAACCAAACATTGATTCCTTCGGGTAGATAATTGGCCACTAATGTCGGTAAGCCGATACCTAAGTTGACATAAAAACCATCTTCGAGTTCAAGGGCAGCACGCTGCGCCATTTCATTACGTGTCCAAGCCATGATTAAGCTTCCTCTGCTTTAATGGTCAGTTGTTCGATCTGCTTTGTAGGGGTGGCATTCAGTACAACACGGTTGATGTAGATCCCCGGCAAATGGATGTCGTCAGGATCAATTTCACCAATTTCAACCACTTGTTCGACTTCAGCAATCGTGAATTTACCTGCCATGGCACAGTCAGGGTTAAAGTTACGCGCAGTTTTACGGAATACCAAGTTGCCGGCTTTATCTGCTTTGTAGGCTTTCACTAAAGCAATGTCTGCAGTGAGAGACATTTCTAAAATATGCGGACGACCATCAAAGTCACGAACTTCTTTGCCTTCTGCAATAAGAGTGCCTACACCTGTCTGGGTGAAAAATGCAGGAATACCTGCACCGCCTGAACGTAGTTTTTCTGCGAGTGTGCCTTGCGGTGTGAGCTCGACTTCAAGTTCACCATTCAGATACTGGCGCTCAAACTCTTTATTTTCCCCAACATAAGACGCAATCATTTTTTTAATTTGTTTGGTTTCTAATAATTTACCTAAACCAAAGCCATCTACACCTGCATTATTTGAAATACAGGTTAAACCTGTGACACCTGTTTCTTTTAAGGCATCAATTAATGCTTCTGGAATACCACAAAGGCCAAAACCACCCACGGCAACGGTTTGATTACTGGCAACCACATCAGCCAATGCTTCAGCTGCATTTGCGACGACTTTATTCATCTTTTATTTCCTGATCTTCCTTGCTTGTTATTTTTTTAGCATTGCACAGCTTTTTTTAGAAATTGAATCTTTCTAATGTGTAATAAAAAAAACTCATTAATCATTAATATTAAAGAAGGAAAAAGAGAGAACTAGGTGCGAAGAATACAAAATGCCTTAAATATTTAAATTATTATAAGTATTTGATTAATAACGAATAGAAGCAGAGACTCATCTTTAAGGATAAAAGTAAGGCTTTAAAAATGATGCCAAAGTGTGGTTTCAATAAATTGGGCTGAGATGTTAGACAGTTCATAATCTTTCTTATAAATAATGCCCACAGCGAGTTGTGCTTGATTGTCCTCAATTTCAACCAACACATTTCTTTCAAGATCGATGAATTTCTGAAAATGCCGTGGAATAGCACTCACGCCCATACCATAGGCAACAAAGTGTGAAAGCGAACTGATTTGGTGGCATTCGACTTTCAAATCCAACACCACTTGATGCGCTGCACAATGTTCCTCAATCACATGTCGAATAATCGAGGGGTTTTGTAAAGTCACAAAAGGGTAAGAGCAGAGTTCCAGCCATGTCACGCTTTTTTGTTTGGCTAAGGCATGGTGTTTGGGTAACAGAGCCAAAAAGTCTTCATTGAATAAGGGCTGAAAAATCAGTTGATCATTCGGTTTAGGTTCAAAACAAATGCCAATCTCAAAAATGCCTTCTTGAACTTTTTCAATAATTTTTTCATTGGTAATGTCATGGATAGAAAAACTGATGTTGGGGTGTAATTGTGAAAAATCATGCATGACTGCGGGGAGTACCGCATGGGTGGCAAAGGGCATTGAGGCAATATTTAAAGTGCCACGGTTGAGTTTAAAGCGCTGTTTGACATCTTTTTCCATATCTTCCCAGTTAGCCAGAAGCTTTTTGGCATAGGGAATCAGGGACTGACCTTCGGTGGTGATTGCTACCCGACGCGTATTGCGTTTAAACAGTTTTCCGCCGAGTTCCTCTTCTAGCGTTTTAATGCTTAAGCTGAGAGCGGATTGACTCAGACACAGTTCATTGGCTGCATTGGCATAATTAAGCGTACGTGCAAGGACTAAAAAGGCTTTTAATTGTTTGAGTGTCATGAGCTTCCCTGAGCAATGATGCAACACGATGTCGAATGAAAGTGAACGTGCTTTTCTCCAATGGTTTACATGAAAAATACAACAGACGGTCAAAACAGATCAAGTGATGAAAGTAAATGTGGTTTTGATTCGATGGGTCAAAGCAGTATAAGCCGAACAGCGTGATCATCTGTGAAAATATGTTTTAACTAAATGAAAAATATAAAAATTGGTTATTTGGTACGATTTTTAAATTTTACCTTTAACTTGATGTAATTAGTTTTATCAGCGCTGCTAGGGCATGCATATTAATCAATTTTTCTTCTTACTCAATGATTATTTTCAAACAATGTGCGGGTTTATATGCATTATAGTCTGACCCATAAGCTGAAATATTAATGCTCTGATGGATAAATATAGTACATAGATCAGAGTGCACATAGACATCTCGTCATGAGGGAATATAGACGGTCTATGAATGTGTATTTGGTCTTTTCGCATAAGCTGATTGCACTGTGACTCAACTAGATTTGACATCATTCGCTATTAATATCACAGCACATCAAGACATATTTTCTTTAAGGATGGAGTAAAAAATATGTGGGATTTGGGTGTAATTTTATTGTCTCTTGGGCTACTGATGTATACAGCCTACAGAGGTTTTTCCGTCATTCTTATGGCACCGATTTGTGCCTTGTTAGCGGTTTTACTGATTAACCCTGCTAACGTTTTGCCTTTTTATTCAGGCGTGTTTATGCCCAAAATGGTTGGGTTCATTAAAGATTATTTCTTGGTGTTTTTACTCGGTGCCATCTTCGGTAAAGTGGTTGAAATGTCAGGAATTGCCGAATCCATTGCCAAAACCATTGTCAATCTGATTGGTTCTAAAAATGCGATGTTAACCGTTGTGCTGTTGGGTGCAATTTTAACCTATAGCGGTGTCAGTCTCTTTGTAGTGGTATTTGCAGTTTATCCATTTGCAAATCAACTCTTTAGACAAGCCAATATTCCAAAGCGTTTGATTCCGGGAACCATTGCCCTTGGCGCATTCACCTTTACCATGGATGCATTGCCGGGAACTCCACAAATTCAAAACGTTATTCCAACCACATTCTTTGGTACGGACATTTATGCGGCACCGTTTCTTGGTTTGATTGGTGGGGTATTTGTTCTTGCTACAGGTTTGAGCTATTTAGAATGGCGTCGTCGTGTAGCCGCTCGAAATGGGGATGGCTATGCCACAGGTATTGAGCTGACAGAAGCTGAGCAACAACAATTGAAGCAAAACTTAGATACCACATCAAATGGTTCTACCGCACGTCAATGCTTAGCTTTTGTACCGCTTGTTTTAGTTGCTGTGACCAATAAGTATTTATCAACCGCGATTAAAGAATGGTATCCAAACGGTTTCGACTTCAATGCGATTGGACTTGCAGCCTACACGGTCGATGTTGCGAAAACTTCTGCCATTTGGGCCGTGGGCTTGGCTTTGATTGTGGGCATTATCACAGCCATTTCATTTGACTTCCGCCGTGTCTATACGGGCTTCAAAGAAGGCGTTAATACCAGTATTGGCGGGTCTTTACTTGCAGTGATGAATACTGCATCTGAATATGGTTTTGGTGCGATCATTGCGGCCTTACCGGGCTTTGCGATCATTAGTCATGCATTGGGTAATACCTTTACCAATCCGTTGGTCAATGGTGCCGTCACCACGACAGTTTTAGCAGGCGTGACGGGTTCAGCCTCTGGCGGGATGAGTATCGCTTTAAGTGCGATGGCTGATCAGTACAATGCTGCGATTCTAGCCATGGGTATTCCACCAGAAGTCATGCACCGTATTGTTGCGATGGCATCTGGGGGTATGGATACCTTACCGCATAATGGCGCCGTGATTACTTTGTTGGCAGTCACAGGTTTAACCCATAAACAATCGTATAAAGATATTTTTGCCATCACGATTATTAAAACCATCGCAGTATTTGTTGCCATTGCTGCTTTTACTTGGTTTGGTATTGTTTAAGACTTTGGAATGAAAAAAGAAGACAACGGAGTACATCATGAGTCAACTGTTAAAAGATAAAGTGGCATTTATTACTGGTTCAGCCAGTGGTATTGGACATGAAATTGCAAAGAAATTTGCCAGTGAAGGTGCCAAAGTTGTCATTTCTGATATGAATGCAGAGAAGTGTGCTGAAACGGTTACAGCTCTTCAAAATGAAGGTTTTGAGGCGTTGTCTGCGCCTTGTGATGTGACCGATGAAGAAGCCTATAAAGCTGCGATTGAACTGACTCAGAAAACCTATGGTCGTTTGGATATTCTCATCAATAATGCAGGTTTTCAGCATGTTGCAGTGATTGAAGACTTTCCAACTGCAGTCTACCAAAAGTTGATTAATGTCATGTTGGTTGGGTCGTTCATTGGTATCAAGTATGCATTTCCCATCATGAAAGCACAGCAGTTTGGTCGCGTGATTAATATGGCTTCGATTAACGGTCTGATTGGCTTTGCTGGCAAGGCTGGCTATAACAGTGCTAAGCATGGTGTGATTGGTTTGACCAAAGTTGCGGCTTTAGAGTGTGCACGCGATGGTATTACGGTGAATGCGCTGTGTCCGGGCTATGTCGATACACCGTTGGTACGTGGTCAAATTCATGACTTGGCTAAAACCCGAAATGTCAGCGAACAAAGTGCATTAGAAGATGTGATTTTGGCGATGGTGCCACAAAAACGCTTACTCAGTGTAGAAGAAATTGCGGATTATGCGATCTTCCTTGCCAGTGATAAGGCGGGTGGTGTAACAGGTCAAGCCGTGGTGATGGATGGTGGCTATACTGCGCAATAACCTAAATTTGCCCAACTAAAAATTAAAAAACCTCGGATGTTCGCATCTGAGGTTTTTTATAGTGCTCGATTTTGTAAAATACCCAACTAAAAATCATTGTGAAACGTGATAAAAACAGCTAAGTATCAAGAAAATTTAAAGTTTGTGTGCTGTTGTAATCTTAATTAAATATCTGCGGTGTATGGTTCAGCCATCTTTAGATGGGTTGATGCCATGCTCGGTTCTCTTGAAAAATTCCAATTAAAAACAATCAGCGTGGCATGTATAAGTTTCAGCGCTATATTGCTTACCGCTTGTCAAAGTACGACGATAACGCGAAATCAACAGGCCAATACAACGCAACAGTTCAAACAAGAAAAAGTCCAACAACCTCAGCGTGTGGTCTTTTTTTTGGGTGATGGTATGGGCATAACCACACTTACTGCTTCACGTATTTATGCTGTTGGTGAAGATGGTCAGTTGGCAATTGATCGACTGCCTGAGTCGGCCTTTGTTCGTACCTTTTCTGAGGATGCACAAGTCACTGACAGCGCACCTTCGATGGGCGCATATATGACTGGTGTGAAGATGAAAAACGAGGTGATCTCGATGCAGACAGGGACAATTGCAGTTGAACCTGACTCAGTAGGGAATAACCAATGCGCGACTAACCCACAAAACAAAAATAAGCAAAACACACAGACATTACTCGAATTAGCCAAAGCAAAGGGTTGGGGGACAGGCGTTGTGACCACTACGCGGATCACGCATGCCACACCAGCATCAACTTATGCTCATATTTGCCACCGTGATGCTGAAAATGATATTGCATCACAGTTAGTCCCGAGTTCAAAAGGTGATGATTATCAACGCTATAACATCAAACTGAAAGATGGGGTCGATGTGGTTTTAGGTGGAGGTAAGCGTCAATTTTTGCCTAAAGATGCAGGTGGAGAGCGTACTGATGGGCGCAATCTAATTACCGAGATGCAAAAGGCAGGCTACAGGGTGGTTTTTGATGAAAACCAACTCTCCCAAGTGCAACTGGCGAAAAATGAAAAATTATTGGGTTTATTTAATCCCAGCCATTTAAATTACGACTTGGATCGCACCAAGAAAAACTTGGCAGAGCTGAGTCTCAAGCAAATGACGCTGTCTGCTTTAGACATCCTGACGCAAAATAAAAAAGGTTTTTTCCTGATGGTGGAGGGCGGGCGTATAGATCATGCGCTGCATGACACCAATGCCAAACGTGCTTTACAAGACACGATTGCCTTAAATGATGCTTTAGAAGCAACCATTCAAAAGCTTAAACAAAGTGATCCTGAACTTAAAAATACACTGATTGTAATCACGGCCGACCATGATCACACCTTGGTTTTAAATGGTTATGCCAAGCGCACAGGAAAATATGTCAAAGGTAAGGAAACCAGTGTGCTTGGATTGGTAAAAAACTATGATCAAGCGGGCTTTGCTCAAGATATTCATGGTCAACCTTATCCGATTATCGGTTTTGGTACGGGCAAAAAACGCCCCACTCAAAACCGTATGGATGACTTGGTACTGAACTTAAAAGACACTGATGTCTGTCATCCAGTACAAGGGCCAAAGGCACCGCAAGGTGAAAAATATAGTTTCACCTATCCTTTGGCTGAAACGGGTTGGTGTACGGGCACTGCTGCGGATGATTTCCAACAAGAAGCTGTGATTCAAACGGGCTATAAAGATAAAGAAACGCATGGCGGTGCAGATGTGTTTTTAGGTGCAATTGGTCAGGGAGCCGATCAGTTCTCAGGTAGCCTTGAAAATATTGAGGTCAATCACCTCATTCGTAAGATCACAGGCTTATAGCAGAGGGATATCACATGAAACATACTTTAAAAACCATCCCGTACATGATGCTTCTGCTTACAGCGTCGATTTCTTCAAGTGCTTTGTATGCTGCTGACACCACACTTACACCGACGAAAAGCGTTATATTCTTTTTAGGCGATGGCATGGGACCAACCACAGTGACGGCAAGTCGTATTTATGCTGTGGGGGAAAATGGCAAACTTGCCATGGACAGCATGAAGCACGCAGCACGGATTAAAACCTATTCTGAGGATGGTCAAACCACAGATAGCGCTCCCTCTATGGGTGCCTATATGACTGGGCAGAAAAATAAAAATGAAGTGATTTCCATGACAACAGGAACGGTTGCAGTCGAACCTGAAGATGGAAAATTGCCGAATGGCAAAAGCTTAGCGAAAGCCATCAATCGTTGTCCAGAACAGGGCAGTAGTATGGTCGCAGGGATGCCTGCGTTTAGTATTTTAGAACTGGCAAAAAAGAAGGGAAAAGCGGTTGGCGTAGTGACGACGACCGAACTCACCCATGCCACACCTGCAGCAACCTATGCACATATTTGTCATCGTGATGCACAATACGATATTGCGCTTCAAGCTGTTCCAAAAGGTAAAGCTTATAATCCAAACTTATTGGATGGCATTAATGTCCTTATGGGAGGCGGCTTAAATCACTGGACGCCTTATGATGCAGTCACTAACCCCAAAGGGCGCTTGGATGGTCGTGATTTATTGGCAGAATTTGAACAGCAGGGTTATCAAACCGTTTTAAGCCAAAGTGATTTGGCACAGACGGTCAATACTCAGAAAATTTTCGGCGTATTCTCCACACAGTCGCATTTAAATTTTGATTTGGACCGACTCAAGAAGAATATAAAGACTGAACCGAGTCTGGCAGTGATGACCAGTAAAGCGATTGATGCACTGCAAGCACAGAGTAATGGACAAGGCTATTTCTTGATGGTTGAGGGTGGGCGTATTGACCATGCGCTACATGCCAATAATGCCAAACGGGCATTGCAGGAAACCAAGGCATTTAATGATGCAATTCAAACTGCACTGGATAAAGTGGATTTGAGCAATACCTTGGTTATAGTGACGGCAGACCATGACCATGTGATGACGTTTAATGGTTATGCCGCACGAACGGGTCAAACGACGGAAACTAATCCAGGTATTTTGGGGCTGAGCTATGACTATAATATTGCAAAAGAGCAAAATGCTTACAGCAAAGTGCTGGCTGATGGCCAAGTACATAATCCATACCGCGATGTAAATGGGGCAACAGGAACGACGCTCGTTTTTGGAAATGGTACGGGTAAGCGTTTAGATATTCGTGACAGTATTAGTAATGAGCAAGCCTTTGCCGACGACTATAAACAAGAAGTCGGGGTACAACTGCCGAAAAGCGAAACACATGGCGGCGGAGATGTGATGCTGTTTGCTGAAGGAAAGAATTCAAATCTCTTCAAAGGCACACAAGAAAATACATGGGTATTTGAGCAATTGAAAAAGGCGTTTGGATTTTAATGGATACAAGATTAATACCGCCGTTCAAATTCAAAATGAAGTTCTTCGCATTGTCTTTCAGTTTGCTCAGTCCGTGGGTCTGGTCGGCAGATGAATATCGTATTGATTATCAGATTGAACGGTTGGATACCAATGGGGTCACGACCATTCAAAAATACAGTGAGAAAATAATTCGAGATGCGAAAAATATTTGGATTGAACGTTTAAACACTCAAATGCATGCTGACGAAGTCCATACATCTAGCAACGCTCATGTGTCTGCCAAAACAGAAACCCATGAGCATGCGAGTTTTGACAGTGCAATTCAGTGGATGCAGCGCAAAGATGCAGTCGGGCAAGCAAACGTAGCGAGTCCGTTTCAGCGTTTTTATATTTTGCCAGATGAAAAAATGCGGGTGCAATTGCAGGATGTCGATCAAGAAATGCTAGGGATGAAAAACTGTTGGCGCTGTGAATATAGTTTGATTCATCCTGACATTTTAAAGCGAGCACAATTGATTCAACGTGATCCGAAGTTAGTGCATTATCAAATACGCAGTGCTGAGCAAACATTGAATATTATATGGAATGAACAGGATCAACTGGTTCAAAAATATGAATTGCTCAAACCGACCGCAGGCTATGCCAAAACCTTTACCGTGCGCAAAATTGGCCAACATGTTGCTACACCTTGGACGCAAACAGAAAAATACAGCGAACGTGACTATGCTGACTTTAGTGATTAGCCGATGAGTTTTTGACTTTTAATTTCGGCGTTACAACAGCAATATTCGTGATTTTTTTTCGGAAAAATAATCGGTTAGGACTGTGCCGCTTGTACCGTTAAACCACTCCAACGTTTAAATGCACGTCGAAAATTAGTGGCATCGTTAATTTGTAAATACTGAGAAATCTGTTCAGTTTTAAAACCATGTACACGATATAAAATGATGGCAGTATGCAAACGACTTTGATCGAGTTGTGCCTGAAAATGGGTCTGATGCTTTTTCAGTTTACGTTTTAAGGTGGCAGAACTCATTTGAAAATAGTCAGCGGTTTGTTCGAGTTGAATATTATTTTGAATATTTTGCATGAAGTATTGATGCAAACTGAGCAAAAAACTCTGTTGAATATTTTGAGCTGTCATCTCTTTCAGCGCATGTTGATAACTGATTGCAGCTAAGGTCGAAGAGGCATTTGGGAGTTTTTCATGGACCAAGTCACGCGGCAAACTAATCATATTAATGGGGCGGTTAAACTCCAAATCACTGCCTAAGTGCGTCCAATATTGTTCAATATAATCCGGTTCAGAAAAATTAAATTCGAATTTCCATGCTAACTTGGTTTGATACAGTTGACGGCTAAATGCTTGTATTGCACTCATTGCGCTTTCGATTAAAAAGCGATTTTCAAGCTTGTTTTCATCTAACCAATAAATATGAATATGGCTTTGGCTGTACATGAGTCGAGGGCATAACCACGGTGAAACAGATGCGGAAAATGTTAAATAACGGCTAAGCGCCTCATCGAAGGTCGATGCATACAGCATGGATTTAATGGCGTCATTAAAGGGGGTGGTTAGGCTGCGTTGACCGAATAAAAAACTGATGTCCTGATTGCGAAAACACTGCTCAGCATTTGTTAAAACCTGTTGTAACTGTTGCTGGCTAATCAGCTTTTGCCCTGAAAAGATATCGTCCAAGAAAATACCACTACCACTGAGTAGGACGTGATGTTCGACCTCATGGCTGACTGCTAAATCAATTAAAATAGACAATTGATGATGCGCAGGAATGTAGCTGTAGTCGCATTCAAAGCTCATACCGTGACTCGCTTCGGTGAGTAGTATTGCTTCACATGAAGCAATTGCTGATTCAAGGCACTCAAAAGTTGCTGAGCAGTTTGGTATTGCCCGACTGAACAGCAGGTCGTGAGTGCTTTTAAAGGAATGTGCACGGACAGATCACGTTGATAATAAGCACTGACCATAAGCATGCGCTCAAGTTGAGCTGCCATTTTTTCAGCCTGTTGTAGCTTCGTCTCTGGTAACAGCATAATAAAACGATCTCCTGCGAAGCGGCAGAGCAGGTCTTGTGGTCGTAAGTTTAAGCTAATCAATTGTGAAACATGCTGCAAAATAGATGTGCCTTCATCAAAACCATGTATTTGATTAATCTGATTAAAATTATGCATATCTAACAATATGACGGACATGTCGCTGGGTTCATGCAAGTTTTGCTCAATTGCAGCTTTGAGCTGTGTTTTAAAGTAATGAGCATCGGCCAAAGGGGTGAGTGCATCGAATAAACGATGATCCCGATAAATACGTTCTCGTTTTTGCATGTGTTTAGAAATCGCCAGTTCTTCTTGATGCCAAAAATAAATCCCGATGGTAAATAGGCACAGTCCAATTGGAAAAGGAATGGACTCAAGCCATGCATCCCACATGATTTCTTTAGGTAGGCGAATAAACTCATCTAAGCTGTCCATCCACATATGGAAAAAAATAAAACACAGTCCATAAAATATATAGTTGGTTACACGGCCCAAAGGACGGCTTTTAATAATAAAGAAAATCCAAATACCAATAAAAACAGTTGCTCCCCCTTCACCTAAAATATCGACCCAGTTCCATTCAGCAAACGACTTGCTCTGTCCAAGTAAGATAAACAACCAGAGAGATAAGCTACAGGCAGTCGCTACACATAACAAAGGCCAGCGGTAGTAAGCAAAGTATTTAGGCATAGCATTTTTTGAAATGATTTATTTTCGCCCAAGCTAAACAGATTTAGATGACAGTTTGATGGCAAAGGCTAGAGTCAAAATAGATCAGGGTATTTTTGCTTTTTGAGAATAAAAATGCTGAAAAACCCTATCTTTGTGGTGAATATGCATCATTCTGTATGCTCAGAATTTTCTCTATACAGATCAAATTAGCTCACTTTTTGCTGAAAATGGCCAAAAACAAATAAAAAGGGCAGGTGGTAAAAGGCACTGTCACATCATGTTCACATTCAATTTCTATTGTGCGTTCAAACCATGCCACTTTGGCTTGAGGGGAAGAACATAATGCAAAATAATCAGAGCCGTTTCATGAAACATAAGCGTGCGGGTTTTCAGCTCAGTACACTGGTCCTGTCAATGCTGAGCATGACGCATCTACATGCCGAAGATAACACGGTGGAATATGTACAGGTCATTGGCCAAGCTGCAAGTATGGATAAAGCACTCAAAGAACAAAAACGTGCCGACCAAATCAGCAGTGTGGTACATGCCGATGGCATTGGGCAATTACCCGATGATAATGCCGCAGAAGCTTTGCAACGGATACCGGGTGTATCTACAGAGCGTGACCAAGGTGAAGGACGTTTTGTTTCGGTTCGTGGTTTAGGTGCTGACTTAAATGCAGTGACCATCAATGGTACTTTGGTTCCCGCGCCTGAAAGCGATCGCCGTGGCGTGGCATTGGATGTCTTACCATCAGAGCTGGTGCAGTCTTTGGCTGTGGTGAAAACGTTGACACCAGATATGGATGCCAACTCATTAGGCGGTACGGTGCAAGTCGAAAGTTTATCAGCCTTTGACCATGACGGTTTGTTTTATACGGGAACGGTTGAAGGTGGTTATGATGAAAAACGGGAAAAATATAGCCCTAAAGCATCGGGTGCCATCAGTAACCGTTTCAGTGTTGGTGAGGGGCAAGACAACCTTGGGGTGGCGCTGGCACTGAGTTATCAAAACCGAAAATTTGGCTCGGACAATGTTGAAACGGGTGGAGCTTGGGATGGCGATGCACTTGAAGAAACTGCAATGCGCCAATATGACATCGAGCGGGAGCGCATTGGTGCGGGGCTGAATTTTGATTACCGCCCCAATGACACAGGCGAATACTATTTAAGAACTTTATATAGTCGCTTTAAAGACACTGAATCACGTCAGGAAGTGGCGGCTGAATTTTCTGATCCACAACTTGCAGGCCAGCGAGGTGATGCGGAAGTGACTCGTTCACTGAAGAGTCGTGAAGAAACACAAGAAATACAGTCTTTTGTTTTAGGCGGCAAGCAAGGTTTTGGGACTTGGATAGTGGAAGGTCAGCTCGGTTATAGCGAAGCATCGGAGGAAAATCCGGGTGGTATTTCGGGGGCGAAATATAAAGCTGAGTTTAGCAATGTTGGCTTTAGCAGTACCCAAAAGCCAGTTGTAACAGCAGATCAAGATTTTTATGATGCTGCCAACTATGAGCTAGATTCGGTGTCGTGGGAAAAGTCTAAAACCACCGATAAAGAATACAACGGTAAATTAGACTTTTTAAAAGACTATATGTTGGGGAATTATGCTGCTGCATTGAAGTTCGGGGGCAAAATCAGTCAACGTGAGAAAACCAATAATACCGATGAGTGGAAATATAAAAACCTCAGCACGTCAAGTTCAGATTTCAATTCAAACAGTCACTATGAACTGGGACAGTTTGGTCCAAGCATCAATGAAAATGCCATTCAGGACAAAATAAATGGGCTAAACGCTGCTGACTATGTGGTTGCGGATGGCTCCATCATTAATGACTTTAAGTCAAATGAAGACATACAAGCGGCTTATATCATGAATACGATTGATTTGGATCAATTGCGTGTGATTGCTGGCTTACGTTATGAAAATACCAACTTTGAAGCACGTGGTTTTGAGTTTAATGATGATGTGATCACTGCGACCAAATATGAAAATGACTATGATCATTGGTTGCCAAGCTTACATTTGCGTTATCAATTGGCGGACAATACCTACCTGCGTGCGGCATGGACCAATAGTGTCGTGCGTCCGAACTTTGCGCAAAGTGCACCAGGTGTTTACATAGATGGTGATGAAGCTGAGTTTGGTAACCCAATGTTGAAGCCTTTGGAGTCTTCTAACTTTGATTTGGGTGTAGAAAAGTATTTTGGCAAAGCCAGTATGGTGAGTTTTTATAGTTTTTATAAAGATATCGACAATTTTATCTATAACACCAATATTGCAGGGACAGGTCAGTGGGCTGACTTTGATGAAGCTGTAACTTATAAAAATGGTCAAAGTGCCAAACTCTATGGAATGGAGTTTGCCTATTCACAAAAATTTGACCACTTAGGAGCACCATGGAACGGGTTCTTGTTGGGTTTAAATACCACCTTTAGTAAGTCAGAAGCGGATATTGATTCGATGAAAGATGGTGAACTTCTGAGTCGTCGTATTCATTTGCCAAATCAGTCGGATGTGGTGGCGAATGCGATGCTTGGCTGGGAAAATGAACGTTTTGGTGTACGACTTTCAGCAAATTATAAATCGAGTTATCTGTATGAACTCGGTGACATTGATACGCCTGAAAAAGATATTTATACCGATGACCAAATCTTCCTTGATTTTAGTAGTCATGTGAACTTATCTAAAAACTTACAGCTCAAGTTTGATGTACAAAACATCACCGATGAGCATTATTACAACTATGCAGGTTCTAAGGCTTATAACGCGCAATATGAAGAGTATGGCCCAGCTTACAAACTGGCACTGACCTATACCCATTTTTAAGTCGAATTAAATTTAGTACTCAGGTTTGCTCAACAGAAGCAGACCTGAGGTTCCTTGCCCAATTTTGAGTATCTCTATGAAATTTTCATCTTTTAAATGGTCTGCTTTAAGCAGTTGCTTGCTGTTATTGAGCGCATGCAGTCAGCACAGCGTGCCCCAAGCTCCGCAAAATAGCCAGTCGTTAAGCTCGGTTGAAATACCAATAGATCAGCCTATGGCAGCGAAGTTGCAATTACGTGAAGTCGACATGAATGGGGCGAAAACTGAGGATGTGCAATGGTTAACCTTGAGTGCATGGCCTGAAGTTGCCGCACTGTTGAGCAGTAAAAATAAAGGGCTACAAATTTTAGATGATCAACAAAATGTACTACATCAAATTCAAGGTCAGTTTGGGCGTTTTGATTATCGGATTGGTTCGGAGCGTTTATTGATTGCTGCGTCGAATTTGCAACAACAGCAAATTCAACTGATGAGCATGAACTTAAAAAATAAAGCATGGGACAAGCCTAGTTTTATTCCAAAGCGTTCATTTAAGTCTGAAGATGTTTGCCTATATACCGATGCTCAAGGGCTGAGTTTTGCTTTTTTAGTAGGTGAAGAGGGGCTTGGTGAACAATGGTTGGTGGCTCAGCATGAGAAGGCTTTAGTTCAACCACAGTTGGTACGCCGTCTCAGTTTTCCACCTGCTAGTAGTGTATGCAAAGTGAATGATGCCACAGCAGAGTTGTTTATTAATGAAGAGAATGTTGGCATTTGGGCATATCCAGCTCATTCTGAAGCAGACATGGTGCGTCAGGCGGTGGATCTCGTGCAACCCTTTGGTTCGATTCAAGGTTCACCCTCTGCAATTGCGATTGTAGATGATCATGTCGCTGTACTCGATGCAGAAAAACCTTTGCTTTATCGTTATCAAAAGCAAGATAAGCAATGGAAAGCACAGCCGCCTTTACAACTAGACACGGTGAAAGAAGCAGAGACTTTGAGTGTTCAAGGTAATTTAACTGATAAATCCTTGCTGATTTTAGATGATAAAACCGTGAAAGTGACAGATGTGGAATGGGAAACGCAGACCCAGACCAAAGCCCAAAATATCATCACTATTCCAGCAGAAGTGCAGACGGAGGGCGTGCCAAGTACAGGTGATGCGGCTGATGATCCTGCAATTTGGCATAACGCTGCACAGCCGAGTCAGTCCCGTATTTTAGCGACAGATAAACAAGGTGGTCTACAGGTTAACGACTTACAGGGCAAAACTGTGCAGTACTTGCCAGTAGGGCGATTGAATAATGTCGATGTACGCCACGGTTTTAAATGGGGCAATCAGACAGTCGATTTGGCGGTGGCATCGAACCGAGATCATAACAGCCTGCATCTCTTTGCGATTCAACCCAAAACGGGCAAGGTTTCTGTGCTTGGCGAGTTAACAACCACATTGGATGATATTTATGGCATTTGCATGTACCGCGACGCTCAAGGGGAAATTTATGCCATTCCCAACGATAAAAACGGGACTTTTGTTCAATACCACATCACGGCTGCACAGCAAAAATTAAGAGCTGAAGAAGTACAACGTTTTTCAGTTAAAACCCAACCTGAAGGCTGTGTCGTAGACGATGCCACAGGGCGTATTTTCTTGGGTGAAGAAGATGTCGCGGTGTGGGTAAAAGATCTCAACCCAAAAACTCAGCTTCCTATGCAGCAGGTGATAGGTGTAGGAGAGGTGATGCATGATGACATTGAGGGGATGGGACTTTATCACGGCAAAAACCAACGTTATTTGGTGGTTTCAAGCCAAGGCAATGACAGCTTTGTGGTGCTTGATGCTGCTGCACCTTACACGGTTCGTGGCGCATTTCGTATCGGCATCAATACCGATAAAGGCATTGACGCTGTGTCTGAAACAGATGGACTAGATGTGAGTTCCCTAAATTTTGGTGGCAAATGGAAGCGAGGTATGTTGGTGGTGCAAGACGGACGTAAACGTATGCCTGAAACCAATCAGAACTTTAAATATGTGCCTTGGGAAAAAATCGCCCAAGCGCTGCATTTGGACTAAATAGCGCTTTAGTACCTGAGTGAGTACATGGGCTGCTAAAGAATCACAGCCCATTTTAAAAATATATATGTACTGCACCATGCAGTAAAAAATTGGAGTGCGTTATGCAAGCAACGATGGATCAAATGTCAGTTTGGATGTTGATTAGCCATGCCAGTGTGTTGGTAAAAGTAGTGATGTTGATTTTGGTTTTATCCTCAGTCGTAAGTTGGTATTTAATCGTGCGTCACGGCATGTTACTTCGTGGACAAGAGCAGCTTTGGAACCGCTTTTTAAAGAATTTTAGACAGCAAAAAGATCTCAATCTTTTACAGCAAGATTACCAACAGCCTGAACAACAAAAAGGCGTAGTCAGCATTTTTCAACATGGGGTGGATGAATACCATCAATTGATCAAAGATGAGCAACTCACCACAAGTGATGTGATTGATGGGGTAGAACGTCGTTTACTCAGTAGCATCAGTGAAGAAGAAGAAAAGCTTCAGCAGAATCTGACCTTTCTCGCAACAGTTGGTTCAGTCAGCCCGTATATAGGCTTATTTGGAACGGTCTGGGGCATTATGAATGCGTTTATTGGACTGTCTGCCGTTGAACAGGCAACCCTTAATACAGTTGCACCAGGGATTGCAGAAGCGCTGATTGCGACAGCTATTGGTTTATTTGCCGCTATTCCTGCGGTCGTGGCGTATAACCGCTTTTCGGCACGTGCTGACAAGCTTTCCAGTCGTTATTACGGTTTTGCCAATGAGTTGCAAACGCGTATTTATCGTTTGTTGGGGCACACTGAGCGCACTTTGCGTTAAGGAGCAAGAACCATGATTAAGCGTCCTCAAAAATTAAAACCCAATGCTGAAATGAATGTGGTTCCTTATATTGATGTCATGTTGGTGTTGTTGGTAATTTTTATGGTGACTGCACCAATGTTGACGCAAGGCATTCAAATTGATTTGCCTAAAGTGGATGCCAATGTCATGCCCGCGTCACAACAGCAGCGTATTGTAACCTTATCTATTCAAGCCAATGGCCAGTATTACTGGAATATTGGATCAGAAGTGAATACCGAGAAAGTTACGGATCAGGCCATTGATTTAGCCACTATGCAACAAAAGCTCGTTCCGATTATTCAAAAAGATAAAAGCTTACAGTTTTATGTACGTGCCGATCAGGATGCTGATTATCAACTGGTTGCACAGGCCATAGCATCCTTGCAAAAAAGTGGGGTAATGAACTTGGGGCTAGTGACAGAGGAACCACAATCATGATGGCAACCGTTTCCAAAATTAGGTTTCGTGATCAAGGCCTAGCTCTGTCGGTCACGGCTGGATTGCATATTGCGCTAATTGCATGGTTATGTACGGTTGAGATGCATGAAACATTGGCGGAACCCAAGCCGAAAACCATTCAATTACAATTTGTGCAAATACCCCCTCCAATCAAACAACAACCTGAACCTAAAAAGCCTGAGCCGATAGTCGAAGAAAAACCCTTACATGAGCCTGTCAAAAAACAGCTTGAGAAACCTACTGAAGTCCAACCGAAAACCACGAAGAAGTTTGTAGAGTCACAGAGCAATAAAATTGTACCTACAGCGGCTAAACCGACACAGCAAGTCGTGACGGAAAAGCAAACGGCAGTAGCGGAATCTCAGAAAACAGTAGATACGCAGTCTCAAGCGGATATACCAACTCAGACGAAGACCCAGAAATCAGTAGAACCTAAAGCACAAACTCATCTTGAATCATTTGATGTTAAAAATTATCAACCTGTTGCAAAAATAGCACCAGCTTACCCTGAACAAGCTTTGGATCGTAAGCTGGAGGGGGATTGTACGGTGGTGTATAGCGTGAACGAAAAAGGGCGGGTAGAAAATCCAAAGGCACAAGGCGACTGCCATCCGATGTTTGTACGACCTTCGATTCAGGCTGCACTCACTTTTAAATATCAGCCTCGTCTCGTCGATGGCAAACCGACCAGTGTGTCGAATGTTAAAAATACCTTCCAATATCGCATCTCAAGTTAAACCGATTGTTTTGGGACTTATATTTTGTGAGAAATATCGCCATACATTTCTTTTCAGAATGGGCTGGGAGCATTGTACAGCATATATTTGATACGCCATGATGCTAAGAAGCTTGAGACAAAGCTTCTTTTTTTGATGGCATACTTGACCAATCAAAATGCCTTGTTTCCCATACATGACTATTTATACATCGTGAAATGAAGACGAAAACTACAAATGCCCAAACTAGAGCGTTTGCATTCTACATTTCATGCTGTTTCCAGATATAGAACATGAGACTTAAGACCTCATTTTCTATCACAATCTTGTTATTTTATTTTTACTAGGAGTGAAAGAAACCGTTATTTTTTATGCTTATTTCCTTTGGGGCAAAATTAAATTAATTTTTTTTGCATGTTTTTTATCCGTCACTCGTCTCTAGATATACAAACAAGGGATTTATATACGCTTGCTTGGTTAATGATTATCATTTACTTATTTTGGGTCGGGGCATGGGGCATTCATCAAAACAATTTAAACAGCAGGTGACATATTTAAGTCTCTGTATATCACTAGCCATTTCATCGACATTGGCTATGCAGTCTGTTTCAGCGGCATCACAAGTTGCTGAAATGAATTACCACATTCCACAGGGTAATTTGACCAGTGCGTTGAATTTGGTTGCGCAGAAAGCCAATGTGACTTTGTTACTCGACCCGAAAAAAACCAATCTGTTCCAAGCACCTGCTTTAAACGGAAAATACACAGCCGACGAAGCTTTCCAGCATTTATTAAAAGATACGCCTTTTAGTTTGCAAAAAAATGCGACAGGTTATTTGTTAAAAGAAGCTCCGACTACATCAAAGTCAGATACAGTACAAAATAAGGTCATTGCACAAGCATTGCCTGAGTCGCAAAGTACACAGGCTCTTGACGTGGAAAACCCAAACTCTGTTCATGTACAGCTCGAAGCCCTCAGTTTTAGTGGCGAAAAAGAACGAGATGAGCAAGGCTATGATGATGTCTATGATAAAAATATTTCGACCGTCTATGCAGGCAAAGAAGCGATTGAGCGTTTTAAAGGGACGACGCCTTCAGATTTACTGAAAGGAATGTCGAATGTGTATAGTGGCGATGCTCGTAATAGTGGGGCTTTAGATCCGAATATCCGTGGTATGCAAGGGCAGGGACGTGTACCTGTCACGATTGATGGAACAGAACAGTCGATGACGGTCTGGCGTGGCTACAACGGTGCCAATAGTCGCAGTTATATTGATCCGAATTTGCTCAGCTCGATTCAAGTAGTGAAAGGTTCAGTTTTAGATCGTGATGTGAAAACGGGCATTGCTGGTGGGGTATCGGTTAAGACTTTAGAAGCGGATGATGTTGTACGTGAAGGACAGCGCTATGGTGCTGAAATTAAAGTAGAAGGCGCGACGAATACCACCAAAGCCCAAAAAATGCATTCTTATCATGGGCAAGATTATCGGGATGTCGCAGAATCTAAAGGTTGGGATAAGCTCGGTAGCTATAATGGTGAAGACCCATTGGGTCAAGTGACTCCAAAAACCAGCAGTGACAATAAACTTACACATTTAGAAGATCAGGCACTGCGTATTGCGGTGGCGACCAAACAAGATCAATTTGATTTGCTTGCAGCTTATGCCTATCGAGACCGTGGCAACTACTTTGCAGGAAAGCATAATAGTGACTTTTTTAAGCAGGGCGATCGTAGCAACATTGATTACAATACAGGGCTGGTACCTTATATGGCAACGGTCTGGCAACCGGGCAATGAGGTCACCAATACTTCTAATCGTATGGAATCTTGGCTGTTAAAGGGGAACTGGCGACCAAACGATGATCATGCGCTACAACTGACCTATCGAGATACCAACACCATTTATGGCGAAATTATGCCTTCGCGAATTATGTGGCAGACGCAGGACAATGTTCCACAGTGGCCTGTCAGCGAAGTAAGTACGAAAGCTTATAGTTTAAAATATAGATTTAACCCTGAAAATAGCCGTTGGCTTGATTTCAGTGCAAACTTATTTCAGACCGATACAGAATCACAAACCTATTCAGCAGGTGGTTTCGTGAACTGGATTTCAAAACGGGACTATGTTTGGGAAGCCAATGTTGACCGTGATGGAGATGGTGTTCGAGATAGAAGTCCAGGTGATGGTTTTACCATTCTTGACACCGCATTTACCGATGCCAAAACCACTCATAAGGGCGTGAGTCTCAGTAACAAGTTTAACTTTATGGATGCCTTAAGTTTAATTGTTGGAGCGGATTTAACGCGTGAAAAACTGACCACCAAAGATGAATATATCAATGATAGTCAGGGCACCTCTGCTTTTCGTATGTTGCCACGAGCAGGACATCGTTCAGAAAATCAATATTGGTTTAACTTTGATTGGCAGGCGACGTCATGGCTGAACTTAACGGCAGGTGCCCGCTCGGTTTCGTATAGTTCTTTTGATGACTTTTTAAATGGCAATAAAGACAGCATT
The DNA here is from genome assembly GCF_002165305.2 of Acinetobacter sp. WCHA55. NCBI lineage: Bacteria > Pseudomonadati > Pseudomonadota > Gammaproteobacteria > Moraxellales > Moraxellaceae > Acinetobacter > Acinetobacter sp. WCHA55. Next base: position 2,522,870 of record NZ_CP032286.1, on the reverse strand, counting down.
GCGGGTTTATCGGAAACCACACGGACCATTGGGCAGAAACTGTCTTATACGGAAAACGTCGATGTCTATACCCAAGAAATGTTTGATGAAATGGATCAAAATGGAGCTTTTGCTTATGATTGGGGGGGCGTTAATCTTGCGCTACGCAACCGCGCCAAACGTGCCATTGGAAAAGCCTATCAATTTAAAGGGGTACATTACTGGTATGCCGACGCAGATGGCAAGTTTCATGCAGAGAACAATCCATTCTTAAATGGAACAGTCGACTTAAGTCAAAAAGACTTGGCGCTCAATACCAATGGTCAGCCTGATGTCAGTTCTTCTGAAGTCACAGAGACTAACTCAACTGTGGTGAAAAAGAAAAAAGACCATAAAAATTGGGCACCTGCTGTTTCGGCAGCCATTACATTGAATCCGAACAACCGTTTTTATATTAACTATACTGAAGCCTATCGCATGCCGAGCATGTTTGAAACGACTTTAGGGTTTTCGGCATCACAGTCAGGTTATGATCTAAAACCCGAGCATGCCCACAATTTTGAACTGGCTTATGTATATAACATGAAGGATTTGTTTAACTTACAAAAAGGGCATGCAGACATCAAACTGGCATATTTTCATAATAAAACAGAAGATGTAATTGAACGTAATAACCAACTGAAATTTAGCAATATTGATAAACAGACAGTCGAAGGTTATGAGTTTTCAGGGCGTTTTGACAATGGTAAATACTTTACCGATTTATCCTTGGTTTATAACTCAAAAAATGAAGTCTGCGATGAAAGTTCAGGTCTGCTTGCCAGTCTAGACGCCATGACTATGTCGGGTGTAGCAAAAACCTGTATCAATTATGGTTTCCCAACAGGTTATTTGGTCAATATGGCCTTACCAGAATACCAAGCGAACCTAACCCTCGGCACACGGTTATTGGATAACAAATTAGAGCTAGGCACACGTCTGAATTATTTTGAAGGCTATGACCATCCTTATATTGGAACTGAATTGGTGGCTTGGTTTAACGCACCTCTGCAATGGGATGACACGCTAACCGTTGATGCCTATGCACACTACCAACACAGTGAGCATTTAGGTCTGGATCTAATTGGTACCAACTTAACCAATCAATACTACTTGGATCCTTTAACCCGTTCTGCGGTTGCGGCTCCAGGTCGTGCCTTTAAATTAGCATTGAGCTATAAGTTTTAACTTGAAATAGAAGGTTATTACCTTGATTAATATATGAATATTCTAAAGCTAAATGTTTTGAAATATTCAAAGTAATACCGAAGGTTGGGCACTCTATATAGGCTGAACCTTCAGTAGCAAGTCCATGTATTCACATGTGGATATATGGAAAATAACAAAACTGTATTCGTACAGTTTAATTGACAATTTACATAGCCCGATCTTTTTTATGCTTTACATCTAGAGAATTGAATCAAGCATAAATACAATCCAAATATGTAAATAATAATCATTAAGATTATCATTTAATTATTGATGATCTTAAATTCTAAATAAAAGGAAATGAACAAATGAAAGTTAAGCAACTTACACTGGCAATGATTGCTTCATTGGGCGTAATGGGTTCTGCACAAGCAGCCTTGGTTTATGGTCAATCGGACACGACCAATTTGTTATTGGGCTCAGCGTATAACCTTTCTGGCACAGCAGCAGGTGGAGTACAAGGTCAGTTATTGAACTTAAAAGCATCATTTGAAGATCATCTGGTTAGCTTTATTAATAATCCAAATTATGGCGGTACTTATGATCCTGCAACAGGCATCTATGGGTTGGCTGCAGGGATTGATTTGGCCAGTATTCCATTTCCACATACAGGTCTCGGTGTTTGGAAGTTCAAGAATGTAAGCCCCGCTGCAAGCAATGATGTTTGGTTTGGCGAATGGGCCAAAGAGGTGAAAGACAGTGCTGGAAACTATACAGGTGCTGCTGATGCAGCAACCCGTACAGTTTTCTATATTGGCAACAATACTGGCGCATCAGTACCGAATGCAGGTACTGCAACTTATAGCGTGAGTGGCATTAACAATGGAAACAACTTGACTGCCACAGGTGCCAATACCTTTACAGCAAACTTCAATAATGCAACTTTGACGGGCCAATTAACAGGTACAGGAACGGTAAGCAGCCTACAAGTGAATGCTGATATTGATGCAAGCTCAGCAAGCTTCTATGGAACTGCGACTGCAAACGGTTCAATCGCAGGTGATGCATCGGGTCACTTCTTTGGTAACCAAGCGACCAATACTGGTTCTTTAGCGGGTATTGCCCAGTTTGATGACCGTAATTTAGATACAGCCTTTGGTGGTGTTCAGACTTCATATACTCCCTAATTGAAAGGCGTGAAAGACTTACTTCGGTAGGTCTTTCATATTTCTATGTTTTATCTTTTGAGTGTGAGTAATGAAAAAAAAATGGTTAATTGGCATATTCTTTTTAAGTCAACAACATATATATGCAGCAGATGACGACACTCAGTTGCGTTTAAACCAAGAATTACAACAACAGCAATTACAAATAGAACAACAGTTCAAACAGCAACAAAACATAGATGCTCATCCATTACCGACGATGGTGATTGATGGGGAGGCCGTCCAAGTTCAGCCAAATGTGGAGGAGGTTGGACGTGCTTTATACATTGCAGTCATGCAAAAACAGTGGCAGGCTGCTCAGATTTACTTAAATCGCTATTTAAATTTTAAAGATCATGACCTGTCTTTGGCTTATTTTGCGCAAGCCTCACTGGCAAGAGTACAAGGTCAGGCGCAACAAGCTGAGCACCTATTTCAGCAGGCCTTAGAATTGCAGCCTGAAAATATGATGATTCGTTTGGAATTGGCAAGATTATGGACAGAACAACAAAAAAATAAAGAAGCCAAACAGTTGTTTGAACAAGTGAAACAGCATTTAGCGGGGGCAAATGATCAAATCAGTCACAATATTAATCACAGCATCGACGCATATTTAAAAACTTTAGATCAACGTGATACATGGCAAGGCAATGTAGCTTTGGGGATACGTCATGCAACCAATATTAATAATTCTTCCGAGCGCTATACACTGGTACCCACCATTGTCGGGGTGGATGCAAATGGTGAATATATTATTCGTGACTTAAAGCAAGGTACTCCAGATCCGATTGATGCAAGTGCATTCGACTATGAAACAGTCATCAGTAAACGCTGGTCACTTGTAGGGCAGCATGGATTTGCATTCAAGGCGTTGGGTTATGGAAAAAGTTATCAAAAGCAAAGTGACTATAATGAAGCTACCCTCAATTTTAATGCAGGCTATAGTTTTCAAAACCCACGTAATCAAATTTTAGTTGCACCTGTGTTTGAACATCGACGCTATGCCAATGATACTTTGTCAAATGCTTATGGTATGCGGGCAGAATGGATGCGTTTTATTGGGCAGGATAAAGCCTTAAAACTGGAAGCAGAAATTGAAGATGTCGATCATATCTTATATGAAAAACAGAGTGGCATTGAAAAGTCGATATTTGTGACCTTTTGGAAAGTTCTACCACAGCAGTGGACGTTGTTTTCAGGATTAGACTATGTCGATCACAATACCGAGGAACAGTATTTTGCAGCCTATGAACAACAAGGTGTTCGCTTTGGGTTGAGTAAACCGATCCTAGATGGAATCAACTTGACTGTGTTTAGCTCTTTACGTTGGAGACAGTACGATCAATATGTCAATGGTTTTGGCTTTGATACCCGACGTCATGATTTTGAACAGAATTATACAGCGGTACTGCAAATGCCCAAATTCACACTATACGGTCTGACCCCCAATTTAACCTACAACTATAACCAAAATAAAAGCAATGTAGACTGGCTATATAGCAATGATAAGCAAAGTTTAAGCTTAAAGTTTGAGTACAAATTTTAAATTAAGAGGCTTTCATTTTGACGTAGGTCACATAGTTTCCGATTTGAAAAAACTCAAGCTGAGGGTACTGTAACTGGATCAATTGCAGTGTTCCAAGCAAGTCTTGTTGAGGGTTAATAATCCCCGTCACTTTAATTTGGCTGAGTTCTTTTTCATTAAAAATCATGTAGCCACTATGGTAAGCATTTAAGCGATTGAGAAGATCAGGTAAAGCCAGTTGATTGGCCTGAATTTGTTGCATTTGCCATGAAGTTTTGAACATTTGTGTATCAAAGACTTCGATTTTTCCAAGGCCATGAGCGTCAACTTGTATCCGTTGACCTTCTGAAACAATTAAAGGCTTAGCCTGAGCAGTCAGATTAGCACGGGCTTGAACACGTGAATGCAACATATTCAGTGCACTTGTATCGGTATATTGGTTGACAATAAAACGTGTTCCAAGTGCTTGATAGTCAGCTTGTTTTGTATGGACGATAAAAGGGCGAGCAGGGTTCTTAGCGACATCAACATAGATATCACCTTGGATTAATTCGATTCTTCTTTGCCCAGTGGTGTAATCCACTTTTATCGCTGATTTAGGCGCGAGGGTCAGCATTGAGCCATCATCGAGTACAATATTCTTCACTTCACTGGTTGCAGTTTTATAGTCTGCAAAATAATAAGAAAAGGGAATATAAGTAAAACTCAAATAACCAAGACAACTGATGGCCATCAGTGAGAAAACAGCCTGATTAAACAATGAGATAACTTTTTGCTGTTCATGCTCAATGGCTTGAAAGGTTTGTTCGACAGTTTCACCATGTAGGTTTTGCTGGCGTGATAGGTTCTGCATTTCAAGATCAAAGTCTCGGAATTCTTCAAAATAGGGCAGATATTGCGGATGATTTCTTTGCCAAGCCTGAAACTCTTGCTGAACTTGTGCACGCTCAGTTGGGTTGTCACAGTTGAGTCGAATCACCCAAAGGGCAATTTCTTTACGAATATGCCGAGCGTCTTTCATTCTTCGCATTCTGCATGCATTTTATGGCGTAGCTCATAACAGAGACTGAGTCCATCGGCTAAATAGCCTTGTATGCTACGTAGTGATTTTCCTGTTAATTCAGCAATCTCGGTTTGGCTATAGCCTTCAATATAATAAAGAATAAAGGACTGGCGCACTTTAGCGGTGGTTTTACCTAAGGCAACCGATAGAAAATCCAGAATTTGTATGGTGTCTTCAATAGTGTTGTCTTGAATTAGCTCTTGTCCTAATTGAGCTTCATCGTAGAGATTTTTTAAGTAATTGGTTTCAATTACATTTCTACGATGCTGATCAATCAAAACGTGTTTTGCAATATTGATGAGATAGGCTTTGGGTTCTTGGATCGAAGCCAACTTATGTTTGGCTTGGATTAAACGCACAAAAGTATCTTGCACAATATCGGCAGCATTAAAGGGATGCCGAATCCGATATCTCAGCCACTGAATTAACCAGTCATGATGCTGAAGATAAAGTTCACCAATTAACTGTTGCTGTGCTTTGGAAGAGGTGGAAGGAGACATAATACTTCCCCAAGGGTTTAAATGATATTGATTATCATTTATGATGTGTCCAAATGCAATAGTGCGTAAAGTAAAAAAGACGATTTTTCAGTACAGAGAAGAAAGTTAAATTATTTTTGCGTATTTTGAACTTTTTGTTCGTCTATATGTATAAGTCCAGTTTTACAGTTTAGAAAAATCATCAATCTCAAGAGATCCGAAAGCGTGATTCGAGTTGTTGGGAAATTCTGAAAAGAACAAACGTGGAAATCAGTACAAACAGGAACCATAGGATTTAAACGTGACCACCAGTATGAACCAGCAGCTAGAAACAAGTTTATCTCAGCGTCTAAAAACGGAAACTTCGACAGAACATGATCGAATGGAACAGTTAATGGCACAAGCAAAAGTCTTTGAAAACCAAAGTAACTATGCGCGCTTTACTTTATCTCAATATTATTTCCAGAAAGATGTTGAACACTTATATGCACACCCTGAAGTGGTACGTATTATCCCAGACTTAGATGTGCGTGGTCGTTCAGATGCTGCGCTGTTGGACTTAAAAGATCTAGGGTTAGCACCTCAATCCAGTAGCATTGCAACAGATCATGTTAGCTTTCCTCAAGCTTTGGGCTGGATCTATGTGTCTGAAGGTTCGACTTTAGGTGCAGCATTTTTATTTAAAGCAGCACAGAGCCAGTTTGGTTTTAGCGCTGACTTTGCTGCGCGTAATTTAGCTGCTTATCCAGAGGGGCGTGCTGTGGTCTGGAAACGTTTTAAGCAGGCTATGGATGATGCCAACTTCAGTCAAGAGCAGCAAGATCAGGTTATTGAGGGCGCGATGCAAGGCTTTTCTCGCTTTGGTCAATTGTTAGCAGACTTAGAACAATTGAAGTAAGAGGCAGACATGCAAAATACCGAGTTAAGTTCAATATCCAAACATAAGGATGACTCAGATTCGAATCTTGCAAAATCAATTTGGGTACGTTGGGTGTGTATTGGGCTTGCTTGGGTCTGTTTGGCTATAGGCACATTAGGAATCATTATTCCTGGTTTACCTACTTTTGATTTTTATTTTTTAGCCACTATTTTTGCTGCTAAAGGTTCGGCGCGTTTACATCGTTGGATTGTACAGAATCGGGTTATTGGTCCCCTTTTACAACAATGGAAAGAACATAAAACCTTACCGACAAAAGCGAAAATACTTTCTTTGTTGAGTATGAGCCTTGCTGCTGGACTTATGCTTTGGAAAGTACCACATCCTTATTTTGTCGGTATTGCAATTATTATTATGATCACTGTGCAAATTTGGATTTGGTGGAAAAAATAATCATAAAATCAATAAGTGTAGAAAACTCTCAGCACGGCTTCGTTTGCTGATTCGGTATAAAAAACTCAATTTTAATAAAAACAATCAGTTTTAAATCAATAAAAAAAGATAGATTTTTATTTTTATCTTATTGAATAGACTATTCTTTTATTAAAGTGTGCTACAAATTACAGCTTCTGCCATACTTGATTTTCATCATCAAAAGACACCGTAAAATTAAAACGAGAGTCCGCTGTGACCAAGTAACCAGTAGGTGTTTTCATTAGAACTTTGAGCACAGTGCCTTCTTCAAAGTTAATAGGTGGAAAATCTTCTTTTGTTAGGGTGAGTGGTTTGATCAGTTCAAGTACTAGGGTTTCCATGTTATAGATCCAATAGTTTTTAATGAAAAGATAGTAGCATGAAGTTATTTTAAAATATGCAAGTTTCATTCTTTTATACATAAAATCAACAAGTAATCGTATACTCGCTTTGGCGAAATTCCATCTGTGTATTCGCTTTAAATCCTCAATAATTTTTCAGTTTTGAAATCTAAAAATTGTAAGCAATAAAATATTATTATAAATCTGAGCTAAAGTCCGTTTTTGTTTTCATAAGTTGTTGAAATGGTTTATTTTGATTGTGATGTGACTGATCAAGTCGGAAAATAATATCTTGAGCTCTTGTGAAGGGGTATACAAATCAAATAACGTATAACCCAATAAGGATAAGTAAAGTGTACAAACTTGCTGTAATGCGATTGTACTAAATTAAGAAATAAGGATTAGTATGCACGGATTGCATACCTGAAATATAAAAGGGATATAGATCGTTCATGTTTAAGTCATTTTTCCCAAACCCTAGATGGTTTTTCATTTCGGTATTACTTTGGTCGGTGATCAATGTCGGACTGTGGTATTCAGGGGGGAATACATGGGGAAGCGCCATAGGTTGGCCGCAAGGATATGCAACGGCTGAACTGCCTATTGGGGTCAGCCGTTTTTGGTCTCCATCTTTTCTGTGGTTTTATCTCTGGTTTTTTATAGCAACAACTCTTTTTGGCTTATTTTGGCGTTTTGTCTCAGACAATAAATGGCAAAGATGGTCGATTTGGGGCTCCGCATTTATTCTGTTTAACATCTGGTTTGGTGTACAGGTTAGTGTTGCGATCAATGCTTGGTATGGTCCTTTTTGGGACATGATCCAGAGCATGCTTGGCAAAGGGGGCAACATTAAAGATTTGTATATGGGAACTTTAACCTTCTTGTATATTGCGATGGTTGCGGTCACTTTTGCTGTGATCAATGCTTTTTTTACCAGTCACTATGTGTTCCGTTGGCGTACAGCTATGAATGAATATTACACAGAGCATTGGGAAAAATTACGTCATATTGAAGGGGCAGCTCAACGTGTGCAGGAAGATACCATGCGTTTTGCTACGATCATGGAAGATTTAGGTGTCGAGTTGATTAATTCGGTTATGCTTTTAGTTGCATTTTTACCGATCTTATTTGAATTGTCCAAACATGTGCCTGAGTTGCCTGTCGTGGGGGAAATAAAGCACTCCTTGGTTTGGGCAGCTATTATTTGGGCTGTTTTTGGCACGGTCTTGTTAATGGTGGTGGGAAGTAAATTACCAGGTTTAGAGTTTAACAATCAGAAGGTTGAAGCAGCTTACCGTAAAGAGTTGGTGTATGGCGAAGACCATGCAGACCGCGCTCAACCTGCTACGTTGACTGAACTATTTAGTCGAGTGCGTAAAAATTATTTCCGACTGTATTTTCACTATGCTTATTTCAATTTAGTGGCAACATGGTATCGACAGTTAGACATTTTATATAATTTGGTGGTGTTATTCCCTGCAATTGCTTCAGGGAAAATGACCCTCGGTTTAATCAACCAAATTGGTAATGTTTTTGGCAAAGTTCGTGAATCATTTCAGTATTTAATTATGTCGTGGAAAACCATTATCGAACTTTTGTCAATCTATAAGCGTTTGAAGGCTTTCGAATCAGTTTTAGATAAATAAATGATTATTTTAAACCTGCCTTTCATGGCAGGTTTTTTATGTGCTCAACCATCATTTTGTCTGTAACTTTTGTTGTATGGTTCAAACTAAATTAATGAAACATTGTTAAGGTTATCAAAAAAAGAAGAAGAATGATGTGTGCATCAAACTTAAATAAATAATAAAAACAGTTGTTTAAGTTTGTTATTTTATGAGCTTTCCGCTAATGTTTTTATGCGGGTGTTTAAGAGTAAAGTCGTAGTGAATTATAAAATTTTATGTGTATTTGGGGTTTTGGGGAGTGTGTTACAGGGCTGTACTAGTCTGGGAAATATAGCACAAGCACCTTTTACAAATATTGCATCGCCAGAAGAACTAATCGTAGAACGAAAAATTAATGAGACAGATAAAACCAGTAAAGAATACGTGTATCACACGGTAGGTGTAAAAAATGAAAAAGATATTGAGGTGTTATATCCACGCAGCATGTTCAGTCAGTATTGCCAAGCCCATGGTGGACGTTTTACTCAGACACAAAAAAGTAGTTTTAGCTTAGTGAAAGATCCGTGGGCGAAAAAGTTACTTCGCACCTATAACAGTTTAAAACAGGGCACGGGTACTTTTCGTTGCCAGCTCAATAATGGTGAACAGTGGTGGGTGAGTATTGAGGCATTGTCTGAACGCAAACTGCCCAATTCAAATGATATTCGTGTGGTGAGTCTACAAACCAAAGTATTGGCTGAGCCAACACCACGCAGTATGACAGCTATTACACCAAGCAAAAAAGCGGTGACGAAGGCATCTGCGACCAAGGCAGAAGTGAAGAAAGAGGAAGAAAGCAAAAAAGAAGTAGAGCCTAAAAAAGAAAACAAAGTTGAAGCGCCACCTAAATCCGCCAAAGCTGCAGAAACGCCACAGCAGCAGCAGGCCAAACTATATGTGGCTGCACGTCGTGACATTAACAGTGGACGTAACCAAGTCGCTGCCTGTAACAGCGCACAACGCGCATACAACTATGGTCGTTTGCCAGGGTCGGATGCTTCAAATGTTTATACCGAATCGGGCATATTAGTTGCACGTTGTTTAACGGGTATTCCAAGTTATAGCAGTCGTTTTTCCAACCCTAAAGGGCAGGCAAAATATGTTTTGCAGAATTTAGCCAAAAACCATAACCACACAGGTGCTAAAAATATGCTCAAGCAAATGAAGTAAGGCTTTCGGCTGTTTACGGCAGAACTTCATGTGAGCACCTCAACCAAAGGAATAACATCATGAGTAATGTCCAAACACCAACCACCTATTTTACTGCGCCTTTGCTGGATCAGACCGTGCAAGAAATAGACGTTGATATTTCAGCTCAGCCTTATTTTTATAACAATGCTGGAACGCCTGAGTATTTAGCCGATGTGCCAGATGGTATTGAACTCATTACTGCATCATCGACCAATGCCAGTATGAGTATGGGGCATGTATATGCTGTGCCTGAAAAGATTGAAACGATCCAAACCCATTGGGGAGAGCAGACTCAGTTAGCGTTCGCAGGAAACTCTTTTGAGTTTATGGCTTTAAAAGCCACGCCAGAAACGGCTGCAGCATTTGGTATGACTTTGGTGAAAGCTGGACAGGCGATAGAGGTGCAGGCTACACGGAAAAAGTTGTCTCAAATTAAATATCAGTATGGCATGTTAGCGGGTCATTTTTTCCCTTATGATCCAACTCAAATCAATCTAGCAGCGAAAACATTATATCCTTTTGTCGTCACAGACCTAGAGCATCACGACTTTCCACATGTATTTGCTTCGACCGATCCAAATAAACTACCTTTAGTGATTTCAGCAGGACGTTATTTTCCGAAAGACCGAAAAATTTACTTGGCTGACTTGTGGGTGGAACATGGCGATGCACTTTATATTCCCGAAATGCCGAAGCAAGTTGCTCCTGAATTTATCGATTTACATAATAACCGTAATGCGGCTTTAGCGTGTTGGAAGGGCGAAAGTAGTCAGTCTACGATTCATATGCATACATTGCTTGATCCAGAAGGTTATTTTTATTGGTTTTGGAATGCATGTCCGACCATACACCCACAGCTTACTGCACTTGAAACTGCTGAGTTGGATAGGGAAATCGCTTGAATGAAGCGGCTTTACTTTTTGCTTCAATTACATGGTAATTTTACAGTTCCATAACAGGCTGATTGACGGGCTTTATGATACAAAGAATGCAATTGTTGATTGGAGTTGAGTTTATGTCACAGCCTGTTTTAAGCATTTTACGTGGTCGGTCTTCTGCTATTTTTCGTCATGCTGTTTTGGCAGTAGCATTGTGTGGTTCAGTCCAAGTTGCAACGGCCAGTACTACAGTCGATCAACTGAGTAATTGTTTGGTGAAGTCAACGACAGCAACAGATAAAACCACTGTGTTACAGTGGACGTTTGCGGCACTGGCTGCACATCCAGATCTGAAGGTGTATAGCAATGTTACCGATGCACAGCGTACACAGCTAGATAAAAACCTCGCGCAGGTTTTACAGCGCATTTTGGTAGAGCAATGTTCAGTGCAGACCAAAGCCGTGATTCAAGCTGAAGGCTTACAAGCGGTTGGAGACAGTTTTCAGGAACTTGGGCAGATTACGGGTGAGGAAATTTTAAAGAACCCAGAAGTGAAAGGGCAGTTACAAGGTGTGCTGCGCTATGTGGATCTGAATAAATTGGTGACGGCTTTTTTAACCCCAGAAATTTGGAATAAGTTGGGTGTGACAAGGTAGTTAAGCCGTTTAAAATATTTGAAAATTATGAATAGTAAGAGCTGTTTATAAACTGAATCGAAAGCATTAATGTTGTAAGAGTTTCCATTAAAAAAGCTCCTTGAATCGAAGGAGCTTTTTTATTTTTGAATCTAAAAAGATGATAGGGCATATCATAAAATATTCATTTAGGAACAAGGCAATTAAATCGTCACAGTCGCCCCTAAAGCTTGAATAAATTGCGCCATCCAAGCAGGGTGTGCAGGCCAACCAGGTGCTGTGATCAAGTGCCCATCGGTTACAGCTTCTGTCACTTCAATGTCCGCATAAGTCCCGCCTGCTAGTTTCACCTCGGCTGCGCACGCAGGGTAAGCTGAACACGTACGACCTTTGAGTACATCGGCTGCCGCAAGAATTTGAGCACCATGACAAACCGCTGCAATTGGCTTTTTCGCAGTATCAAACTCACGTACGATTTCAAGGATACGTTCATTCATACGTAAGTATTCGGGTGCACGACCACCGGGAATCACTAAACCGACATAGTCCGCAGTGTGTACCGCTTCAAAGTTGTAATTAATGGCAAAGTTATGACCGCGTTTTTCACTATAGGTCTGCTCACCTTCAAAGTCATGAATAGCTGTAGCGATGCTTTCGCCTTCATTTTTATCGGGGCAGACCGCGTGTACGGTATAACCGAGACCTGTTAAAAACTGAAAAGGTACCATGGTTTCATAGTCTTCAGCATAGTCACCCACGAGCATTAAAATTTGTTTTGACATGCTATTTTCCTCGGTCTTTTTATGTTTTGATGATTTAAAATTAACTTAGCATAGTCAGATGACAGGGTTAAGTGATGGTTTGTTGTCTTTAGTCGTAAATTTTTTTGTTTGAAATGGAATACTGGAAAATGCGACTAGGTATTAGATAAAACGTGGCGCAAGTGTTGCAGCGCATTTTAGTTGAGCAATGTTCGGCACAGACCAAAGCGGTGATTCAGGCAGATGGTATTCAAGCGGTAGGTGAAAGTTTTCAGCAGTTGGGACGCATTACAGGCGAAGAAATTGTGAAGAATACCGAAGTGAAGCAGCAGTTGAATGGTTTGTTACGTTATGTGGATTTAAATAAAATGGTGACGACGTTTTTGACGCCTGAGATTTGGAATAAGTTGGGTGTGGTGAGGTAGTTATCCTCTACCTTTCCTATTGGATGAGGGAACTTCGTATATCAAATTAATCACATGACAAAGTCTCCCTTTTTTAAAGGTGAGAAGCGAAGTTTCGCAAGGAGAGATTCAGAAATCACGTATAAAAACGGACGTTGAAAGTTGGGAGTGTATGAAGTCTTTAAGTTTGGCGATAGAGGATACTTTTTTGATGTTCATGTTTCTTAGATTCTCAAATGAAGTGCAACAGAGATTAAATTATTGGAAAGAAGCAAGATGAGCTAGCATTTTGCTTCCGACCGACCAAAGTCAAAGTTGCATCATGAACTATACTCATCTTACCCAAGAAGAACGATATCAGATTTATACATTGTTACGTGAAGGTTTTTCTAAACGTTATATCGCTTGGAGACTGAATCGTTCACCTTCAACCATTTCTAGAGAAATCAAACGTAATCGAGCTAGAAATGGCTATTTCGCTAAACATGCCAATAAAGTAGCTCGAAGACGACATTGTCCTAATCCTAAAAGAATCCCTTGTGAAATGTGGGCACATGTCATCTCTTATCTTGATCTTCAATGGAGTCCTGAACAGATTGCTTCTCATGTTCCAGTCAGTTTGCATTCAATTTATCGCTTTATACGACAGGATAAAAACAATGGCGGTACACTCTTTCATCACCTACGTTTCAGAAATCAAAGAAAGAGGAAATACGGCTCTCCTGAAACCCGTGGTCAGCTGAGTAATCGTAAAAGCATTCATGACAGACCTATCGAGATTGAGCGGCGGAATCGCTTTGGTGATCTGGAAATAGATACGATTGTTGGTAAGAACCATCAGCAATCATTGGTCTCTATTGTGGATCGGAAGACAGGTTATTTATGGCTGAAAAAGTGTAGCTCACGCAAGGCAGAGGAAATTTGCCAAACAACCATCAGCCTTCTTAAGCCAATCAAAGATCAGCTAAAGACTATTACCGCAGATAATGGTAAGGAGTTCAGTCTGCATAAGTATGTTGCTCAAGAATTAGAACTAGACTGGTATTTTGCTGATCCTTATAGCGCTTGGCAACGAGGCACGAATGAAAATACAAATGGTTTAATCAGACAATACATTAAAAAAGGCAGTAATTTAAATGCCTATACGGATGAATATATCTCAGAAATCACTCAACGTTTAAATCATCGCCCAAGAAAAAGACTCAGCTTTAAAAGTCCGAGTCAGGTATTATGGCAACAACATGGTGTTGCACTTCAAATGCTAATCTAAGTTTTTAAAATATTAAGTTACAAGGTGGGTTGTTGAAATACAAAAAATAATCACAATTTAGTATTTGTACAACAAAATTATAGGACTTTATAACAATGTCACACCGTTTATTCATAAGCCACTCTTGGAAATATAGTGAAAAATACTGCCGAGCTGTAAAATTTTTAGATGATACTCCTAATTTTGAGTGGTCTAATAGCTCTGTTCCTGAAGATGATGCATTTGAAGATATGAGTATTGATGACCTAAAAAAGCAACTTACTCGACAAATTTCTTATGCTCAGTGTGTTGTCATTTTGGCAGGTATGTATACTAATCACAGCTTCTGGATTCAGTATGAAATTGACGAAGCCATTCGGATGGGTAAACCTATAGTTGCTCTTGTTCCATGGGGAGCTGAAAGAACACCAGTTAAAGTGATTCTAGCAGCAGATAAAGTTGTTGGTTGGAATGGTAAAAGTGTTACATCAGCAATTAATGAATTGATTGAACAAAGGAAGTCTGCGTGAAGGTTTTCTTTGCTAAGTTTTTCTGTCGTAAGCAGTCTTCGGATGAGCCAGAGAATTTCAAGTTAAAATTTCCTGGCTTATACGAATGTGCAAGTGATGTTTCAGAAAAAGAACAAAAAATATATCTGCGTATGATAAAAGCAGAATATTTATTGTTGTTTATTACTTCAGTTACTGCTTTATTAAAGTTTGAAACTAAATTTCTTATAGCTACAGTGGTCTTGGTATTTGGTTTACTTGCTTGCCAATTATTCCGAAGTTTTAAAAAACCAGAGCAAACTTGGTATCGTGCAAGAGCTTTGGCTGAGTCTGTTAAAACCATTACATGGCGGTATGTAATGGGGTCTGCACCGTTTAATGATATTTCGATTAAAAACGATGAAAAGATATCCACAAGAGAGTTCTTACAAAGGCTGGAAGAGATCAAAAAGGTGAATGATTTTGACTCGATCGCACCTATAGCGAATTCTAATTTGGTTCATTCAGATGCCATAACAGATTCAATGAAAATTGTCCGTACTTATTCATTAGATGAAAAGAAAAAGTTTTATAGAGAACATCGTATTCAAAATCAGAGGATATGGTATGCAACAAAAGCTGAAAGTAATAAAAAGGCAAATCGTAATTGGTTGGTATGTATTGTAGTGCTAATAGTAGTGTATTTGATTGCTATGTTTTTAGTGGCATCAAACCATATACAAAAAGATGATTGGTTTAGTAATGTTGAACCTATATTGATTGTAATAACAGCTTTAATAGGTTGGGTGCAAATTAAAAAACATGGTGAGCTAGCGAGTTCATATATTTTAACAGCACATGAAATACAAAAGTTGATACAAGAACTTTCATTACTCGGGGATAATCCTGAAGAGTTTGAGCAGTTTGTGGATTCAGCAGAACAAGCATTTTCTAGAGAACATACACAATGGGTTGCTCGGAAAAAATTTTAAAATAAAAACCCGCTCTAAAGCGGGTTTTCTTTTGAAACTAGATCAAATCAACCAATCAACTTCTTCATTAATTCATTTACTTGTGCAGGGTTAGCTTTGCCTTTTGCAGCTTTCATCACTTGACCCACAAGACCGTTAAAGGCTTTCTCTTTACCAGACTTGTACTCTTCAACCATCTTCTCGTTGGCTGCAAGCACATCTTTAATAATCGCTTCAATCGCACCAGTGTCAGTTTCTTGCTTCAAGCCTTTTTCAGCAATAATGGCATCGGCAGTTTTGCCTTCTTCCCACATAAAGCCAAACACTTGCTTCGCAATCTTACCGTTAATGGTGTTGTCCACAATACGTGCAATCATGCCACCCAACTGTTCAGCCGAAACAGGGGAATCTGCCAACTCTAAGCCTGCTTTATTTAAAGCACCTGAGAATTCACCCATGACCCAGTTTGCAGACACTTTACCTTGTGCAGCACCGCCAGCAGCTTGAACTACGGCTTCATAAAACTCAGACATTTCACGGGTCAGTGTTAACACGTGCGCATCGTACTCAGTTATGCCAAAGTCCGCCACAAAACGCTCACGACGTGCCGCAGGTAACTCAGGCAATGCCGCACGCGCTGCTTCAATTTGCGCATCTGGAATAATCACAGGCAACAAGTCAGGGTCTGGGAAGTAGCGGTAATCGTTCGCTTCTTCTTTCGAACGCATTGAACGCGTTTCCATTTTCACAGGGTCGAACAAACGAGTTTCTTGGTCGACCGTGCCATCCCATTCCAAAATTTCCATTTGGCGTTCAATTTCAACATTGATCGCTTGCTCAATGAAACGGAATGAGTTGAGGTTTTTCAATTCACAACGCGTACCAAACGGCTGACCCGGACGACGTAAAGACACGTTACAGTCGGCACGGAACGAACCTTCTGCCATGTTACCGTCAGAAATACCCAACCAGCGCACCAAGGTATGAATCGCTTTAATGTAGGCAACCGCTTCTTCTACCGAACGCATGTCTGGCTCAGACACGATTTCTAATAAAGGTGTACCTGCACGGTTCAAGTCGATGCCCGACATACCATCAAACTGGTCATGAATGGATTTACCCGCATCTTCTTCAAGATGGGCACGGGTCACACCAATGCGTTTCACTGTACCGTCATCCAGTTGAATGTCGATATGACCCAAGCCCACAATCGGGTTGTCCATCTGGCTAATTTGGTAGCCTTTTGGTGAGTCTGGGTAGAAGTAATTTTTACGTGCAAATACAGACGCTTGGTCGATGTAGGCATCAATGCCTAAACCGAAACGAATCGCTAAATCCACCACTTGTTTATTTAACACAGGCAGAACACCCGGCATGGCTAAATCAACCAAGCTGGCTTGTGTGTTCGGGTCTTGACCAAATTCAGTCGAAGAACCTGAGAAAATTTTAGAATTGGTCGCAAGTTGAGTGTGAATCTCAATCCCGATGACCACTTCCCAACCATCAATCAAGTTTGATTTTGCTGATTTTGGGGATTGTTTTTGAGCTTGTGCCATTATGCATTCTCCTCAGCAATCGCCGCACGTTGGGTGTGGAAGTCAGTGTTTTGTTGGTATTGATGCACAATCGATAACAATTGTGATTCAGACCAGTAGTTGCCAATCAACTGTAAACCAACTGGCAAGTTGTCTTGGTCAAAACCAACAGGAGCATTAATTGCAGGTAAACCTGCCAAGTTCACTGCGATGGTATAAATGTCACCCAAGTACATTTCAACTGGAGACAGGTTCGCGCCAATTTTATAAGCCGTGGTTGGTGCAGCAGGCGCAGCAATCACATCCACCGATTCAAAAGCTTTTAAGAAGTCTTGTTGAATCAGACGACGGACTTTTTGTGCTTTCACATAGTACGCATCGTAATAACCCGCAGACAACGCATACGTACCAATCAAGATACGACGCTGTACTTCTGCACCAAAACCTTCAGAGCGTGAACGTTTGTATAAGTCCATCAGGTCAACTGGGTTCTCAGCACGGTAGCCATAGCGTACGCCATCATAACGAGACAAGTTCGATGACGCTTCAGCAGGTGCAATCAAGTAATAGGTCGGCACATAAGCTTCGGTCATGTTGAGATCAATCTCAACCAAGATCGCGCCCATCTCTTCCAATTTTTTCAATGATTCTTCAACACGTGCTTTCACGTCTGCATCTAAACCAGCGACATTGAAGTATTGCTTTGGAATACCAATACGTAAGCCTTTAACCGCAGTGCCGTTTAGGTTCGCCACATAATCATCAACGTCTTTTTCTACAGAAGTTGAATCTTTAGCATCGTGACCTGCCATGACATTCATCAGGTAAGCACAGTCTTCTGCCGAACGCGCCATTGGACCGCCTTGATCCAGTGATGATGCATAAGCAATCATCCCGAAACGCGATACGCGACCATACGTTGGTTTTAAACCAGTTAAACCACAGAACGATGCAGGTTGGCGAATTGAACCACCTGTATCTGTACCTGTGGCAAATGGAGCAAGATCTGCTGCAACCGCTGCCGCAGAACCGCCTGAAGAACCACCTGGTACATGACCTAAGTTCCAAGGGTTAGCTGTAGCGCCATAGAATGAGTTCTCAGAGGTTGAACCCATGGCAAATTCGTCCATGTTCACTTTACCTAAAGTGACCAGACCAGCAGCTTTGCCTTTCGCTACAACAGTGGCGTCGTAAGGAGAGATAAAGTTATCCAACATTTTTGAACCGGCAGTGGTTTTAATGCCTTGGGTACAAAAAATGTCTTTGTGTGCAATGGGCACACCTGTCAATGCGGTTGCTGTGCCTGCTTTAATTGCGGCATCGGCAGCATCGGCTTGTGCAAGCGCTTGTTCTGCAGTCACGGTTACATAAGATTTAACTTGTGTATCTAGCTTTGCAATGCGCTTTAAATAATGTTCAGTCAGTTCGCGAGATGAAAATTTAGCCCCAGCTAAACCCTCAGAGAGTTCACGAATCGATAAGCGATGTAAATCTGTCATGAGAAATGTCTTTACGTTAATTTTTACAAAATAATGGTTTAACTGAATAGAAATTATTCAATCACGCGAGGAACAAGGTACAAACCGTCTTGCACTTGCGGTGCAATGGCTTGATATTCATCACGATGATTGGTTTCTGAAACCACATCTTCACGTAAGGGTTGTGGATGATCAAATGGGCTTTTAAGCGGCTCAACACCATCGGTGTCGATGCCTTTTAAGGTTTCCATCATGCCTAAAATTTTATTTAGACTTTGAGCATATTCAGCAGATTGCGTATCATCTAGCGACAATCGAGCAAGATTGGCGATTGCTGAAACTGTTTGTGCATTTAAATCTGCAGAATGCTGTGCATCCGATGTAGACATAACATCACCTGAGTCAGTATTAAAAAATTTCAAAATATCGTGCGTTATAATAAGCGATTGACTTGTTCAAATCATCACATTTAGTTAAAGTTGCCACCTTGCGTCCACATAAAGTTTAATCGAGAACGTCTCCGTGATTCTAAAAAGACTAATTGGCTTGTTTTCGCCCGATCTAGCCATTGATTTAGGTACAGCAAATACACTTATTTATGCACCAGGACGAGGCATTATATTAAATGAACCGACAGTTGTGGCAATTCGTCACAGTGGTTCACAAAAAATCGTTGCCGCAGTAGGTCTTGATGCAAAGCAAATGCTAGGCCGTACCCCTGCGAATATCTCTGCCATTCGTCCGATGAAGGATGGTGTGATTGCCGATTTTGAAGTGACTGAAACCATGCTGAACCAATTTATTGGTAAAGTACATGAAAAACGTCTGTTCCCACCCGCACCGCGTGTTGTGGTGTGTGTGCCTTGCAAATCAACTTTGGTTGAACGTCGTGCGATTCGTGAAGCTGTATTTAATGCAGGCGCACGTGATGTTCGTTTGATTGAAGAACCAATGGCAGCTGCAATTGGTGCGGGTATGCCCGTTGAACAAGCATGCGGTTCAATGGTGGTGGATGTTGGTGGTGGTACAACTGAAATTGCGATTATTTCGCTGCAAGGTTGTGTCTATGCTGACTCACTACGTATTGGTGGTGATGTATTTGATGAGCAAATCATTAACTACGTACGTAAAGCACATGGTTGCGTGATTGGTGAAACCACTGCTGAAATTATCAAGAAAGAAGTGGGTATGGCTTTACCAGAACCTGATTCTAAAACACTTGAAATTGAAGTTCGCGGTCGTAACCTTGCTGAAGGTGTGCCACGTGCGATCACTGTGACTTCGGACGAAATCACGCAAGCGATTTCTGATCCATTACAAAGTATTGTTTCAGCTGTGAAATCCGCACTTGAGCAAACGCCTCCTGAGCTGTCTTCAGACATCGCGGAGCGCGGTATCGTATTGACAGGTGGTGGGGCATTACTGCGTAACCTCGATAAACTTCTTGCACAAGAAACAGGCTTACCTGTGGTGGTTGCAGAAGATCCTCTAACTTGTGTCACTCGTGGTGGCGGTAAAGTTTTAGAATTCTTCGATAATCCAAATCACGACATGTTATTTGTAGGCTAATAAAGGAATCGGCGGGTGCAAACAAATCTGTTTTCCAGACAACCGCCATCTTTTCGCTCATTTATCATTGCAGTGATCACATGCTTGGTCGTGCTGTTTTTTAACTGGCGCATGCCGCATGTGATTCAACCTGCAAGAGATGTCTTGTACGCCGCTTATAATCCAATTTATGCCGTAGCAAGTTATCCCGTGTTATCGCGAGAGTGGCTGAATCAACAAACCAAGTCTGAAGCTCAATTGCGTCGCGAAAATACCGCGATGCAAGCCGAGTTATTGCAGGCGCAGGTGCGTTTACAAAAATTATCTGAGTTATCTGCGGAAAATACGCGTTTACGCGGTCTGTTAGATACCCCGTTGATCATTGATGGTCGTATGGAAATTGCAGAAGTCATTGGGACAGATGCCGATCCACTGCGCCATATTATTGTGGTCAACCGTGGTGCCAATAGTCAGCTAAAAGTCGGGCAAACCGTGCTCGATGACAAAGGGATTATGGGACAGATTATCAATGTCTATCCGCATAGTAGTCGTGTCATGTTACTTTCAGATAAAGAACATTCTCTTTCGGTTCGCTTAGAGCGATCTGGAATGCGTGCCATTGTTTCAGGGACCGGAGATTTGGGTCACTTGAAAATGGAATACGTGCCGACCAGTGCCGAAATCAAAGTAGGTGAAAAAGTGTATAGCTCTGGTTTAGGTGAGCATTTTCCAGCAGGTTATCTGGTGGGCACCATTTCAAAAATCAGTCGTCATAATTCAGGTGAGTTCGCTCAAATCGATGTTGTTCCTGCTGCGCAGTTAGCGGGTGGGCATCATGTCGTTGTTTTATTTTCCGATTCTTTAGCGATGGAGCAACCACATGCCGATCGCTAAACTTCGAGCTGCTAAACAGCGTGATCCTTTATTTCCGATCATATTTTCGGTGATCATTGCTTCAGTATTGATGGTCTATCCCTTGTCTTACGCGCTTTCTGGTTGGCGTCCATTATTTATGATGATGGTGATGCTGTTTTGGGTGCTGTGCCAGCCGACATGGAGTGGGATTTGGTTTGCCTTTGCAGTCGGTATTTTCACCGATTTACTACTCGATACACCTTTGGGCTTAAACGCGCTTAGTTTTGTTTTGATTACTTTTGTGTCCCGTTTTTTAACGCGTGAACGTCGCATTATGACCTTTGCCAATATTTGGGTCATCACGACCTTGGCTGTGGTCGCGCATTTGTTTATTACGTGGATCGCGCAAATTATGATTGGGGCACAGTTTTCCCTTGCGCGTCATTGGCAACCACTGTTGAGTAGTGTGCTGACTTTCCCGATTGTCTATTTCATCTTGAAAAAATGGCGCGTTTAATTTTAGCGTCTAGTTCGCCCCGTCGTCGCGAGCTGCTTGAGCAGCTCGGTCTTGTCTTTGATATTTATAGTCCAGATATTGATGAATCTGTACAAGTAGGCGAGCCAGTAGCTCATTATGTGGAGCGATTGGCATGCGCAAAAGCAGAGGCTGTACAGCATCAATATCCTGATGCAATTGTGATAGCTGCCGATACCAGTTTAGGGGTGGATCAAGAAATTTTAGGTAAACCTGAATCTAAGCAGCATGCATTTGAAATGTGGGAAAAAATTTCGGGACGTAAGCATGATGTTTATACAGGTGTTTGTGTTCGTACAAATGCACAAATTTCAAGTATAGTAGTTCGTACTGAAGTTGAATTTCAGCACTTAAGCCCTGAAGATATGGAAGCATATTGGGCTACATCTGAACCCATTGGTAAGGCGGGAGCCTACGCCATACAAGGCATTGCAGCACGTTATATTCCACGCATAGAGGGAAGCTATAGCAATGTCGTGGGGCTACCGTTGCATGAAACGGTACAGTTATTACAGGCAGTTAAGGCACTAAATTAACTGTCTCAAAAGATTTTTTATAATGTTTTGAGTTTGTTATGTCTGACGAGTTATTAATTAACGTCACGCCTATGGAATGTCGCGTCGCGTTAATTGAAAACGGCACGGTCAATGAATTATTTATTGAGCGTACGGTGAAACGTGGTTTAGTGGGCAATATTTATAAAGGTAAAGTTGTGCGTGTTCTTCCAGGAATGCAGGCTGCGTTTGTTGATATTGGACTGTCACGAACTGCTTTTTTACATATTAACGATATGGTTTGGTCACGTAATCAACCCACTCCGAATGTTTTTGAGCTCTTACAGCCGGGACAAATTCTTACTGTTCAAGTCATGAAAGACATGCTGGGCACCAAAGGGGCTCGGCTTTCAACAGATCTTTCCATTCCTTCGCGCTACTTAGTAATGATGCCTTATGGCAATCATACGGGTGTTTCTCAACGCATTGAATCTGAAGCTGAACGTGATCGTTTACGTTCTATGATTGAGCGAATTCAAGCAGAACATAAGCTTCCAGGTTCTGTGATTGTTCGTACCGCCGCTGATGGGATTGCGGAAGCTGCTATTGCACAAGACATGGCTTATTTAGCGAAACTTTGGGAATTCATTCAGCGCAAGCAGATCAGTATTGCAGTGCCATCGTTAATTTTTGAAGAGCTTCCTTTACCCCAACGCATTATTCGCGATCTTGCGAGTGAAAAGACCGCTAAAATTTCAGTCGACTCACGTGAAATTCATGGCAAGCTCCAAGAGTTCGTAGAAGAATTTGTCCCGAATATTAAAGAACGCCTCATTCATTATCCGGGTGAGCGCCCAATTTTTGACTTGTATAATGTCGAAGAAGACATTCAAAGAGCGCTGCAGACGCGTGTTGCGCTGAAGTCTGGTGGTTATTTGATGATTGATCAGACTGAAGCTATGACCACGATTGATGTCAATACAGGGTCATATGTGGGGGGGCGCTCTTTAGAAGACACTGTGTTTAAAACCAATATGGAAGCGACACAGGTCATTGCACGTCAGCTGAGACTACGCAATTTAGGTGGTATTATTATTATCGACTTTATTGATATGCAAGAGCAGGAGCATCGAACTGAGGTTATGACTCAGTTTGAACGGATGCTTGAGCAAGACCATGCAAAAACCAAAATTACCCAAGTTTCTGAGCTTGGTTTGGTCGAAATGACACGTAAACGTACGCGTGAATCATTAGAACACTTATTATGTGAATCTTGCCCGACCTGTCAGGGGCGTGGTTATGTGAAAACAGCAGAGTCGGTATGTTACGAAATCTTTCGAGAAATCATGCGTTATACACGCGCCTATCAGTCTCAGACTGGCTTTACTGTCGTTGCGCATCCATCAGTGATTGACCGTTTGTTAACTGCAGAAGCCCCAGCAGTCGCGGATTTAGAGCATTTCATTGGTCGTGTGATTAAATTTCAGGTGGAAAATTTATATACGCAAGAGCAATACGATATCATTCTGAGCTGAAATTGTAACAATATATGGTTAAATAGTTGTTACAACTGAAATTTTACTTTCGACCTTAGATTTTTAATACTAGAAACACGGAAATAGCCAAAGCTTATTCTCCCAAATAGGTTTAGCAAATGAGGTGTGATATGGGTGTTAGAGAAGCAATTATTCAACCTAGTTTGAAACATTTATTAGATACGAAAGTAACGCATAATGCGTATATCGTGGATGATCAGGGTAAAGAAGTTCAAATTACAACTGCCATGATTCGTACTGCGTGTCATCAATTATTAAAACAATGTCGTAGCATTAAAAACTAAGGGGCTTATCGAAGCCCCTTAGTTTTATTGATTATTCTTGTATTTTTGATTCGTTTTGCGGCATCAACTAACCGCTTGCAACTTTGGGTCTTCGACCCCCACAATTGCTTCAAAGCGTTGAATCTCTTCCTCTAAGTGTGTGAGTAGATTTTGCATCTTCGGAAGTGCATTGCGACAAGCTGTCAAACCAACTTCAAGTTTATCTAAATAACTGGTCATGGTGATGTTGAGTGCTTGACCATCCAAAATGATTGAGGCAGGGTATAGTGCATCGAGTCGTGCCCCATTCCAATACAATGGTTCACGTGGGCCAGGGACATTTGAAATCACCAGATTAAACGCTTGGCGCTTAGGCATTAAGCCTGAGGCAATGTTGAGTCCAGCAGCACTATAAACGAACGCACTATAGTTTAGGATTTGGTTTGAGTTCATGCGTTTGAACTTTTCTTTGGCATTTTGCACACTACGACGAACAATTGCGAGGCGCTCTAAAGGATCTTCTTTATGCGTGCCTAAATTTGCCAAAATCATAGTGATACGATTCGACATAGACGAATCATCATCGCGAACAGAGGCAGGCACCATGGCTATTAAAGGCTTTTTAGGAAGTGCGTCTTGCGACAATAAATATTCACGCAAGGCACCTGAACAAATTGCCAGTACGATGTCATTAATCGTAACACCCAAACTTTTAGAAATATGACGTAAACGGTCAAACTCAAAAGACTGTGCTGCAAAACGACGAGAGGAGCTAACTCTCTGGTTAAGAATAGAGCTAGGTGCTTGGAAGCTCGAAACATAATCAGGATTACGTCCCATATCTTTCATGATGGTTTGAGACAGTTCATACATGACACGTGGGGTAGATTCAAGCTGTCCAACCACACCATTCATAATCTTTTTAAATCGACTAGCTTTATCCTCTTTCAAGCGTTTAGCGCGTGGTCCTTCAACACACCAAGGCGGTACGATGCTTTTGATGTTTGGATCATGTGATAAGGATTTCTCAACCAACCGCATACCTGCAATTCCATCCACCATTGCATGGTGAATTTTGAAATACATGGCAAAACGGTTACCCTCAATTCCTTCAATGATATGGCAGGTCCATAATGGTTTTGCACGGTCGATCAAACTGCTGTGTTCTTGCGAAATATAAGTCAGGAGTTCGCGGATACGACCAGGTTTGGGAAGTGCGATATGACGAAAATGGTGATCAAGATCAAACTCTTCATCTTCATCCCAAAACAAACCATTGAGTTTGTTGTTAAATGGAGGAATAGGAATAGATTTTGAATTGCGAATATCTGCAACTAAATTTTGAATGAAGCTGGCAGGTGCATTTTCAGGGATTTGGAATAAGAATAATCCACCGACATGCATGGGCTGTTGGCGTTTTTCAAGCGATAAAAAAATAAAGTCAATCGGATGTAATGGACGCATAGTCTGGATTGCCTCACTGCAATATCTGACCGCTCCTATGTGAGCAATCTTGTTAGAATTATAGAACTTAAAGCTAGTATATCGATTTTTTTTAACAATGGGAGCGCTTTGTGTGTATCCATTGGTTGCGAAAAACCACTGCGAAGCAGTGGTTTTGGTCTTTACTTTTTCAAATTACCTACATGCAGGCCACATTCTTTGTGTGTCGCTTCTTCCCACCACCAACGTCCTTCACGTTCATGTTGGTTGGGTAACACTGGACGTGTACATGGTTCACAGCCGATAGAAATAAAACCGCGTTCATGTAATGGGTTATAAGGCACTTCCATCATGCGGATGTAGCTCCACACATCGGCACTGGACCAGTTGGCAAGGGGATTGTATTTAATCAACTGTTTGCCTTCACCTGAAAAGCCCGCATCTGCTTGAACAACTGGAATCTCAGTTCGTGTGCCAGGACTTTGGTCTTTACGTTGACCCGTAATCCAACCATCTAAAGTCGCTAATTTTTTACGTAAAGGCTGAACTTTACGGATACCACAACACTCTTTATGATCATCTTGATAAAAGCTGAATAAACCTTTTTCATTGACTAGTTGTTGAACGGCATCTGCTTCTGGGAAACAGATTTCGATATTAATGTTGTAGTGTTTACGCACAGTTTCAATAAACTGATAGGTTTCTGCGTGTAAACGTCCTGTATCTAAACTAAAGACACGGAAAGGTTTACCTAAGTTAGCAGCCATATCAATAAGTACGACATCTTCTGCACCTGAAAACGAGATGGCAATTTCGCCCGTTTGATTTAGTGCAAGTGCTAAAATTTCACTTGGCGCTTTGTCCGCATATTCAGCCGCAAGAGCATCAACAAGATCAATAGTTGGAATGGTTGTCATGAGTATCCTGGCAATAGGCTTGGAATCTAACAAGACCTATATTACGTTATTTGCTGCGTATTTTAATAGAGTTGAAATAAGCTACTTATCACTAAAAAATAAATGCTTATGAAAAAAATAGATTTAAAAAACAGCAGTGCATTAGACAAATATTAAGCTATGATAGTTCAAAATTTTTCCACGTAAATAAAAAGGGAGTATTCATGGAAGTTGTTTGCCTTGATCTAGAAGGGGTGTTAGTTCCAGAGATTTGGATTAACTTTGCTAAAAAAACAGGCATTAAAGCGCTTGAAGCAACCACACGTGATATTCCTGATTATGATGTGCTCATGACACAGCGTTTGAATATATTAAAAGAACATGGTTTAGGTTTAAATGATATTCAAGAAGTGATTGCTGAAATGGGCCCATTTCCTGGAGCAAAAGAATTTGTTGAATGGTTACGTACACACTTTCAGTTGATTATTTTATCAGACACTTTTTATGAGTTTGCGCATCCTTTAATGAAGCAACTGGGCTGGCCAACGATTTTTTGCCATAAGTTAGAAACTGATGAAAAGGGTATGATTACAGCCTATAAGCTGCGCCAACCTGACCAAAAACGTGAAGCAGTTAAAGGATTGCATGGACTAAATTACCGTGTGATTGCCGCAGGTGATTCTTATAATGACACCACTATGCTGGGTGAGGCGGATAAAGGCTTTTTGTTTGATGCACCAGAAAATGTGATTAAAGAATTCCCACAATTCCCTGCAATTCATGGTTATGAAGCTTTAAAAGAGGCAATTCGTAATGCTTCAGTTCGTGATATTCCGGCTTAAAACAAACAAGCCATATTTTCGAAAATAAAAAGGCGCATCTCAATAGATGCGCCTTTTTATTGGATCTGATGCTACGGTTTAGAATTTATAACCAAATTTTAAACCATAAGCGATAGCATCATTATCGCTAAAGTCGCCAGCAACTGTACCGCCAGTTTGAGCTTTTGCATCACCTAACCAGAAGTATTTTACACCTGCTTGTACGAAGTAGTTTTCGGCTGGGCTGTATTGACCGCCTAAACCTACGCTCCAGAAGCCTTCAACAGGGCCTAAAGTGGTTACAGGGTTACCTGCGCCAGAATCCCAACCTACAGATGCAGAACCAGACCATTTGCTAGTAAATTTATGACCTACACCAACTGTTGCAGAAATTTGATCATCTGAGTAGTCAATTAAATTTTGAGCTTTACCTTTAGCGAGTTTACTAGCACTTGCTAAAGCTGCTGGGCTTACGGCAAACTGATCCCAATGTACCCAACGTACATTAGCAAAAGCTAAAGTATCTTTTGCAATACCTGTTTGGAAATCAAGGTTCACAGATTGTGGTGTAACCACTTCTGTTTGGCTTGTCACAGAGCGTAGATCAATACCGTATGATGGAATATAGATATTTGATGTTTCAGTTGTATCTAATTCATGTTTAATTTCAGAACGGTAAGTAACAGCAGCTTTTAGTGCAATTTCAGGGATTTGGTAAGCTGCACCAGCTAACCAACCAAATGCATTGTCTTCTTTTAGGTCAATGTTGTAGCCAGAAAGTAAAGAGTAGGCTGTACCGCGTAAAGATACATTACCTTTAACTGTTTGGTAAACAGGACCTGCGTAGATGTTCCAGCTTTCGGTTGGTTGGTAACCTACAATTAATGAAAGATTATTGGTGCGTACTTTTACACTTGTTCCTTCAGTACCATCACCAAAAGCGCCTAGATCTGATGAATATTGTGAGTCAGCACCATAAGGTTGGTCATAAAGTAAACCGAAAGAAAAATGGTCGGTTGCTTGAACTTTAAGTGCAGCAGATGGGAAATAATAGTCATCCGCCATGTCAGTAACAGTTGAGCCGTTATTGCTTTTGCCACTTACACTTGGGTCGAGCACACTAATCGATGCTTCTGCATAATTTCCAGATTGTAGAAATGGCAGAATAGATTGACCTGAGCGATCAAGACCTGCAGCAAATACTGAAGTTGTTGGGATTAAGCTGAGCAAAATAGCCGAGCGAAGAGCTGTAAGCTTCATAGGGAACATTCCTTGTTGTAGCTTTATGTAAGTGATTGGCACGAAAAGTAACATAAATACAAAAAGAGTAAATGCTCAACTATGGTTGTAAAATGAACTGAAAAGTTAAAAATTGTACTTGTGTAGAGTAAAAACACTAAAAAAAAATATTAATTTTATGATTTATAAAGATTTATTTTTTGTATTAAATGATTGATTAAATTTTATGTGAAATATTTAAGTGTTGCTTTGTTGGCCAAATGAATCACAGTTGTATAGCAATAACAAAAGATTCCATTTTAAGAAAAGAAAAAAAACCATCTGTGCAGATGGTTTTTTTCAGTATTAATAATTAGAACTTGTAACCGATTTTTAAGCCATAAGCTAAAGCATCATTGTCATTAAATTCCGCAACGTAGTTTGCAGTATCGAATTGAGCACCAGACTGAGCTTTAGCATCGCCTAACCAGAAGTATTTTACACCACCAGCGATAAAGGTTGCAGGTGTTGGGCTATATTGAACGCCTAGACCAACGTTCCAGTAACCTTCAGTTGGGCCTAGTGTAGTTACAGGGTTACCTGCACCGGAGTCCCATCCCACAGAAACGTTACCAGCCCATTGTTCATTTAATTTACGACCTACACCTACATTTGCTGACCATTGGTCATCTGTGTATGCAACAAGGTCAAAACCATCTGGTTTGCCAACTGCAGGTCCTGCGAGCTTAGATGCTACACCGAATGCATAAGGGCGGATTGAGAAATCTTTCCAATTCACCCAACGTACATTAGCAAATGCTACAGTATTTGCCATGATCCCTGTTTGAAAGTCTAAATTTACAGATTGGGGTGTTGTAATATCAGTTGAACCAAGACCTGCATTTGCATTAATAATTCCTGGAATCGGTGCTTGAGGAACATTAAGACCATTTGATGATTCATCAACAATTGTTGAGTGCTCGATTTCTGAACGATAAGTAATTGCTGCTTTTAAAGCAATCTCTGGGATTTGATATGCAAAACCTGCCAACCAGCCCGCAGCGCTATCTTCTTTGATCTTGGCTTTATAGCCGGCAAAGCCTGTTGTTGGTAAAGGAGAACCACTGTATGCACGTCCCTGAAGTTCTACGTCACCTTTAATTGTTTGATACACGCCACCTGCGTAAAAATTCCAGTTATCAGTTGGTTGAAAACCAAAAATCATAGATAAGTTTTGCGTATCTACTTCTACGTTTGTATCACCATTTGGACTTGTGAAGGCTGCCGAAGATGTATATTCAGCATCGGCACCAAAAGGTTGGTCATAAATTAAACCAAAAGAAAAATGATCAGTCAGTTGTAATTTTAGAGCAGCACTTGGGAAATAGTAATCACCAGCCATATCGCCAGTTTTTTCCCCACCATATGTTGTGTTTGTTTTACCAGACACATCTGGATCTAATACAGAAATACCTGCTTCAAAATAGTTACCAGGTTGCAAGAATGCAGAGATTGACTGACCTGAACGATCTAGAGCAGCGGCAAATGCCCCCGTCATTGGTACAGTTGCTAAAATCATTGCTGTCGTTAATGTCTTTAATTTCATTCTACGTCTTTCCTTGAGGTGCAAATGCAAATGTTTGTTGCTCATTTTGTGTTTATGTTTTTTGGCTTTTGGAGAAGTCGGTTAACCGAAATCATTTGTTACTCCGTGTCACAAAAATAGCACAATTAAAATAAGAGTAAATGCTCTATAGATAACTAATCAGTTCAAAAAGTAATCATAATAGAGTTTTTATACTAAAAAAACACACATTTAAAACTTAAGTTTATGAAAAATATAAATATATAATTTGAAATATAAAATTTATTTTTTGGTTAAAAAACGCTCAATTGAGTGTAATAATAAATCCTTTTTGTGATTTTTATCACTATTTTTCTTTGCTGTTTTATAATACAAAACCATATTTTGTAGATCATTTATCGATTTTTTTCTTTAGAAGACCAAGTTATTGTTTTTTTAAATGATTAATATTGTCTACTGCAATAATGATAATTGTTGTGGTTATATTGTGTTGTGTTATAAAAAACATATAAATTTGAATCAAATGTTAAGAACAAAAATCTTTAGTTTTAGATATAGATGAATGAAGGCAGATGGTCATTAAGCGGTGTAATCAGTGCTCAATCTTGACTTAAATTAAGTTGTATTCTTGTTATACCGTTAAAAGCATAATTTATTAAAAAGTTAGAGTTTTAGTTCGCTATCGCTCTACTGTAAACCATAAATGATGATAAGCATGCAATGAATATATGAATAATTTTAGTCTCAAACATTGACCAATAAAAAGCTTACTTTTTCTGAACATTTTGGGTTTTTAAGTATATCTCAGGCTTATGCAGATGATGGCGCTGATTTGGCTCAACAGTTATCCAATCCTGTCGCGAACTTGGTCAGTGTGCCATTTCAATTAAATGATGATGAAAACATTGGTGCGGCTGAAAGTATAGAACGTTATCAACTCAATATTCAGCCTATCCCGATTGAATTAAATGAAAATTGGAATCTGATCTCTCGTACTGTATTACCCGGAAATTATCAAATTTATAATGATGGTGGACGTGATGACGATTGGGGCGTGGGTGATATTGTACAAAGCTTATTCTTTTCTCCCTTAAAAACATCGGACAGTGGTATTGCATGGGGCGTAGTTCCTGCCTTTCTATTTCCAATCGCTTCTGAAAAGGTCTTGGGTGCGGATCAATACGGTGCTGGCCCAACTTTTGTCGTTTTGAAGCAAAGTCAGGGGTGGACATTTGGGGGTATTGGCAAACCATATTTGGGGAGTAGAACATGAAGATGATGCTGAGGCGATAAGTAGTACCTTTGTGCAACCTTTTATTAGTTGCACTTATCCAGATAGTACGACGGTGGCATTGAATACAGAAACGACATATGACTGGAATGCAGAAAAAGCCATAGTTCCTGTCAACTGGACTGTGACTAAAGTGATTCGCCTAAATGGTCAGGCGATTAGTGTGGGTGGTTGTGCTCAATATTGGATTGATGATACTGACGGCAGCCCGAAAGGTTGGGGAGCACGCTTGGTTGCATCTTTTGTTTTCCCGAAATAATCAATTGAGTATGTATTAAATAGAGCGAAATTCAATGGATTTAAACTATATGCTTGATTCCGTTGGTACTTTTTATTTAAAAAGTAGCAAAACCAGAAGTCAGACAATATGGCTTCTACTTTTGTCTTTTAACTCGGTTGGGGGAACGCCAAACCAACTTTTAAAGTTGCGACTAAAAATAGATAACTCTGCATAGCCCAACTGTAAAGCTATATCCGTCAAACTCACATTATCTGTATCAAGCATACGAAGGGCTTCTTTTTTTCGGACATTTTCAAGTATATCTCGGTATGTTGTTCCTTGCATTTTTAAAACGCGCTGAAGCTTTTTTGGATGCATACCCATACAGAGTGCGATATTTTCAATGCTG
Organism: Acinetobacter sp. WCHA55; assembly: GCF_002165305.2. Taxonomy (NCBI): domain Bacteria; kingdom Pseudomonadati; phylum Pseudomonadota; class Gammaproteobacteria; order Moraxellales; family Moraxellaceae; genus Acinetobacter; species Acinetobacter sp. WCHA55. Next base: position 2,491,348 of record NZ_CP032286.1, on the reverse strand, counting down.
CAGTCTCCTGTTGCCATCAGCATTCGTACCGAACTCTCTATCAGTGCCGTATTATCTTCAGTTTTGGTACTGCTTTGTGTTTCAAGCTGTTGTACGATCAGTTGATTGATGGCATCTTCATTAAAATTATAGGGTTTATAGTTTAAAAAGCTTGCAGGGAAATAAAGCGCATCTTCATCAGTTTCAAATTCTACTGGACATGAAAAGTGATCCTGGAAAGTTTGAGCCCCATTTTTTGGTGTTTTTTGCTTGAAGCAAATTTTTTCTGCATGCCACTGGGGGCCAATCAAATCTTTTAAAATATTTGCAACAAGGCAAATGGCCAGTTGTGATTTTTGTGGTACATCGGTGTTGTATTCACTTAATCGAACAAAGTTCAGCTTACAGAGCAGAGCATTATGCTGCGAGACATGGAAGACAATGCCTTCAGCATGTAAATAGACATATTTTTGTGCCACGCTTAAGGCTTCAAGTATGGTTGTTTGTCGGGACATATAGACGCCAATCAAGCCGATTGTGCTAATATTTTGGAGTGCACCGAGTTTTAAACCGAAGCAATTATCCTGACAGGCTAAGGCCGCTTTTTCCAATAAATTTAAATAATGATCATAATGAATAAATGAATCTGGATCACGGAGTAAAGCAGGTAAAATCCCGATCTCTTTCAAGATTTCTATAGGGTTTATACCATAGCTACGGACTAAGTCTTCAAACCCGCCGAGGCTGGCTGCACGAATATAACTTCCCATTATAACATTCCATGTTGTCCTAAAAGATCAATTTAGTGTCCTAAAAAGTCAAGCATAATTCAAGCCATTTGTTAAAGTAGGATAAGAGATTATCTCAACCAACATAGAAAAGAAGTATTAAATCACCATTTTTAGCCGTGAAAGGAAAAGCATATGCAACTTACGGTTCAGCCTCAAATCGAGCAAACAGTGATAGAACAGACATTACATGATTGTTTTCAATTACAGCGTAAAAGCTTTCATCAACAAGACATTGAAACGATTGCACAACGTAAGCAACATTTACTGAATTTAAAAGCGCTGATTAACAATCACCGTGAAGCAATTATTGAAGCCCTGAATCGTGATTATGGCAATCGTTCACGCCATGAAACCTTACTGGCAGAAATTATTACGGTCACAGATGATATTAACAGCAGCATCAAACACTTAAAACAGTGGACTAAGGTACAAAAGCGTCATGTCGATCATAGCTTGTATTTTGGTGCGAAGAACCGTGTAATTCCTCAGCCACTCGGGGTGATTGGCATTATTGTGCCATGGAACTTCCCCATCAATTTGATGTTTTCACAGTTGTCGGCCGTGTTTGCTGCGGGAAATACCGCTATGGTTAAAATGTCTGAAAATTCAAGACATTTGGCTGAATTGCTGATTGAGTTAAGTCCCAAATACTTTAAAGCGGAAAAATTACAGATTTTTGATGAGACTGGGGAGGTGGGCATCGCATTTTCAAAACTGCCGTTTGATCACCTGATGTTTACAGGCTCTGGTGCAACGGGTCGAAAAGTCATGGCCGCGGCAGCGCAGAACTTAACCCCTGTGACTCTGGAGCTAGGCGGAAAATCTCCTGCTGTGATAGACCCTGAGTATCCAATGGACAAAGCCGTAGAACGGATTATGTTTGTGAAGCAATTCAATGCTGGGCAAATCTGTACCAATGTCGATTATCTCTTTGTGCATGAGTCGAAGTTACAAGCGTTTATTCAAGCGGCATCAGTGTGGGTGCAGGAACATGTGCCTGATATTCATAGCACAGATTATACTTCTGTAATTGATGAGCGTGCATTTCAGCGCTTAGTAAATAGCTTGGCAGATGCTGAAGCCAAAGGGGCAAGTTTGATCAATTTAAATCAGCAAGAGCCTGATGCGGCGACACGGAAATTTCCACTGACTTTAGTGTTGAATAGTAATGATGAGATGGAAATTGATACGCGTGAAACCTTTGGCCCGATCTTGATGGTCAAAACCTACCAAAAGCCTGAAGATGTGGTTGATTATATTGTTCAGCGTGATCGTCCATTGGCCTTTTATCCATTTAGCAATAACAAAAGCTTAGTTGAATTTTATATCAGCCGAGTTATGTCTGGTGGGGTTTCGGTCAATGATGCCTTATTTCATGTTGGGCAGCATGACTTACCCTTTGGTGGGGTCGGTCCCAGTGGCATGGGGCACTATCACGGTTATGAAGGCTTTTTGACTTTTTCTAAAATGCGCCCTGTATTTTATCAGGCGGGTTTTTCGAGTTTGAAGTTTCTCGCGCCACCGTATGGGAAATTTGCCAATTGGTTGCTGAATTTATTGATTAGGATGAAGTCATAAGTGCTTAAAATTTAAAACCTCAAAATCACCTTTCACTTCAAGATGGATATTTTGAAGAGAGGGGGTTGGTGTATTTAAAAATGAAAAATAAAACTATTAAAGGAGTTAATAGAATGAATAATAAAGATTTTGATTATGATCAAATTGTGATTGGCTCAGGGTTTGGTGGATCGGTCAGTGCTTTACGCTTAAGTGAAAAAGGCTATACAGTCCTAATTTTGGAGAAGGGTTTACGTCGTGAAGACAAGGATTTTCCCACCACCAATTTAGACACAAAAAACTATTTGTGGCGGCCTGAACTGGGATTCAGAGGCACAATGCAATTTACCTTCACCAGTAAAACCACCATTTTGCATGGAGTAGGCGTTGGTGGGGGCTCACAAATTTATGCCAATGTGCACTTAATTCCACCTGATGAGGTTTTTGAGTCCGAGGCATGGACGAAAATTCGTAAAGATTGGAAAGACACCTTAAAGCCTTTTTACGGTCTCGCTCAGCGTATGTTAGGTACGGCGAATAATAGCTATACCAATATTGCAGACGACACGTTAAAAGAAGTAGCAAGTGACATTGGATATGCAAACTCCTTTAAAACGGTCAACACAGGGGTATTTTTTTCGCAAGCAGTTGGTCAAGAAGGTAAATTAGCAAAAGATCCATATTTCAATGGAGATGGACCAGAACGTAACTCTTGTATTTATTGTGGTGCTTGTATGTTGGGGTGCCGCAGCAATGCAAAAAATACTTTGATGAAAAATTACTTGTATTTTGCTGAGCGTAATGGCGTTGAAATTCGTCCAAGTTGCGAAGTGGTGAAAATCACACCACTGAATGAAGATGGCAGTGCAGGTTACGAAGTGATAGTCAAAGAAACTATCGGGAAACAAGTTCGTCAGTATAGTTTGCGCAGTCGTGGGGTGGTGTTATCTGCAGGGGTGATGGGTACTGTGCCGATGCTATTAAAAATGCGGGATCAGCATAAAACTTTACCTAATATTTCTTCTTTGCTGGGGCAGGAAGTTCGGACGAATTCGGAAACCCTGACTACAGTGAACAATACGGGTAAAAAACTGGATGATGGTGTGGCAATCAGCTCCTTTATTTCGGTTGACGAAGATACCAATATTGAAGTCACGCGTTTTCCTGAAGGTGCAGATGCTTCATGGATTTATATTCCATATGTGCCTATGGTGACTGGTCAGGGCTTTATGCGCTTTATGAAGTTTGTGTTCAATACACTGTTGCATCCCTTAAAAACCTTTAAAGTACTGCGTTATAAGGGGAAAGCCAAAGATTCGATCATTTTATTGGTAATGCAAAAATCTGAAGCATTTATTCATTTTGAGTGGCGTAGAAAGTGGTATCGCCTATTCAAAAATAGTATCACTGCCGTGCAAAAAGAAGGAGACACGCCACTTACGGTGTCATTTCCTGCGGCTGAGGAAGCCACTAAACTGATTGCACAAAAATTGGGTGGAGAGCCAGGTTCTGCACTCACCGAAATTTTACTGGGAACGCCAACGACAGCGCATATTATGAGTGGTGTCCCGATGGGCAATGACGCGTCGAATGGCGTTGTAGACTTTACGGGTCAAGTCTTTGGTTATCAAAATTTACGTGTATTAGATGGTTCGATTGTGCCAGGTAATCTAGGCGTGAACCCATCTTTAACCATCACGGCATTGTCTGAATTTGCGATGAGCCAAATTCCAGTGTTTTCTGAAGAAAAAGCCTCAAAGATTAAGCGTATTCAGTTTAGTCAGCCTTTGGGTGGGCAGGTATCTGACTTGATGGGTAGTGGAGATTTAGCCAGTGCGTTAATTAATACTTAAAAGGGTAGATATGGTTTGGGCTAGTGAGAGTGCTTAATACGGTAAATTATACAGACGAAGCAATGCAATATTTAGATCATTATCCTTTCGACACTGTTTTACAAGGTTAAATAATAGTGTTGATTTGATGGGTTATGATTCATTAATTTTTAAGGTAAGAGGGTGATAAGTTCTCTTACTTTTTTATCGATCAATGGTTTTGGTTATTTTGGATTCTATCTATAAACTGAAAAGCTATAGTTTATTTTTTCTTTTTATAAAATATGACAAGTAAAATCAAAATAATAACTAAGATCAACGTAATCATAACTGTTTCCATAGCTTGACCTCTAAATCTTGGACATATTTAACTTTAACATGCTCATTAGATCACGATATATCCTGAAAGTATCTTTAAATACACTTACATATGAAATTGCATATATATACATATTCATATATAAGTGTATTTAAAGATGCCATTGAGTTTGAGCAAATGACAGCTACTCCACAAATTAAGATTTACCACAATCCAGATTGTGGTACATCACGCAATACATTGGCGTTAATTCGTAATGCCAATATTGAACCAGAAATCATTGAATATCTTGTAAATCCTCCATCTAAAAGTCAGCTCACTCAGCTGATTGCGGATGCGGGTTTAACAGTGAGAGAGGCAATTCGTAAGAATGTTGCCCCTTATTGTGATTTAGAGCTGGACCGCGAGGATTGGACGGATGAGCAACTGCTTCACTTTATGCTTCAATATCCAATTTTGATTAATCGTCCATTTGTAGCCACTGAGTTCGGCACGCGATTATGTCGTCCGTCAGAATTGATTTTAGAAATTTTGCCACTTCCGCAAAAGGGTGCTTTCTCTAAAGAAGACGGTGAGCGTGTACTGGATGAAAATGGGCAGCGATTGAAATAAAAATTTCATGGATATACTTGAGTATTGATATATCCATATGGTCGAGTGAGTAAAAATATGGATCAAATCAATTTCTTTAAATGTTTGGCTGATGAAACGCGATTCAATATCGTCATGTTGGTTGTGGTTAATCATGAGCTGTGTGTCTGTGATTTGACTGAAAAACTAAAACTTAGTCAGCCTAAGATATCGCGGCACTTAGCTTTACTGCGTTCTTCTGGTCTTTTGCAAGATCGACGTCAGGGGCAATGGGTTTATTACAGTCTCAATCCCAATTTACCGACTTGGTGCACAGACGTTTTAAATACCCTCAAAAATGCCGATTTACAGCCAATACTTGCCCCATCATTTCAGCAAATCAATAGTTGTTGCGAGTAGAACAATATGAAATTCCTTTTTTTGTGCACTGGAAATAGTTGCCGTAGCATCCTGTCAGAAGTTCTTTTTAACAACGGTGCACCTGAAGGGTGGAAAGCATACAGTGCGGGCAGTAAGCCATCAGGGCAAGTACATCCATTGACCATAGAAACTTTAGAAAATCTAGGTCTTTCAACAGATGGTTTGTGGAGCAAAACCATTGATGACTGTGAACAATACCAACCAGATGTGGTCGTTACAGTTTGTGATTCAGCAGCTCAGGAAGCTTGCCCACTTTATTTAGATGGTGCAATCAAAGCACATTGGGGTTTAGTAGATCCTTCGCATCTAGATTTATCGAAAGAAGAAAAACTCAAAGCATTCCAAGTTACCGTTGATCATATCAACCGTCGCTTAGATGCATTATTGGCTCTGGATACAGCGCATATGTCTCATCTTGAATTGATTGCTGCAATCAATCACATCTCAGATATTGAATGAGAATATCATGGCTCAACAAAGACTGTCATTTTTAGATCGTAACCTCACGCTATGGATTTTCATTGCGATGGGATTGGGAATAGCGATCGGTGTGTTCTTTCCGCAAGCCTCAGTGGCTTTGGATAAAATGAGTGTGGATTCCGTCAATATTCCAATTGCGATTGGTTTGATTCTGATGATGTATCCGCCATTAGCCAAAGTGGATTACGCAGCTTTACCACAGGTATTCAATGATAAGAAAACACTGACGTTATCCTTAGTGCAAAACTGGCTCATCGCACCTGTTCTGATGTTTGCATTAGCCATTATTTTTCTACATAGCTATCCAGAGTATATGACTGGCTTAATCCTGATAGGACTGGCTCGTTGTATTGCGATGGTCTTGGTGTGGAATGGTTTGGCCTGTGGGGATAACCAATATGTTGCTGCATTGGTGGCTTTTAACAGTATCTTCCAGATTTTATTTTTCAGTACCTATGCTTGGTTGTTCCTGACTTTCCTACCACCCTATTTCGGTATTGCAGGACAAGTGATCAACGTTGATTTCTGGACGATTACTCATGCGGTACTGGTGTATTTAGGAATTCCATTTTTACTTGGCTTTATGACCCGATTTATTTTGGTTCGTACTAAAGGTTTGGCTTGGTATCTAGATACCTTTTTACCCAAGATTAGTCCGCTGAGTTTACTGGCTTTATTGTTCACGATTGTGGCGATGTTTAGCCTTAAAGGAAACGATGTAGTGAGCTTACCGATGGATGTCTTGCGTATCGCCATTCCATTGACGATTTACTTTATTGTGATGTTTTTCATTAGCTTCTTTATGAGCAAATGGATGGGGAATGACTATCCTAAAACCACAGCAATTTCCTTTACTGCTGCGGGAAATAACTTTGAACTGGCTTTAGCTGTCGCGATTGCGACTTTTGGTTTAGCTTCACCCGTGGCGTTTACTACTGTAATTGGCCCACTGGTTGAAGTCCCAGTATTGATTGCTTTGGTGAGCGTGTCTTTGTGGCTTAGAAAAAAGTTTTTTAAAGCAGAGGTGTAATTTATATGACTCTCCCAAATGTAGATATGAATCTGCTCGATCAACCGACTTTAGAAAAAGTACAGGTCAAAGCGCTAGATCACTCACCACGTATTTTGCTGCTCTATGGCTCTAACCGTGAGCGTTCATACAGCCGATTGGCGGTGATGGAAGCTGGTCGTATCTTGGAGCAGTTTGGTGCTGAAGTAAAAATCTTTCATCCTAAAGGGCTACCTTTACCTGAAGATGCAGATATGGAACATCCAAAGGTAAAAGAACTACATGAGCTTTTGGCATGGTCGGAAGGCATGGTGTGGTGTTCACCTGAACGTCATGGCTCCATGAGTTCAATTTTTAAATCGCAAATTGACTGGATTCCTTTAGCAGGGGGTGCGATTCGAGCAACACAAGGCAAGACTTTGGCCTTGATGCAGGTGAGTGGCGGTTCGCAGTCTTTTAATAGTGTCAATCAAATGCGTATTTTAGGCCGCTGGATGCGTATGATCACCATTCCAAACCAGTCCTCTATTCCTAAAGCTTTTTTAGAGTTTGAAGAAGATGGACGGATGAAACCTTCATCCTTCTATGATCGAATTGTTGATGTCATGGAAGAGTTGTATAAATTCACTCTGCTGACGCGTGGGCAGAGTCAGTACCTCACCAATCGTTATTCAGAACGAAAAGAGTCAGCGGAAGAATTGTCTAAGCGTGTTAATCAGCGCAGCTTATAAATTTTAGATGATCAAAGCCCAGTCTTTTGAGTAGACTGGGCGTTAAATTCTGATTATGACAATAAAGAATAGGAGCAATACTTTGGCTCAATTACAAACGGAAGTCGATGTAGTTATTATTGGTGGTGGTCAGGCAGCCCTTGCTTCAGCGTATTTCCTCAAACGTAAGAAAATTCCATTTGTTATTTTGGACGACCAAGTTCAGGCGGGTGGTGCATGGCTGCATGCTTGGCAGTCACTACGTCTTTTTTCTCCTAATACTTGGAGTTCGTTGTCGGGTTGGATGATGCCTACAACTGAGCAAACTTACCCAACGCGAAAAGAAGTGATTGACTACTTATCTGCATACGAGCAACGCTATCAATTTCCGATCATTCGTCCTGTACATGTGGATCATATTGAACAAAAAGATGGCTATTTAGATGTGTATGCAGGTGATCAATATTGGCGAGCAAAAGCGGTGGTCAGTGCTACTGGAACATGGAGTCAACCTTATATTCCACATTATGAAGGGCATGAGCGATTTGAAGGGATACAAATACATTCAGCTCATTACTTAAATCCAGAGCCTTTTATCAATAAAAAAGTGATCGTGGTTGGGGGCGGTAACTCTGGGGCACAAATTTTTGCCGAAGTCTCAAAATTTGCAGATACCACTTGGGTCACAGTAACACCACCTCAATTTTTATCGGATGATGTTGATGGGCGTGTTTTATTTCTTCGGGCAACTGAACGTTTAAAAGCCCAACAGGAAAGTCGTGTGATTGATCAACCCGTTGGTGGTCTGGGTGATATTGTCATGATTGACAGTGTCAAAGAGGCGAGAACACGAGGGGTATTACACAGTCGAGAGCCTTTTGTAGCATTTGCTAAGCATTCAGTTGTTTGGGCTGATGGTTCAACTCAAGCGGTAGATGCTGTGATTTGGTGTACAGGATTTAACCCTGCACTTAATCATTTAAGAGGTCTTGGTGTGGTAGAGCTTGATCAGACGGTTGCTGTGAATGATGGACGCTCAATAAAAGTAAATAACCTTTGGTTGGTTGGCTATGGGGAATGGACTGGCATGGCATCCGCAACACTTATTGGGGTTTCTAGAACAGCAAGAGCTGCTGCTGATGAAATTTCGGCCTATTTAACTGATGTTTAAACCTATAAGTTTAAAGGTATGCATATACAGGTTTCATGCATGAACAATTTGATTTAGATGAGGATGGAGATAGGATTCGCCGTGAAGTAAAAGGACAGTGATTATTGATGACTGGCGGTAGAATTAAGATACTTTTAGTGTCTAATTAACATAAGAATAGCTGTCTATTTCAATCAGAAAAAGCAGCCGAAGCTGCTTTGAGTTTTTAAAAAGTATCGTTGAAGTTGCCTCTAAGACATTCACTATCAGCACAACTTTCGCCAGACTTAAGCGTCTACTTTGGCGGTACGAGAGTTATGGCTTAATTCATCTGCATGTAGGAAATGCGTATGCTGCGGCGCGCGTTTGGTTTTGCTCCATTCTTCCAGCATGTCATATTTCATTTGTTCAGTAATCATGGCAATTTTTTGTGGCGCTTTTTCATCGTCATAGGCCAGTTCCAAACGATGGCCATTTGGATCAAAGAAATAAATTGAGTGGAAAATACCATGATTGGTAATGCCCAAGACCTCTATACCATTGGCTTCTAGGTGTTCTTTAGCATCAATCAGTGCCTCACGGTCTTTGACTTTAAGTGCAATGTGTTGCACCCATTTTGGAGTATTTTCATCGCGGCCCATTTCAGGCTGGGTTGGCAGTTCAAAGAAAGCCAGAACATTGCCGTTACCTGCATCTAGGAAGAGGTGCATATAGGGATCAAAGGCTTTGGTTGAAGGGACATGGTCTTCAGCAAAGGCGAGAATGAAATCCATGTTTAGATTTTTTTTGTACCATTCCACGGTTTCTTTAGCATCTTTACAACGGTAGGCCACATGATGGATTTTTTCAATTTGAATGGTCATTTTTATATCCTTATAAAAAACTTAGGTAGCTTCAGGTTGCATTTCAGGTGCAGCGTGTTGAAAGGCTTCTAAAGTGTTGCAATGGGCGTAGATCGAACAAATTTTTGGATAGTCCGATAAATCAAAATCAAAACGTAGCGCGTTATAAACCTGTGGAATTAGGCAGCAATCTGCGAGGGTCGGCTGATTGCCAAAACAGAATTTGCCATTTGGCTGTTCCAGTTGTGCTTCAAGGGCTTTAAAACCCGTTAAAACCCAGTGTTTATACCAAGCTGTTTTCTGCGCATCACTTATTTCCAATGTACCTGTTAGGTACTGAAGTACCCGTAGGTTGTTAAGTGGATGGATGTCGCAGGCAATACTTAAACTAAATGCACGGATCAAAGCACGCTGCTGCAAGTCTTGAGGGAGCAGGGCTGTGTCTGGGAATTTTTCTTCCAAATATTCAAGAATGCTTAGCGATTGAGTCAGAACAAAGTCTTGCTCTGCCCATGTGGGCACGAGCCCACTCGCATTGATCTCACGATAGCTTTCACTATGTTGTTCACCGCCATTATTGACTAAGTGCACAGGTACATGTTCAGCAGTCAGACCTTTTAAATTCAAGGCAATACGAACTCGGTAAGCCGCAGAACTACGAAAATAGGTATACAATTTCATCGGCAAGATCCTAGGCTGCAATTATTGGCTAAAACCAAAATCTACTGCTGGCAGAATTTTGCCGCTGACTTCACCAAAGCCAATCCGTAAATCATCTTTTTCGCAGTAGCCTTTCATAATGACGGTATCGCCGTCTTGGATAAAGTTACGCTGTTCACCATTTGATAGCATTAAAGGTTTGGTGGCATTCCATGTGATTTCGAGCAATGAACCATAAGCATCTGGGGTTGGTCCTGAAATGGTCCCTGAACCCATCAAATCACCGACCTGCAAGTTACAGCCCGCAATCGTATGATGAGTTAACTGCTGAGCCATGGACCAGTACATATATTTAAAGTTGGTTGTGCAGATTACATCGCTCTGGTTGTTATTTTCGGGCTGAATTTCAACCGAAAGATGAATGTCATAACTATTGCTGCTGTTGTCTTCACGCAGATAAGCCAAAGGTTTCGGCTCTTGTTCAGGTGAACTGGTTTTAAATGGCTCAAGTGCTTCCAGCGTCACAATCCAAGGTGAAATAGACGACGCAAAAGTTTTGGCGTTAAACGGGCCAAGTGGTACATATTCCCATTGTTGCAAGTCACGTGCAGACCAGTCATTAAATAGCACCATACCGAAAATATGATCCCAAGCGTTTTCAATTGGAACAGGTTGACCCAGCTGACTTGACTTGCCTACGATAAATCCAGTTTCCAGTTCAAAGTCGAGTTTACGACAAGCAGAAAATACAGGGCGTTCTGAATCTGGCAGTTTGATTTGTCCTGATGGGCGGACAATGTCTGTACCACTCACAATGACCGAACTGGCACGACCGTTATAACCAACTGGGAGTTCTGACCAGTTGGGCAGCAGCGCATTTTTCGGGTCACGGAACATGCAACCGACATTGGTGGCATGTTCTTTAGATGAATAGAAATCGGTATAGCCTGGGATGTGTACAGGCATATGCATTTTGACGTCTGATTGTTTGAAGAAAACCTGATCACGTAGAGCCTGATTGTCACGAAGTTCAGGATTATCTGCAGACAACAAAGCTTGTAATTCTGCGCGGACCTTAGACCAATTGGTTTGACCTGATTCAATAAACATATTCAGTGTCGGTTGATTAAAGACCAGTTTGCCATCTGCCAATTTGCAATAACCATGTGCTTCCAGTACCGCTAGATCAACTACCCATTCTCCCAGTGCTACACCTGCACGAGGCAGGGAATTTTGTTTTTCACTAAAAATGCCATAAGGCAGATTTTCTAGCGGGAAATCTGAATGTGCAGCAATTTCAATAAATGACTTCAAGCGTTTGCTCATGGATATTGATCCTTTCCGTGGAAAATTTAAGTTATAGATAGAATCATACGTATATTTTTAAATTACGCAATAAATAATTTATTTATGAATAATGTAAATTGTTGAGCTATACTACTCTGAATGAGAGAGTCAGCTTTAAATGGCTCACATTTTTGATTTAAGTAGTACAATTCACTAATGGAGTTATGACAACTAATGCAGCTATGCAGGGTAAAGCGATGAGTGTTGAGGAAGAAAAAATACAGGGAGGGGTTCAGTCTCTGGAAGTTGGATTAACTGTATTAGATGCATTAACCGCACATAATGCACCGATGATGTTAAAAGAGCTGTCTGAAGTTTTATCCATGCATCCGGCCAAAGTACACCGTTATGTGGTGAGCTTGATTCGTAAAGGTTATGCTCAGCAATTAACGGATGGGCGTTATAGCTTAGGTGAGCGTGCACATGCTTTTGGGGTGAATGCACTCAAACGAACAGATATGTTGGAATTAAGCCAGCGTTATATTCAAGATATTCAGCAACATCTGAATTGCAGTATTCATGTCAGTAAATGGTTCGCCGATGGCGCGGTCGTGGTTCAGTCTCTAGAATCCAATCATGTCTTTAATATTATTACCCGAGTCGGTTCACGCATGCCACTGCTGAAATCTGCTACAGGGCGCTTGCATGCCTGCTTCCAACCTGAGCACATCATCAAGCCATTATTGGAAAAAGAATGGGAAAGTAGCGTTAAACCAGAGCAGTATCCTGCAAATTGGGAAGATTTTTTAGAGCTGAAAGCGAAAATCCTGAGCCAAGGCTATGCTTCAGTCACAGGAGATATGATGGCAGGGATCAATGCGATTAGTATTCCAGTCTTTAATTTCACACAGCAACTGGATCATGTCATTACTTGTATTGGCACAGAAGATCAGTTACCCGAAGGACAAATGCAGCAAGCAATTGATTATGTACTTGGCGTACAGCGTCAGATTGATGCTTTATTTCGTCCAGCTGCTGCCATATAAAAGCGTCGATGATACTGAAAAGATGAAATAAGTTTTAAATCCACCAGAGGGTGGATTTTTTATGGGATGCGGCCGTGCTAGACAGTATCAATATTTCATTTTCTGATACCTTGTCTAAAGGAAAAGGGGAAATTAGGAACTAGATAGCTAAGCTGAAACCTGTAGACGTAGGTTGCTTTGATTCAAATTCTGAAAAATAACGATAAAAAGGCTTCTAACCCTAGAGTGAGAAGCCTAAGTGAACATGATATATTTTAAGCAAGCACAGACTCAGCGGAACTTGCAGCTTTAAGCACAGTTGCCATCGACTCGGCCACATAATCAATATTGTTTAAATTCAGGCCAGCAGTACACATACGGCCACTGCGGACTAAATAGATACCATAATCTTGTTTCAGCAAATCGACCTGTTCTGCACTTAAGCCCGTATAACTAAACATGCCTTGTTGCTGGGTGAGATAGCTAAAGTCCATATCTGGTAGTGCTTGACTAAGTTTGTCTTCAAGTAAGCGACGCATTAGTAAAATACGCTGACGCATTTCTTCTAATTCAGACTGCCATAGTTGAGACAACGCTGTGTCATTTAATACCTGACTCACCAATAACGCACCGTTAACTGCTGGGCTAGAATAAATGCGGCGGACTGTCGCTTTAAGCTGACCCAATACATTTTGGGCAATGTTTGCGTCATCGCAGACAATGCTCAAGCTACCTACGCGTTCGCCATATAAGGAAAAGATCTTGGAAAAAGAATGGCTGACAATAAAGTTCATACCAGACCGATCTAGCGCGTGTATCGCATAAGCATCTTGTTCCAAGCCTTGACCAAAACCTTGATAGGCCATGTCCAAGAAAGGAATCAAGTCATTTGCTTTTAGAACCTCAATCACTTGATCCCATTCATGAGGTGCTAAATCTGCACCTGTTGGGTTATGACAGCAAGGATGTAGTAGTACGATACTTTGAGCAGGCAGTTGCTTTAGGGTATCTAGCATCGCAGTTAGATTTACGGCATGGGTGTCCGCATCGTAATAAGGGTAGAAATGGGGTTGAACACCAGCGCCATTAAAGATTGCAATATGGTTTTCCCATGTCGGCTGACTGACCCAGATCTCAGACTTCGGGAAATATTTGTTTAAGAAGTCTGCGCCTACTTTGAGTGCACCAGAACCACCCAAAGTCTGAATGGTGACGACACGCCCTTGCTGACGGGCAGCGCTAGTCTGACCGAAAATGAGTTCTTGCGCAGCTAGATTAAAGCTCTTGAGCCCATCCATAGGCAAATAGACTCGGACTTTGTCATAGTCAGGAATTAAATGTGTATAGGCTTTTTGAACCGACTGTAGCTGCGGCACGATATTATCTTCATTATAATAAAGTCCGATACTGAGATTGACCTTATTCTGGCGTGCATCTTTGCTGAATTCCTCCATCAGAGAAAGAATCGGGTCACCTGCATAGGCATCAATATGTTGAAACATGAATACATCCTAATATGATAAATACGATATTACGCTTCTGGTAAGGAAGTGATTTTACTTTTTTCAAGTAACGCAACATGATCTTCTTTCTTCCGTTTAAAGAGATAAGCCGTCAGTAAAATCGCGATCCAGATTGGAATCATGAGAACTGCGATTTGCATATCTGGGCTACGACTCATAATAAGTAGAATACTCGCCATGAAGGCAATACATAAATAATTGGTAAATGGATAGGCCACACTTGGAAAATGGGTTTTTACCTGCATACGGTTCATGGCTTTTTTAAACTTTAAATGTGTATAAGAAATCACAACCCAGTTAATCACAATAGCCGCTACGACCAGCATCATGAGTAGGTTAAATGCTTTTTCAGGAAATAAATAGTTAATCAGAACACATATTAAAGTAAAGAAAGCTGAAACCATAATGGCATTTACAGGAATACCACGCGGATTAATTTTGCTTAAAAATTTTGGGGCATTGCCTTGTTGTGCCAGACCAAGCAGCATGCGGCTGGTACAGTAATTGGTGCTGTTATAGACAGAAACTGCCGCAGTCAAAACCACAAAATTCAAAACAGCGGCCACGGTTTGGCTGCCCAAAGAGTCGAAAATCAATACAAAAGGACTGCCACCTTGAGCCATCATATTCCATGGATAAAGTGACAAAATCACGACTAGACTTAAGATATAAAACAACAAGACACGGTAAACAATTTGATTGACGGCTTTTGGGAGAGTTTTTTGCGGATTATCGGTCTCTGCTGCTGCAATACCCACCAGTTCAATTCCACCGAAAGCAAACATAATCATGGCCATAGCCATCACTAAACCTGTAATACCATTGGGGAAGAAGCCACCGAGCTGCCATAAATTTTGTAAGCTAGACTGGCTATGACCACTACCGCTGGCCAGCAAGTAACTACCAAAAGCAATCATGGCAATAATGGCCACGACTTTAATGATGGCTAACCAAAACTCCATTTCACCAAATAATTTTACGTGTAATAGATTAATGACATTAATGAAAATAAAGAAACCCAAAGCAGAAACCCAAGTTGGAATATCAGGCCACCAGTAATGGATATAGAGACCGACAGCACTGAGTTCAGCCATACACACTAAAATATTCAGTACCCAATAATTCCAGCCAGACATAAAGCCCGCAAATTTGCCCCAGTATTTATAAGCAAAATGACTAAAAGAACCACTCACGGGTTCATGTACAATCATTTCACCAAGCTGGCGCATCATGAGAAAGGCAATAAGACCTGCGATGGCATAGCCTAAAATAACAGAAGGTCCTGCAAGTTTGATGGTTTGTGAAATACCAAGGAATAGACCCGTGCCGATGGAACCACCGAGGGCGATGAGTTGAATATGACGATTACTTAAACCTTTTTTCAGGTTTCCTTGTTCAATATGCTGCATTTTTATTCTTCATCCATGTGAGATAAAGCCTTGAACCATGATGATGTGCGTACTTATTTTTATATTGTCATCGAAGCAGGCTTTAATTTTGCGAGTATAATTTTTGCGCAAAAGTTAAATTTCCCTGTACATAAACCTATATGTACAGGGAAATTCTAGAAGTCATTTAAGCTTTAGATACATCTAAAACGCCACGTTTAATTTGATCGCGTTCAATCGACTCAAATAGTGCTTTAAAGTTGCCTTCACCAAAACCGTCGTCATCTTTACGTTGAATAAATTCAAAGAAGACAGGGCCTAGCATATTTTGGGAGAAAATTTGCAAGAGGAGACGTTTATTGTTGTCTTTAGTATTGCCATCCAGCAAGATGCCCCGTTTTTGTAGTTCATCAGCAGGTTCACCGTGGTTAGGCAAACGCTCATCTAGCATTTCATAGTAGGTATTGGGTGGAGGTGTCATGAACTTGGCACCTAAAGCTTTTAATTTGTCCCAAGTGCTGATTAGATCATCACAAATGAAGGCAATATGCTGAATGCCTTCACCGTTAAACTCATTCAGGAATTCGGCAATCTGACCATTTCCTTTATCCGAATCTTCATTGAGCGGAATACGGATTTTGCCATCTGGTGCTGTGAGTGCCTTGGAGGTTAGGCCAGTATATTCACCTTTAATATCGAAGTAGCGAATTTCTTGGAAGTTGAAAATCTTTTCATAGAAATCAGCCCAATACTGCATACGTCCTTTATACACATTATGGGTCAAATGGTCGATTTCATATAAACCTGTACCGACAGGATGTGAGGGCACATCATCAAAGAAGATGAAGTCATTTTGGTAAATGTCACAATCGACAAGGAAAATAGGAGAGCCGCCAATCCCTTTAATTGCTGGGATATTCAGCTCCATTGGGCCAACTTGGTTGTAAATTGGTTCTGCACCAATTTCTATTGCCTTTTTAAATGCCTTTGCCGCGTTCTTTGTGCGAAAACCCATTGCGCAGGCAGAAGGGCCATGTTCTTTATAGAAATAGGCTGCATACGATTCAGGCTGATAATTTAGAATGATATTAATTTTGCCCTGACGCCATAAATACGCATTTTTAGACTTATGCTTTGCCACTTTGCTAAACCCAATGGTTTCAAACACCGCATCTAGTTGACCATCTTCAGAAACAAATTCAATAAATTCGAATCCACACAGTTCTAATGGGTTGGCTAATTCATTCATACAACGTCCTCATTTCTTTTTTAAGCAATCCTATTGCTTATCTTTTTACGATTCCTTTCAGAGCCAACGGACTGGTCGCTACAATTCTAGAGAGACAAATCCGTTTGTCTGAAATAGCCACCTGTTCAGCAGCATTCTTAATGTTGAGTGAACAAGTGCAGAAGTTTTAATTCATCATACTTGATCTGAATTATTATTCAATACGTAATTTAATTACGTAATAAATAAAATTGGTAAATGATTGACCTATAAATTAAATTAATATTATTCATAAAAATATTTTTTAAAATAGGGGCGCTTTGTTATACCAAGATTTCAGTATGAAATCTGTGCTATAGGACTAAAATAGAAGGGAAAAATTGGGTATGAAATTTGGCTCATTTAGTGCATCTATTGAGAATAGCTATTTGAAAATGAAAAAGCCAAACAACTGATTTGAGAACGAAAATTAATTGTAAAATATCAAGAACAGTTGAACTTACTAAAACCTGATTTGAAAACACATATGTAGGTTTCTCAACGAATAGGCTTCTCCACACTGCATTTTTTCATCAGCGTGAGCCATTATTGAGTCAGCGTCCGAGTTTGAGTATAGGATTAGTATCTGGGCGAGAGGAGTCGAATTATTAGTGTTTATGATTAGGCTTAGAGAGGATGAAAATAGCCATAAAATGGTGCGCTCTGCGGGACTCGAACCCACGTCGGTCGCTTAGGAGGCAACTGCTCTATCCAGTTAAGCTAAGAGCGCAAAAGTGCGATTAATGTAGCTGATTTTAATCAAAAAAAATAGTTATTGCCGAAACAATAACTATTTAAAAATGAATATTTTATGCTTTTCTATACAGAATTTTGTATAGAACGAACATTAATACAATCCAGATTGGAATCATAATCACAGCACCGCTTAAACCTTGTGTCCACATGATGTAAAGCACTACAGCAATAAATCCAAGCACAAGGTAGTTACTGAAAGGCGACCAAAGTGCAGGAAATAATGGCTTTTTCGCTTCGCTTTTCATGGTCTTCATAAATTGAAGATGAGTTAAGCTGATCATGGCCCAGTTCAATACCAAAGCACCAACAACAATATAAATTAAGTTGCTGAGAGCATCTTCTGGCGCAAAATAATTCAACAGTACACAACCGAAAATAAGCAATGCAGAGAACAGGACTGCTGGAATTGGTACACCTTGCTTATTGGTTTTACTGAATATTTTAGGTGCATTGCCTTGCTGTGCTAAACCAAACAGCATACGGCTGTTCGCATACATACCACTGTTATATACAGAAAGTGCTGCAGTCAAGATAATAAAATTCAGTAAATGTGCAGCCCAACCAATACCTAATTGGCTGAAAATCATGACAAATGGGCTCTTATCTAAGCCGCCTAGTTGCAACTCATTCCAAGGTACAAGCGATAATAAAATGGTCAATGAACCCACATAGAAAATGAGGATACGGAATACCACTTGGTTGATCGCTTTAGGAATTGATTTTTGTGGATTATCAGCTTCTGCTGCAGCCATACCAATCAATTCAATACCGCCAAAGGCAAACATGAGGAAGGCAAGCATATAGAATAAACCTTCAACGCCATGTGGGAAGAAACCATCATGTGACCAAAGGTTACTGAATGAAGCTGTAGAATCTGCGCCTGCTGTGGCCAAAAGATAAAGACCAAATACAATCATGGCGACGACGGCCGTGACTTTGATGATAGCTAGCCAGAACTCTGATTCACCATAAAACTTCACATTACCTAAATTGATTAATGTAATGATCACAAAGAAGGTGAGAACAGATGCCCACGCAGGAATGTGGGGCCACCAGTAGTTGATATACTTCGCAACAGCGGTCAGCTCGGTCATGGCCACTAGAACATATAGAATCCAGTAGTTCCAGCCTGCAAGAAAACCTGCAAATTTGCCCCAGTATTTGTTTGCAAAATGACTAAAAGAACCAGCTACAGGTTCTTCGACGATCATTTCCCCGAGTTGACGCATGATTAGAAATGCAATTAAACCGCCAATTGCATAACCCAAAATAATAGATGGGCCAGCAGATTCAATCACATGTGCGGAACCTAAAAATAAGCCAGTACCAATTGCGCCGCCCATGGCAATCAATTGAATATGACGGTTCTTTAAGCCACGCTGAAGTTGAGACGACTCTTTATTCAAGTTATTTCAGCCCGACAATGGTTAAGTGTTTCCGATTGTAATAGATCGTGAAGAAATCGCATAGTAGCTCAAAATTCATGAAAAAAAGTTATTATTCATATGAAAAATAATGTGTAATAAAATGTAAATAAAAAACATATGAATCAATATATTAATTTTATTTAAATTAAAAAATCGGGAATTTTATTTGGAAACTGGACGTTCACAAATGGTTTTTTTTTATACTTACTTAGACTAAAGTCCTGTACGTTACGCATGGATATTGAAAAAAGGTATTATGAACCAAAGTTAAATCAGCATGCTTGACTTAACACAATGATAAATATGAAGGATTCAATAAAAATGAGTTTTGCACCGCAAATCAAAATTCCAGCAACCTATATGCGTGGAGGGACCAGTAAGGGTGTATTCTTTAAATTAGGTGACCTCCCAGAAGCCGCGCAACAGGCTGGGCGTGTTCGAGATCAATTATTGCTCCGCGTAATTGGCAGCCCCGATCCTTATGCAAAGCAGATTGATGGTATGGGTGGTGCAACGTCGAGTACCAGTAAAACGGTGATTTTAGCGAAGAGCCAACAGCCTGAACATGATGTCGACTATTTATTTGGGCAGGTATCGATTGATCGGCCGTTTGTCGACTGGAGTGGGAACTGCGGTAACTTAACCGCTGCGGTGGGTTCATTTGCGATTTCAAATGGTTTGGTCGATGCTGAACGTATTCCAGAAAATGGCATCTGTACAGTTCGCATTTGGCAGGTGAATATTCAAAAAACCATTATTGCACATGTACCTATTACGCACGGACAAGTTCAAGAAACAGGTGATTTCGAACTTGATGGTGTGACGTTCCCTGCTGCAGAAGTGCAAATTGAATTTTTAGATCCGGCCGATGATGGTGAAGAAGGTGGTGCCATGTTCCCAACAGGGAATTTGGTCGACACTTTAGAGGTTCCTGAGGTTGGTCGTTTCCAAGCAACATTTATCAATGCAGGCATTCCGACCATTTTCTTAAATGCAGAAGACATTGGCTACACGGGGAGCGAATTACAAGACGCAATTAATGGCGATGCCAAAGCTTTAGCGCGTTTTGAAACCATTCGTGCCCATGGTGCAAAAAAGATGGGGCTGATTCAAGACATTTCTGAAGCTGCCAGTCGTCAGCACACGCCTAAAATTGCTTTTGTTTCTAAGCCAAAACAATATGTTTCATCGAGTGGTAAAACCATTACAGAGCAAGACACCGATTTATTGGTTCGTGCACTTTCTATGGGTAAACTCCATCATGCCATGATGGGGACAGCAGCTGTTGCCATTGGTACTGCAGCAGCGATACCAGGAACCTTGGTCAATTTGGCCGCGGGAGGTGGAGCACGTGAAGCCGTTCGTTTTGGTCATCCTTCAGGGACCTTACGTGTGGGTGCGCAGGCGATACAAGAAAATGGTCAGTGGGTAGTGAAAAAAGCGGTCATGAGTCGTAGTGCTCGCGTATTGATGGAAGGTTGGGTGCGTATTCCCGCTGAAAGTTTGGATTAACACGATGTAAAAGCCTCTCTTTGCAGAGGCTTTTTTATGTCAACTCTAGGTCTGCGATAATAAAGTCTAAAGATAACCAAGAGTATGAGCTGTGAATTTTAGAGCTTGATTGCTTGTGTAATGGCTACTTGAAATAGTAGAAAAGTCATTCCTATCATCTAGTCTGCAAAAATTAATAGAATACTGTGCCTTGTTTGTAGTTTCGGCATAGAGAAAGCGGGCAGAAAGCAGTATCATGCCAACAGATCATTTCAAATGATCGGCTCAGTCAAATTGAGCACCAGATTAATTTATCCTATTGTTATTCGAGGCGAATGTGTCAGCACTAACCGACGTATCAGCAAATGCACTCCAACAGGCTCAACAACGTATTCACGATGATTTATTGACGGCACTTGATGCTTTTTCAATTCCGGAACCGTTAAAGAGCGCCGTGCATCATGCGGTCATGTTAGGTGGCAAACGTGTACGTCCTGCACTGTGCTATGCCACGGCACATTTAAATCCAAACAATAATGTCGCTGCCGTGCGTCGCGCCGCTGTGGCTGTGGAACTGATTCATTGTTATTCCTTGGCACATGATGATTTGCCGTGTATGGACAATGATCTTTTGCGCCGTGGTCAGCCGACCTGCCATGTGGCTTATGGTGAAGATACAGCTTTGCTTGCGGGTGATATCTTGCAATCCATGGCATTTGAAATTTTAGGTAGCCGACTGTTTGATGCTGGCCCAGTGGTTGATCAGAGTATTGTACTGAAGCAGATGCAAATTTTAGCGACAGCAAGTTCTAAAATGGTGTGTGGCCAAGTCCTTGACCTACAAGCCGAAGGTAAACGTGTCGATCAGACTGCACTTGAAAATATCCATCGGAATAAAACGGGTGCATTGATTTCTGCTGCGGTCATGATGGCCGCGGTGACTGTATTTGACGGATGCGATCAAGCGATTCCAAAGTTACGCGAATATGCACAGGCAATTGGTTTGGCTTTTCAGGTGCAAGACGATATTTTAGATATCATTTCAAATACAGATGTACTGGGTAAAACAGCAGGGAAGGATGAGCAAGTTGAAAAATCGACTTATCCAGCCTTGATGGGGCTAGGCGCTGCACAAGAGTATGCCAAAACTTTGCATGATCAAGCCTTTGCTGCCCTGGCTTATTTCCCAACTGATGCGGCAGCAGAACTTAATCAGATTTCACAGTTTTTATTGGCTCGTCAAAGCTAAGTTTCAGTGTTTAGATTTAAAAAGAGGACATAGCGTGTCCTCTTTTTAATGTTTGTTCCTTAGAGGCTTAGGTTTTTTCTCAACCACAATAAAAAGACAGCTCGAAAGCTGCCCTCATTCAATCAAACCAAGCATCAGTTAGATGTCTTTACGTCCCATAACACCACGAATGGTACTTAAAATATCGGCTGGCAACACCACTGTTTTAGCATTGTTCGATTTAGACATGTCTTGCATTGCTTTGACATATTGTTCGCCCAACAAGTAAGCCACTGGAATTTCCTTGTCACCCACAGCCGAAGTGACCATTTCGATGGCGCGTTGAGAAGACTCAGCTAAGACCACTTGTGCTTCTGCGTCACGACGAGACGCCTCTAAACGACCATCTGCCTCTAAAATCGCTGCTTGTTTTTCACCATCCGCTTTGGTCACGGTCGCACGACGTTGGCGTTCAGCAGCCGCTTGAGCTTCCATCGCAGCTTGCATGGTTGAAGACGGTTGAATATCTTGAATTTCAACGGTTTTTAGAGTAATGCCCCAGTCGGAGATATCATCAGAAATGGCTGCCTTAAGTTTAGCCTTAATGTGATCACGAGACGATAGTGCATCATCAAGATCCATTTCACCAACGATTGAACGCAGTGAAGTTTGCACTAAGTTTTGAATGGCCCATGTATAGTTTTCAATCCCATAGACGGCATTCACAGGCGTGGTGATGTTGATATAGGCCACTGCATTCATCAGCAAAACAGCATTATCGCGGGTAATCACTTCTTGAGAGGGAATGTCCAATACAATGTCTTTGGTTGTAACTTTATAAGCCACTTCATCGACATAAGGAATAACAAAGTTTAGACCTGGGCTCAAAGTATTATGATATTTACCCAAACGTTGCACGATCCATTTATAACCTTGAGGTACAATGCGGACCCCTTTAAAGATGGTCACTGCGGCAAAAGCTAAAAGAGCTAAAACAATAATAAATCCACCAGACATGGTTTCACTCACTTTTATATATTTTCATGGGTTGAGAGGTGTGGTTTGACCATCAAGTCATTGCCAAGAATTTCAACGACACGAACACGGTCGCCAACATGGACTGTATCTAAAGTACGACAGTTCCATTCATCTGAACCAAGCACTGGGATGGGAAAACGAACACGAATGTGTTCACTCTCTGGCGTTGCTTGAATCACCATCCCAATTTGACCAATGGTTGCTTCGCGAGAAAGTCCAGCTTTGGTCTTATCTGTAGAAAGCGGTTTAATAAACTTAAACCAAAGTAAAGTGCATAGAATAGACAGAACAATCCACGTCACAAACTGCGTGGTAACGCCCATCATTGGGAACATCCAATACAGAATACCGACCATAATGGCCGCAATACCGAACCACAATGCAGCAAAAGCAGGCAGAATGAGCTCTGATAACATTAACAGAACGCCCAATACAAACCAGTGCCAAGGCTCAAAAGCAAATTCCATACATCTACTCATATATTCGTTATAGGGATATAGATGCAGAAGCATCTATATCAATTTAGCAGATGAATAAGTCTTTGAATATTAAAAATCAAATTTTTTAGAATTTGGCTTTAGGAGCAGGTTTAAAAGCAGCAGGAGTCTTTTTAAAATCGACAATAGCTTTTTCGATCGATTTAATTTTGAGTTGTGCGGCTTTTTCACCTTCTAAAATAGATTGATTGCTGGCTTTTAAGTCCAAAGTGCCCAAATGTCCGACTTTGGGCTGAATCACCACAGTCGCTTGGCTCAATTCCTCATTGATGCTTTGTTGCCCCATAATATTAATGGTCTGGTCGAGCAAACCCCACATATTGAGGGGTTTGTTGCCGACAGGGCGGGCTGAAATATCAACCGCAATTACAATATCCGCACCCATATCTTTGGCAGTTTTCACTGGAATTGGGCTGACAAGACCGCCATCAACATACTTGGTTCCGCCAATCACCGCAGGGACAAAAACATTCGGAATACTGCATGAAGCACGTACGGCTTGGCCCGCATTGCCTTTGATAAAGTCAGCTTTACGTCCAGTGTCGAGACGGGTTGCTACCGCTGCAAAGCGGATAGGGAACTGTTGAATCGGTTTATTGCCGACATGTTTGTTGACATAGTCTTGTAGCTTTTGACCTTGAACAAACCCCTGGGAGTTGAGGGTTAAGTCTCGAATGTCCGATTCTTTTAAGGTCAACGCAATTTGTTGAAGTTGGAATGGAGTTTTACCACTGGCATAGATACTACCTACAAAACTTCCCGCACTTGTTCCCGTGACAATTTTAGGTTTAATACCATGCGACTCTAAAACTTTAAGTACCCCAATATGTGCAAAACCCTTAGCACCGCCGCCGCCGAGTGCAATCGCAATCACAGGTTCGCGGGCTTGAATGGGAGTTGTTGGAGGTGTTTTCTTTGATGCAAGATCACATCCTGCCATAGTCAGTGTGAGTGTACCAATCAGAGATAAACGAGCAAAATTCATGGTCAAAAGTACTAAAACGTAAAACAAATAATGGTGCACATCTCAGCAGATTCGACCTTGATTTACTAGCTATTTTTTAAGCGTTTTTGTAAAGGCTTGGCCAACCATTTGGGGTTCTTGGCTGAAAATTTGCCGATATACAGGTCTAAAATATGCTCTAGGTCTTGCTCAAAATTTCCAGTAGGATGAAATACACCCAAGCAGTGGATGGTTTTTTGCGCATAGTCAAAGGAAAACATCACAATCGGAATCTGTGCACCATACGCAATGCGATAAAAGCCACTACGGATGGATTCGGCGTGTTTACGTGTACCTTCAGGTGCCATCCCGACCCAAATTTTTTCTTTGCTGTTAATAATCGCGATAATGTCTTGGGTTAAACCTTGGGCATGGGTACGATTGACAGGAATGACACCAACCCACTCAAGTAGCGGTTTCAGCGGGGTATGAAACAAACTGTTCTTACCAAAAATAGTGATTTGCAGGCCTAAGCCTAATAGAGCCGTAAAGCCATGCCATGCATCGATATTGGAGGTATGTGGTGAGATAATTGCTACCGCTTTAGGCAGGTTGGGAAATTCACCAACAAAGCGCCAACCTTGCGCCAAATAAAGCTGCTTAAAAATAGTGCGAGTGAATGCAGATGAGTTACGACTTGGGACTTGATCTGGTAGCTCTGGAAAATATTGGTTCATTGTTATTATACTCAATCGACCAAGATGTATATGATCTCATCATAAGCACTGATCGGCTTGAATTCATTGGCAAAAAAAGTAAACGGATACCGATCTCAGATGAACATTTTGACCAATCTATATATAGGAACAGCATGCTACAGACTCGCAATGTATATATTTTGCTGTTTTCATTGTATTGGGCGCAGGGCTTACCTGTTGGGTTTATGACCCATGCCTTGCCTGTCATTTTAAGAGCACAGGGTGTGTCATTGGCACAGATTGGGGGCTTCGGACTGCTGATGTTGCCGTGGTCGATTAAAGTGTTTTGGGCACCAGTGTTAGATCGTTTTGGGATCACCCATTTCGGCCACTATCGGAGTTGGATTATTCCATTACAGTTTCTTACTGTACTGGTGCTGATCGGACTATCTTTCCTCCCGATTGATGGATTAAATCAACCTATTTATTTATGGGCTTTCTTTGTGGGCCTACTCAGTATGAATTTGCTAGGGGCAACGCAAGATATTGCAACCGATGGGTTGGCGGTCAATATTTTAAAAGGGGAGCAACAGCACTGGGGTAATACCTTTCAGGTGATTGGATCGCGTCTTGGTTTTATAGTTGGTGGCGGGGCAATCTTGTGGGCACTGGATTGGCTGAGTTGGCAATTTACTTTTTTGATTTTGGCGGCAATTGTTTTTATAAATACAGTGCCTATTTTAGTTTACTCAGAGCCACAGCATAGAAAGGTTTCAGAAACGCAAACCGTATCTTTCAATTTTCAACAGATCAAAAACTATTTAGCTTATTTTGTCCAAAGTCCTGTACTCGCGGCATGGTTAGCAGTACTTTTGAGTTTTAAAGTAGCGGATGGTTTAGCAGGGCCACTATTGAAGCCTTTAATGGTTGATTTAGGCTTAAGTTTTTCCCAGATTGGTCTATATGTGACCATGCTGGGGGCCTGTGCCGCTTTAATGGGTGCTGGACTTGCTGGCTATAGTTTGAAATTTATTCGCCGTGTCACGGCTTTAGTACTGTATTCGGTACTAAAAATATTCAGTCTGGCGGCTTATACATGGTTAGCCTTTCAATATGAAAATCAGCACAGTATTCAGCCGTGGCTGATTTATCTAATTAATGCCTTTGAAGATATGACTTCATCGATGCTGTTGGTGGTCATGCTCACCCTAGTAATGCAGTACAGTCGCAAACATTTGGCAGGTACGGACTTTACTTTTCAAGTGGCATTGATGGCCACTGTCAGTGGTGGCTTGTATAGTGTGAGCGGTCTGCTGGGAGATTGGCTCGGCTATTTTAATTATCTGTGTATGATTGTGGTCATTGCGATGTTGAGCCTGTGGTTTATCTTCAAATGGCGTGGCATTGCGATGCATTCAGACCTTTCATAATTCATTCATAAATAAATCATAAAAAGTGCTAAATAGTGATGTAAACAATTAAAAAATATAACTAAATATTTTTTTAATTGTTCTGTCACATATGTCTGAACGGTAATATTTGTAACAAATTTACCGTAGGATATTTTGATAGTGAAAACACAAATTGCAGCCGCAATCGCTTTAAGTTTAGTGGCAGGGGTAACATTCGCAGCACCTACTTTTTATGGTGAAATTGATGTCACGGCCGATTATTTACCTGAAGACAATGCCTCGCCAAATAAAGATCGCGATGTGGTCGAGTTGAACTCAAACAACTCCTTTTTGGGGTTAAAAGGCGAAGAAAAACTCACAGATCGTTTAAATGCATTATATCAAGCAGAATTTACCTTCTATGTGGACAATGGGGGGAGCACAGATACTTTTGTTCCACGTAATTTACTTGTTGGCTTACAAGACCAGAGATTGGGCACATTGAAAGTTGGTAAAATTGATACCCCAGTTAAACAACTGTCTTCAGTGGTAGATACCTTTAATAACTATGTGGCCAACAAAGCCGATGTGGCGGGGATTTTCACGGGTGAAAACCGAGTCGATAACGTGTTGGTCTATGAAACGCCAGCTTGGGGGCTTGGCACAGGAAAACTGAAAGCTACTGCTCTGTTAGCCACTGGTGAAGCTGGGGGGATTGAAAAGTCTAAAGGCGGAGCAAAAGTTGCAGGGCGTGGTCTGGGCGATGCATGGTCAGCATCAGTAGTGTATGACAGTAAAAATTTTGTTGCAGGTATTGGTTATGATAAGGCCATTCCGTCAACTTTTGCAGGACGTGGCATTTTAAATGCATCAGCGCCTGAGGTAACGGGCGGGGTGGCAGGCAGTGCCTTTGCAGCAGCAGATACCTTGCGTGCCATTGGTCGAGTAAATCTGAATAATGGTTTGGCACTGAAAGCCTTATATCAAACTTCTGAAGTCGCGGATGTACAAGGCAACGATGCTGCCGCAGCTACTATAGACGACGCACAAGGCTGGTTGGTTGGGGCTGAATATAATTTACCGACAGCCAAAGCTTGGACAGTGAAAGCTCAATACAGCCAAAACTCAACCAGCTTTAAAACGACTAAAGATGACTTTGATGCGCAGCAGTTTATTGCAGGTGCTGACTATGCCTTTACCAAGCAAGTTAAAGCTTATGGCTACGCAGGAATTTTGACACTTGAACAAGCATCATTTGAAACCAAACAACCTGTAGTCGGCACAGGGATCGAATACAAATTTTAATGTTTAAGTGATAGAAAAGGGCAAGGCTTATACAGATTAATACTGATCAGTTAAGGAGTTTTATAGAGACTCCTTAACTTTTTGTCGTTCATGATGGAATCTTCGTATTTTAAAATTCAATATTTGGAGCTCGTCCATTCTTTTGTTGAGCCAAAAAAACCAAAAACATTTGTCATCCACAAAACCTTTTTCTTTTCTACATTTAAATGATCATTTTGCAAAAACATACCTTTTAAATGGACATGCAGGTTGCGGATGACGCTTCCGCATATCAAAAATATTGGCGGCTCAAAAAGAGCGTCTGATTGCTTAACTGATCGGTAAGATTTTATATATTCAACCACAGCGCCTTTTCTATTTAAGCGAGTTTTAAGTTTAGAAAACTACATTGGGGCATCCGCTCAGCAAGACATGATTTAAAATGTTCAATTTGCAGTCTATTTTTAAAGAAGTTTCACTTTCGCGCTTCAACGTATATTTGGCGCTGTGGTTAGCCGTGGTTTTAAACGTGATGTTCTACAAGCAAGTTCAGTTGCTTACGCCGTATCACGGTTTCAAAGCTTATGCCTTTATCGGTGCTACCGTTTTGGTGGTGCTGGCTTTTTATCATTTGGTTTTTCAACTGTTACAGTGGCGACCGATGGCTAAAGGGTTGGCTGCGCTATTGATTGTCATTGGTGGAATGAGTGCGTATTTTGTCAACAGCTTAGGCGTTTCGATCACACCAGATCAGATCCAAAACATGATGCAAACCGATGGTAATGAAGTGCGTGACTTGTTGTCATGGCGTCTTGTACTGTGGATTGGGGCGATGGTGGTGCTACCTTTGGTGATTTTATTTAAGGTCAAAATCCGCCGTGATCCTTTCAAAACCGTTTTATTGCACAAATTTTTCGGTAGTATAGTTTCTATTGCGCTGATTGCAGGCATGTTGTTTATTTTCTTTGTTGATTATGCCGCGATTTTCCGTGAGCATCGTGATCTCAAAGGGATGATTTCACCGCAAAATGCGATCAGTTCAACCCTGTCGTATTATAAAAAGAATAGACCACAGCAGCATTTACCGTTAGTGACTTATGGTGAAGATGCCCATTTGGTAGAGCAAGTCGGACGGCAAAACTTGCCGAAATTGATGGTTTTGGTGGTCGGTGAAACGGCACGTGCAGAAAGTTTTTCTTTAAATGGTTATGCGAAAAAGACCAACCCTGAGCTGGAAAAACTCAATGTCATCAACTTTAATCAAGTCAGTTCTTGTGGGACAGCCACTGCGGTTTCAGTACCGTGTATGTTTTCAGGCATGCCTCGTGAAAACTACGATGCCCAATTGGCTTCACACCGTGAGGGTTTATTAGACCTTGCTCAGCGAGCTGGTTATAAAGTGACGTGGATTGACAATAACTCTGGGTGTAAAGGCGTTTGTGATCGGGTTGAGCAGTATACAATTCCTGAGCCGATACAGAAAAAATGGTGTTCAGCCGATGGTGAATGTACCGATGAAATTTTGGTGGATAGCTTAAAATCCTATATGGCAACTATTGCGACAGATGATAAAACGCCACGTTTAATTGTGTTACACCAAATGGGCAGTCATGGTCCAGCGTACTATAAACGTTCAACGCCTAAGTTTCACCCCTTCCAACCGATGTGTGAAACCAACGCCATTCAAGCCTGTACATCTGAACAGCTGAAAAATAGTTATGACAACTCTATTGTTTATACTGACCATGTGTTGAGTCAACTGATTGGTGTATTAAAGCAAAATCAAAGCTTTGAAACCGGTTTTTGGTATTTATCTGACCATGGTGAGTCGACTGGTGAGCACGGACTATATCTACATGGTTCACCTTATGCTATTGCACCGAGTCAACAGACCCACGTACCGATGCTGATGTGGTTTTCAGAAACATGGCAAAAGCAGAATCCGCAACAAATCGCTTGCTTAGGACAACAAAAAAGCCAAGAATTAAGCCAAGATCATTTGTTCCCAAGCTTACTGAGTTTACTTGGGGTAAAAAGTACGGTGATTGATTCAAAAAATAATATGTTAGAACACTGTACTGCGACCAAAGCGAGCGCTTAGACTATGTCAAAAATATTGATTATTGAAGATGATTTTATGATTGCGGAGTCCACACAAACGCTGCTACGTTATCAGCAGTTTGATGTGGTATGGGTCAATAATGGTTTTGATGGTTTAAAGCAATTACAACAACATCCATTTGATGTGGTTTTGTTGGATTTGGGCCTACCGATGATGGATGGAATGCAGGTCCTTAAAAATATTCGCTCACTTTACCCAACTCTGCCTGTGCTGATTATTTCAGCGAGAGATCAGTTACAAAATCGTGTTGATGGTTTAAACCAAGGTGCTGATGATTACTTAATTAAGCCTTATGAGTTTGATGAGTTACTTGCACGTATTCATGCACTATTACGTCGTAGTGGCACGTTAAAACAGCAAAAGCAAAGCCAGATTTTGAGTTATGCAGGTCTAGAATTAGATGAAGATTTGCACTTAGCCAAGTACAAAGGGCAGACCATTGATTTATCGAACCGTGAATGGGCTATTTTAATTCCTCTGGTCAGTCATCCCAATAAAATTTTTTCCAAAACCAATTTGGAAGAAAAGCTCTATGACCTTGATTCGGAAATTAATAGCAATACCATTGAAGTTTATATTCACCATTTGCGTGCCAAACTTGGAAAAGATTTTATCCGTACCATTCGAGGTTTAGGCTATCGTTTGGGGCAGGTTGAAGCATAACGATGGCGAAGTCGACCCCTGTTTCGTTAAAGCGTCAACTGATTACTTATACCTCTTTATTTAGTATTGTGATGGGTTGTTTGTTGGTGATTGCAGCGTATCGCATTGCACTTGAAGAGACCAATGAAATCCTCGATGCACAAATGCGTAATTTGGCAGAGCGTGTTGCAGCGCATGATCCCGCTCCAATTAAGAGTGAATTTGAGGCGGACAGACACTATCACGAAGAAGATTTATTTGTAGATGTCTGGTCGTATGGACTGCCTGAACAACGGCAACATGAGTTTGACTTATTAATACAACCTGTCAAAAAAGCAGGATTTTATACCCACCATACAGCACAAGGTTTATGGAATACCTATGTGCTGCCAACAGAAAAGTATCAAATTCAAGTCAGTCAGCAGCGCAGTGTAAGACAAAAGCTGGCTTTAGAGCTGGCGGCTAATATGTTGATTCCATATTTACTGTTTATGCCTTTGGCTTTATGGGGGCTGAGTTGGATTATTGGACGTAGTCTAAAACCCTTAGACGAGTTTAAAGCGGAACTTGCACAGCGTGAACCACATGAACTGAGTGAGATTCAACCCGATGGTTATCCATTGGAAATTCTTCCGACCATCAATGAAATGAACCGCTTATTTGAACGAATTTCACTGTCGCAACAAGAACAAAAGCAATTCATTGCTGATGCAGCTCATGAACTCAGAACCCCAATTACAGCACTGAATTTGCAAATGAAAATTTTGCTGCACGAATTTCCAGAACACCAAGCCTTAAAAAACCTAAGTTTAGGCTTAATTCGGATTCAACATTTGGTATCACAATTGCTGAATTTGGCAAAACAGGATGCATCTATAACGAGTTTAGAACCGACACAAAGACTAGGACTAAGTGATGTGGCAGTTGAATGTATAGAGCAACTGATGGAATTAGCGCTGGCTAAAAACATTGATTTAGGCTTGGAACAGCACGAAGCACTTTGGATAGAAGCTCAAAGTTCAGCCTTACATTCCATTGTCTATAACCTCTTGGATAATGCGATTAAATATACGCCTGAACAGGGCGTGATTAATGTCTCTATTTATCAGCAAGATCAGCAAGCCATTGTTCAAATTGAAGACAGTGGGCCAGGCATTGCGCCAGAACTTTATGATCATATCTTAAAGCGATTCTATCGTGTACACCATCATCTGGAAGTTGGCAGCGGACTGGGCTTATCCATTGTCGATAAAGCCGCAGAAAAAATTGGTGCCAAACTGCACTTTGGACAAAGTACAGGATTGGGTGGTTTACAGGTCCAAGTAACCTTTAAACTGTAGTTTCGACTTGATTTGGGCTGGACGGTGTAAACTGTTTATAAAACAGCGCATATGCCAGTACATTGACCAGCCAAATCACCCATGCCGTCCATAAATTGTGACTGAGGAAATGTGCACCCCGCATCATTTGCGCCCAACCCATGACAAAGCCTAAAATCAGGGCAGCAAGCAAATAAAACCACGCGCGTTTGGGCTCATTTAGACGGTATACGAAATATCCTACAAAGAGTGAAAAACCTGTCGCGGCATGTCCTCCAGGGAAACAATGTCCTGCGCTGGCAGATAAGTCCCAAAAGAAATCATGTGTTGTGGCTAGAGTCATGTCCCATGGACAGGCATGCGCAGATTGTGATTTTAAAATCCCAATGAGGCTGGTACTGATGAGAACCAAGCCAATGAAATAGCCATTTTGCCAACGCTGTGCTTTGAATGCAGCCCATTTATACGAAGCGAGCCATTTCAGCAAATAAATCACATACACTGCGATGATGATGTCTTTGACATAACGGTGATTGAGTTCCGCTAAGGCCCAATCACGTTTTAACGGGAAATGACCAGTTTGATCCATGAAGGGGTGAATCAGTTGTAAGTCGATGGTACCCGCCACAGGGAATAGTAGCCACAATATGGCAAAACCCAACGTCAAAATAAAAAACTGAAGGATGAAAAAACGTTGCTGATCCGACACAAATGAGGCCATGTTTTGAAAATAAGTGCTATTCCAACAGCGCTAGCTTAAACGAGGCTTAACATAAATGTTGTTTCATCGGCTTTAGCATAATCTGTACTTTGGTTATCGCTTTAAGGTGAATACGAAGTGCAAGTACAGTGTTACATTTGCTCTCAAATACATGAGGTTAAAACATGTCGATACGTGCTGTTCTATTTGATTTGGATAATACTTTGACGCATCGTGGACGAAGTGTTGCGGTTTTTAGTCAAGGTCTTGCTGACTATTATCAAAGCCAACTTAACTGTGTTGATGTGGAGCAGATTGAGTCGCTTGTGAATCGAATTGACAATGGAGGGTATCCGTCAAAAGAGTATTTAACCCATCCCAGTATCGGTGCTTCAGTGGCTTATGCGTTGCTACTAGAGTTAAACTGGCAGATACCTCCGCATTTAGAAGAATTAAGCAATTTTTGGTTTGAACAGTTTGGTCGCAGTGCTGTGGCAATGCCTGAGGCTGAGCAAACACTGATTCGTCTAAAGCAAGCAGGATATAAACTTGCGATTATTTCAAATGGCGGTCATGCCACACGGCTGTCTATATTAAATGGCTTGGGCTTTCAGCATTATTTTGATGTGATCAATAGCTCTGGATTGTTTGGTCAAGCCAAACCCCAAGCCGATATTTTTATAGATACCGCACGGCAATTGGCTGTCAATGTGGAGCAGTGCTTATTTATCGGTGATCATCCTATTAACGATATACAAGGTGCACAGCAGGCAGGAATGCAAGCACTGTGGCTATCTGGCTTTCATGTACCCTCGGCACAGATGGTTGCTCCGAGTATTACAGCATTGTCCGAGATTTTCGATTATTTAGAGCGCTAAAAGCCTCTTATAATGTTTAATACGAATAAAAAAAGCGGCCCATGTGAGCCGCACTAAAATGAAAATGCGCTTAGAACATGCTGTCATCAGAGTTGGCAGAGATTTTATGAATGGATAAATCTGCACCGCGGAATTCATCTTCTTGGCTTAAACGGATGCCCATCGTGGCTTTTAATGCACCATAGACCACCAATCCGCCAACGACAGCTACACTAATAGCCAATAGCGTACCAATCAGCTGTGACATCATCGCAACACCGCCTAAACCACCGAGCCATTTTTGACCAAAGATCCCGACTGCAAGCCCACCAAAGGCACCACATACACCGTGCAAAGGCCACACACCGAGCACATCATCGACTTTTAGCTTGTTTTGGGTGTAGGTGAAAAGTTTGACAAAAATCAGTCCAGCAATAGCACCAATCACTAATGCCCCGATCGGATGTACGACATCTGAACCTGCACAAATTGCCACGAGACCCGCTAAAGGCCCATTATGTAAGAAGCCCGGGTCATTTTTTCCTGCGAAGTTGGCTGCCAATGTACCGCCAACCATGGCCATAAGTGAGTTAATCGCGACCAGTCCTGAAATTGCATCTAAACGCTGTGCACTCATCACGTTAAAGCCGAACCAACCTACGATCAAAATCCATGAACCTAAAGCTAAGAAGGGAATAGAGGAAGGAGGATGCGCACTGACTCGACCATCTTTCTTATAGCGACCATTACGTGCACCGAGTAGCACTACCGCAATCAGAGCGATCCAACCTCCGATAGCATGTACGACCACTGAACCTGCGAAGTCATGGAAACTTGCACCGAAAGTATCTTGTAACCACTGCTGTAAACCAAAGTTACCATTCCATGCGATCCCTTCAAAAAAAGGATAGACCAATGCCACCAATAAAACGGTTGCAATCGCTTGTGAGCGCATTTTGGCACGCTCAGCAATACCACCTGAAATAATTGCTGGAATTGCGGCCGCAAAAGTAAGCAGGAAAAAACAGCGCATCAGGTTATAGCCATGATCCGCTGCTAAAGTATCCCCAATATGGAAAAAATGGTGTCCATAGGAAATATAGTAACCTACAAAGAAGTAGGCGATTGCAGAAAGTGAAAAGTCCGTTAAAATTTTGCTTAAAGCATTGACTTGGTTTTTATGACGAACTGTCCCTAGTTCTAAAAAAGCAAAGCCTGCATGCATGGCAAGGACTAAAACCGCACCAAGAAGAAGAAAAAGTAAGTCAATATTTTGCATGTTTGGGTTCCATTTGAGTGCAAAATTTTGCAAAAAGAAACCCAGTATACTGATGCTTGTAATTTCGTGAAGATTTCAACAAAAAGGAAATATTGATTAAGTTTTGCTTAAAAATAATAAGACTCGATATAAAGCAAAACTGTGCACCATGATGGTGTTTGTGCATTGCAGTGGTGCATGGTTTAAAATATAAGTTAATATTAAGTTTTTGAATATATTATGTTTATCTAAGTTTTTATGTTTTAAATATACAGATGTATATTATTTCTCTTGAGCCAAGTCAAAAAAGTAGTCATTCAAAAAATGATAAAAAAAATCGCTCAGCTGCTATTTTTCATTTGAGTCTC
Source organism: Acinetobacter sp. WCHA55 (assembly GCF_002165305.2). Taxonomy (NCBI): domain Bacteria; kingdom Pseudomonadati; phylum Pseudomonadota; class Gammaproteobacteria; order Moraxellales; family Moraxellaceae; genus Acinetobacter; species Acinetobacter sp. WCHA55. The sequence goes on along the minus strand of NZ_CP032286.1, from coordinate 2,456,499 downwards.
TGTTACTTTGTTCTTTTTTTGAACGCTCATGTTATGAATTGTGCATGCTGATTGTGCATGAGTAAAATTTTTTAAGTATCGTTGTGTTTGTCTATTTTTATTTTAATTTATTACAGATAAAAGGTGAAAAATCATATAAATATATGTAATTAATTGTAGTTTTTGTCATATATGATCAGTCCTATTTTCATTGTTTTACATTTGATACAGGACAAAATATCAGAGATACATTGGCTTTTTGTGTGAAAGTCATGATTACAGAGCTTGCACAAAAATAAAGATAAGCTGGCAGAATTGTCATCTTAAGTTTTGCTGCCTGCACGTGATTTCTTAGAGGATATGGGGGTGTTTCAAACCGATATTTTTGATGGATCATGATGAATAAAAAACTAATAGCAACATTGTTTGGACTCCCATGTGTGGTGGCTTGGGCCAGTGGTGAAGTAACTTCAGATTGGGGTTATCAATCACAAACAGCACCGCAGTATTGGAGTCAGCTCAACAGCAAATACCAAACTTGTGCAGGGCATAATCAATCACCTATTAACATTGAGCGTGTGATTTCAGCAGACCTTACGCCGCTTGATTTTAACTATAAAACTGCTGTAACGAGTATCGTAAAGCTTCCCCATACCTTGCAAGCCAATTTTCATCAAGGCAGTTATTTAAGTTTAGAGGGAGAACGATTTCAATTATTGCAAATGCATTTACATAGTCCTTCAGAAAATACGATCCAAGGCCAAAGCTTTCCGATGGAATTACATTTGGTTCATGCTTCTGAAAAAGGAGAGCTGGCTGTGGTTGCAGTGATGTATGAACAAGGGAAAATGAATCAAGCACTTGAAGGATTATGGCAGCAGTATAGGCAACCTCAGAAAGGACACAATTTGAAAGCAGATCAATTTTTGCCGATACATCGTGATTATTACCGCTTTAATGGTTCGCTGACGACGCCACCATGCACTGAGGGTGTACGTTGGGTGGTTTTAAAAGATATACAGCAGGCATCAGCACAGCAAATCGCAAACTTCGCTACATTGATGGGTTCTCCGAATAACCGTCCCGTTCAAGCCACCAATGCACGTTTGGTTTTAGACTAGAGCGTAAATTAAAAAAAGCAGATCGTATGACCTGCTTTTTTTAAGGTGGGATAACACGTCTCTATGCTAGTGCAAGATCTTGTCTAAGAACTGTTGAGCACGATCCCCACGTTTAGTATTAAAGAACTCATCTTTACTACAGTCTTCGACAATTTTACCTTGATCCATAAACAGCACACGATTGGCCACTTGGCGGGCAAAACCCATTTCATGGGTGACACACATCATGGTCATGCCTTCATGTGCCAGTTCGACCATCACATCAAGAACTTCATTAATCATTTCAGGGTCAAGCGCAGATGTCGGCTCATCAAACAGCATGGCAATCGGGTCCATACTAAGTGCACGGGCGATAGCGACACGTTGTTGTTGTCCACCTGAAAGTTGTGCTGGAAATTTATGAGCATGTGCACTCAGCCCGACACGTTCTAAATAGCCTAAACCTTTCTTTTTAGCTTCAGTTTCAGAGCGGCCCAATACTTTAATTTGGGCAATGGTCAAATTTTCCGTAATGCTTAAGTGTGGAAACAGTTCAAAGTGCTGAAACACCATACCCACGCGACTACGTAATTTGGTTAAGTCTGTTTTTGGGTCGTTAATAGGAATACCGTCAACTGTGATTTGACCTTGTTGGAAGGCTTCCAGACCATTGACCGTTTTAATCAGGGTTGATTTGCCTGAGCCTGACGGACCACAGACTACCACTACTTCACCTTGGCAAATTTGTGTGGTGCAATCGGTTAAAACTTGAAAATCGCCATACCATTTACTGACATTTTGGAGGTCAATCATTACTTTTTGGTCGCTCATACGCTTAACCTCCTTTGTAATCGTTTTACTGCATACGTGGCTAACATACTGATGGTGAAATACACCAAGCCTGCAAATAAAATATATTGGGTTAATAGAGACATTAAATCGCCCCGCACATAGTTGGTGCGGAAGAAGTCGAGTAAGCCAATGGCATACACCATGGTCGAATCTTGGAACAAGATAATGGTTTGTTGTAACAGTAACGGTGTCATTTTACGAAAGGCTTGTGGCAGGATAATTAAGCGCATAGATTGGCCATAGGTCATCCCTAGGGCATAAGCTGCGGCAGATTGCCCTCTAGGAATGGACTGAATCCCTGCACGGACAATTTCCGAGAAATAAGCCGCTTCAAATAACATGAATGCCACAATACTGGAGACCAAAGCGGTATCAATGGTCAGATAATTTCCTGTGACTGTGGTGTAGATGAACGGTACAGCAAAGTAGAACCACATTAATACCAACAGGAGTGGAATCGAGCGGAATAAATTGACATAACCTTGGGCAATTAAATTTAGGATACGGATAGAAGACAAACGCATCAGTGCCAACAGCGTGCCAATGAAAATACCGCCAATAGTGGCGATGATGACCACTTTTAAAGTGATGCTTAAACCATGCCATAGGGCAGGTGCAGATAACTGCAAATCATGGGTAAATGCGGTGAGCCATTCCATTATTTAGCTCCTGCAATTAAACCTGGGACACGTAAACGTTTTTCAAGCAGCGTCATTAAGGCAATTAAGCACACATTGATAACGATGAAAATAATCGTGACATAGGTATAGATTTCGATAGTGTTCTGCGTATATTCGCTGATGGTTTTCATCTGAGAAATAATCTCAGAAACCCCAACTAAAGAAGCCACAGAAGTATTTTTGACGCAGTTGGTCAGCTCTGAACTCAAAGGCGGCAAAATCGTACGGAAGGACTGCGGTAAAATGACATAGCGGTATAGTTGTGCGGTACTAAAACCCATGGCATAACCTGCATTGACCTGTCCTGTAGGTAAGGCTTCAATACCTGTACGGACTTGTTCGCAGACACGTGCTGCAGTAAACAGTCCAAGGCCGATACTGGCTGAAATCAGTGCGGTTGTTCCTGCACTTAAATCGTTAATCCACCATGACTTGATCGGGCCAGGTAAGAAATTCGGCACCACATAAAACCAAATAAATAATTGGATCAAGAGTGGTACATTACGAAAAATGGTGACATAAGCTGTGCCGATGGCACGAGCAGTTTTATTCGGAAGCGTTCGCATAATGCCGAGAATGCTTCCAAGCACCATGGCAATGCTCCAAGCCACAATGGCAATAACAAACAGCCAGCCTAAACCAATTAAAATCCAACTGAGATAGGTGCTATCTCCGACGCCTGTGGATTGCCAAAGGACGCCCCAGTTCCAGGTATAATTCATGACAATCCCCTAAAATAGGTCAGGCAAAGAAACTTTGCCTGAGTGAACATTAATCTTTCCTTTATCGTTTACTGATCACGGTCATGTGGGTTTGCAATTAAGGCTTTAAGTTGGTCTGACATAGCAAAGTTCAGGTTAATGTTTTTCGGTGGAATTGGTTGTTCAAACCATTTGTTGTACATTTTGTTAATTTCACCTGAGCTATATGTGGCTTTAATTGCATCATCAACCACTTGCTTAAAGCCAGTATCGCCTTTACGTAACATACAGCCATAAACTTCTTGAATTGGTGCTGTACCTACAATGTGCCACTTGTTTGGATCTTTAGCTTTCGATTTTTCTCCAGCGAGTAAAATGTCATCCATCATAAACGCAGCAGCACGACCACTTTGGAGCATTAAGAATGATTCGGCATGGTCTTTAGCGGAAATCACTTCACCAATACCCAGTTCTTTTTCATGCTGACGGATATAGCGTTCAGAAGTTGTTCCTGCTGTCGTTACTAATTTTTTGCCTTTTAAATCAGCAAAATCCTTCACACCTGAATCTGTAGCAGTAAGCAAACGTGAACCCACTTCAAAGAAGCCTACAGAAAAGTCAACCTGCTGCTGGCGTTCTTTGTTGTTTGTGGTTGAACCACATTCAAGATCGACTGTGCCATTTGAAACCAAAGGAATACGGTTTTGGCTGGTGACTAAGTTATAGCGAATTTTTAAATCAGGCATATTCAGCTTTTGTTTAACAGCTTCAACCACTTTGAGCTGTAAATCATGCGCATAACCGACAGGTTGATTTGGGTTATCTGCGATATAGGAGAATGGAATAGAGGAATCACGGTAACCTAAAACAATGGTTCCTGATTTTTTAATCTTATCTAAAGTGCCTGACTGCGAAGCATCTGCGCCGGAGCTAGCCGCATCCGTTGCAGGTGCTTTGTTATCGCTGCATGCGCTGAGGCTCAGTGCAAGTGCACTTGCACAAAATAGGGCAGAAAGATTACGTTGCATGGTCATGTACAAACTCCTTTTGTTTGCAGCATCAATTGCATTGTTTTTATCAAAAACGTCAGAATTGAGTTAAAGCTTTATTCTGTGCAAAAGATGTTCTTTTTATGGTGTTTTTTTACAGCTTAGTCTGCATCTTAATCGAGATTGCTTTTGCTGCTCAAGTGGGATTTTTAATATTTTGTGAATAATGCATGAGATGAGTGCATAGTTATATTTCTCTGATATTAAAAAGAAAAATTATGCATAATACATGCCATTTCAAGTTTTATAGTTCATTTTATTAGGCTAATGTCTAATGCGACAGTTTTAGCTATGCGTTTTGCTATGGATGCATGACAGAATGGATTTTGCCTGTGTAGAACATTCTAAAACAGCAATCAAAAAGAAAAGTTCTTTATTTTGAAGATGATCCGTTTTATGACGCAGCACATAAAGATTAGTTTGATTCGTTTTACTACCTTGCATTTTCTGCAGAGAACTAAAAAATAAATGCGACTGTACGTTATGAACAAATGACGGAGGGCACAATCGCAAGGGGGGGGAGGAGCTGAGTAAGCGTGTATCAAGAAGTGCTTAGTGCACAAACATATCCATATATTCACGGATTTCAGAAATAGCCGTTTCAATATCCGTTGTCAGCCATGTTGGCTCAAACAGTCCAATATAGTGATCTAAACGGTCTTGGGGTACAACTAAACGCACAGGACATTCTTCTTCCAGTAAGCGCCAAGGAATAATTGGTGTTTCATTGTCTAAAAAGGCTTGCACATTTCGAATATCAATAATCATGGCATTGATACATTCAGGAAAAGGCATCACTGAAAACTCTTCAGTACGACGGCGAAAAAACTCCAGATCGCCCCATTTTAGAATATAACCGGGCTTAGAAAATTCAATAATACCAATAAGATGTTGGTCTCGCGTGTAGTGCAAATGACATTGGTGCGTAACATCAGTGTCTAAATCAAGCGTTACACTTTGTTGACGATATGCCATAAAGTCCAAAAACAGCTAAAACAAGGTGCATAATTATAGCGCAAATTCAGTTGAAGAGCGCTGTTAGCTAGACTCTTTTTGTCTATGCCTATCTGGAATACTTTTTATATGACTTTTAACATTGAATTGACAAATGAATGAGTATTTTTAAATTCTTATAAAATAATAATTTATCTTAAAATAAAGCGTTTGTTTACTATCTCACTATGCTTTGAAACACAATGCTACACAAGCAGTTGTTAGTATAAAAATTCGACAACTTGATAATAGAAAATTGAGGGGGAGCTATGACACATGATTTCAATAAACCGCCCCATGTACAAACGCCAGAGGAGCGGCAAAAGAAAAAACGCGTGCCTGTGTATATGTTGGCATTGGTCGGAATTTTCTTAATCGCATTATTACTTTATATGTTTGCAGATACCAAGCCAAATCCGAATGAGGCGCCTCCAGGACATCCGAATCCGAGTGCAGAGCCTGCAACACCGAATAATAGCACCACTGCAACAGCAGGTGACGAAGCGGTAGCCACCGATAGCAATACGGCGACTGCAACTGACCGCTAAATGAGACTAAAGCCCTTGTAATGTACAGGGGTTTTTTCTTTAGCAGTCATCAAAAAGGTATTCCATTTCTCATTCATATTTCATGGCAGACAATCACTTCAAAACTAGAGTCTGTATTTGAGCAAAGGTCGCTGTGATGTAGACATAACAAGAGGGAGAACAAAATGAATGATTATGTAGGGCATCAGGCTAGATTTGATGCGATGTATTATTGGGACCAGTTTCACCCGATCTTATCCGCAATCGCCATCCTGATCATTGGTTGGATTATTGCATTATTGATTGCTGGTGCTGTGAAAAAGGTTTTAACAAAACTTGGGACCAACCAAAAACTTTCCAGTGCCACTGGTCATCGCTCAAATATTGAAAATATTATCTCTCGAGTTGTGTTTTGGCTTATTTTGATCATTGCGGTGATTGGTGCACTCAATGTCCTCAATCTCACCAGTGTGAGTGGACCATTTAGTAATATGGTTCAACAGTTCTTATTGTTTATTCCACAATTGTTGGCTGCTGTTGCTGTAGGTTTTATTGGTTGGATTGTAGCAAATTTGGTCAAAGTGGGTTTACAAAAAGGACTTGATCGGACTCAGCTAGATGAAAAACTCAGTCAGGATGTTGGAGTTAGTACGCTGAGTCAAAACATCAGTGAAATTGTCTATTGGCTGATTTTATTGCTATTTTTACCGATTGTTTTGTCGATACTTGGTCTGACGGGGCTGCTCTTTCCGATCCAAAATATGGTCAATGAAGCCGTATTGTATCTGCCAAATATCTTTATTGCGGGTGTGATTATTTTTGCTGGTTATATTCTGGCAAAAATTGTACGGGGCATTATTGAGGGTTTATTGAGAAGTCTAGATGTACAAAAACAGGTTGAAAAAATAGGACTGTTTAAAAACTCAGATTTGGCCAAAGTGCTCGGATCTTTTGTTTTTGCAATCGTCATTATCACGGCTCTGATTATTGCGTTTGAAGCTTTAGGGATTGATGCAATTTCTCAACCTGCGACCGCCATGCTGTATGAAATTATGAATGCGATTCCGCACATCATTGCGGCGGCATTAATTTTAATCTTGGCCTATGTGGTGTCACGTTTTGTTGCAAACCTTGTGGTTGAAGTCTTGTCGGGAACTGGTGTAGATGATATTCCGAGTAAAGTTGGCTTACAACGATTCTTGGGAAATACCAAAGCGTCTTGCATCGTGGGTTATTTCATCGTGTTCTTTACCATGTTATTTGCAGTCTCTGAGGCGGCAAATCGACTCGGTTTTGAACAGATCAGTGGACTGATTGCGATGTTTATCCAATTTGGTGCAAACATCCTATTGGGCGCAGTCATTTTGGGCGTGGGCTTCTGGCTGGCGAACTTGGTTGCACAGGTGATTGAGCGTGGTGAATATAACAGTTCTCGTTGGGTGGCGAACATTGTACGTGTCTTGATCATTGGCTTAGTATTGGCGATGGGCTTGCGCGCAATGGGTATTGCAGACTCTATTGTGAACTTGGCCTTTGGTTTAACGCTGGGTGCGGTTGCCATTGCTTTTGCACTGGCTTTTGGTTTAGGTGGGCGTCAACCTGCGGAACGAGTTTTGACCGATTTGTTAGATAAAGCCAAAAAAGAAGGTACGCAGCCTAATCCACTGTATCAGGCTAAAACTGAAAGCACACAATCAGCACAAGGCAAAGAAGAACATGCCTCACTGAAAGAGCAAATGGATACACCAACAGTTGCAGAGGAATATCAACATGCAGATGATATTCCAACTACAGCAGAGGTCGATCCTGCGCATAAACCTTTAAATAAACCTTTTGGTTCAACGGGTGAAGCTGAACAAGATATTGATGTTCACCGCAAAGATCCAGACTAAATTAATCATACTAAACACCAACCGCTAATAGGGGTTGGTGTTTTTTATTGGAGTAAACTGATGTCAAAAAAAGCCCCAAATAAATATTTTGCCCCAATCATCATTGCAGGTATTACGGTTGGATTTTTCGTAAGTGCTTATAAATTTGTCTTTGCTAAGCCGAAAGCAGAAGCTACGCAACCGACAACATCGGAGACGTCCCCAGAGCAATCTTCTGAGCGAGCAGTGACTGAAAAGAAATGATGAAAAATAATACAAAAGTATATAGTGTTGAATCGTATTTATTTTGGTATGTTTAATGCATGTGGAATATGGATATTTCATAAATTAGAAATACTTACATGCCTATACTTTTGTGATAGCTGCATGGAAATTTCACAATTTATTTTTATAAATTGCAGTTTAAAAAGGAAAAAACAGATGATTCAAATATTAAAAAAAACTTTGATGGCGAAACGTTCAGTGATCCAGCCGAGCCATGTCCATATTGCCATTGCGAAAATGGACTTAGCACTTGCCCGTCAGCAAAAGCAAAAGCAAGGCATCCTGCTACGCACTGACTATTTGGAATAATATGACGTTAAACATGTAGCTTAAACATACTCTGATGCGGCATGTGCGGATGACCATGCCCATTGGAAGTTGAAACCACCCAAATGTCCTGTGACATCCAGTATTTCACCCACAAAGTACAAGCCTTTTTGCTTTTTACTCTCCATGGTTTTCGAGGACACTTCAGTGGTGTCTACGCCACCTAAAGTCACCTCAGCGGTACGGTAACCTTCGGTTCCTGATGGCTTGACTTCAAATGCATGTAAGCGCGTGGCAATGTACTCCAGTTTTTCATCCGACAGTTGGCCAATCGCTGTTTCAGCCAGTTCAGACCAAATGAGGTTTTGTAGTTCAACCACCACACTTTTCGGGAAATGTTCACCCAGTAAAGTGCGAAGTAGGGCTTTGGGTTGACTGTGCTTTTTGGCTTTTAAGTAGTCTTGCAGATCCACACTTGGCAAGAAGTCAATTTTGAAGCTTTGCCCTACATCCCAATAATTCGATAGTTGTAGCGAGCTTGGCCCACTGAGTCCACGATGGGTAAATAAAAGGGCTTCGGTGAAAGCGTTTAAGTCATTCGATAAAGTTGCATCGACCGCGTTGCCACTTAAGCGCGTGGTTACTTCTTTAAAACTATCTGAAAAGGTGAAAGGTACTAAACCTGCGCGAGTCGGATAAACATGGTGACCAAATTGCTTTGCAATTTCATAGCCAATGCCAGAGCCGCCTAAGGTCGGTATAGATAACCCCCCCGAAGCAATGACTACTGATTCAGCTTCAAAATAACCCAGTGTCGTGGCAATCTGAAAACCTTGCTCATCGAGTGCGGTGATGGCTTTCACTTCACAGTTGGTTTTAATCTCGACCAAACCTGTCTTTTCACACTCGCTCAACAGCATGGCTAAAATTTCTTTGGCACCTTTTAGAGTGAACAGCTGACCGTGTTTACGCTCTTCATATTCAATCCCGTACTCACAGACCATGCCTATAAAGTCCCAATTGGTATAACGAGTGAGAGCTGAAATCACAAAGTGTGGATTATGCGAAATAAAGTTACTTGGTTCGACATAGAGGTTGGTAAAGTTACATTTACCACCACCCGACATGAGAATTTTTTTGCCGACTTTATTGGCTTTTTCTACCACCACCACTTTACGTCCACGTTGAGCTGCCATATAGGCTGTCATTAAGCCAGATGCACCTGCACCTAAAACTAAGACATCATATTGATTTGTGGACATGACACACTCACGGGAGAATAAAGCAGGGCATTATAGACCATCTTTTTTGCTTTTTCAGGACTATCTAAAGTGCAGCTGAACGACCTTGCAGTCCACCTGAATGAATCACCAAAATACGATGGTCTCGTGGAAATGCACCTTGTTGAATTAAATCGTTTAAACCCAACAGCATTTTGCCTGTGTAAATTTGTTCCAGTGGAATGCCATATTGCTGTTCAAAGTCTTGAATAAATTGCAGTAGTTCAGGCGTGGTTTTGGCATAACCGCCACAGCAATATTGATCGGTAATTTGCCAATTCCGTTTTGGGGTGAGTTGCTCGACTTCGGTACTCAAAAAATCACCTTTGAGTGCAGAGAAGCCCAAAACTTGCTGCTGCGAATGACTGGCTTCAATCAGACCTGCAATGGTGCCACCTGTACCCACGGCACAGCAAATTAGATCGAAATTTTGTCGATCCGCATCAGAGAGAATTTCTGTACATCCTTGAATAGCAAGGGGATTAGTGCCCCCTTCAGGAATCACATAATAGTCAGGGTAGTCCTGTTGTAACTGTGCTAAGTAGGCTGAGCTTTGCTTTTGCCGATAGGCTTCTCGCGTCACAAATTGCAACTGCATGCCGAATTGCTGTGCTGTACTTAAAGTTGCATTCAAAGCTTTACTAGCCAGCTCTTCACCTCGAATAATGCCCAGACTTTCAAAACCCAATAAATGTGCTGCATAGGCCGTCGCGGCAATATGATTGGAATAGGCACCACCAAAAGTCAGCAGTTTTTTATAGCCTTGTTGCTGTGCCATCAACAGGTTGTATTTCAGTTTAAAAAATTTATTGCCTGAAATTTGTGGATGAACCAAATCCAAACGTTTGATGCTGATATTGATCCCGCCAACACTGATGTGCTGATAGGGAATGGACTGCGCAATCTGTTCAAACATAGGGCTTTAATCAATCAGGTTGAGTACATAGTGTAAGTGAAAAGTCTTGGTTTCTGCACAGGATTAATGCTGTGCAGATCGGGTATCGACCGAACTAATTACGGACATGCCTGGACGTAGGTTTTCAATTCCTGTCTGATTCTGATCAATTGCAATTCGTACAGCAATGCGTTGCACCACTTTGGTAAAGTTGCCTGTCGCATTATCTGCTTTAAGCACACTGAACTCTGAACCCGCCGCTGGGGAAATTTGTTCGACATGACCTGTAAATTTCTGATGATTAAGGGCATCCACCGTGAACCATGCTTTTTGTCCAATTTTCATATTGGCAATTTGAGTCTCTTTGAAGTTGGCTGTGACCCACGTTTGCTGTGGAATCAGATAGAGCAACTGTGTGCCTGCGGCCACGTATTGTCCCACACGTGGATTGACTTCACCCAGTTGCCCGCCCATCGGGGCGATAATACTGCTGTAGTTTTTGGTGGTTTTGGCTTGATCCAGTTGGGCCGCGGCATTGGTCACTTGTGCTTTGAGTCCAGTTTCCGCCACTTGTGCGGTTTTGAGTGCTTCTTTTGCTACCAATACATTGGCTTGTGCTTGTTGCAGTAGAGCTAAATTATTTTGGGTATCGGCAAAGGCTTTGTCTTGTTCCGATTTAGACGCTGCACCAGAGTCGCCCAACTGTTGATAGCGCTGCTGTTGCGTTAAAGACAGTTGATAGCTTGCACGTGCCTGTTCCACTTTGGCTTCAGCCGCCACAATATCGGCTTTACGCTGTGCAATATTTTGGCTTTGATTCGATAGGTTATTTTGCGCTTGATCCACCCCAGCTTCTGCTTGAGTGACTTTTTGGTCATAAGTCGTGGCATCAATATGCATCAACACCTGTCCTTTTTTGACGTGATCAAAATCACTGACCAACACATCTTTGACATAGCCATTAATTTGAGAAGAAAGTACTGTGGTTTTGCCTTTGACATAGCTGTTGTCTGTTGACTCAACAGCACTGTCAAATGGCCCAATTTTCCATGCCCATAAAATGATGCCGATCCCGATGATGAGTACTAAAAACATCAAAATCAGCGTACGTTTCGCTGTTGGAATCAATTTACTCGAAGGTGGCGTAATGGGCGTCATCGGTTTTGTTGCTGTCACGGGCTGTTCAGGCTGAGCGGTATTTTCAGTCGTTGCAGTGGTTTCAGCGGGTGCTACTGGTTTTTGATCTTCAGACATAACTATTTCTCAAATAAATAGGGAGCGGTGGCATTAGGCAGGACCGATTTTTGCCTGTTGTCGCTGTTGGTATTGATTCCGAGCTATCAGGAATGTCCCCCACAGCAATAGCAGCATGGCTACGATGCCATTGAAGCTAATCACGTCGTTATAGGCACGTACTTGGGCTTCTCGAGTCACCACTTGATTTAAATTTTTTAAGGCTTGTTGTTGCTCTAACTGCTGATCGAGCGTGTAACTATGTGAACTTTGTTGATACGCTAAAAGACGCTGTGCAATCAATGGATTGGTTTCGGGGAGTTGTTGAATCATTTCAGCACGATAGTTCTGGGTTCGGACTTGTTGATAGGTGGAGTAAAACGATGAACCGACTAAGCCACCAAATGTTTGAGTCGCTGAAAATAAAACAATGAAGGTGACAATATGGGTAGGACCTTTTTGCATGGCACTTAAGATACCCGTGATTAAGAGTGGACCAATAAATACACCACTGGCAAAGCCTACCAAAAACTGACTGCCATAGAAGTTGGAAGGGCGAATATCGCTGGTGAGGTGAAAATCTAGCCCGCAAGCAATTAATACCAAAGCTTCTGCTAACAGTAGGTGCCAAATAATCCGTTCACGTGAAAAAGTGATGGCACTAAATAAGGTTCCAGACACAATGCCGAAAAAGATCACCACATAGAGCGGGACAAATTGATCGGGGCCCATACCCATCGTTTTGAGAAAACTCACGGCAGCATAACTTTGCTCCGACATTAAGAAGCGAATTGCAAAGGCACCGATAATAAAACGAAGCGTAGATGATGTCCCCAGCCAACGTGTCATGATCAGTGGATTGACCCGATAATGCTCGTAGACCAAACCAATGACAATTAGGCTGAACCCTGCAATTAAAAGGTATGCCAACCATTTCACTTCAAACCACCACAAGATTGGCCCTTGGGTCAGTACAATACACAAAAAGGCAAAACCGGGCGCAAGCAAGGCAAAGGTGAAAAAGTCCTGCTTTTCAAAAACAGCAATTCTTAAACTGCGGGGTAATTTAAGCGACACCACCATTGCAAAACAGCACAGGGCTAAACCAATTTCAAAGGTATATAGGACATTCCAGTTATTGACATCAATAAGGTACGGAGAAATGATCCATGCTAAGGGAATACCAAGCTGCTGGAAGCCTAAAGCCAAATAGATACTTCGACCAAAATTTTCTCTCTTAAAAGCCTGCATAATGTAATACATGCCTAAAGAGCTGAGCGGTGCTGCAACCATGCCACTAATAAAACGCACCAGTACAGCCATTTCAAAGGTATGTACAAAGAGGTGTAAAACTAAAACTACAATAAAAATCAGTAGGCCTATTTCAGAAAATAGACGCAGACCGTATTGTTGGCGGGCTTTAAACAGAATTAGGTTCGCACTGACATTGGCCATGACATAAGCTGCAGGAATCCATGCCACCTCAGAGGGTGTGAGTCCATATTCACCCTGAATTAAGGGCAAATTTGCGGTAATAAAACCGTTACTGAGACTGGCAGACAGTGCGACAAATAAGCCAATAAAAAAATATATGAAGCGCTTAGGTGTGGAGTGCGCGATCACGGCAGGAGAGCCGGGCAGGGTTGGTTTTTCTTCGGCTGTCCAGTTTGGCGCAGGTTCGAGTAAACGTGGTGGCTGTGTCATGAGTGGTGACCTTTATGCCCGAATACCGTTGAGTAAGAGCTCAATCGCGCGTTGTGCAAGTTGTTGTTGCTCTAGATTGGTCAGCCCTTGAAATGAAGTCCTTAAAATTGCTGTAATCATGGCGTAATCTTGGGTAGTCAAATCGGGGCGGCATACGCCGTGCTGTATGGCTTGATCAATTAAAGGTTGTAAAATGGCATCACGGCGCGCGTAGATATCGACCATGACGGGATCATCACGCTCAATCACCCGCCAATATTCCATCAGTGCAGTTAAATAGGGCAAGTTATAAACATGGTTTTCAATTAAACGAATAAAACCATCTTCATACTGAGAAAACGCTGCCGCACGTAAAGCGAGACGTTCCAAAGCTTGTTCCATGAGTGCAATCACCAAGGCACGACGGTCATCAAAATTACGATAAAACGTCGCCCGCCCGACATTGGCTGTATCAATGATCATTTGTAAGGGAGCATTAATTCCGTGGGTGCGAAAAACTTGAACCGCAGCTTCCAGCAATTCCTCACGGTTTTGTGCAGCACGCTGTTGACGACTGGTCATGGTGATTATTTCATTTGATTTGGGAGTGCTATTATTTAACGGACAAAAATGTCCGTTGTAAATATTTAATTCTGTAAGATTTTGTAAATCAGGTGTCTTTTTCTAATTTAATCTAATTTCGATAAGAAATAGGCGACTCGGAAACGTCATCTGCAACCTGCATGGTGTAAATAAGATAATGTTTTATTCGCTATATTTGAATAAATACAAGGAATGAACAGGTTTTGCAGATGACAATGGTTTTGCCTACTTTTGTTGAAACAAAAGTAGGGCGAGCCGCAGGCTGATGAAGAAATTGAATAAAACAAGATAAGACTCCGCCAAGATAGTTTTTTCAATACGTCGGATAAATATTTAAATCGAATTTTGGTTAACTTAAATCATTTATATTATTGTTTTATAAATGAATTATTGATTTTTATTGAAATAAAAGAATACGCACAGAACTATCATGTAGATAGATAAAAGTTGTAACAAAGTCGATAGGATTGGAAAAATAAAAGTGCTATGCTGAAAGCACAATAATGATAAATGAGGGGATATGATGAAAACCTTATCTACCCTAGTATTGGTTTTATTGCTCACTCAGCTAACCGCATGTGATGCAAAAAAGGATTTGAATCAGCCCAGAACTGAGGCTCGTACCATGATTATTGGCGGTGTCCCTGTGCATGATCGTGACTATAAACTTCCATCACAAGAAATGGCTTTTAATCAGAAAACGTCTAGACAGGCTGATGCCTACTAAGATGTAAAATAGGGAGGCATATTGTCAGTACATGGTGGTGCAAGGTGCGATGTGCAGTATAAAAGATGCATTATGCTACGTCAGATTTGTGAAAATATGAAGTAGACGTCTTACTTCCTGCAAACGTTTGTTGAATTAAAGCCTTACAAACGTATAAAAGGCCTTGTACTCGCCCAATATGCCCAAACTGTTGTGGCTCAAATTGGTTAGATCAGTTCGATTTGCCAATTTGAAGCTTGAATCTCTAAGTTATTTTGCCTGAGTTGTTGGCTAATTGCATCGGCTTGTTTTTGCAAGTCTGCAACCGTAATGGTTTTAACCCAGCGAATTTCACTCGAACTATAACGACCATTTTCACGTCGTGAACTGTCGATGGCCTGTTGGATAATACGATGCTGTTGAGTGAGCAAGTCACGTGTGTTTAAAACACTAAGCATGGATTGACCCGTGCTGGTTTTCGCTTGAGCATTGGTCGCATGAATTTTTTCAATCAGATGATGTAACTCTGTATTCACACTAAAGGCCTCACCCATCAGTGCATTGGGGTCTTCACTCAGTTCATCGCCTTCTTGGATCAAAACATTATTGTTGATCCGTTGCTGTAAAGAGGCGAGCTTGGTTTGTAAATCACTACGCAATAAAAGTGCTTCGGCGAGTTTCATAGATTTATTTTTTAAAGTTTTAGATGAGTCTTATGCTGCCTCTGTGCAAGCAAAGCTGCAAGAGAGTTTTGTAATTTGAAGAAGTGACATTTTGCTCAAAAGTGATAAGAGCACAGAAGCGTGCTCTTATCACTATATATTAAAAACTTAGTGGAACACGGTTTCCAAAGCTTTCAACCCCACTTTTGGATCAAGCAGACCATTGTAAATTTCAGGGATTTCACGTTCCACCCCAAAGAATTCATAAATGGCAAGCATCGCCCCACGAACTGAATATTCCACAGTAAAGACCACGTCATCTTCAATTTCCACAAACTGTCCAAGGAAAGCAAAGTTTTGTGAGCCTTGCGGAACCACTTGTGGACGATCCCCCGGTTTACGGCAGGCAAACAGGGCAGAGGCATATGGCATCATGGCTGTGGTAACATCAGTCGTTGCCAAAACATGATCTAAAATGTCTTCAAAACCGAGTTGTTTGATCAGCTCTGTTAGAATCTCTTGCCCCGTGGCTTCAGACATTGGTTTTTTGATGTAATCGCCTATATGGTCAATTTGGAAACCGTAGCCCCATAAGGTATATAAACCTTCAGGTAAGTCGGCAAAGTGTGGCTGTGCAGGAACCACGATGGATAAATGCCAACCCGATTCGTACCAAGTCATCAGTGCACCTGTACCCGGTTCATTGCCTGTATAGTCAATAATACGTTTAAGTAGCACGTCATCTTTCATGGTCAGAGTAAATGACTCCCACTTATGTTCATCGACATTGCCATAAAAAGTCATTGGACGGCCAAAGTCTGGGGCTTTTTGAGCCAGCGTTTCCCAAAGCGTCCAGCTATGATCTTCTCGATTACGAATGAGGGCAGGTACGTCATGATTATCACCATAACGCGAGTCTGCGGTAATAGAGCCTAAAGTGAAAATGGCTAAATCATTGGCTTTCAGATTAATTTGCTCTGTGCCTTCAGGCAATTGTACATATAGGCGCGAGGCATGGCGCTCTTGGGTTTCAGCATTGGTAATGAAGTCTGCATCTGTGACATAGTGTCCAAAACGCACATCGACACCTTGTGCGACTAGCCAACGCTGTAGAGGTAGAATCATTGAATCATATTGGTTGTACTTGGTGCGTTTCACACCTGCTAAAGTATGAATACGCGGTAGTTCTTGAATAAAACGTAAGAAATAGCGTCTTAACTCTGCTG
The DNA here is from genome assembly GCF_002165305.2 of Acinetobacter sp. WCHA55. Lineage (NCBI taxonomy): Bacteria > Pseudomonadati > Pseudomonadota > Gammaproteobacteria > Moraxellales > Moraxellaceae > Acinetobacter > Acinetobacter sp. WCHA55. The sequence continues at coordinate 2,439,907 of NZ_CP032286.1, read as the reverse complement.
CACTGTGCCATTTTTGAAAAGCGAAAGTTGTGCGCCACATGCGCCAGAAATTGGTTTCAAAAAAGGCCTCATCAAAAAACTCATCAATGCGACGGCTGCCAATTTTTTCTTCTTTTGAAGCCAATAAGCGTAGCATTTGTGCACGATGTAGCGTATTCAGCCCAAGTTTTGCAGCATCTGCAATGACATGTTCGGCATCAATCAAACGTGCATTGGCATGGGTTTTCACTTTTTCATTAAACTCACGACACTCTTCACGTACCGAAATGTCTGGATTTTCCAAAGATGGAATACTGGAAAATAAATCCCACAGGCATAGATACGTTTCATCAGTGAGCATCCGTCCGCCACGTGTCACCCAAGCTTGTGCGGCATGCGGGGTATGTCCACCGTCCATCGAGCCACCTGAAATATCGAGTTCTTCTAAAATATGGATATTTTTGGCAGGAACTTTGGCATCACGGATTGCAAATGCAGCAGCAGCCATACCTGCGATACCACCACCAATAATCCAAAGATGGGACTGTTGAGCGTCTAATGGGGTGCGCTTCTTATTTTGCATGGTTCACCTCTAATTATGATGTTAAAAACGATGATGTAAAAAATGTGGTTTAGAAAAACCTTAAAAATAGTATGTCTTTTTATATATGAAAAATGTATGAAATGGAAAGCAATCTACTCATTTTATTTTGTAATCAAAAATAAGCTTGTGATGGCTATTTTTAATACACATTTGTCTTTTTATTAAAATTGAATATGATCTAAATATCTGATGTTATTGTTTATTATTGAGTAATTACTCTATTCTTGTTTTCACTATGCCCTATGCCAAATTTCCTTAAAAATAGGCTTTTAATTTATCATTAAAAAATATAATAGCCGTACAAGCTGCGGCTTGATCACGATATAAATGTGAAAAATAACTGATAAAGTGAATATCGTAAAAACTTTGTTTAGCGTAAAATCGTTCCTGATCAAATTCTCTCAACTTAGAGGTCACTCTTGGAATCATTATTGATTTTAGGCTCTATCACTTTGGCATTAATGTTAGGTGCTATTAGTCCTGGTCCAACATTTATTTATGTCGCCAAAAATTCAATTGCGATTTCACGTAAACATGGCTTATTTACTGCTTTAGGTACAGGCACAGGCGCTGCATTGTTTGGTTTGCTTGCAGTCATGGGGTTACAAGCAATTTTGTTGGCTGTACCGTCAGCTTATATTGCCTTGAAAGTTTTTGGCGGTTTGTACTTACTTTGGCTGGCTTATAAAATCATTAAACATGCTAAAGAACCGATGGAAGCTGTAAATGGTTCTGTAAAGACGATGAGTTATGTACAGGCTTTTCGGTTGGGGCTGATTACTCAGCTCAGTAATCCTAAAATTGCCATTATTCTTGCCAGTATTTTTACTGCACTTTTACCCAAAGAAATTCCAACTTATTTCTATGTGGTATTGCCGATGCTGTGCTTTTTTATTGATGCAGGTTGGTATTCGCTTGTGGCGGTGGCCTTGTCAGCGGAAAAGCCACGTCGTGTATATTTAAAGTTTAAGAAAGTATTTGATCGTGTTGCTGGGGCTGTGATGACAGGATTAGGTTTAAAACTTATTTTTGGAATGAAGTAACTGTTTGAGCTCAGGCGAACCCTCTCCAAAAATGAGAGGGTTTTTTTATACGTCATCAATCCTTAAAATGCACAGGAATCCATTGATAGCTTTTCCCATCTGCTGAATAGATATGCCCAATACCGGGGAATGGCAAGTGTGGTGCTGCAATGGTTTGCCCGTCTTTCGCATATTCTGCAAATTGCTTTAAGCGGGTTTGTACCGCTTTTTTCGGGTCGATATCATAATCAATTGCCGTTGTAGGTTTATCAAATTGCACGGTATGTGAGTGCACAATGTCACCAATAAAGACCACCGTTTCATCTTTGGATTTTAACTCATAGCTAAAATGTCCGGGTGTATGCCCCGCAGTATTAATCACTTTAAAGCCCTGAACTTGATCGCCCAATTGATACGTTTTGAAGCGTTGTTTGGCTTGATAGGGTGCAATGGCTTGTTTAATTTTTTCAACAGTTCCTAAGTAGCCTGCTTGTTTTTCTTTCGGGAGTTGGCTGACTTGTTTCGGGTTTAGCCAATAGTTCGCTTCATCATTCGAGACATAAACCGTTGCATTTGGAAAGTTTGCCACGCCATTTTGGCTAATACCACACACATGGTCTGGGTGTAGATGTGTTAGTAAGATGGTATCGACTTGTTCTGGTTTATAGCCTGATGCTTTTAAGTTACTTAGCACTGAACCCAAATGTGCGCCAAAACAGCTCGCAGCACCGCTATCCACTAAAACCAGCGAATGACCTGTATTCACGAGGAAGGCATTGACTGAGGTTTGTACGCCTTTGGCTTGGTCGGCAGCGTATTTCTTTAAAATTTCATGTACTTCTTTTTCTGGAATGTTTTGAAAGAGTTTAGGCGACATGAAGTTAGTGCCATCGAGCAAGGCAGTGATTTGTACATCACCCATTTGGTATTGGTAATAGCCTGAAACTTGTTTTTGTTGGTCAATCGCTGTTTGGCTTGTTGTATTTTCTGCTTGTGTAATGATTGGAGCAAAGCAGAGTAGTGATATGGATAATGTTGAAATTGTTTTTTTCATCGTATTATTTATCTTGTTGTTTAAATCGTTTACTTTTTAGCACGAATTTTGATGTTCGTGGGTTTTTTAGTTATGAAAAAAATCCGCTTGGGTAGCAAAACTTTTTATGGATAATCATTTAGATAATTATAGTGAATTTAAATTGTAAGAAAGTGTTTGACCGTTTTAGGGGTTGAGTGAGGCTTTGTTGCACAAAGCTGTTCTTAAGGGCTTCTTCAGCAATATAATTTCCAAATGAAGAAGCCTACACACAAAATCTACCGCACAACCAATTGGCCCGCATATAACCGAGCTCTCATTAATCGTGGGAATATTGCCATTTGGTTCGATCCAAAAACACAATGGTATGCAGAACCTCAAGGCAAACAAGGTCGAAGTCAAACCTACTCCGACATAGCGATTCAATGCTGTTTGATGATCAAATCTCTATTTAGACTTACTTTACGCATGGTCACTGGCTTTGTTCAAAGCTTAATTAAACTTTGTGGATTAGATTGGACAGCACCAGATTACAGTACGCTTTGTAGAAGACAAAAGCATATTGATATTGCAATTAGTTATCAGAAAAACAGTGATGGGCTTCATCTACTCGTAGACTCTACTGGCTTAAAGTTTTTGGGCGAAGGTGAATGGAAACGTAAAAAGCATCAGTCTGAATATCGTCGCCAATGGTGTAAACTTCATATTGGTATAGATGCTAGAACCCTGCAAATACGAGCCGTTCAGCTCACGACCAACAATGTAAGTGATTCACAGGTGCTTGGGGATTTACTCAATCAGATTCCATTGGATGAGCAGATTGACTCCGTATATACCGATGGCGCTTATGACACCAAGCAATGCCGACAGGTCATTGCAGATCGGCAAGCACATGCAGTGATTCCACCTAGAAAAAATGCCAAGCCTTGGAAAGATAAAAAAGTTCATTCGCTAGAGCGAAATGAATTACTTCGCACTGTTAAACGTTTAGGCAGGACACTATGGAAAAAATGGTCGGGCTACCATCAGCGAAGTCTGGTTGAAACCAAGATGCACTGCATCAAATTATTAGGCGATAAACTCAGTGCTAGGAACTTTCAAAGCCAAGTCAACGAGGTACATGCTCGTATAGCCATTTTAAATAGATTTACAGAATTAGGCCGACCTCATACCCAAGTTGTCACTTAAATTTGAGCAACTTAGGAAAGCTCTATCTTTAAGGGCTTTATGCAACAAAGCCTCGTCAACTAGAAAGAATACGAGCACTTGACCCAAATGGTAAAGATTATAAAATAGAAGTTGCTGATTTATATAAAGATAAGCAAATTATTTCTGTTAAAATTTCCAATACTACTCAAGACTTAATCTATAATATTGAACAGTCGAAAAGTTCACTTGAGTTAATTAAACAAAATAAAATTCCATTTGACGATGAATTACAGTCTGTAGCGTTATGGATTGTTTTAGAAAAATCAATTACATCTATCATCGAAATAAATTCTATACAATTTTTATTAGCACTTGATTCATGGAAAAAACGTGTAGAATTTTTTGGCTTAAAACCTCAGATATATATTTCTAAACATATTAAATCTTAAATTCTGAAAAGCCCCTACATCAGTAGAGGCTTTTTATTTAAGACTTAAACCTTAAGAAACCTTATCACCAGCTTTAGCGCCAGATTCAGGTGAAATCACCCAAACACCTGCGCCATTACCCGCTGCAAGCACCATACCATTTGAAATACCAAAACGCATTTTACGCGGTGCAAGGTTAGCGACCATCACCACTAATTTACCTTTAAGGTCTTCAGGCTGGTAGAACTCACGAATACCACTAAATACATTACGTGGCTCAGCTTCACCCACATTCAAAGTGAGTTGAAGAAGTTTGTCAGAACCTTCAACAGTTGCAGCTTCTAAAACTTCAGCGACACGTAGGTCAACTTTCATAAAGTCTTCAATACCAATCACATTGTTTTCAGAAACAGCTTCACCCACTTTAGGTTCAGGCTTTTTCTCGGCTTTCTTCTCTTTTTTCTTTTCAACTTTTACAGGTTCAGCTGCAGCAGCTAAAGAATCTTTCGATGCATCCACCATTGCCGCAACCGCTTTAGGGTCTACACGTTGCATCAATGCTTGGAACAATGCAATTTCATGATCAACCAATATCGTTGTTCGCGATGCAAAGTCGAAGCGGTCTAGTTTTAAGAACGCTTGCACTTGAGCCGCTAAAGTAGGAAGTACAGGTGCAAGGTACACAGCCAATTGACGGAACAGGTTAATACCGACAGAACACACGTCATGAACCTGTTGCTCTTCGCCTTCAACTTTTGCTAAAGCCCACGGTTTTTTCTCATCAATATATTGGTTGGCTTTATCTGCAAGTGCCATGATTTCACGAATCGCAGCAGAGAACTCACGTGCTTCGTATGCTTTCGCAATTGAATCGCCCGCATCAATAAAGCTTTGTACCAATTCAGGCTCTGCACAAGTTGCACTTAACTTATTATCAAACTTGGTATTGATGAATTTTGCACAACGACTGGCAATGTTGACTACTTTACCCACTAAGTCAGAGTTTACTTTCTGAACGAAATCATCCAAGTTTAAATCAGAGTCTTCAACTTTATCTGATAGTTTAGACGCGAAGTAGTAACGTAAGTACTCAGGGTTTAAGTGTTCTAAATAGGTTTCAGCTTTGATGAACGTCCCACGAGACTTCGACATCTTTTGACCATTCACCGTCAAGAAACCATTCACGAATAAACCCGACGGCGTACGGTAATTTGCACCTTCAAGCATTGCAGGCCAGAACAGCGCGTGGAAGTAAACGATGTCTTTACCAATGAAGTGATAGACTTCTTTGTCTGAGTCTTTTTTCCAAAAGTCGTCAAAATTTAAATCAGGACGTTTAGTCTTGATGTAGTTTTCAAAACTCGACATATAACCAATCGGCGCATCGACCCAAACATAGAAATATTTGTTTGGTGCATCTGGAATTTCAAAACCGAAATATGGTGCATCACGTGAAATATCCCAGTCTGATAAACCTGCTTCAAACCATTCATCCAGTTTGTTGGCAATTGAAACAGGTAAACGACCTTGGTCACGTGTCCATTTCTGTAGGTATTCTGAGAAATTCGGCAGTTTAAAGAAGTAATGATCTGAAGATTTCTCTACAGGCGTGGCACCACTTAAAGTCGATTTTGGGTTTAAAAGCTCAGTTGCGTTGTAAGTTGTACCGCAGACTTCGCACGCATCGCCATACTGATCTTCCGATTTACATTTCGGGCATGTGCCTTTAATGAAACGGTCAGACAGGAACATGCCTTTTTCAGGGTCAAAAAGCTGATTTACAGGACGGATGGCAATATTACCTGCTTCACGGTTTTTCACATAAATTTCAGAAGCACGAACGCGGTTTTCATCACTATGGGTTGAATCATAATGGTCGAAATGGACACCGAAACCGTCAAAGTCACGAATGTGCTCTTTTTGCACGTTGGCAATTTGATCTTCAGGCGAAATACCATTGGCTTCGGCACGTAGCATAATCGCTGTACCATGAGCATCGTCCGCACATACATATGTCACATCGTGTCCCATTGCACGCATGGCACGAACCCAAATATCTGCTTGGATATAACCGAGTAAGTGTCCCATATGGATGGGGCCATTGGCGTATGGTAGGGCGTTAGTGACTAAAATATTACGCACGGATATGACTCTCTCATTCGTATTTTATATAAGGTCAACGATTTTACCTTAGATAGCTACGACTTGCACAAGTGAATCGGTGAAAAGTTTTCAAATGAGACTAAAGCCCATATGAATTGATCAGTAGACTGAGCATTAATCACTAATTTGAGCAAGAGACTGGAAAAATCATGGGAAATGTCTTGTCTGAAGCGGCATAAAACAGTTTGTTTATCTTCTCATGAAAGATTGAATGGATTGTTCAAAACTCAAATGATGCAGCTTAAAACTAATGTGTATTTTCTCTATATTCATGCGCCAATAACAGCGATAATACGTGCATTCAGCCCGTTTTTAAGAGTATGCCGTCCATGATTGACGATGATTTTGATTTCGACCAAGCCGTGACCCGAATTCCGCAAAATCCACAAGCGACTAAACTACTGGGCAATCAACTTTTACAACAAGCGGAACACTACCTTACTTCAATGGGCAGTCGAGCACATGCACAATTGGTCGAGTCGCTCCGTCAGCTCGAGTCTGAAGATCCGTACTTTGCAGTTATGGCTGATGAGCTTGAGTATGAAAGTGATGACCCAATGGCCAATGATGTACTTAATCTGTTGTATTTTTGGAAAATGGCCAATGAAAAAGAAGCAGATATGACTGAGTTTCAATTGCCTGATTTAATCCAAACAGACTATTTCCAAATGACTTTGCTTGACGCTTATGATGCAATGGATTTAGGGGTATTCCAAGCTCAGCGCCGCAGCGTGATTGAAGAAACGTTAAAACTGTATCAACAGCAGTATTATGCAGGATGCACTACAGTTCTTTATGGTCAAATTGAAGGAATTTTGACAGATGCGCTGATTGAGCATGGTTATTTACAGCAAAATCAAACCAAGTTTGTCGATGTCTATAAAATCGTGCCAGGTTTGAAAGGCCATGAAGTTAAAAGCCTATGGCATAAAGTTAAAATTGCCAGTGAAATCAATCCGTATTTCTTGAGCCTTGAAGCATTGAAAATGGATGCGAGTTCAAGTGTTACTGCCAGCCGTCATAATATGGTACACGGTGCAGACGTGACTCATTTCACTCAAGCACGCAGTTTCATTTTGTTTATTTGGCTGTTTGCAGTCATCAGTTTTATTAGTACTTTAAAGCGCTAATCATCTCTATAAGAGCTGTATAAGATAGATTTAAAATTGATGCATCCTGTACAGCTATTGTTTCTAAATGATGCAAATGACGTCAGCACTTAAAAAGCAAGGTATAACTCTGAGTTAAGCAAAATTTTAAATACGAAAGAGGGCTGTGACATGACGAATGATAATAAACTCGATGATTTAAAAACAAAAGCGACTGAGTTAGGTGAAGACCTGAAGTTGAAAGCTGAAGCAGCAAAACTTGAAGGTGAGAAAGTGCTGGAGGATGTCAAACATCAGGCCACTGAAGCCAAGCTTGATGCTGAAAAGCAACTGACTGACTTAAAGCAAAACGCAGCAGAAAGTAAAGCCGAAGGTGAAGCAGCTTTTGAGCAAAAGTTGGAGTCTGCACAAGCCAAAGCCGAGCATGCGAAACAAGTCGCGCAGGAAAAATTGGATCATTGTAAAGTTGAAGCAGGGCATAAACTGGATGAGGCAAAACTTAAAGCCACAGAGTTAAAGCATGAGGCTGAAATTAAACTGGAAGAATTTAAGGTGCAAGCCACTGAAAAGTTTGACGAGTTGAAAAAGAAAGCTACAGAAACATTGCAAAAGTTTAAAAAAGACGACCAAGCTTAATCCGTCTGAAATGGCGAATACCGATTTTCCAGATGTTCACTAATACTATGGCGTAGACTGTGTACTGAGTGCAGGGTCTGCGTCTAAGTTAAACCACATGATGCTCTGAATTTGATTGTTTACGGTGCGAATGGTGTAACGATAGTTTGCAATTTCATATACATATACCGTCTCAAGTGGGCTATTCGGCGCACTGCTGATCGGGGTGGAAGACATAGAAATTGGCGATAAATCGATTTTTTTCTGCATGTCTTGAACTTGATCACCAATAGTCACCGTCTGGCCCGCAGGGGTTTTAAATGAATTGGTTGAGGTGTCTGCAAAACTAAAGCTAGATAGGGTACAAGCCAAAACAACTACTGCCCAAAGTTTCATTATTTTGTCCCCAAATCGTGTAAAGATAGAACATTAGAATATAGATATATTGCTATGCAATAACATCACTTTAAATGGGGAAATTGGATTTTATTTACAATTCTTTACGCTCAAATTTGACGTCATTCACCCTTTTATTTTTTTCAGTTAGCTTAAATGGCTAAACTTTGTCCTTTGATATTCAGTGTATAAAACCAACTAAAAAACTAGGAATACTCATTTTCATGGCATAATCCATCAATACTGAACTTAACCTAAGTTCGTTTTGTGGTTAAACTATAGCATTCAGCTGAATACTCGAACTTGGAGTAATATATGTCGTGGCTTTCTTCTCTTAAATCAGTTTTTTCTCCTGCGCAGGAGGTAAAGGAAGAAGAAATCCAAACAGTACTGCAAAACTATATCTTGCCCAATTCAAACCATGCGTTGAAAGACCGTATTACTCAAGTGAATGTGCAGGGTAATGTTCTGCAAATTACCATCAATACTTTTCCTGCTGAAGCCAATGATTTACAACAGATGCATGATGATTTGGCAGTTGCGCTTGAAGTATGCGGTATCAAAGAATTAAACATGCATGTGATTCAGCAAAAAACGGGACATAAAGAAAAGTCTGGCTGTGGACATCAGCATGCTGAAGGTGAGAGCTGTTCAAGCCAAGCAAAAGAGGTTGCACCGAAAAGCAATTTACCCCCAGTGATCGATGCTTCAGGCTCAGCACCTAAAGTTGCTGCACAACCCGTTGAAACTGATCCAAACAATCCACCCATCCAAAAAGCCGCTCCACAACAACGTGATGTGCCGAAGCATCCGCGTATTCAAAATGTGATTTTGGTATCCTCGGGCAAGGGGGGCGTGGGCAAATCCACCACTACGGTAAACCTTGCACTTGCTTTGCAAAAAATCGGCCTAAAAGTTGGGGTTTTAGATGCGGACATTTATGGTCCAAGTATTCCAACCATGTTGGGCAACGCAGGCAAAACGCCGATGATTGAAGCGGAAAACTTTGTACCCTTGGATGCTTATGGTCTAGCCGTGTTATCAATTGGGCATTTAACAGGTGATCATAATACTCCTGTGGCTTGGCGTGGGCCGAAAGCGACAGGGGCTTTGATGCAGCTGTTCAATCAAACCTTATGGCCTGACTTAGATGTCTTGATGATTGATATGCCACCGGGTACAGGTGATATTCAGTTGACCCTTGCGCAGCGTATTCCTGTGACAGGTGCGGTGATTGTGACTACACCTCAAAACGTGGCACTTATGGATGCGACCAAAGGCATTGAATTATTCAATCGTGTACACATTCCAGTCATGGGTGTAGTGGAAAATATGTCGACCCATATTTGCTCAAATTGTGGATTTGAAGAGCAAATTTTTGGTACGGGTGGCGGTGATCAACTGTCGGAGCAATACGCTATTCCGCTTTTGGGACGTCTGCCTTTAAATGTACAAATCCGTGAAAATGCAGATGCAGGGAAGCCTTCGGTTCTAGTTGAAGACAGTGCAGCAGATAGCTATATGCAAATTGCTGAAAAAATTGCATCAGCATTGCCGAAAGCTGAAAAAGACCAAACCCGTATTTTTTAAATTAGGCCTCAATAAAAAAAGCCCAACATGATGAGTTGGGCTTTTTTTGCTTTTTAGGACATTGAATAGGACTGATTTTGTTTTTTGGCTTGCATAATATTAATGCTGATCGCAATTACCACCATCACAATCCCGATAATATCAGTCACAGGTTCAGGGATAATCATACATAAAGCACCTACACCTAAGAAAATCCGCCAGAACCAGTTCAAACCAACTTTAAAGTAACCTTCAACTGCTGCACCCAGCGCCAAAATACCGACTACTGAGGTAAAGACAATACTCACAATAGTCGTCCAGGCAGGAAAAGCAAACTCACGTGCATTGACTGCGACATTGGTTGTATCAATCATCAGCATGGCAGGGTTATAGACGAACAGGAACGGGACAATGAAACCGGCCAAAGAGAGTTTCAAGGCTTGGAAACCTGTGCGCATTGGGTCACCCCCTGCGATTCCCGCACCTGCAAAGGCGGCTAAGGCGACAGGCGGGGTAATATTGGCAAACAGACCAAAGTAGAACACAAACATATGCGCCACTAGCGTGGGAATATCAAAGTTTGCCAAAGCGGGTGCAGCCATAGTCGCGGTAATGATATAGGCTGGAATCGAAGGAAGTCCCATGCCTAAAATCATTGACGCAATCATGGTAAAGAATAGCGTTAGAAATAGACTACCTGCACCGATGCTCATAATTGAGGAGGTCATGACAGAGCCAAAGCTGGTCAGGCTCACCACACCAATAATAATTCCCACCACAGCACAGGCGGCCATGACCGAAAGGGATTGCTTTGCACCATCGGCGAGCGCTTCTAATATTTCTTTGAAGCCCATACGGGTCGATTTTCGGAAACTCGCCACGACCACAGTTAAGACAATGGTATAGACCGCAGCATAACTAACGGGAATGGATTGGAAGAGGAAAAACACCAAAGCTACGATTGGAATAAGCAAATGTCCTCGTTCCTTTAGGACATCTTTAACTCGTGGCAAATCCGCTTTCGGGACACCTTTTAAATTGTCTTTACCAGCACGGAAATGAACTTGTGCCATTACACCCAAATAATAGAGCAAAGCGGGAAGTGTGGCTGCAAGGGCAATGGTGCCATAACTGACACCGGTGGTTTCAGCCATAATGAAGGCACTGGCTCCCATCACCGGTGGTAAAATTTGTCCACCTACAGAGGCACTGGCTTCAACAGCACCTGCAAAATTTTTGTGGTAGCCAATTTTTTTCATCAAGGGAATGGTAAATGAACCTGTACCCACGACATTGGCTACCGCTGTGCCATTAATGCTGCCCATAAATCCACTGGAAATGACGGCAACTTTTGCAGGGCCTCCTTGTTTATGTCCCGCAAGTGCCATCGCCAAATCATTAAACAGTTTGCCCATGCCTGATTTCGCCAGAAAAGCACCAAACAAAATAAACAGGAAAATAAACGTGACTGAGGCACCGATTGCGGAAGAATAAAGGCCTTCGGTTTTTAAATACATTTGCCCGAAAATATCACTAATACTATATGGACGCGTCAATAAACGATCAGGGACCCAGTCATAGTGGCTAAAAAACGGGTAAGACAGAAAAACTAAACCTAAAATAGGCAGCATCCACCCCATGACCCGCCGAGCACCTTCAACTACCAGCACCACAGCTAAAATGGCAAAAACAATATCTAAGGTGTTTGGAATACCACCACGTGTGGTCATGATCGCTTGATATTCTTTCCATAGGTATAAAAAGGTTGCTAAAGAGGCTAAGGCAAGTAACCAATCCAACCAAGGGATGCTTTGTCGTGAACTGGACTGACGCGCAGGATAAAGTAGGAAGATCAAAACCAAACCAATAGCGACATGGGCGGAACGTTGAATCAGTTCGGGTAGTGGATTAAAAGTAATGAATAAATGAAATAAGGAATATAAAATAGCAATCGCTGCTATGAACCATGCCACAGATTTGTTGCTTGGGGAACGAGTCACTGACTCACGATCAAATTTTTCTAAAATGGCTTGTTGTTGTTGCTCATCTAATTGTTCAGGGGCAACTTTTTCTTCATTTTGAGTCATCGGCATTCTCCGATCTGCCATGCTTTCCACAAGGGCTGTTGTTGTGCTGTAATTTGAACCAAGGTGTAATCTGGATATTGTTGAAAAATGGGCCAGACGCCCTGGTGAATGATGATACTGCCTTGCATATTCTTGGAAATGATCCAGTTGATTTGATCAATTCGCCGATTAACTTTCATTCTGACCATACCGTCTTTTTGAAAGATGATAGGATAGTCATTCGGCGTACCTGCACCGAAAGAAATTAGGTCGGTGTAGCGCAATATAAAGTGCTGTTGCTCCCGATGATAATTTTCAATCCAACGGGTTTTTTCAACTGAGTGTTTCCACTGCAAATTAAATTGTGTCGTTGAAATTCGGCACTGCATTTGAGCAACAGTCACTTCGGTATAGTGAATAGGCAAGAACAGCAGCCCGCATAAACCGAGTAGAAAAAGTGCAGTAAACACTGCACTTTTTTTCAGCTTCATTTTTTCGCTGCGAGTTCCTCGTAATAACGTTTAGCGCCCGGGTGTAGAGGTGCAACCACGCCTTTTTGAGCTGTTTCCAGATTAATTTCTGTCGCTGCCTGATGTGAGTTGGCCAACTGTCCTAAACTATCAAAGAAGGTTTTGGTCAGTTTATAGACATCATCTTCAGAAATATCGGAACGTACCACTAAAGCATTCATAATAGCTGCAGTTGGAATATCTTCTGCATTGCCATAAGTGCCTTTTGGAATATTTAGAGATAGGAAATAGGTTTGGTTTTTGGCGATTTGTTTCACTTTCTCAGGATCGATCCCGACCAGTTGTAAATCGAAACCTTGTTGCAATTCCATCAAGGATGAGTTGGGAATACCACTGGTTAAGAATGCAGCATCAATTTTTCCACCTTTTAACGCATCGGCGGCTTCTGCATAGCCTAGATAATCGACCTTCACATCATTATAAGTAATACCGAAACCATTTAAGAGCGTGCGTGCATTAACTTCAACCCCTGAGTTTTGGGCACCGACGGCAATACGCTTACCTTTTAAGTCTTCAAGCTTTTTAATGCCTGATTTTTTTGATGCCACAATTTGCACATAGTTGGGATAGAGTGCTGCCACTTGTTGGACATTATCAATTTTCCCACTGGCAAAACTACCTGTGCCATTCAGTGCTTCGGTTAAGCTGTCACTCATGACAAAAGCCATTTCGACTTTTTTCTGTTTGAGTAAATTAAGATTTTCTACCGATGCGCCTGTGGTTTGAGTTTTTGAATTTACACCATAGGTTTTATTATAAATTTCAGCCAAACTGGTGCCAATCACGTTATACGGGCCAGATGCACCGCCTGTCGCTATGTTGACAAATTTAGTTTGGAGTTTGTCGGATGCTTGTGCACTGGTTTCAGTTTGAGCATCGCCTGACGTTGCGGTTTTATTGTCACTTGAGCATGCTCCTAGACCTGCAAGTGCAATTGAAAGTAGCGTGAGTTGGGTCCATTTTTTCATATACTTTTCCTCATTTTATTATCTTCAAAGCCATTCACTTGGCTCTTTTAACCTTAACTTTACGCGATCAGATTGACGAATAAAAATACGCATATTTTAAAAAGTAACCGATTAAAAATCATTTGAATAGTTTTTTTTCATTAGTCATGTTTATTTGATTTATAAAATCATTGATTTGAAAAAAGAATAAACCATGTGGCGTCATCTTTAAGAAAGCTAGATTGGGTAAGGGTCTTACGCTTCATTTATGCTACTTATTGAATGAAAATTAAAAAAAACTGTTATCACGGTTCACTAAATTTGATTGCTTTCAGCAAGGCAAGTCATTACGCTTATAACTATATATATGTGGGTCTGCGAATATGGTCACTTGGTTTTTTATTGGTTTAGTGATAACCATTCTTTTAACTCCAGGACCGACCAATACCTTACTTGCCTCTTCGGGCATTCAAGTCGGTATTCGTAAATCTTTGCGTCTCATTCCAGCAGAAGCTTTTGGCTATCTCATTTCAATCACGGCATGGGGCTTCCTTATTGGAAAAGTGTCTGTACACTTACCTTTATTGCCGACTATTTTAAAACTGTTCAGCGCAAGCTATATCATTTATTTGGCCATTAAATTATGGCGTACAGCCGATGCTGAAGTGAGTTTTAATCAACCGACTATTCGGGCGCGTGAACTATTTTTGGCAACATTATTGAACCCTAAAGCATTGTTATTTGCTTCTGCCATTTTCCCAACTATTGCGTGGACAAGATTGGATTATTACTTGTCACATATGTCGCTGTTTTTGGTGTTGATTGTGCCGATAGCTTTCTTTTGGACTTTTATTGGGTCAATTTTAGCGAGCAATAAAATTCGTTGGCTGAACCAATCTAACCTGCAAAAAACAGCATCGCTGGTTTTGATGAGTTTTTCGATTCCGCTGAGCTATTCTGCGATTTTAAGCTTTTAATTTAGTAATTAAAGGCAGAAATTTTGCGAACTTAAACGCGCTTATTTTCATTGAATGCGATTTCAGTTAAAGTACAACGCAATTATTGAAATTAAGCTTTTTGGAAAGAATAAATGGCTATTAAGTCCGATCGTTGGATTCGCGAAATGAGCGAAAAACACGGCATGATCGAACCGTATGCAGAAAACCAAGTTCGTTTAGATGAAAATGGTCAAAAACTCATTTCTTATGGCGTGTCGAGCTATGGTTATGATGTACGTTGTGCACGTGAGTTTAAAGTTTTTACCAATGTTCACTCGGCAATTGTAGATCCAAAAAACTTTGATGATAAAAGTTTTATCGATATTGAAGCTGATGTTTGTATTATTCCGCCGAACTCATTTGCTTTAGCACGTACCGTTGAGTATTTCCGTATTCCGCGTAATGTGTTGACTGTGTGTTTGGGTAAATCGACCTATGCACGTTGCGGTATTATCGTAAACGTCACACCACTTGAGCCTGAGTGGGAAGGTCATGTCACTTTAGAGTTCTCGAACACAACGAATCTACCTGCACGTATTTATGCCGGTGAGGGTGTTGCACAAATGTTGTTCTTCGAATCTGACGAAGTGTGTGAAACATCGTATAAAGACCGTGGTGGCAAGTATCAAGGTCAAACAGGTGTGACTCTACCAAAGACCTAAGTTTTTGATATTTAAGAAAGCGGATCATTGATCCGCTTTTTTTATGTCAATTCATTCATCGGAAAATAAATATTATCGGACAGTTGGTTTTGCATTTGTGCCGAGTTTCAGCATAATCAATTATGAAATAGAGTGCTTTGGTTGACGCAAATAAAAATTATAGTGCGCACAGTAGAATGCCAAGCAAAGGATGCAGTACATAAAGATGCGGAGCATCAAATAATAAGGATGGTCGAGATGACGAATCGTATATATCCCGCAGGATTGAAAAAATCCTGTTTAGCTAGTCTTGTCGGACTCATGCTTGCACAGTCTACATTTGCGCTTGAGTCACTTTCCGATGAATATCTAGCGGATACTACAGGTGAAGGCATTGCTTTACTTCCTGAAAACTTCAAGATGGTGTTCCAAGGGGCCAATGACCTCTCCACGGCTTCTAGCTACAACCGTGGCGTGGCCAATCCACAACAATACGACACGGGTTTCATTCGTATTATTCCTGTTGGTGAGAACTACTCCAAATATACTGATGCTGATGATCTGACCACGAAACGAACCAAAGCGGATATCTTTATTTATGGTTTAGCGCTTTCACGGTCTGATAATAATGCCAATAGTCGTTTCAGTAATCAGGGCTTCACATGGGGAAGCGATGTTAACCCTTGGTTATTTCGCGCTGGCACAGCCACGGGGATTAAACAGTTTCATCAGTCGAATGCAAGTTCAGATGTAAGTTTTCTAGGGCTAGAAGCGCCTTTAGCAACGGTTGTAGCGAGTGATACAGATAATAATATTAAATTAGGTCTATGGTGGGATGCTTTTTCTCGCAGTTGGAACTCCTCCAATAAAGTGGACCCCATTACTGGCGCACCGACAACAACGAACGCAGCTGCAGACCCTGATTTGCGCTTAGACCAAAGAATACGTCTACAAGCGGTTGCTAACGGATTGAGTTTAAATGGCTCACAGGTGCGTATGTTTCAAACTCAAGCTTCTACCTTAGACCAGCAAAATAAAACCTTTGGGATGGCAGCCTTACTTCGGATCAATACCAATGATAATCCATCTACATTGATCTATGAAAATACAGATACGAATAAAGCGCAGTTGAATGCCAAAGTCCTTCGACTTAGCACAGCTACGACCAACGATGGCACGGCAGTCACACCCGCGTTAGATCGTTCTCTAGCTCCAATTTTTAATGCCAGTGAAGGACTTTATTTATACAGCCCAAATATTAATTTGGTTTTGGGGAATATGTATCAGCCTTTTGTTGTAGGTTCGGAAGGACGTAATATTATTCTTGAAGTCACACGTATTCCGAATGTGCCTGAGATTTATAAACAGATTTATACCTATTACCCAGATGTACAAGGTGGAAGCAGTGCTGACTATAAGGGATCAACTTGTAATGTAGCGTATTGTGGTTCGAATATTGTTCAAACGGGGACAGGAAGTACCGCTATACAGTACCAAGGAAATAATGCAACACATAGCAGTATTTCGATTGGTAGCGTGACACGAGATCCAACCACCAATACGCTCAAAGCCAATACTGCGACCAATTCTACAGGTGTGGTATTTCGTGGACCAGGAACAGCAACACCTGTGAATTTGGGTTCAGTTGCTATTGATGGTGTGTTGATTCAGCATTTTAAAATTAAGACCACAGGGCTATAGGATACTGACATGATGAAAAAATTATGTGTAACCATGTTGATGTCTGTATCCATGTTGTCCCAAGCGGGTTTGGTAGATTTGGATAATACTGAACTAGTCGGGGTGGTTGGACAGGGCGGTGCAGATTTGAGCTTAACCCTATCGATTAACCACCAATATGCCAATGACATGAGTTTAAATACGATTTCTAGAACCAATGGTGTAGATGCGAATGGTAGAGCTATTGTCACTGAAGCGTATTATCAAATGCGTGCAAATCAAGACTGCGCTTTATTAGAACTGTGCCGTATCGCCATTTCTCCAAATAATCATAAGGAAAATGGGCAAAAAAAGTGGCTGGTATTTAAGCAGTTTCAGGGCACTATGCAAATTGATAAATTTTCGCTGGAAGGCACCACGATTTTGAATAAAGAAGGTAAGCCACAAACTGCAATGCTGTTAAAATTTTTCGATGATAAACCTCTCAAAATTCGTAATTTAGGTTTTGCCAGTCTTTCAGTGGAAAGTGGTGAAAATGGATATTTCAACACCTCAACCTATAACAGTTATGGTACGAGTAAAACTGTACCAAGTTTTGATAAAGGTCAGGAACAAGGCTTTATGGGCTTAAATGTCCATGGAAACTTACATCTGGATGGAAATCTAAAAATCTTTAGCTATAACTGCTCGGGCACTGCGGGTAGTCGCTGTTAAACCCATAGTTTCAAAAGGATATTGAGATGCATAAAATAATAAAACTAAACCTTCTGACACTGTGTATCTGTGCAGCGAATCAAAGTTATGCATTACAAGCTTTGAATGATCAGATTTTAAGTGATGTAACGGGTCAAGATGGTATTTCAATTACTCATGAAGCTTCAAAAGTTGACATTAAACAGTTGAATTGGGTCGATCCAGCGGAAGCCGGAAAAACACCGATTAAACTGGGTTTACATAATATTGAAGTGAAAACGGCGACTGGTTATAACAATATTAAAACCAAACTCGATTTTGATGTGGGAACAACACAATTGGCCAATGGTACGCAAGGGGTTGGCATTCAGCTTTCTGCCAGTGTGTCGCCTTTTACCGCAACAGCTGCCCAAATTATGCTGATGTGTTCGCCGAATTGTGCAACGGGCGAAACAGATCAAAATTTAGGAAGTTTTAAGCTTTCGACTATTTCACCTTTTGAAGTGTACTTGGCAACGACGAATGGTCTGTTTAACCGCGACTCAAAGGCGCATTTAGATTTTAAATTGCAGAATGCCAGTATTAGTTATGGGCAAAATAATCAAGATTTAACCTTAAAAGACTTCAATTTCAATTTATCTGCTGATGGATATCTTTATATCGATGAAACGGAAGGTATAGTTCTTACTTCAAAGAGCAGCGTTGGCGATAATATTGTTGTTTTAGGTCGAGTGGAAGATAAGACTGATGTACATGACAGCCGCGTAGGCAATGCCACAAATCCGGGGTTAAACGTCGATTTACGTTATGGCTCAGCAAATTCGACTCACCGAAATTTAATTCGAATAGGGGCATCAGGTGCTTTAACCAATGGCAAGATCGCGTTAAATGCTGATCAGACTGGCGTTGCTAAGTTTAATACGGTCAATCGTGTTAACGGTAATGTTCAAGAAAATGAGGTGGTTGCCTCTGCAGGTTATAGTTTTAAGAATGCAGGTGGACTACATTTAAATGTATCGGCTGACTTTACCCGTGCAGGAAATAGTTTGCTCGGCGCTGCCACACCAACAACATTTGAATTAGGGCACACTGGCACAGGCAGTTATGCCATCGAGTTTTCAAATTTATCACCGCTGAACGTACGTACATCTACTGACCCCAACTCTGCAATAAACATTCAAAATGCCTATATTGATTTTGGACAAATTTATATCAATAACATCCGCACCAATTCAATGGGGTTCGTGGTCAATGATCAAATTAAGACGATATTGGGTGCGCAAAACTATGAGTTGATTTATAACCCATCACCAACGGGCAATGCTTCAAATATGGCTTTTATTGCTATACGTGGGCTCGATTTTCAAGCAATTGCACGTAAAGCCCGTTTTATTTCAGATAATTCAATTGCAGTCAACAATACTAACGAAGGAACATGGGGTTTAGGTATACCAATTTATAACCTAAATGCCAATGCAGCATTTTTTGCCAAGAAATATACCAATACCGCTGGAACAGTGAAGGATGGGTTGGGCTACGACATCGCAGTATCAACTGATGGTTATGGTGAAGATAGTCAGGGCAACCCTAAAACAACATCTATTATTGTCATTGATGGTGCGATGAGTAAGCATGGTGAAGAAGTTAACTACTATACAGGCTTACGCAATATTGACTCATATTTTAAAGCCAATGGTGTAATTGGTTTTAATGAAAATGAAATCTATATCAAAGCTGATAACTTATTGTTTGCAGCGAATGCGGAAATCGCAATTGGCCAGCTTCCTGGCTCATTATATAACTGTCCCGAAGGTGTTAATACCTGTGCCAAAGAAGTGGTAGCTATCAATAACTTTGCCAAAAAAGATGACGTTCTCGCATCGATTGCTTTTATGTTAGATGGGAAAGGTGAGCTTTTTATTATTCCAGGGCTTGAGGCTGTAGGTGGGACGCCGCAAAGCAATTACCTCTCATTTAAATCTAACTTTGAATTTAATACGTTAAGTAGCGCAGATTTGAGTAATGAAAGTAAAAAAGGCAGTTTTATAAGCCTCAGTAATACCGATAGCAATGGAACAGCAACAAAAACCTCAAGTTTTAACTTAAACAAAATGCAAGGTCACTTAGGCTTGAATGGCAAAATTCAGATGCAAAAGGATTCAGTTGTCATAGACAATCAAGTGCAATTTAACCATAAGGCATTAGCAGGAGGACAAGGAACTGCCTTTAGAGCGGAGGTTGCATTGTCTCCAACAGGTACCATGCAGAAGGTTGCAGATATTGCCATTACGGGTGGGGCTATGCGTAGCACATTAGGGATTACGCCGCGCTAAAAAGAATGACAAGGAATAAATAAAATGAATAAGTCTTTAATTTCAATTCTAATCACAGCAACATTAGGCTTGAGTCAAAGTTATGCGATGACCGCTTTAAATGACGAGGAATTGTCAGAAGTTGAAGGTCAGTCTTTAATGAATCTAGAGTTTCAGCAGGGGACGAATACAACCGATGCACAAGGGAAAACATATAATCAATCAAACATTGGTTTTTATAAGTTGGCCCTTAGTGCGGAATTGGAGCTGAATGCCAATATTAAAAAGCTTCAATTGGGATGTGGTGGCGACAATAATTCAATTCGAGCCAACAGTTGCGATATTGATATCGATCATATTGGGTTAAGTGGACTACCTGATGATCCAAACTATACATCGGATCAGCGCGCAGCGACTTCGGCATTAATCACAAATCCATTTATTCAGTTCGCTATTAAAAATCCGACCTCAGCAGCAACACGTGAGGTACTTGGTTTTCGTGTCAGTGCTGAAAAGATTAAAGGTTTGATGACCTTGGGTACTAATAATGATGTAGATGCAAATAATAATGCGATACCTAATGGAATTAATACCTTTAGTGGTTATATGAAAACCAAGACGGCATCTGGCACTGCAGTGACATCTGCTCGTAGCATGACTTATGCAGATACAGGTTTAACTATGAATGGTATTGTGCAAGGACGATTACTCGGAAGTAGCTCTGGTACAACTTGTGTAAGTGGCTTTTTAGACCCTTGTTATAACATTTCATATACATCTGATACTTATAATTTAAATCTATCTTCAACTACAGCACCTTTTACGATTAATTCGACAGTTGTGTCGGGGACTCGAATGAAAGATGTAACTTTAAAAGGGACGGGTACTGTTGGGCAAATTAATTTTAGTGGGCAATTAACAGCTCAAGTACTCGGTTTCTTAAACTTAGATAAACAGGTGTCAGGCAATATTACTGGGCTTAAAACGGATATCACTGTGAACCAAAGTTTAGGTTTAATTCATGCTTTGTATTTAAATAACCCTGCATCATTATCTTTGCAATCACAAGATATCCTATGGACGGGCGCTGCGGTTGGAGCAAATAAGGGATGGTGGTTGGCCATGGAGGATGAGGTGGAGTTGGGTAGCCTAAGCCCAACAACCAAAGTGGCAATTACCAATGAGGTCTTAAAACAAACTATTGCGGGTATTAATAAAGATCTAACGGATAATCCTCGAAATTGCGGTAACCTTTTAACAGGATGTGTTGGTGGTTCTGCATTAGTTGTTGGTAATGTTCCAATGAATACGACAACTTTGGATTTTCCACTGACTAATTTAAGCTTACAAGGGCAAAACTTTCGATCGAACTGCTATGGTGGTTTAAAATTCTGTTAGATATATGATCTAATAAAAAAACCCGCGATAATCGCGGGTTTTTTTATTCTAGAATGAATTATTTTGCAATTTTCGCCAATAACTCTTCTTTAGAAATGTTTACAGACTCAGCATCACGACGGCCTTTATATTCAAAAGTGCCTGCATCCAAGCCTTTTTCACCAATCACAATACGGTGAGGAATACCTGTAAGCTCTAGGTCAGAGAATTTCACGCCTGGACGTTCGTTACGATCATCTAGTAAAACATCATAACCTGCTGTCGTAAGTTCAGCGTACAGTGCTTCAGCTGCTTCTAAAGTACGTGGAGACTTATGTGCATTCATAGGAACAATGGCAACTTCAAATGGTGCAATTGCCACAGGCCAAATAATGCCTTTTTCGTCAAAGTTTTGCTCAATTGCAGAGGCAACCACGCGTGTTACACCAATACCGTAACAACCCATGGTTACCGTAAATGGCTTACCATCTTCACCTAGAACTTTACAGCCCAAAGCTTCTGAGTACTTTTGACCGAGTTGGAAAATATGACCGACTTCGATACCACGTTTAATTTGCAACGTACCTTTACCGTCTGGAGATGGATCACCCTCAACCACATTACGTAAGTCATAAACTTCGGTGAACTGTGCATCACGTTCCCAGTTTAGGCCAGTCACGTGTTTATCAACCTCATTTGCACCAGCAACAAAGTCAGACAGTACAGACGCAGCGCGGTCGACAATGACCGTTAAGCCTTTTTCAACTAAGCCTTGTGGTCCACAGAAACCAGCGGTTAAACCCAGTGCAACAAGTTGTTCTTCTGTTGCAAAAGTTAATGGTGATGCGATACGTGGATGCTTCTCCGCTTTAATTTCATTTAGCTCATGATCGCCACGTAAGAATAATGCAACTACTGGTGTTGTTTGGCTCTCTTCGGCTGCAATACCTTGTACTAACAAGGCTTTTACAGAGTGAGCAGGATCAGATTTTAAGAAGTTAGAGACGTCTGCAATGGTTTTTTGATTTGGGGTATCGACAATTTCTAATGCTTTGGTTGGCGCTGCACGTTCACCGACTAAAACGGCCTCAGCCATTTCAATATTTGCCGCATAGTCAGATTCAGTCGAGAAAGCGATATCATCTTCACCACTTGATGCTAATACGTGGAATTCGTGTGAGCCTGAACCACCAATTGAACCTGTATCTGCTTGTACTGGACGGAAATCTAGACCTAAACGGCTAAAGATTTTGCAATACGCGCTGTACATGATGTCATAAGTTTCTTGCAGTGATTCTTGGTTTGCGTGGAAAGAATAAGCATCTTTCATGATAAATTCACGTGAACGCATTACACCGAAGCGTGGACGAATTTCGTCACGGAATTTGGTTTGTACTTGATAGAAGTTTGCAGGCAATTGTTTATAGCTTTTGAGTTCATTGCGCGCAAGATCGGTTATGACTTCTTCGTGGGTAGGACCAAGCACGAAAGGGTTGCTATGGCGGTCTTTGAAACGAAGCAGTTCAGGGCCGTATTGGACATATCGACCAGATTCTTCCCATAAAGACGCTGGCTGAGTTACGGGCATCAGGACTTCGAGTGAACCCGCATTGTTCATTTCTTCATGAACGATCGCTGCAACTTTATTTAATACGCGAACGCCCATCGGCAGCCAAGTATATAAACCTGAAGCCAATTTACGAATCATCCCAGCACGCAGCATTAGTTGATGTGAAATCACTTCTGCGTCATTTGGGGTTTCTCTTAACGTTGCAAATAAAAAGCGACTCGCGCGCATGGAAACTGTCCTAAAATTTTAAACTTTGAAAGTCAAAGATTATACGATAAAAAATGAGGAGGCATGTCGACACCGCCTCAGAAAAATGTCGATTATTATGACATGATTTTACGTGCTTGACGCAGCATAAAGTTCTTAAAGTCATCTAAATAGGTGAAGATCACAGGAACCACCACCAAGGTCAGCAGTGTCGATGTAATGACACCGCCGATCACTGCATGTGCCATAGGTGCGCTTTGTTCACCTCCTTCACCTAGCCCTAAAGCCAGAGGTACCATGCCCATCACCATAGCACTAGTAGTCATCAAAATGGGGCGTAGACGTGTTTTACCCGCATCAATAATCGCTTGATAACGATCAACGCCGTGATCCATGGCTTTTTTAATGAAATCGATCAATAGAATTGCATTTTTGGTCACCAAGCCCATCAACATGATAATACCGATAATAGAAAACAAGTTCATGGTGGAGTTAAATAAGAAGAGCGCTAAAAATACCCCAATTAATGATAGTGGCAGGGAAGCCATAATCGCTGCAGGGTGAATAAAACTATTAAACTGCGAACCTAGCACAATATAAATAAACACAATCGATAAGGTGATTGCGGTCATGGCATAACCTGCGGATTCAGCCATGTCTTTGTTTGAACCTTGTGTGTCAAAACTATAACCTGCAGGAAGCTCAAAGTTGTCTTCAATTTTTTTAATATCCATGCCAATATCGCCTGCAGGGCGACCTGAAGTGTTGGCCTCAATCAGAACTTCCCGTGTTAGATCGCGTCGATTAATCTGCGATGCGCCCAGACTTTCTTCTAAATGGGCAACGCTAGAAAGG
This sequence comes from Acinetobacter sp. WCHA55, assembly GCF_002165305.2. Classification (NCBI taxonomy): domain Bacteria; kingdom Pseudomonadati; phylum Pseudomonadota; class Gammaproteobacteria; order Moraxellales; family Moraxellaceae; genus Acinetobacter; species Acinetobacter sp. WCHA55. The sequence goes on along the minus strand of NZ_CP032286.1, from coordinate 2,415,964 downwards.
GGAATCAATAATGCTTGACCATTGGCATCCGTTTTTTGCGATGTTAGGTAAAGGTTTTGTACATCACTAGGTAAGCTACGTGCAGTTTCGGTTAGGCGTAGGTTAACGTCATAAGTTTCGCCTTTGTTGTCTTGCCATGTGGTGACATCATCCCCTGCAATTAGTGGGCGAATCACATTGGCAATTTGGTTGACTGATAGGCCCAAATCGCTGGCTAAGACCCGATTAATATGCACGCCTAAAGTCGGTTTAGGAGCTTTAAGTGAACTTTCTAAGTCGACAATGCCTTTGACTTGCGCAATTTCTGCCATAAAGCGGTCTGAAATTTTTTGCAATTCGGCTAAGTCTGGACCTTTGATGGAAATCATCACTGGCTTTTGTCCGCCCGATACCGTTTCATCTGCGGAGGCAATTGAGGTCACAGTAATGCCACCGACTTGTTGTAAGCGTTGGCGGAATTCATTGTTTAAATCGGTTAAGCTTTTCTTTCGTTCTGTACGTGACGTAACGGTTACGCGAATACTGACATGGTTTTTACCACGATCCGTAACACCATTAATCACGGCATAGGTTGCTCGAACGTCAGGGTGCTGCTGAATAATTTTATCGACTTGCAGCAGTTTGGCTTGTGAATATTCCAAAGAGGCGTCGACAGGTGTTTCGAATTTAATCCGAATCTCACCTTTATCTGGAACAGGGACAAACTCTGTTCCAATTAGTTCAGATAAGCCTAATGCGCCGAACAGTGAAGCTACAGCAATTATGAGGGTGATAAATCGGAAGCGTAAAGCAAGCTTGAGGAGTTTCTCATAGCCATGGCTGAGATTATTTAGTTTGCCAGAAATCCAATTGAAAAAACGTTTGATTCGATTGGGTGGTTTATTTGGATTATGCTTTTCGGCCCAATGTGCAGATAGCATTGGATCTAAAGTAAAGCTGACAAACATGGAGATCAGCACAGCAGTACTGACGGTTACGCCAAACTGATAGAAAAAGCGACCGATAATCCCCCCCATAAATGCCACGGGTAAGAACACCGCAACAATAGTTAAGGTGGTGGCTAGAACTGCGAGTCCAATTTCTTTGGTCCCATCAAGGGCTGCTGTGACAGGGTCTTTGCCCATGTCTGCATGTCGCACAATATTTTCACGCACGACAATCGCATCATCAATCAGTAAGCCAATGCTGAGTGACAGTGCTAGTAAGGTCATCATATTGATGCTAAATCCAAAGATCCAAATAAACGTCAGAGTGCCAAGAAGGGCAATCGGCAACGTCATACCTGTAATGGCAGTGGAACGGAATGAACCTAAAAACAGCAGGACAATCAAAATGGCAAGAGCGGCACCTTCAAGAATGGTACGTGCAACATCGGTGATGCTGTTACGAATCCCTTTGGATGAATCCACCACGACTTTTGCCGTAGTGCCTTTAGGCAATTGTTTTTGAATATCTGCTAAGGTCTCATAAGTACCATCGACCACGTCAATCACATTTGAATCGGAACTGCGTAAAATATCAATCGCAACTGCGGTTTTACCATCTAAATAGGCACTCGACTCAAGTTCGGCTTGGCTGTCTGAAATGCTTGCGACTTGGCGCAAATAAATTGGTACACCATTTTTATTGGCAATCACCAAATCGCCGAAGGCTAAAGGATGAATCACTTTAGACTTGATCTCGACCACGAGTTCACTGTTACCATGTTTCAACGTTCCACCTGGAACTTCGACATTTTCAGCTTTTAGCGTGTTAATGATCTGATCAATACCAAGCCCAAAACTTTGTAATTTGTGGGGTTCAATCTGTATGCGAATTTGTCGCTTGGCATCACCTAACAAGTTAACTGTACCGACACCAGAAACGGTTCTAAACTGTGGAATGATGCGCTGATCCAAATAAGAACTGAGCTCTTTCAGTGACATGTTTTGTGATTCAAATACAATCGACATCACGGCATTGGCAGAAGGATCGTAACGTTCAACAATCGGGTCTTGAATTTCATCTCGAAATTGAGCAGAGACCGGTGCAATTTTATCGCGGACATCTTGTGCGGCTACAGCAGAAGAAACATCAAGCTCAAACTCAGCAATAATTGTCGATAAGCCTTCGCTAGACTGAGAAATGACCTGTTTTAAACCTGAAATGGTATTGATTTGATCTTCCATTTTCTTGGTGATTTCAGACTCCACCGTTTCAGGCGATGCCCCTGGATAGGTGGTATAAACCACCACGAAGGGGAAATCGACATCTGGAAACTCCTCAACCCCCATTCTTTGCCAAGAGGCTAAGCCCAAAACCATCAGACAGAACATCATCATGATGGTAAAAACAGGATATTTCACACTAATACGGGTTAACCACATAGCAACAACCTTTTCTTATTTTATGGATTGATTGTCACCAGTTGATGCAAATCTTTTTCATTAAACTTGATACGACTAATCTGGTCGCCTGTTTGTAGTCCCTGTACTACGGCGCTGTTATTGCTATAGCGTTGTTCCAAGACTTCTATAGGGCTACGTTCAATTTTATTTTGACGAATCACCCATACATATGGTGTATTTTGTATATCTTGAATGGTATCCAGCGGAATAATTTGTCCTGTAATGGATTGTGAACCAAGTATATCACCCTCTACAAAAGTCCCAATACTTAATGAATTAATAGTTTCAATTGGCTGAGCAAAGAACTCGATTTGACGGCTCGCAGGGTCAGCAACCGGAGAAATACGAGTAATCTTGGCTGTCCGTTTTTGAGGATTGCCTTGCAGACGATATTCTATTTTTTCTCCCAAGCTTAAAGTGGCTTGTAGATCACTTGGAATTTTGGCCTGTATTTCTAAATGATTCGGGTTAATGATTTCAAATAGGGTTTGTCCTGCGGTTACGGTTTGCCCCGGTTCAACCTGACGTTGAGTAATAACTCCTGAAATTGGGCTTAGAATAGTGCCATCGCGATCCGCTTTTTCGGCAATGTCGACATTGGCTTGTTGGGCACGAACATTTTCTAATTGAGCTTGATAGTCCACAAGGCTTTGTTCATATTCCACTTTGGAAATAAAGCCCTGATTGAGTAAACGTTTTTTTCTTTGAACCATGCTTTTTGCAAGATTGGCTTGGGCTTGGGTTGAAGCAAAATTGGCTTGAGCTTGGGCAAGACGTGCAGCATTATCTTGATTATTCAATCGAACAAGCACTTGGCCTTTTTGAACGGCTTGTCCAACTTGAACGGAGACGGCGGTTGCTGTCGCTGTCACTTGAGCCTGAATGGAACTCTGATAGACGGCTCGAATAGTGCCAGTAAAAGCTGTACGTTGAACAGAAGGACCTTCTTGGAACTGGACCAAGTCTTGTGCTATCAGTTCAATTTTAGCTCTAGATGGAGTAGAGGGTGTGACATCGTCTTGTTTTTGGCAGGCAGAGAGGAGTAAGCACAAACACAGCGGGCTGAGTTTTAAAATAGAGAGCACTTGGCGGCTTAATTTGGGGTTTATACGTGGTGCAGCCTGCATTGAGTCAAATCCTTTGGTCTAGCGGCGAAAGTCAGCACACTGTAAATAAGACGCAGATTATTCAAGTGTTTTTAAACGAGCAATAATTCTGTCGTATTCAGCTCTGGTATTACGATAGTGACTTTGTAACGATTGTATTTGCTCTTTTTTCATGACAATATTTTTTGAATTATAATCAATCATATCTTGCAGCGGTTTCGGATTGCTTTTACCTTTACGCATGTTCTCTTTTTCTTGGCGTAAGAATCCAATACGGTCATTCTGTAATTGTTTTAATTCATCTTGCTGAAACTTAATCTGTTTTAAGATATAAGAAAGGGAAGTATTGCGTTTTTGAGTAGCGACTTGGCTGTTGGTATAAGCGCGTTTTAATTTAAGATCCGATTCGCGTTGCTTGGCTGCTGCTGCCCGTTGTGGAGCATATTGCGCATCTTTTTCTGCGTTGTATGGACGTGCTCGTTGAATCACTTGCATGTTGCTATCGAGTGCTTCATAACCATAGCGAATATGGTTTGGGGTGACATTGCTACTGACGTTTGCGATGCCTTTACTGTCGTAATATCGATACCAGACCGCTTTAGGTGGCTCGGCCATAATCGAGAAGGTCTGCAAACTTAGCAAAACCAGCAAAATGACTTTCGCAGTCATCCTTTTTTTTACGATCAAAGCAAGTTTGTGATTAAACTCCCTAAGCATCGATACCCCCAGTTTAAAGTTGACTAAATTACTTATTTACAAGCAATAAATAGTGCTATATTAGTCCTAAATTTAGGAATAAAAAATATAATCAGTCAAAAAAAAATCGACGGGTATAGGAAAGTGTGAAGCCGTTCTTAAAAAGAAGATGAAGTGTGGTTTTATGCGGAAACTGTTCGTTGAAAATATAAGTAAATATATGTTAAAAGTGTACGTAACTTGTAAAGCGTCTACGAATCTGTTTCTACAAACATTCTAAAAATGGGAAGGGTCATATTAAATGGACGATAAATTCCAGAATCTAAAAGTAATGGTCATTGATGATTCAAAAACCATTCGTCGTACAGCTGAAACATTATTACAACGTGAAGGTTGTGAAGTTGTGACTGCTGTCGATGGTTTTGACGCATTGTCAAAAATTGCTCAAGCAAATCCTGATATCGTATTTGTCGACATTATGATGCCGCGTCTAGATGGCTATCAAACGTGTGCATTAATCAAAAACTCACAAAATTATCAAAATATTCCTGTCGTGATGCTCTCTAGCAAAGATGGTCTATTTGACCAAGCCAAAGGGCGTGTTGTTGGTTCAGATGAATATTTAACAAAGCCGTTTAGTAAAGATGAATTATTAAATGCGATTCGTAATCACGTTTCAGCATAAATAATATAAGTGTAATTGGGGAAAATTATGGCGCGTATTTTAATTGTGGATGACTCACCTACAGAGACCTTCCGCTTTAAAGAAATTTTGGGGAAACACGGTTTTGAAGTGATTGAAGCGTCGAATGGTGCCGATGGTGTAACCATGGCTCAAGCTGAACTTCCAGATCTAGTGTTGATGGATGTGGTGATGCCAGGCGTTAATGGGTTTCAAGCAACCCGTCAAATTGCGCGTGGCGCAACAACAAAACACATTCCTGTAGTGATCGTCAGTACTAAAGATCAGGCTACAGATCGTGTATGGGGCAAGCGTCAAGGTGCGTGTGATTATTTAACTAAGCCTGTTGATGAAAACCAACTGATTGATGTAATTAAGCAACACCTGAACGCAGGATAAGCTCTATGGCAGCAAATGGATTTATCGAATTACTTCGACTTGCTAAACGTGGTAATAAAAACTACGTTTCAAACGAAAATGAGGTAAACCGCTGGTCGGGCATTGCTTTTGAGATGATGGGGCAATATTTCGTTGCGCCATTAGGTGAAGTTGCAGAGGTGATTTATCCTCCGAAATATACCTTAGTGCCAAATACTCAACCTTGGGTTGTGGGTTTGGCCAATATTCGAGGACGTTTACTTTCTGTTGCCGATTTAGCGCACTATGTATCAGGGCATCGTAGTGCATATTCACCGACTCAAAAAGTACTCTGTATTAGTCACAATGACCACTATGTCGGTTTAGTTGTCGATCAGGTTCTGGGGATTCAGCACTTTAATAAGAAAAGTTTCTTTTCTAAACACGAAGATTTAGATCGGAATTTAAAAGAATATTGCCAAGGGTATTTTCACCAACACAACCAACAATGGCATGTTTTCTTATTCAGTCGCTTATTAGACAATCCAAAGTATATGAACGCATCTATAAAATTTATAAATTAATATCATTGTCGCGCGCGAAATTATAAGGGCGTAAATCGGGGAGAAGCTGCATGGGCTTTAAACTTAAAAAGAAAAATACGGATGGAAGCAGTAACCGCTCAGGTGGAAATGCTTTAGTAGCAAAACTTCAATCACAGACGGAACAGTTTTCACGTGTATTTGGTGATAGTGAAAAGTCCAAGCCATTAATTTTGGGTGCGGCATTTTGTATCGTACTGGCAATTTTCTTACTGTTGTACCTATTCTATAGCGTACCTCGAAATAACGAATTCACCCGTAGCTTGGGTGATTTACGTCTTTTATCGCAAACGATTTCGCGTCAGGCAACTGAAGCAACAGCATCAGGTACACCTGAGGCCATTAAAAAACTGACAGAATCACAAAAGTCTTTTGCTGAAAATTTAGAAACAGTAAAAGATATTCACCCAAGCACAGATGCATTGCGTGAAGTCGATACACAGTGGAAAAAGGTTTCTGAAAATATTGATTTAATTGCATCGCAACAAAAAATCATTAACCAACTCTACGATACCAACATCGCGATTAGTGAAAGTATTCCGGGGATTCAGGCCGAATATAACTTAATGGTTGACCAAATGGCACGTCAAAATGTGCCAGCCAACCAAGTCGTGATTGCAAAAAACCAAGTATTCATTGCGGAACGTATTTTACGTTCAATTGGTTCTGTCTTGACGGGTTCAGCAAACTCACGTGAATCTGCGGATGACTTTAGCTCAGATACAGAAACCTTCGCGTCATACCTAAACGCTCAGTTAAATGGTAGTGCGGACTTAGGTGTAGAGCGTATTAATGATCCTGAAATGCGTGATTCTTTGACCAGTATTCAATCAGAATATGATGATGTACTGAAGTCGGCAGCAGCAACGGTTTTAAAGAACTCATCACAAATCGTTAAAGTACGCCAAGCGTCATCATCGATTTTTGAACAGTCGGATGCTTTGTTAAGCAATTTGAACAAATTGTCAGGTGGTACAGGTTTAGCAATTGCAATTCCTGCCTTAGGTTTAATTCTAGCCCTGATTGCTTTCTTATTCTGCGTATTTAAATTACTCGTACTTCGTGGCGAATCAGATAAAAAACGTGTATCTCGTCTACAAGATGAATATGACCGTAACCAAAACGCGATTTTACGTTTACTGGATGAGATTGCTGATCTTGCAGATGGTGACTTACGTTCATATGCAACAGTATCTGAAGACTTCACGGGTGCAATTGCCGACTCGATTAACTTCGCAATTGACCAATTACGTGACCTTGTTTCTCGTATTACCGAAACTTCTCAAGAGGTTGCACAATATACGGCAAGTACGCAGGGGATTACCAACCAGTTAGCCGAAGCATCTGAACACCAAGCGCAAGAAATTGCGGGTGCATCTGCCGCGATTAACGAAATGGCAATGTCGATTGACCAAGTATCTTCAAACGCTGAAGAATCTGCAGTGGTAGCAGAACGTTCAGTAAAAATTGCTGCAAATGGTGCGAACGTTGTAAACCGTTCAATTGAAGGTATGGATATCATTCGTGAGCAGATTCAAGAAACGTCTAAACGTATTAAACGTTTGGGTGAATCTTCACAAGAGATTGGTAACATCGTTGCCTTGATTAACGATATTGCTGACCAAACCAACATCTTGGCTTTAAACGCAGCGATCCAAGCATCGATGGCAGGTGAAGCAGGTCGTGGTTTCGCCGTGGTTGCGGATGAAGTACAGCGTCTTGCAGAACGTTCAGCTTCAGCAACTAAACAGATTGAAACACTGGTAAAAACCATTCAGACCGATACCAACGAAGCAGTAATTTCGATGGAACAAACCACGTCTGAGGTTGTACGTGGTGCGAACTTATCTAAGGATGCGGGTGTTGCACTGGATGAGATTCAAAACGTATCGGGTAATTTGGCAAAATTGATTGCAAATATTTCGGATGCAGCAAAGCTACAGTCAGCATCTGCGGGTCATATTGCAACTACGATGAACGTCGTACAAGAAATTACCTCACAAACCACCACGGCGACTTTCGATACAGCACGTTCGGTCTCAGAACTTGCGAACATGGCGGAAGCGTTACGTGAGTCTGTAACAGACTTTAAACTGCCTGATTAAGCGCATGCTTTGGGGGAGGTATGCTGCTCATGACTTGAGTGGCATACCAAATCAGGATATACATCAACTCAATTAGCTTGAGTAAAAAGACTGGTTTGGGATGATGGTTATAATGAAGTTTATGCACCTTTTTTGGGTAGCTGACAACGCAAGAAGCCTTAGCTATGAAAGAAATATTAAAACATTTAGTTGAAACGACAACGCTTCCGGAAGATAGTTATCTAGATCAAGATGCAGAAATTCTTGAAATTTTTGTTGAAGAAATTGAAGAAATCTTCGTTGAGTTAGATCCATTATTTGAAAAGTGGTACGCTGAACCGACACATCAAGAAACATTGTTGAGCATACGTCGTCACTTCCATACCTTAAAAGGTTCTGGTCGTATGGTGGGGGCAAAGTCAGCAGGTGAAACAGCGTGGGCAGTTGAAGACACTTTAAATCGTGTGATTTCAGGGGCTGTACCGCTTACAGCAACGGTCCAAAAATTTGCTAAAACAGTATTCAAACTGTTTCAATTTAAACTGTATCCGATATTCAAAGCGGTACAGGAAATTGATCTTGACCTTCGTCCACTGGTGTTAATTGGACAACAATTACAACAAAATCAAAGTTTAGAACCTGCACTAGAAGATTTGCTACAACTGTCTAATCATCTAAATAGTGATAATGATGTGACAGGATTAGAGCTGAGTGATATCGAGGTTGTTGATTCTGAGCCACAAGTTGCAGATGCTCCTGAACAGGATGATCAAGTGCATGATGTTCTAGAAGAAACTTTAGCGATCTTTATTGAAGAGGCGGAAGATCATTTAGCGACTATTGATCAGTTCCTAAATGCAGATGAAACCAAAGTACAAGATTACAATGGCTTAATCCGTGCTTTACATACACTGCGCGGTAGTTCGTCTATGGCGCAAATTGAGCATGTTTTTAATGCCAGCTCAAAAGTCGAAAATCTATTTAAAACCTTGGTTCAAGAAGAGATCGTTTCTACCTCGAAGGAAATCTCTTTACTCACCCAATATGCTGAATTTGTACGTGACTATTTACACGTGCTTGGGCGAGGTACGAACGAACAGCTTGACGTGGTTTACGCCACGTTCACTACGGCTTGGGATAATTATGGTTTCAGTATTGAAGACGTAGATAATGAGCTAAACCCACAAGGTATGGTTTCTAAGCTGATTGAGTTAAATATTGATCTGTTGCTTGATGCTGAGTTTGAGTTTGATCAGCGGGCTAAAGTTGAATATCCAGACTATATTCAGCACTTAGGTGAACAAGCAAAACAATTACTGGAATTCACCAATAACCGTGCTGCTCAAGGAATTCATGACTTTACTTCTGAGCTGTATGCTGGTTATCAGGCCTTATTGGAAAAGCCGGAATTACTCAATGTAGATTATGCATACGAGTTATTTGGTCAGGCACATCAAGAATTTATCCATTTATTTGATACTTTAGCTGCTGGTCAGCGCGTCATTCTGACTGAAGAAGTGCATAAAGCTCTCAATGAATTAATTGCTTTCGTACAGCAAGATGTTGAATCGACTTCGGCAATGGTAATTGAACCTGTCGCTGAGGCTATTGTTTCTGGAAGTACTTCACAACCAAGCCTTGATCTTGCACTGATTTCGCAGCAAATTGCATCGGATCATCAGCACAAGCAATCGAATACGGCCAACACCGATTTTGATGATGATTTGCTTGATATCTTCTTAGAAGAAGCCGAAGAATTATTAATGGGGATGGATCAGGATCTTAATACTTGGTCTCAAAATGGCAATGATCCAGCAGCACTCAATAATTTAATGCGTTATTTGCACACCTTAAAAGGTGGTGCAAATATGATTTCTGCACCTTTTATTGGTTCGATTGCACACGAATTAGAGTCTATTTATGAGCGTGTGATTCGTCAGCAAATAGCCACAACGCCACAGTTGATCAGCATCTTACGCTTAGTACAGGATGACGTCGCAGACCGAATTCAGGTCATTCGTACGGAGAAGGTTGATTATCCAGCAACATCGACCATCAATGTACTGCATAACATTCAGAGCCTAGTAGAGGGTACGGTTGTTACAATTTCTGCATCTGAGCCATTGGCTGAGACGTTTGTTGCCGCAATTGAAGAGGCTCAGGCTTCAGTTGAAGAACCTTTATCTAATGTAGATAGAATAGAAACAGAAACAGAAACAGAAACAGAAACAGAAACAGAAGCAGAAGCAGAAACAGCTGTTGTTGAGTCAGTAACTGCAATTGAAGCGTCGAGTGTAGTTGAACAGCTGGATACTCCGTCACTTGCACAAAACGAAGCAGTCAGCGCTGTTGAAGAAGCAGTTAGTCTTTTATCAATCGTTGAAGAAACCTTTTTGGAAGAAGCTGAAGAGATTTTAGCAACTACGGATGGCTTACTGAAACAGTGGACTGAACAACGTAGTGACCGTAGTGTGTTACTGCAATTGCAACGTGCTGCGCATAGCTTAAAAGGCGGCGCGCGCATGGCGGAGAATGAACCTGTTGGTGCGATTGCTTATGAGCTAGAAACTACATTTGAGCAATTTGCTGTACATAATTTCAGTTCAAACATGTATGACCCTTTATTGCAAACCGCATTTGAATGGTTAAAACAAGCTATCTTCAAACGTGATTTTAGTAATTATGATGGTCTAAAAAACAGCTTAGCATCTATTGACTATGTGGATGTGATTGCACAATTACCAACGCGTGTAACACAAATTGATTTACTCAATGCGGTACCAAGTTTTGAGTTTGTACAGGGTGATGGTACTGAGCCGCCAGCAATGCTGGGTGAGTGGAAAGAAACGACTCACTTGGATGGTGGTAATGAGATGATCCGTATCTCAGCTGATTTGGTTGAGAAAATGATCGACCTGTCAGGTGAAAATGCGATTAACCGTTCGCGTATCGAGATGGACTTAGGTCAGCTCGGCAATACGTTGAACGAGATGGAGCTTGCAATTAAGCGTTTGGCGGATCAGTTACGTCGAATGGAAGGCGAGCTTGAGAGTCAAATTATTGCGAAGCATGGTTCTGAAAACTCGCGCTACGCAGACTTTGACCCCTTGGAAATGGACCAATATTCATCGCTGAATCAATTGTCTAAATCCTTAGCCGAATCAGCTTCGGATTTGGTTGACTTCAAGAGCACTTTGGCAGAGAAGATTCGTGATGCGGAAGGCTTGTTATTACAACAATCCCGTATTCAAGCGGAAATTCAAGAAAGCTTAATGCGGACACGTTTGGTGCCGTTCTCACGTATGTTACCTCGTTTACAGCGTATTGTACGTCAGACCGCATCAACCTTGAATCGTCCAACGGAACTGGTCGTCCACAATACTGAAGGTGAGTTGGACCGTACGATTCTTGAACGTTTGGTTACACCGTTTGAGCATATGCTACGTAATGCAATCGACCACGGTATTGAAGATGCGGAACAACGTAGCGTTGCGAAAAAATCAGCGGCAGGCCAAATTGAGCTGAACATTAGCCGTCAAGGTACAGATGTGATTGTCAGCTTTAAAGATGATGGTAAGGGTATTGATGAAAGCGCAATTAAAGCGAAAGCGCTAAACTTAGGTTTAATTAAAGTCGATCAAGTGCTGGATAAACAGGAAATCTTACAGTTTATTTTCCATCCAGGTTTCAGTACAGCCAAAGAAGTGACGCAAATTTCTGGACGTGGTGTCGGTCTTGATGTGGTGCAAAGTGAAATTAAAGCACTGGGTGGACATGTCACGGTTGAATCGGAAATTGGACTCGGCACGACATTCATTATTCGTGTACCGACTACGGTAGCGGTGAGTGATGCCTTGATGGTAAAAGCAGGCGATCAACAATATGCAATTCCATTGGCACAGATTGATCGTATTGTGCGTATTGCTCCAACAGCATTGGATCAGTATTTCCACAGTAAAGATGACCAATTCAAAATTGATGGTGTAAGTTATAAACTACGCTATCTATCTGAGTTTTTATCTAATCAGCCGATTCCACGTTTGAGTAATATTGGACATTCATTGCCAGTGTTGTTGATTAAAGGCAATAGCGGACAAACCATTGCGTTATTAGTCGATCAGCTTATTGGTTCTCGTGCGCAAATTGTAGTGAAGCCAGTTGGGCAACAGTTTGCCAGTATTGGTGCAATTGCGGGCGCAACGATCTTGGGTGATGGTCATGTGTGCTTGATTTTAGATGGTCAGAACATTGCACGTCAGATTTTAAGTACCAAGCGTGTGACGCATGCAGCCGATCACCGTGACTTTGGTCGTCATCAGGATACGCGTCGTTTAGTGATGATTGTGGATGACTCGGTTACGGTACGTAAGGTCACATCGCGCTTATTAGAGCGTCAAGGCTTTGATATTGTGACTGCTAAAGACGGTGTCGATGCGATGGAGCAGCTTGAGAGCGTTAAACCAGACTTGATGTTGCTGGATATTGAAATGCCACGTATGGATGGTTTTGAAGTAACGAACTTGGTTCGTCACCACGAAATTCACCAGAATCTGCCGATTATTATGATTACATCGCGTACGGGTGAAAAACACCGTGAACGTGCTTTCAGCTTGGGTGTGACACACTATATGGGCAAACCATTCCAAGAGGCAGAATTACTTGCCAACATTCAGCAGTTATTGGCTGAAAAGCAGGGGTAAATAAATGAATGCAAATGTTTCAAAGAGTATGAATGAGCAAATCAGTCAGCAAGAATTGCAATATCTGATTACAGTATCAACAGGTTTTATTGATGCTTATATCATTGAATGCCATGGTAAAAATGCCATGCTCTTGCCTCAAAATATTGTTCTGTCTGCGCTCGACAGTGATACACAGGTGAAAACGGTAGAATGGCATGATCTTCATCTGCCTGTTTATGCCATCAACCGTCCAGACCAAATGGAAGGGGTGGCACTGGTGATTGAAGGGGACGATGCTTCTCAGCGCTTTGCTTTGATGTGTAATGAAATGCCGAAGTCAATTCGTTTACGTATTTCTGAAATTGTTGATGATGAAAGCCCTGCGAATGATCCCACTATTTTCCAATTGGTGCGTATGGGTGATGAGACTTACCACGTACCGAATTTAAATAAAATTCAGGCCAGTTTAGGTCTTTCTACTTAAGTTTGAATGTAATAAAAAAGGAACTCAATTGAGTTCCTTTTTTATGTGATTTTGAATACTTATGCCAAAAGGCCTTCTAAAATTTGTTCGTAAATTTCAGCAAGTGGTTCAAGATCAGCGACATTCACATGCTCATCAATTTGATGGATGCTGGCATTGAGTACACCAAGTTCAAGTACTTGAGCACCCGTAGGAGCAATAAAGCGACCATCAGATGTTCCGCCTGAGGTTGAAAGCTCAGTTTCTACACCAGTCACATTACGAATGGCATTTTTAGCAGCATTCACCAACTCACCCACTGGCGTCAAGAATGGTAAGCCTGAGTGCGTCCATTTAATGTCGTAGACTAAACCATGACGATCCAAAATCTCTAAAACACGTGCTTTTAATTCTTCAGCGGTCAATTCAGTTGAATAACGGAAATTAAAAGTTACGGTCATGGTGCCTGGAACGACATTGGTTGCCCCTGTACCAGCTTGAATATTTGACACTTGGAAAGACGTCGCAGGGAAGTATTCGTTGCCCTGATCCCAAACCGTATCACAAAGTTCAGCAACGGCTTTAGATGCCATGTGAATTGGGTTAATGGCCAAATGTGGATAAGCCACGTGACCTTGTTTTCCTTTCACTGTCAGTACTGCATTGAGTGAACCACGACGACCATTTTTAACAATATCACCGAGTTGATGTGTACTTGAAGGTTCACCCACCAAACACCACTTCATTTTTTCATTACGGGCTTCGAGTGTTTCGATCACTTTGACTGTGCCATTGATCGATGGGCCTTCTTCATCTGAGGTGATGAGGAACGCAATTGAGCCTTTATGATTTGGGTGTTTTGCAACAAAGCGCTCAGAAGCAACCACCATTGCGGCCAAGGCGGTTTTCATGTCTGCACTACCACGACCATAAAGTTTGCCATCACGAATTTCTGGGGCAAATGGGTCTGAGTTCCAAGCATCCAAATTACCTGTAGGAACGACGTCGGTATGACCCGCAAAGCAGAATACAGGTGCTTCGGTGCCTTTTCGCGCCCATAGATTATCAACATCATCAAAGCGCATAGACTCAATGTTGAAACCAATTTTTTTTAAGCGTTCAGCCATAATATTTTGACAGTTGTGGTCCACAGGTGTAACCGATGGCTGACGTAAAAGTTGGAGGCTTAAATCGAGAGTAGCAGAAGAGGTCATGCGCATTTCAAAGTCAATAAAACAGTCGGCACTATAATAGGCGATTAATCTCTGGAATGCGAAACTTAACAATAAAAAAACCTTATCGTTTAGATAAGGTTTATGGGACTTACAAGCAGATTATAATTTATCAGCAGTTTTATCAGCAGAGTTGGTCACGACATCGCCTACTTTGGACACATCTTTCCCTACACCGGCCACGGTATTACAGCCTGTTAAAACAAAAAGCATCACCAGTGAACCTAAAACAATTTTTTTCATCGCTGTCTCCAAAATTTTTAGTGTATTCATCAAATGATTTTGTTCTGATGTAGTTAGAGATTAAAAAATAAACACTTTAAAAAATAGCATGGTTTTGCAGGAGATAAGTAACTGTGTGTTGCGTTATGTATTTTTGTATAAAGTAACTTCTGAAAAATCAAGTTAAAATCAAATTTGGATTTCTGTACATATAAAACTGATTGTTTTGATTTTGTAAGTACAGTCCATTGGTCCACCAATGTGCCATTTGGCTGCTGACTTCAGCATTTGGGCAAATCCACTCTTGGCGTTGTAGGCGATAGTAATTCAAGTCGGCCTTTGGAATGACGTTACCCCAAGTGCCTAGTCGACGGTCTGGGTTGAGCCAATTGGGGAGGGAGTATGGGTTTAAAGCATCAACTGCTGTGAAACCATTTGTTAGAGGGAGAAAGAGTTGCCCTTTTACAACGGCAAAGCGAACTTGAATGTCTGTGTCTAAAGCTTGCTGGAATTGAAACTGTTTATGGGTAAAGTGTTTTAATTTTCTATTTAAAGTATCGGTACGATTCAAACCATACCATGTGGTTAAGCTTAGATCTGCTTCACCTAAATAATATTTCAACGCGACTTCCCAATGCTCGACTTGATTGGTTTCGGTATTTTTAATTAAAAAGTCTAGCTCACCTGTAGTCCGAGCACCATCAATGATTTGAATACTATGCCCCAATAACTCATATGGATGATAGTGATGATCTAGTAACCAAAACCAGATGAACATTTCAAAGCGCAGACCCAAACGGGTACTTTTCAGTTGAGCCATAAAATCTTCAAGTTCTTTCGGGTCTTGATCGAGCTGTTTAAGGCGAGATAAATAGGTATGGAAGTGTTGTTGCCAGTGCTCACTTGGATGAAAAAGAAAAGCATGAACTATAGCGAGTTCGGAAGGTGGTGCAGATAAAATATTTGGACTAGCTACAGCAAAAGCCAACTGGCGAACCAATGGATGTTTGAATTGGAGCCAAGGTTCGAATAACTGATGCTGTGAAATGAGATGCATGTGAATGCCTTAAAAAAGAAGCTAAATATGCAGAAGGACAACGGATAAACTTAAAAAACACTTTATACTACCGCAATTCGGTGCTCAGGAAAGTGGTATGAAAACGTTGTTTTGGCGTTGTTTAGTGGTGATCTTTGTCATCCTAGGCTTCATCGGTGCGCTGTTGCCGGGTATGCCAACCACTGTTTTTCTGATCTTGGCAGCTTGGGCTGCATCTAAGGGTTGGCCACAAATGGATGCCTGGTTACTCAACCATCCAAAATATGGCGCAACGTTAAGAGCATGGCGTGCCAATGGCACTGTACCACGTAAAGCGAAGTGGTTTGCCAGTATCATGATGTTGATCAGTGGTCTGCTCATGCTACTCACCAATGCTCCATTTTTAGTGAAATTATTTACCAATACGACCATGTTGCTTGTCGCAATATGGTTATGGTTCCGCCCAGAACCAAATGCAGTAATAGATAAAAAACAAATAGAGGACAACTGATGTCTTATGTAATTGCTGATGCAGACGTCTTGATTGATTTGGCTGAACAGACTTTAATGCTGCCTAAAAAGAATAAATTTTATCTGATCTCGTCGGGGAAAAATGGCATTGGCGAAACTGAAAATAGTGGTAAAACGCCGCGGGGGTGGCATCTCGTTGCTGAGAAGCATGGTGCTGAGCAACCTAAAAATGCCGTTTTTATCGCTCGAAAGCCTACAGGGGAGGTTTACAATACCGATTTAGCCAAGCAGTTTCCTGAGCGGGACTGGATTTTGTCTCGGATTTTATGGCTGAGCGGTTTAGAAGAGGGCTTTAATCGCGGGGAAGGCTGCGATACCTATCAACGTTATATCTATATTCATGGAACACCAGATAGTGAACCAATGGGGATGCCGATGTCGCATGGCTGTATTCGTATGCGTAATACGGATGTTATAGAGTTATTTGAATTAATTGATTGCAATGCACTGGTTTATATTTCTGAACATAAACTTGAAATATAAAATGAGCTGTTAAAAAATGTGCAAGCTTATTTTATGGAGTATTCAACGCTGTAATTTAAAAATATCAATATTCAATAGAAGAAGAGGATTAATCATAGAAACTGTGTATTTTGAGGAAAAAAAATTTAGGGAATAATCATTTTAATTTTCGCAAATATGTTAAATAACATACAGAAAATACTTATTTTTATACCATTTGACCTATTTTTTAATCACTCGATTGCAAAAAAGTGAAAACAAGCCGAAAAGCGTTTGACAGCCTGTAAAGATTCTCTATAATGCACCTCACAAACGATAAAGACGTTAAGGGCGCTTAGCTCAGTTGGTAGAGCGTCTGCCTTACAAGCAGAATGTCGGCGGTTCGATCCCGTCAGCGCCCACCAAGCCTTTACGTTAAAGATCTTACGTGCAGCGGTAGTTCAGTTGGTTAGAATACCGGCCTGTCACGCCGGGGGTCGCGGGTTCGAGCCCCGTCCGCTGCGCCACTTAAGATTTTTAATATTGTTTGTACCACATTGGTGACTTTGTGTAAGTGCAGCGGTAGTTCAGTTGGTTAGAATACCGGCCTGTCACGCCGGGGGTCGCGGGTTCGAGCCCCGTCCGCTGCGCCATTTATACAAAATCCTTAATGAGGGCGCTTAGCTCAGTTGGTAGAGCGTCTGCCTTACAAGCAGAATGTCGGCGGTTCGATCCCGTCAGCGCCCACCAGATTTTTTGCGATGCAGCGGTAGTTCAGTTGGTTAGAATACCGGCCTGTCACGCCGGGGGTCGCGGGTTCGAGCCCCGTCCGCTGCGCCATTCAAAGAATCAATTAAATTTAAGTTCCTGAGCTTAAGTTTAAAATCTAAGACTGACAATCTTAATCAGGGCGCTTAGCTCAGTTGGTAGAGCGTCTGCCTTACAAGCAGAATGTCGGCGGTTCGATCCCGTCAGCGCCCACCATATTTACGACGCAGCGGTAGTTCAGTTGGTTAGAATACCGGCCTGTCACGCCGGGGGTCGCGGGTTCGAGCCCCGTCCGCTGCGCCATTTAAATATAAATTTAAGTTCCTGAGCTTAAATTTGAACACTAAGACTGACAATCTTAAATCAGGGCGCTTAGCTCAGTTGGTAGAGCGTCTGCCTTACAAGCAGAATGTCGGCGGTTCGATCCCGTCAGCGCCCACCATATTCAAGCTGTAAAGCTTAATGACCCTAATTGCATTCGCAATTACCGTTGCAGCGGTAGTTCAGTTGGTTAGAATACCGGCCTGTCACGCCGGGGGTCGCGGGTTCGAGCCCCGTCCGCTGCGCCATTTCCTAGATCCCTTGTGCTAGTAAATGGAATCAAGCAAGATTTCTTTCTTGCATCATAAAAATAGCAATGCTATTTTTACTTCTCAAGGGCGCTTAGCTCAGTTGGTAGAGCGTCTGCCTTACAAGCAGAATGTCGGCGGTTCGATCCCGTCAGCGCCCACCATATTCCCTAGTCGTAAAAACCTTGCTTATCTCAAGCTGTTTTCATACACTTCTGTGCAATAATAATTTTAAAACATGACAGATTTATGAGAAATCCATATCAACGCAAAGCTGCATCTAAAAACCAAAATACTGCTTACGATCCTCTCCAAGTTTATCGCCTTTTTATTGAAACTATTGTGCATCAGGGCCATGTTTTGGCGTTGTATCATGATGGGTGGGCACTCTGTGCTACACCAACTGGACAGCGTTCATTTGCGGTGTGGCAGAGTAAAGGCTTAGCACAGCTTTTAGTGAAAGATAATTGGGCCGGTTATGAAATTCAGAGTATTGGTTTAACGGACTTGGTTGAAAAAGTGATTCCTTTTTTACGTGTTGAAAATACGACAGTGTCGATGAATTTAACACCAGAAGGGCAGAATGTTTTGGTTGCTCCTGAAAAATTACTATTAGATATTAAAAATTATCTGTATCAGTTTTCGATACAAAAGCCTGATTTATTCAAGCAATTACAATTACCTTCACCACGACATATTCGTCTGCATTAATATGTTGTTTTGCTTTAGTATTCGTTGAGTAGCCAACCGCTAATAAAGGCAAAATACTCCCGTAACCTTGCGTTATAGCGAGTTTCAAGTGGTGTTTTAGCACCGATCATGATGGGTGATTGATAACCTTGGCGAATTGCAATCGCACGACTACGTGGAATGTGGAAATCGCTGGTGACAATCGCAATCGGTTGTTCAATAGAGATATGTTGTTGAGCTAAAATCTTTTTGCTATTGAACAGGTTTAACTCTGTACTGGTACTTTGTTCTTCGGTGTAGATGCGATGGGCTGGAATATGGTGTTGATCCACCAAATATTGACGCATTGCGTTGGCTTCGCTGATGTTCTGCTGTGGAGATAGCCCACCACTTACAACAAGAATAGTTTCTGGATATTGTTTTACGTAATGAGCCGCCTGATCTAGGCGACTGGCTAAGGTTGGACTTGGTTTACCGTGCTTTAGCCCACTGCCAAGAACTAAAACGGCGGGTGCATTGACATGGGGTACGTTTTGTTCATTTGAAAATTTTAAAAAGAGAAAGAAAATGGCTAAACTACAAATCCATAGCAAGAAAATAGCCAAGTGTAACGCCATATTGATTGTCGGATTTTATTGGTTTGAATATAAGCCCTAAGCCTAGGGGCGGTGAGTGCATAAATCAGCAGACCTAATCCAATAAATAAAGGCAGGAGGATGCCGAAATCAAAGTGTAGTTGTAAAATAAAATACAAGCCATCTGCGAAAAGTAATGAACCGATGATAAAACTAATGATTCTTTTTGATTTTTGCATGTAGGCTTGTGAGTTTAGGCTTTGCATGGATTTTAGCAAATTTATATATAAAAAAACCGAGCACTGTGGCTCGGTTTTCTTATCTTGATTTAATGTTTAATAAACATCACGACGGTAACGACCTTCTTGGCGGAGTTGATCTAATTTTTCTTCGCCTAAGATTTCAATGAGGGCAGCATCAACATCGCTCGCCATACCATTAATGCTACCGCAGACATAAATGATGGCACCATTCTCAACCCATGCTTTAAGCTCTGTGGCTTGTTCACGCAGTTTATGATGTACATAAACTTTCTCTGCTTGGTCTCGTGAGAAGGCCAAATCTAAGCGCTGTAGCATACCTGTGGTTTGCCATGCTTCAATTGTAGTTTGATAGAAGAAATCATGTTCACGTTGACGCTCACCAAAGATCAACCAGTTTTGCGTATAGTCTAGACGGGTACGTGCATGGAGTAGACTCATTAAGCCTGCTATGCCTGTGCCATTCCCAATACAAATGATAGGACGGTTGTCATTGATTAAGTGGAATGATTCATTGGTACGAATACGTAGTGCGATAGGTTGCTGAAGCTCTGCATGTTGGGTTAACCAACCAGAACCTAAGCCCAGTTCACCTTCTGTATCTTGCTGTTGGCGAACGACCAAACGTAGCACTTGTTGAGTCGGTACACTTGCAATCGAATATTCACGTGTAGGTAAAGGACTCAATTGTTCCAGTAAATGTTCCAAGTTGGCAAAAGGTTCAACTTCTATGCTGAGGTTCTTATCCCAAAGTGCTTGCTCAATCGAAATGGCTAAAGACTCAACGATGGTTTGTGCTGCAATGTGATGCTTTTGCATAAAGGCTTGGATACGTGCGGTGCTGTTACCTGGCTGAACTTCGGCAATGTCACCAGCTTGCCATGTTGCATCGAAGTTGGTTTTGAGCTCAATATTATAGGCATGTGCTCCGACACTGTTTGGATTAAGTACTTCACGGTGTGCCAATGTCCATTGATCAAAGGTTTTGTCAATATTCATGGCTTGCAGTTCAAGCTTTGTTGCAGAGGCAAGAGCACTATTCCAACGCTGAATATCGCAGTTGTCTGCATTATTGACTTCAATGGTTGCAAATAAAGTATGCGCTCCATTGGCTTTTAACCAATGGTCAATGCGATGCCCAAAACTACAATAGGAGTCAGGGTATTCTTGAGAGCCTAAAGCCAATACGGCATAGTGAAGGTGTGACAAATCCAAAGTTGTATTTAAAAATTTCTTTTCAAAACTACTAGCTAAGTCAGGTGCTTCACCTGTGCCATAAGTACTTGCAATAAAAAGGACTTGTTCGACCGTTTTTAAGTCATCAAGTGTTAAGTGTTGCACCGCTTTTACACTTACTGGCTGTCTTGCTTCTTGTAAGCTGGTTGCAGTACGCCAAGCGATTTGCTCAGAAACACCCGTTTGGGTTGCATAGGCAATCAGCCACGGTTTCGCATTTGGATCAACTGGAACATTCAACGCTCCACCACGGGCTTGTTGGGTCAGTTTCTTCTGCTTACGACGTTTTAGATATAGCATCCAACCCGTTACAAAGAACAGTGGCATCATCAATGATGCAAACATAGCAAAGAATTGATAAATTGGGCCAAAGAAGCTACCACGGTGCACAGGAAGCATACTGCTCATGATTTTTTCATTCAGCTTCTTCTGCTCATACAACTCCATTTTTTCAATTTTTGAAGTTTGATAGTTGAAGACCGCTGAGTTTCGCGCCCGCTCATGCTGTGGAATTGCATCTACAAATGAAAGCTCAAGTGTACCATCAGGCTTTTTCGGAATATTTAGGGTCAGGGTTGAATAGTCACGACCAACTTGTGCATTAAAGCCTGTCCACGTTTGGGTTAAAGCAATTTGCACTTGTTCAGGAGATAAGCCTTTACGCTCACCATGTTGTTCGCCTTGGCCACGTTCGCCACGTGCAGTATGTTTACCTTGTGGACCGCCACGACCTTGCTCATGTGATTCTCCACCACGAGCACCAGTTTGTTCGCCGCGTGGGCCTTGAGCTACATCAGCATTGGGACGAGGTCCTTCTTGCATTTGTGCTTGTGGGCGTTCAACACCAAGCACTTTGAACATGCCATCGCGCCACCAATCATAAGACCAATACAGTCCTGTACAGGCCAAGATCAGATAAAAGATCACCACCCAAGTACCAACAACAGCATGCAAATCCCAAATGAAGTTACGTCCTTTCAATTTAGGTTTAATAAAAAACCATTGTTTGATGGAATGACGCTTTGGCCAACGTAAGTATAGGCCACTCAATACAAAGAAAATAAGCATGAGGGTACAAGCGCCCGTAATTTGTTTACCGACAGGACCGACAGTTAAATTACGGTGTAACTGTTGAATAAAGTTAAAAAACTCACGGCCTTTAACTTCGGGTAAGACTTCAGCAGTATACGGGTTCACCATCATGTTATAACCACGACGTGCGCCTTCTTTCTCTATATTGACTGTACTTGAAGTGGTTGGCTCCTGAGCAATCGTAATACTATTGATTTTGATGCTAGGATCTTGTTTTTGGAAATGTAGATACAGATCAGCAGGGGTTAATTTATTGTTTTGTGTTGCTTGAACGGTATAGCTGTCTGGGTTCATCCATTTTAAGATTTGTTGTTCATAGGAATAGATGGCCCCTGTGACGCCCATAAGCGACAGGATAAGACCCGCAGTGATTCCCAAAAACCAATGCACTTGGAAAAATGTTTTTTTAAACATGGCGATACTTAATGGTGAGCGATTTGTTGTGTGCAAATTATACCTGAAGATTGAGAAGATAATATGGATTTAGAAATTAATATTTATTCTCATTATCATTTATATTCGAGGGTTTAGGAGATAAAAAAACCTCCAAAAGTTGGAGGTTTTTTTTACAGAGGAGAAAGGCAGAACTTAAAGTGGCTGCGCTTCACCGACTGTTTCTTTTAAATGTTTACGAATCGTATTAAACGAGAAGTTTTTGCTATCCATGCGTTTTGGCAAAATGTAAGCACCTTCTTGGCCTTTCACCTTGAATTTAATCAACAAAAACTCAGGTGTGTTGTACCATTCGTAGATATCTTTCCAACCAATCGCACCGACACCTTCTTGCATGCCCATTTGCTGGCGCATAATCAGACCGTGAGGTTGTACGCCTAAACGAATGCCTTTAATTTCCTGAACTGGAAATTCATTCATTTTGCGTTTCACATACCACTCTAAACCGAATTTACGAACTAAAAGGTAAACCACGACGCAGGCGATTGCGACCCAACAAAAGATGGTTGAATAATTCTTGAGTAAAATTAGGCCAAGAATCGAAAGAGCTGTAACGACAGCCATGATGATCCAAGCTTTCATGCTAATTTTGTTTGTGCTACGCCAAATTTTTAATTGAGCATCGCGTTGTTCAGCTTCAGTGATTTCATAGGTCACAGGCTGTAAAGTATAAGCGTATAAATTTTTCGCGGTCATAGTGAAAGTAACAGATTTAAAACTGCAAAAAGTTTAGCATCATTTAGAGCATTTCAGTGAGTATATTGTTCCAAAATCACCCAAATTATAATGAAGCCAGTTCTGTGGCCTCATGATCCCGTTCGTGGCTTAAACTTTGCTTCAAACGACTGAACTGATTCAAGATGCTAAACATCAAGGAAAGCTGTTGTAAAATGATCAATGCCTTCTGATCTTCCTCATTATTTTGGCTTAAACGCTGACGAATGTTCTGTAGCATATTTTGCGCAGTTAAATCTGGCATTTCATCTCGTAGTAATGCGCCTTGGATATTGTCAAAAGCACGATCCATTAAATCTAGAATTTGTGGGTCGTCAACTTTTTCACGATGAGCCCCCAATGCTGCAATATAACTAATAAAGGTATGATTGAGACACAAGAATTCAAATGCCAAGCTTTTTTGCGTTGGGTCAAAGTCGGGCTCGGTGGCTAAAGTTGAAATGAGTGAAGCCACTTCGGCATCCGTATTGTGTGCAGCACGGCGGACCACGCGATAATTCAGACCATTGTTACGTCCAGACTTATACTGTTCAATCACCTCAGCCAAATAATCACATTGAGCGGAAAGCGAACGGTAAATTGTGCGGGGGAGACGACGGAACTTCCAGTCAGGGAAAATAAAACTTACGCCTAACCACGCCAGACCACAGCCAATTAAGGTATCCATCATGCGCGGAAGGGCTGCTGCATATCCCATGCCATCTAAGTTGAAGTTAATCAGTGCCAAGATAGTAATGAAAGCGGTGGCTTGTGCATATTGCTTACTGCGAAGCTCAAAGAAAAGTACACCACTGATGACTAAGACGAGAAGTTGTCCTTCAATCGAAGGCACAAAGTACAATACGGCATACCCTAAAATGATCCCAATCAACGTCCCTACGATACGTAAACGTAAACGACGTTTGGTTGCATTGAAATTGGGCTGACTGACAAAGAGTGCTGTTAGTAGAATCCAGTATCCATATTCAATGTTGGTGACTTGAACAAAGATATACCCGACTAATAGTACGATAGATAAACGAATCGCATGTCGAAATAACACCGATTCAGGGGTGAGATTTTGTTTAATCCGAACTTTAATGTCATCCCAACCTTTAAGGTCATCATCTTTGAGTTGGCTTTCGATATGTTTGGTTTTATCGAGTTTAATATTGCGCTCAGTTTCTAAGTTACGTAGCTGTGCATCAATTGATTTTAAATTTTGATACAGCGAAAACAGAGCATTGACCCAAATTTGGTCGTATTGTTGTTCGTCTCTGAGCTTTTCTAGTGATAAACGAAGGTTCTCAAACGCATGTTTAAAGCGTTTATTATGAGTATAAGTTTGACGGTTTAAAATGCTGCTGCTCAAGTCTTTACAGGCTTTGGCTTGTATAGATAAAATCCGTTGAAAGCGGAATAAAATATCGCTGTGTTGAAAAATTTTCGCCAGTTTTTGATAGTCAATATGTGCTGAATCTGCACGCTCGTGAATATCTTGCGCTACAAAATAATATTGCAGACTGCGTCGTGTATCTCGTTGTCCGCGGTCACCTTTTAAACGGGTGAGTAGGGCTGTTTTCATGTCGTTGAAAATCGCAATTAATTTGCCATTTTCCAAAGACAGTTCAATCATGCTTTGTTGATAGCTGTTTGCTGTCATATCGACATCAAACAGGTTGGATTTGGCAAACAGAAAATCGGCGAGTGATGAATAGCATTTCGATAGATTGTCTTGTACCTGACGAACGGGAAAGAGCAGAAAGCTAATGGTTGAAATAAGGCTATACCAAATTGCTCCAATCACCAGTAGGGAAGGTTGTGTATACCAGTTGTCAAAAAGCCCGACGCCGAGCATGGAGTAAACGGAAACCACTAAGCAACCATAGGAAATGGTGGCATAACGACGTCCCAGTGAGCCCAGTAAAATCAGGCCAATACACGAAATGATCAGCCCCAGTGCGAATAAAATTGGGTGCGGAAATAAAAAGTAAATCGATGTTGCGGTAATGAAAAAACCAATATAGGTAAAAATTAAATTCATGATCCGCACAGAAAAACGGTCATCAATATCGCTTAAACCCGCTGCAACTGCACCCAGTGTCAGTGGAATAGTTGCCAGTTGAAAACCCATAAAATATGGAACAAAAGCCGTCCCTGCAAAAGTAATAACCATGCGGAGGTTATACATGAAGGTTGTATTATAAGTAGCCTGTTTTAGACTCGTCAGCCATGCTTTCAAAGGACACCTTTGTGTGTGACTTGGGGTTGGACTATTTTCAAATATGAGAATATGTGAAATTTCACCTGCTCTGGTATAAATCATACTATGGAGCGTGTAAACTTGTCTGCAAACTCGTCTTCCAAAACATAAATTAATCCTATGTCGACTACACAGGAAAAAGCGGCCTATTCAAACGCTTGGATTCTTTTACTTGCTTCCTTGACGGCACTCGGTCCACTGTCGATTGATATGTATTTGCCCGCTTTGCCACAAATGGCAAATGACTTTGGGGTAAGTACACAAATGGTGGCTAACAGCTTACCTGCGTACTTCTTAGGCTTGGCCATTGGACAACTGATTTATGGACCAGTAAGTGACCGTATTGGGCGGAAGAAACCGCTGTATTTTGGTCTGAGTCTCTACATTATTGCCAGTTTACTGTGTGTGTTTGCAAACAGTGAGTGGAGTCTCATTGCTGCTCGGGTTTTACAAGCTTTAGGTGGTTGTGTGGGGGTGGTGATTGCCCGTGCTGCGATTCGTGACCGTCTGGATATGCAAGCCTCAGCCCAAGCATTTGCCAGTATGATGATTGTGTCCACCATCGCACCGATTATTGCACCGAGTTTAGGGGCGCTAGTGCTGAGCTTTAGTAGTTGGCATAGTATTTTCGCTTTTTTGATGGTCGTTGGCTTGGGAAGCCTGTGCTGCGTACACTTTTTCTTTGAGGAAACTTTAGATCCGAAGCGTCGTTTAAAGCTGAACTTCAATCAAGTTTTAAACCTTTACGGCGCGATTTTGCAAGATTCGAGTTTTAGACGCCCGATGTTTGTTGGATGTTTTGCTGGGGCTGTACTCTTTTGTTACATCAGTGCTTCTGCTGCCATTCTGATGGATGGTTACGGTTTAAGTCAGCAAGTTTTTGCCTATGCCTTTGGTGCCAATGCAGTTGGGATTATGCTGTTCTCGACTTTCAATAAACGTATGGCACAAAAGTTAAGTGTTTTTCAGCGTTTAAAATTAGGCAGTTTTTTGCAACTGGCTGGTGTAGGGCTGTTGTTGGTAGCGGGTAACATGACGCATGCACCCTTATATATCGTATGTGCAGGGATGTTTCTCGCTGTCGCAGCAATCGGTTTTACAGGCCCAAATGCAATGGCGATTGCAATGTCTGAGCAGGGTGCACGGGCAGGAACGGCCAGTGCGATTATGGGCAGCATGCAATTTGGTTGTGGTCTACTTTGTGGCGTGATTCTTAATTTTCTACTTTGGTCGGCACTTTTGAATATGGCCATTGTCATGGCTATTTTTGTGGCTTTGGCTTTGTATTATGTGTTTAAGCTTGAGCACGAAAAAGACTAAAAACTGAAGTCGTTATTATATAAAAAGAGACTCATTTTAGTCTTTTTTATTTACTTAGATTCTCAAATGAAGTGCAACAGAGATTAAATTATTGGAAAGAAGCAAGATGAGCTAGCATTTTGCTTCCGACCGACCAAAGTCAAAGTTGCATCATGAACTATACTCATCTTACCCAAGAAGAACGATATCAGATTTATACATTGTTACGTGAAGGTTTTTCTAAACGTTATATCGCTTGGAGACTGAATCGTTCACCTTCAACCATTTCTAGAGAAATCAAACGTAATCGAGCTAGAAATGGCTATTTCGCTAAACATGCCAATAAAGTAGCTCGAAGACGACATTGTCCTAATCCTAAAAGAATCCCTTGTGAAATGTGGGCACATGTCATCTCTTATCTTGATCTTCAATGGAGTCCTGAACAGATTGCTTCTCATGTTCCAGTCAGTTTGCATTCAATTTATCGCTTTATACGACAGGATAAAAACAATGGCGGTACACTCTTTCATCACCTACGTTTCAGAAATCAAAGAAAGAGGAAATACGGCTCTCCTGAAACCCGTGGTCAGCTGAGTAATCGTAAAAGCATTCATGACAGACCTATCGAGATTGAGCGGCGGAATCGCTTTGGTGATCTGGAAATAGATACGATTGTTGGTAAGAACCATCAGCAATCATTGGTCTCTATTGTGGATCGGAAGACAGGTTATTTATGGCTGAAAAAGTGTAGCTCACGCAAGGCAGAGGAAATTTGCCAAACAACCATCAGCCTTCTTAAGCCAATCAAAGATCAGCTAAAGACTATTACCGCAGATAATGGTAAGGAGTTCAGTCTGCATAAGTATGTTGCTCAAGAATTAGAACTAGACTGGTATTTTGCTGATCCTTATAGCGCTTGGCAACGAGGCACGAATGAAAATACAAATGGTTTAATCAGACAATACATTAAAAAAGGCAGTAATTTAAATGCCTATACGGATGAATATATCTCAGAAATCACTCAACGTTTAAATCATCGCCCAAGAAAAAGACTCAGCTTTAAAAGTCCGAGTCAGGTATTATGGCAACAACATGGTGTTGCACTTCAAATGCTAATCTAAGTTAAATGAATGCTTTAAATGTTAGTCATTATTTAATAATACTGCAAAATCGTCAACTATATGCCAGAAGTTATAAAGCGGTTGAAGATCTGCTCTGGATCTGCATAACCTAGTGCCATGCCATAGACCAATTTTTAATCTTGTGCAGTATCTTGTACATTCAGTCCGATAGCATAAAAGTGATTCCATGCGGTTCGTGACAAGTGTCTGAACCTTGTGCTTTGACTGAAATAATCAAATTTTGCATCATTATGGCAATATCCATTTTCTCGCTGATGACCATGACTTGATTGACTGTGAAGAATATTTCAAAACGCAACTCCAGATTTAAGAATAATATGCAAACGTTTTTGTATTGTGTTGATTTTTCCAGATGTTGAAATAATTTAAGTTGAATAGGGCAGATCTACTCAAGAATTTCGTTGTTTTTTGCCCTGCGATCACATGTATTTTTTATGGTTATGTATTGGTGACTGAATACATCCAATGCACTATAGTTAATAATCATTTGAATAGTTGAGTTTTTTTGGTGTAAAGGTGTAATTTTTACCCATCACTGTGCATAGGTGCTTATCTATTAGACTAAGACTTTAGTTATAAGAAAAAAATATAGATCTCAAATAAAACTCAGTCTATATTTAAGAAAATATGAAGAATTGTTACTTAATCATTGCAAAAGTCTAGCTAAATTGTAATTTGATGCTTCAAAGCCAATCGCGAATAACATCAATTATCGTTTGAAATTGTGTGCATTAGACTTTAGTTGCAAGAGTAATAAAAGGTCATATCTTAAAACATCGAAATGTGCGATTTTTCATCTTTATAAGATTGTTCTATACACAAAGAGACCGAAATGGAATGGTTTTTGTATAGTAAATTTTACTGAAATGGAATTTTTGACTCACCACTAACAATGTAATAAAGGAAGCTTGCGTATGCGTTTAGCCCTCAATAAAAAGCCATTTATCGCTCAAAGCCTAGCACTTAGTGTGGCTGCTCTGATGATGACAACAACCCATGCTGCAACCAAAGAACAACAAGAACTTGCTCAGTTGCGTGCCGAAGTTGCAGAGCTAAAAGCATTGATGCAACAACAGCAACAAGTTCAACAACAGCAAGCAGTACAGATTCAACAAGTGAAAGCACAACCAGCTCCGGTAAAAGCTGAATCTCCACTGTCTTCGTTCAAATCTAAGTCTGGCGCAGACATTAATCTATATGGTTTTGTACGTGGCGACGCAAACTACATTATTGAAGGTGCGGATGACGACTTCAACAAAGTTGCAAGTTCAGATGGACAAACTAAAGATAAACTTCGTGCAACAGCAAAAACTACGCGTTTAGGTTTAGATTTCAATACCAATGTTGGTGGCGACAACAAACTTGGCGGTAAAGTGGAAGTTGACTTCGCAGGAACAAATGAAGCACTACGTATTCGTCATGCATATTTAACTTATAACAACTGGTTATTTGGTCAAACTACATCTAACTTCCTGTCTAACCACGCACCAGAAATGATTGATTTCGGTACCAACGTGGGTGGCGGTACAGCACGTATTCCGCAAGTACGTTATGGCTTTAATTTAGCACCTGCAACGAAACTATTGCTTGCTGCTGAAGAGGGCAATAGCTCTGCGACACAGTGGAATGCTACGGACAGTAAAAACGTTGCATCTGATGTGAAATATAGCTTGCCAGTTTTAACTGCGAAATTAACGCAAGGTTTTGCAGATGGTAAAGCAAATGCTTCTGTACGTGGTTTAGTCGAGCAATACAAATCTGAAGAGTCTGGAGATGACAAAACAGGTTGGGGTATTGCTGCTGGTGTGAACTATCAAGTGATTGACCCATTAAAACTAAGTGCAGATGTATCTTACGTACAGGGTAATAGCAACTACTTATACGGAAGCAACACTGCATTTTATGTAGATCCTGCAAATGGTAATATCGAACAAAATGAAGCATTTGGTGTGCAAGTTGGTGGTACGTATAAATTCAACGAAAAATTACGTTCGACTTTAGCGTATGGCGCACTTTTTGCGGATGACGGTACTGATTATGCAACTTTAAACCCAGCAGCAAATGAAGAAGTTTACCAAGCATGGATTAACTTCATCTATTCACCAGTTAAGCCTTTAGACTTAGGTGTTGAATATATCAATGGTAAACGTGATACCTTTGCTGGTGATAGCTACAAAGACAACCGCGTTGGCTTAATGGCGAAATACAGCTTCTAATCATATGATGAAATAGTTGTGGTTTTAAAAACAGGAGCTTTAGGCTCCTGTTTTGTTTAAGTCGAGAATTTATACAGACTAAATACATTCTGAATATAGACTTAAGTATTAGGCCAGAAAAGAATAAGTGAAATAGTTGGAAATTATTGTAAAAAAATAAAGATTATCTATAAAAAATCTGCATAATGTCGGTCTTTCGCCCATATTGTACTTTTATTGGTTGTTTTTGAGCCAATATGGGGCGGTTTTGTGATTTTTTTCAAAAAACCGTATCTGTGTCCAAACATTATTGGGCATTACGTTATTTCAGTTTACTCATCGTGTAGAGCTGAACATGTTATGCATCAGATCGCTTAGTTTGTTACCAATTTACCCGTTGCCTGAATTTCCATACGCAAGACTGAGTTTGTCTCAGATTTACGAAATATCTCTTGAAGTATCAATGGATTCGGTGGCTTATTAGCCAGATAACAAAATCTAAGCATCCGTTTTATGGACAATTGTCATGGAATTTACTTTTAACGCTTTTTATACCTTGATTGCTGCTGTTATCGTTTTGTTACTTGGCCGCTTCTTGGTAAATAAAATTGGTTTCTTGAAACGCTACAACATTCCTGAGCCTGTCGCAGGTGGTTTAGTTGCAGCGATTATCTCCTTGGTTGTGCATAGTCTTTGGGGCTATAGCATCACGACCAGTAGCGAATTGCAAACAAGTTTTATGCTGATTTTCTTCGCCTCAATTGGTTTAAGTGCAAACTTTGCCAAATTACGCGAAGGCGGAATCGGTCTGGTTATTTTCTTGATGGCTGTCGCTTCATTTATTGTGGTGCAAAACTT
Organism: Acinetobacter sp. WCHA55; assembly: GCF_002165305.2. Classification (NCBI taxonomy): domain Bacteria; kingdom Pseudomonadati; phylum Pseudomonadota; class Gammaproteobacteria; order Moraxellales; family Moraxellaceae; genus Acinetobacter; species Acinetobacter sp. WCHA55. The sequence goes on along the minus strand of NZ_CP032286.1, from coordinate 2,385,329 downwards.
TGTCGGCATTAGCCTTGCAACTTTATTGGGTATTGACCCACTTATTGGTTTGATTGCAGGTTCAATTACCTTAACTGGTGGTCATGGTACTGCGGGTGCTTGGGGTGAAATTCTAGAAGTTAAACATGGTATCCAAGGTGCATTAGCTTTGGGTATGGCGAGTGCGACATTTGGTTTGATTATTGGGGGGTTGATTGGTGGTCCTTTAGCAAAGTTACTTATTAACCGCTATCAATTGGCAACACCTCGTACCAATGAACAAATTGAAAAGAGTGATAACACGCCACTGACTGATATTAATTCAACAGAATATGTACCGTTTGAATATCCACATCGTGTGCGTTTAATCACTGCGGATAATGCGATTACAACATTAGGTTTGTTTGCAGGCTGTCTGGCTTTTGCTGACTTTATGACCGGTCATATGAAAGGCACAATGCTTGAGTTACCGACTTTTGTTTGGGCGCTTGCAGGTGGTGTGATTTTACGTAATGTGTTGGAAGGTATTTTCAAAGTTCAAGTCTTTGACCGTGCGATTGATGTATTTGGTAATGCATCATTGTCGTTGTACCTTGCGATGGCTTTACTTTCATTGAAATTATGGCAATTGGCTGACCTTGCTGGTCCGCTTGTAGTGATTTTAGGTGCACAAACGATTACGATGGGCTTATATGCTGCATTTGTAACATTCCGTGTAATGGGTAAAAACTACGATGCTGCAGTGTTATCTGCGGGTCACTGTGGATTTGGTATGGGTGCAACCCCAACTGCGGTTGCAAACATGCAGGCCATTACCAACATGTATGGCCCTTCGCACAAGGCATTCTTGATTGTGCCTCTATGTGGCGCATTCTTTGTAGACTTGATTAACGTTGCTGTCATTCAGTCTATTTTGCAATATTTTAACTAATTGGAAATGCAATTTGCCCTAGGAAACTAGGGCTTTTTTGCTTTCAGGTCTCTCACAATAATTAGGATATCGAGATGAATGATCAATTAAATGAAACATTACTCGGGTGGGTGAATACACTGAATGGACCTCTGTGGGACTTTTTGGTGATTTTCCTTGTTGCGGTAGGTGTGTTTTACACGCTAATTACGGGTGCAGTACAGGTTCGCTTATTTTTGCACAGCATCAATGTCATGAAATCAAGCCGTAAGGAATGTGATGATGATCATGGCATCACACCTTTTCAGGCTTTTGTCACTGGGCTTGCTAGTCGTGTAGGTGTGGGTAATGTCGCGGGTGTTGCGATCGCAATTGCGATTGGTGGACCAGGAGCAGTATTTTGGATGTGGGTCACTGCATTTTTAGGCATGAGTTCAGCTTTTGTTGAGTCATCTCTGGCGCAGTTATTTAAAGTACGTGACCAAGAAAATAAACAGTTCCGTGGTGGACCTGCCTACTATATTACTCAAGGCCTGAAACAAAAATGGTTGGGTGTAGTCTTTGCCGTTGCCCTCATTTCAACCTATGGTTTTGTGTTTAACGCAGTACAAGCAAATGCGATTACAGGCGCAACAGCGCATGCATGGGGTTGGGATAAAGCCAATCTGGCATTTGAACTCGGCGGCATTCATATTGTGGTGTCTTGGGTTGGACTAGCTTTAGTCTTGCTGACCGCGATGATTATCTTCGGTGGAATCAAGCGTATTGCCAAAGTTGCAGAAAGTTTCGTGCCATTGATGGCCTTGTTGTATTTGGCTGTTGCGTTATATATCGCCGTAATCAATTACGCTATTTTACCCGATATCTTCCAACTCATTTTCTCTAAAGCTTTTGAGTTTGAAGCTGCTGCTGGTGGTTTCTTCGGTGCGATGGTTTCTATGGCAATGATGATGGGGATTAAACGTGGTTTATTCTCTAATGAAGCAGGTATGGGGTCGGCACCGAATGCAGCAGCTGCATCGGATGTAAAACACCCTGTAAACCAAGGTTTGGTACAAATGCTTGGTGTATTTGTGGATACCTTCGTGGTGTGTTCATGTACAGCGATTATTATTTTAGCCTCAGGACTTTATCATGACGCAGGCTTTGAAGGCGTAGCGCTCACCCAAATGGCTTTAGAGAGCCAAATTGGTTCTTGGGGGGATGACTTCCTTGCGACAATTTTGTTCTTGTTTGCTTTTTCATCGGTCATTGGTAACTATGCCTATGCGGAAGGAAATGTACAATTTATCAATAACAATGCCAAGGTGATGTTTGTCTTCCGTATCTTTGTTTTGATTATGGTGTATCTCGGTTCAGTGATGAGCGTGCCTCTCATTTGGAACACTGCGGATTTGTTCATGGGCATTATGGCTACCATTAACTTGTTTGCTATTTTGTTATTAACACCATTCTTATTGATGCTGTTAAAAGACTATTTAGCGCAGCTGAAACAAGGTGTGAAAGAGCCTGTATTTAAATTGGATAACCATCCTAAATTTAAAGACAAAGTGAAATCAGACATTTGGTAATTATTTAGTAAATTAAAAAAGCCTCTACATTGATAGAGGCTTTTTTATCGCTATTTAGCCGCTAAAGTAAAACTACAGCTGATAAAATGCAAAACTTAAAATCAGGCTTAGCCAAATCGGGAGTTTGGTTTGAAGCAGTAAAATAACAGCAATTACAAAAACTAAGTCAGTCCAATGCTTGAAATAACTTTGTCCCATTTGTATCACTAAACACAGCAGTAAACTTACCACTGCAGCATTGATCCCAATCACTGCTTTTCGGATCGCAGCCTGTTGCATAAGCCAAGACCAATAGGGCAAGGTTGCAAAGATTAAAAAGAATGAGGGTAGAAAGATTGCTAAAGTGGCTAGAACCACATTCAGCCAAACAAACGGCGTTAAAGGCAGTAAAGCACCTAAGTAACTGGCGAAACTAAATAAGGGGCCGGGCATGAGTTGAGCTAAGGCATAACCCAAGTCAAATTGTTCGGCAGATAAGATTTGGTTGGCAACAAAGTCCTGATGTAAAAGTGGCAAAATAATATGCCCACCACCAAAAACCAAAGATGCGGCTTGGTAGAAACTAAACAGACTTTGTGAGAAAAGTGAAGAAGATGGATACCACACAATGAAAAGTATAAAAGGCATAGCAAAAGCAATCAGCCAAAGATAAGCCTGCTTTGCTTGGACTTTTGCTTTTAAGCTACTGTCCTGAGCCTTTGCTACAGAAGATGATGCGAAATAAATACCGACCAGAGCTGCAATTAAAATGACGATGACTTGGCTGAATGGCGATGGAACAAAGTAAAGAAATAAGGTGCTAAATAACATCAAGACATATTGCCAAATGCTTTGACAGAAACTTCTCAACATTTGCCAAAAGGCCCAGATCACCACTGCAAAAACGATCAACTGAATGCTATGCAATGTCGTTGCACTGAGTTGGTTGAAGTACTGCTGGCCCAGTACCGCAAGACATGCCATGAGGAGCATAGATGGTAAAGTAAAGCCGAGCCAAGCCGCACACGCGCCACGGTAGCCTTGGAGTTGATAACCAATGGCAATACCCACTTGGCTACTGGTTGGCCCTGGAAGTAATTGTGCGAGAGCAACCAGCTGGGCGTATTCAGCATCACTCAACCATCGAAGTTGTTGTACAAAATGACGGTGAAAAAATACCACATGAGCAGCAGGCCCACCAAAAGACAAGCAGCCCAATTTTAAAAAGTGCAGAAAAATTTGAGTGATATGCTGAGTGCACATGTTGAATTATGCTGACAAATTGAAACAGATTATAATGGGGGAATATGACGCTTTTACGAAAAGCAACAGTACTTGGACTGCTGATTTTCATACACTATGCTGTTGGAAAAATTCGCTTTATCTCAACCTCGGTGAATCATGTTGAACATTAAACTTAGCCTTATGTCGTTTACATTGCTCGCTTTAGTCGGTTGTCAAAGCATACCCAAAGTTGCTCAAGAAACGCCAAGTCAGGCATTTTCAGCCGAAACTGACTCAGGTGAACCTCAACAGCGACTCAACCAGATCAACTTTAAACAGCTCAAGAAAGAACAAAACCGCCCAATCATTGCGTTAGTGTTGGGGAGTGGCGGTGCACGTGGTTATGCACATATTGGTGCAATTCAAGTTTTAGAACAGTCGGGGATTCATCCCGACTTTATCGTGGGAACCAGTGCCGGTAGTATCGTCGGCTCACTGTATGCCAGTGGTAAAAATGCCAATCAAATTCGGGATATTGCGTTGAACATGAAAGCCAATGACGTGCGTGATATTCGTTTGGACATGAAAGGTTTCTTTGATGGACAAAAAGTTGAAGATTATGTGAATGAACAAGTGAGCGATATTCCACTTCAGCGTTTACCTATTCCGATGTATGTAGTGGCTACGCAGTTAAAAGAAGGCAAAAAAGTCGTCTTTAACTATGGCAATACTGGGCAAGCGGTTCGAGCATCGGTATCGATCCCGAGTATGTTTATTCCAACTAAAATTGGTGCTGATGAATATGTGGATGGCGGTTTAGTCAGCCCAGTACCTGTGGATGTAGCACGCAAGTTAGGAGCAGATATTATTATTGCGGTCGATATTTTGGCGCAGCCGATGTATACCGAAACCTCAAATGTCTGGGGGCTGTTTAACCAAAATATCAATATCATGCAAAAGAGCCTTGCACAAATTGAGCTGAAAAATGCAGATGTTGTGATACAGCCAGACTTACGCGAAAAGGTGCATATCTTTGATGTCAGTGGACGTGAAATGACTATGCAAGCTGGGGTCGATGCAACCGTTGCGCAGTTAGGACAGATTCAAAAAGTTTTTGCGCAGAAAAATTATAAGCAGAAATTGAATATTCAAAATATTCAAGCACGAACACATTGATCACGCATGATTTCAACATAAAAGCCTGAATGGGCTTTTATGTATCTTAATAACTCGAAATTTAGTCAATCAGGCTCGAAGTCATTTATATGCTATGAAAATACTAAAGGGTCAATGTTTTGAATAAATTAAAATTTGAAGAAGGTCTATAGATTCAAAAGCTTAGTGTTCTTTATATATATATTTCTGAATGATACTTAAATCACTATAAATAATAATGATGGTTTTGTTACCAAATTTAGTGTTCAAAACCGATATAATAAATGTCACATATCCTATTATCTTACCAATTAGAGAACGTGATGTCCCCATTAGATCAAATTGCTGCGGCTGCGGATGACCAGTCTGAACTCACTATGTCGGTCTTAATGACACCTGATATGGCGAATTTTTCAGGAAATGTGCATGGTGGCACCATTTTGAAACTGTTAGACCAAGTAGCATATGCGTGTGCAAGTCGTTTTTCAGGAAGCTATGTGGTGACCTTATCGGTTGATAAAGTTAATTTTAAAGAGCCGATTCATGTCGGTGAGTTAGTCACTTTCTTGGCCAGTGTGAACCATGTCGGTCGTACTTCGATGGAAATTGGTATCCGTGTTGAAGCACAAAATATTCAAAAGCGTACAGTGCGCCATACCAATAGCTGCTACTTCACTATGGTTGCGGTAGATGAAAATGGTAAGCCAAAACAAATTCCTGCATTGAACTTGGACAATGACTGGAAGCGTTGTCGTTTTGAAGCGGCAGAACAACGTAAAGTCGCGCGCTTACAAGAGAACCATCATCCTTCGTGCAGTATTTATAAAAAAACATCGCATAGTTAAATGCAATGAAAAGATCTCCTATATAGGAGATCTTTTTTATGTCTGACGTTTATGTTTTGAATAGACGCTTATATGGGAAAACTACGCAAATTTGGTTTTCAGTACCTGTTGATCTCGAATTTCTAAAGTCCTTATGCATAAATAAAAAGAAACCAAGACAGGATATATCTTGGTTTCAAATGACGCTAAAAAGTTGTTGCGATCCAGCAGGAGAGTAAAGACACTGGATCTCTCAACATTTCAATTATTTAGCGGCTTTTTCTTGATTCGGTTGTTCCGCTGATGCTTCCGAAGCAGGTGCATTTGCACTTAAGTCTGTAGTTTCAGCTGTTTCTTGGGTTGATACCACAACTTTGTCTTCTTGAGCTGGCGCTTGTTGAGGTGCAGCAAAAGTTGCAAAGCTTGCAGCTGTTAAAGATGTTGCAATAATTAAGTGTGAAAGTTTCATGGTTTTGGCATCCTTATATTTTATAGATAAAAATAGTTCAGACTGATCATCACATCAATTTGAACTGAGCTTCATGCTATCGCCTGAATATCTGCGGTTCAATCGAAGCAACAATGTGAAAAGTGCACATTACCTAAAACTACAGATGATGAAAAAATAGTAAGCTTTAAGTAACAAGTAGAAGTTTTTTGTGAATAGATTAAGAGGATGTGGTGAATTAATGATCAATATGGATGTTTGAAAACTCACATAAACTGTACAAAGCATGCGAATTAAGTGCGGAACTCTAATTACTGTGTTGAATAAAATGTAAGGAAGTTTGTCCAATAGGGAGATAAATGAATGAAATGCTAGCCGATTGAATGTTGAGTTTTCAATGCCATGGATTTGAGATGAGAAAATTGGTGATTTAAATTAAGATGGAGGCTTATTTTATTGCGCTGTTTTTATCATATTCCACGCTAGGTATAAAACTTTGAAACTGATGTCGATGTCACAGGCGGTTCCTACGCATATTATTTCGGGCTTTCTTGGCGCGGGTAAAACCACTTTACTCATACATTTGTTGAGCCAGAAACCAGAACATGAGGTCTGGGCTGTACTGATGAATGAGTTTGGGCAAATTGGTGTAGACCAACAACTTATGCCACAAACGAAAGGCTATGCGGTGCAAGAATTACTTGGTGGCTGTTTATGTTGTAGTAGCCAACTACCGATGCAAATTTCATTGTCTCGTTTGCTCACAGAGCAAAAACCTGATCGACTGTTTATTGAACCCACAGGCTTGGGACATCCAGCGCAGTTACTGGAGCAACTGACCGAGCCACATTGGCATTCGACCTTACAGATGCGTGCGCCGATCACAGTGCTGGATGGTTCACGTTTACATGATCATGCATGGACAACACAGAATTTGTATCAGGATCAATTAAAAGCGGCGCAGATTGTGGTGGTTTCACATCAAGCTCAAATGCAAAAAGCAGATCAAGACGCTCTTGAAAAACTGCAAAACGAATATCAACCTTATGCTCAGCAGTGGTTGATGGCAGAGCAGGGCAAGATTGAGCTTGCACAAATTGATTTTCAGTACATCGGAACAAAACGCTTAAAGCAACCTTTACTGAACATTCAGCAACAGTTAAAAATGACTCAACAAGATTTTCCCGACATTAAACAGCTGCCGTATCACTATGTAGAAATGGCACAAGGCTATAGTGTTGCGGGTTGGAAAATGCCGAAGCGTTGGGTTTTTGATTTTTACGATTTATTAGATTTACTGTGTGAACAGCAAGATTGGCGCCGAATTAAAGGAATTTTCCATACCAATCAGGGGTGGAAAGCATTTAATTTCAATCCCGAACAGTTTAACTATCAAGATGTTGAAGAAGGAATTGATAACCGAGTTGAATTGATTGTTCAAAACCAAAGAGATTGGATGGGTTTTGAAAACGCACTTTTTGAATGTCGCATAGAGCAATAACTTCAATTGTTTTAAGCAAAAAAAGCCGAAATCTTATATGCTAGTCGGCAAATTTGAGGATGGTATGTATGGCGCTTAAAGCTACAATTTATAAGGCAGATTTGAATATTGCCAATATGGATGTTCACCAATATGGGGACTATCAACTGACTTTGGCATTACATCCTTCAGAAACCATTGAGCGTTTGATGGTGCGTTTGTTGGCATTTGCACGTTTTGCGGATGAAGCTTTAGAGTTTACCAAAGATTTATTTGAAACCAATGAGCCTGCGCTGTGGGAAAAAGACCTCACGGGTCAGTTGGTGAAATGGGTTGAAGTGGGCAGCCCAGACGAAGATAAAGTGAAAAAAGCCAGTGCACGTTGTAAGCAAGTGGCGATAGTCACTTATGGAACAGCGGTCGATGAATGGTATAAGCGTAACAGTAAGTTGAAAACATTGAACAATGTTGAAATCTGGCAATTGTCGACTGCAAGTACTGAAGCGGTTCAAGCCCTGTGTGAGCGAACCATGCAACTTCAGTTGAATGTAATGGATGGTGAGTGGACCTTAATTGGTGACAATGCTCAAGCCATTATTGAATGGACGCAATTGCAATAAGCAAGCAGTTTAACGAGATCTATTGATTGAACAGGTTGGAGCGAGAACATGAGCGCAGAATTAGAAATTATTGATTTGGTTGTCGGTGAAGGCAAAGAAGCAGTCAAAGGTGCTTTAATCACTACACATTATACGGGCTGGTTAGAAGATGGAACCAAGTTTGACTCATCTTTAGACCGCGGGAACTACTTTGAAACTGTAATTGGGACAGGCCGTGTCATTAAAGGTTGGGACCAAGGGATTATGGGGATGAAAGTGGGTGGTAAACGTAAACTCATCGTGCCGTCACATTTGGCTTATGGTGAGCGTAAAATGGGCAATATCATTCCTGCCAATTCAAATTTGATTTTTGAAATTGAATTGTATGATGTAAAAACACGTGATTAATCAAAATTAGTGATAATTAGGCAATTACAAGGATGTATTTGATTAATTTGTAAAAATCACTTGGTTTTTAAGAAAAACATTTGTAGATTAATTCTTAGGCAGAGCGTATTTAAGGGAAGAGTCGCTTTTGTATAGCTCATTGAGCAAACAGTCTTTGTTTAGGCTTATTTTAGGCTGTTTGCTGTTTTTAAGTTTAATACCTTCGACGTGGGCACAATATGAAGCTGAGCCTACGCAGTATTATTTGCACCAAAAAAATGTCAATGACATTCAATTCACCGAACAAACCACCAGTTACTTAAAAGGTACATGGTCTTATTATGACCAAGTGCTGATTTCTCAGCCCAATCGTAAACTCCCTTCTAAAACGACCGAACTGCCAATTTCATTTCAAGAACTTACAGGCAGTAATGTGGGGTATGGGACTTTTGTTGGTCATTTCAAAATTCCAGAGGAATTTATTGGCCGAAGATTAGCCATTCATATCCCCAATCAAAATTGTGCTTATCGGGTTTATCTCAATGGCGATTTCTTAGTTCGTTTAGGGGATGTCGCGGATAATGCAGGGGAACAGCAAACAGAAAATGCACCGCGGATTGCTTATTTTGTTCCTGACGGCCCCTATTTTACTTTAAGTATACAAGCCTCAAACTTTAATAATTTACGAGGTGGCCTTGAAAGCCCAATGCATATTGGTATTTCCAAAACGATTAATCGACATTATCAGCAACTGATGATGAGTATCGCCATGATTTGTGGTGTGGTGTTTGGTGTGGGAATGTTCACCACCATGTTCTCGATGTTCCGTGGTTCAGATGAACGGAATAGCAAAAGTATTTTTGTTTTTGGTATTTTTATTTTATTTCTTGCTCTACATAATCTTTTTACCGCACCATATGCCTATACAACTTTCTTAGATATCAATTGGTTGTGGGGCATTCGATTAGAATATTTATTTATCTATTTAGCTGTCATGTTTTTTTTGAGTTATATGTATTTACTCAATCAGCATTATTTACAGTATTGGATTTATACTATTTCCATGCTGGTTTTGACCCTGAATATTGTCATTACCTTATTGTCTGAGCAAATTGTTTTTGAGCGGTTGGCTTTTTATAGCGCATTCTTCAGTATTATTATTTTGATTAATTTTGCCTATGGTTTTTACATTACGTTAAAGACTAAACAAAAGTATTCAAAACTCAATTTATACGCTGTGGTATTGTTGTGTATATCGTTTATCCATGATTTTTTGCTGACGTTACATGTGATTGATTCGATTCATCTCTCTTTTATTTCTACAAGTTTGTATGCCCTTTTGGTGATGTTCCAACAATCGCGTAATTATGCCTATCAGACATACCATACTGAACGCTTAAATAATAATTTAATTGAATTGAATGATTCTCTAGACCAAAAAGTGCAACAGCGTACTTCTCAATTACATGACTTAAATGAAAAACTCGAATATCAAATTCAAATTGATGCTTTAACAGGCGCCTATAATCGGCGTGCATTGAATCAAGAAATACAGCAGCGTTTTGTTGAAACACAACAAGATAGTCATGCAACTTTGGCTTTTGCTATGATGGATGTCGATTATTTCAAAAATTATAATGATTACTATGGGCATCTAAAGGGCGATGAAGTCCTGCAAAATCTGGTCAAAGTGATTGGTGCAGTCTTGCCACATAATGCCTACTTAGCACGCTATGGTGGGGAAGAGTTTGCTATTGTTTTATATAATGTCCCAATTGTGATTATTCGCCAGATTATGCAAACCGTTTTAGATGCAGTGCGGAGTGCATGTTTTGAGCATCGTAACCGCCAAGATGGCAAAGATTACGTGACTTTGAGTATGGGCGTGTCGTGGATGGATCGTGAAACAAGTTATGCCAATATTCACGATCTCATGAAAGCAGCCGATTTAAAACTCTATCAAGCCAAAGAAGCGGGCCGTGATCAGATGAAAATGCCCAATGAATCAAATGAAAATGAGTGAATTTAGTTGAGTCATACTTCTGTTAATAAACCTTAGGATAAGAGTTTAACCATGGTCACCATTTTGGGATTTGGTATGTCTTGGGTGTGGATTTGAAAGCCATGTTTTTGATAAAAAGAGCATGCCGTTTGGGTGCTTTCTAAACTCATTTGACGAATTTTTTTACGTTTAAGATGTTCAATAACCGTTTCTAATAATGCTCTACCAATGCCGCGTTGTTGTTCAGCGGATGAAATGTAATTAAGTAGAATACGACCTTGATCACTGACCATAATAAAACCGACCACGTGCTGATTGAGTACATAGACCCAGCTGTCGTTATAGTGCATCCACATAATCAGGTTAGATTGAGTCTTATTTTCTAGCCAAATTTGAATCGTACTTTCATGGCGATGGTGGTCTTTGATACATGATCGAATACTGTCGTGTACGACATCTAAAATTTCAGGAATGTCCTGAAGTTGCGCTGCCCGTATCATCTTTTCTTCTTAGAGCTATAGAAACAGCTATTTCATGCTAGCGACTGTATTTATTAAATTGAATTACTGTTAGTACGGATGTAACTTTGTTGTTCAATCACGCTAACTTAATTATTTTTTATAGTGATTTTGTGAGTGAAAAATCATATTTTGTGATGCTTTTCACATTCATTAAAATATGTGTTGAATCACTTGAATTGGTTTGAGAATCAACATCCAATTACAAGTCATCGAAATGAGCATTGGAGTTCATCTGGAGTCTGCTTTTATTAATTTGGTGTTTATTTAAGCGATAATGCTGTATTTTAAAAGGGAATATTTGTTACGAGAGCAGGGCATGGCGACATTTTTACTGATGATTTGCATACTCATTGCTTTGGTTGCGGCATCTATTATTGTAATCAAAATTCAAAAAAAGCAACGTTTTCTGAAGCGACAAAAACAAGTGGTTGAATCAGAAGCAGCATCTTCTCAAATGACAACGCATACCAATAGAGAACCTCAGGTTGAGCGTGTTATTGAAGTTGATGCTTATGAACAAGAGCTGTTCGATGACGTGGCGACTCTATTTCTAGATCAAGCGATATTGCTCACGGCTGAAGAAGATGCAACATTGATGCAAAGCACCTTATTGGTCAAAATGCCTGCGAAAACCCAGACGCAAATCCGAAAAATGGATTTAAATGAATGGTCTATTTTTTGGAGTTTCTATGATCAGTCGCTTGAATATTATGTAAGTCGTTATGGCATGTTTTATACGCATATTGACCGCAGTGGACGTGAGCATAAAAAAAGCCACCGTACTCGCGATTAATCTCTACGCTTTAGCCTCTACAGCTATGAATAACTGTTTAAAGATTCGTTCTGCAACATGAGTCAGATAGAAGTCATCTTGTTTCAAACGTGTCATTAAAATTGCGCCCTCATAATCGGCAACACTGATTTTAGCCAGTGCCTCAGCTTGAGCAATGGGCATGACCTGCTGAAAGTAGTGGAACAATGCCAACTCCCAATCTTGGAAAATCGACTGAATTTTGAGATGGATTTGTTTGGATAAATGCGGGATTTCCAAAGACAGCATCCCGACTAAGCAGCCTTGAACACCAACACTAAAAAAGGTGACAGCTTGTTGGTGCAAGTGTTCAAAGCGAACACAATACTCTAAGTGTGTATCATTCAAAATGCTGAATAGTTTATGGTTTAAGTATTGCTGGCTGACGTGCAAAATATCTAAAACCAAAGCTTCTTTATTGGGATAATAATAATAAAAGGCCGCTTTACTAAGCCCACAAGACTTTGCCAATAAATCCATACTGGTGCCTGCATAACCATGGGTTTTAAAGGTGTGCATGCAGTGCAACTGGATTTGTTCTTTACTCAGTTTTTGTGGGCGCATAGAGCTTTAGAGTTCCGTAGTGGTTGGTGATGATAAATAGCGATTGAAAGTGTTCAGCATATCTTCCCAGATGGCTTCGGCCCCCTCGCGGAAATATCCCATATGTCCAATTACTTTCAAGCCGTAGTCATTGGCTTCAATATTAAGATAATGCATGTTCGCTTGCCGATAATGTTGCATAAATGCATGCCTTGAGTTGGGTAAAGCCCAGTCATCATCAAGTGCTGAAATAGCATAGATAGGGGTTTTAACCTGTGCATATTGTTCCAGTAAGTGTTGTTGCTCAGGATCTGCAAAAAAGTAGGTCGGATTTTTACACCATTTTCGCCACTGTGTGTAGACATCTACAGGTAAATCGGTGCCCATTTTCAACAGGCTCCAAGGCAGATAGCCCTTTAGTGCAACCATCGGCGGGAAAATAATATTCCACATGACATGTACTTTCATTTTCTCCCGAAACGGCATATAGCCATGCCAGCCTGCACCTGTGCCAAAGCAATACATCGCAGTGACTTGGTCATGGTTGTGGGTTAAACCTAAGGCTTGGCCACCATAGGAATGCCCAACCACAAAAATGGGTTTACCGTCTTGTGCGACGAAGTCAATTGCACCAGATAAGTCCAATTGTCCCCAGTCTAAATAGGACATACTAAAACCTTTTAACTGCTTCGGTGCAGAAAGCCCCACACCGCGATAATCAAAAGTTAGGACTTGATAACCTAAAGTGACTGCATACTCGGCAAAGCGACGATAGAACTGCTGTGGTACACCTGTTGCACTGGCCACAATAATGTTGGCTTTGATTGGCTCAGATGAGCGATAACGTGTGCCAACGAGTACATAACCATCGGTTGCTGAGAATTGTATAGTTTGTTTCTCTATTTGAATCGAATCTAAATGGGCGGTGGCTTGCATCATCATTTCTTCTTTTTTGTTAATTACTAAAGTGGGTTCTAGGCTTTTAAGTTTTATTGCCCTTTAAACTGAGCAGGGCGGCGTTGCAGCATCGCCATGACGCCTTCTTGGACATCTTGGGTTTTGAGTAGCGGGCTGAGGTGCTCTTGTAAATGTGCAAAGGCATAGTCTGCGCCGTGTTGTACTGCTTGTTGTGCAGAAGCTAGTGTGGCTTGAACGGCGAGTGGTGCAGCTTGCGTAATTGACTCTGCAAGGGTAAGTGCTCTCTCTAATGTAGCATTTGAGGTGGATGCTTCTACGATCTCGGTAATTAAGTTCAGATCAAGAGCTACTTGCGCATTGAAGCTGTCACCTGTGAGTAGATAGCGCATAGCCTTGTTCCAACCTGCCGCTTGTACAAAGCGAACCGTTGCACCGCCAAAGGGTAAAATACCGCGCTGCACTTCAATTTGGGCAAATTGTGTATTGGCATCGGCAATCACCACATCGGCATTGAGTATGAGTTCAATTCCCGCGGTAAAGCAAAAGCCTTGGACTGCCACAACCACGGGTTTGGTGCGAGGTCTAGAGCTGGTGCCCCAAGGGTTAATTTGTGACGCAGGAAAGTCGAAAACGCCTGCATTGAGTTTGGGTTGTAACTCAACTAAATCAAGCCCAGCGGTAAAGTGTTCCCCGTGGGCAAAAATTACAGCACAGCGCAGTGAAGGATCATCCTCATATTCGGTAAGGGCTAGTGATAAGTCATGAATCATATGACTATCGAAAGCATTGCGCTTGGCTGCGCGATCTAAACCAATTAAATATAACGAACCGCGAACTTCGCGACTGACACGACCTTGTTGTTCTGACATTTTGATTATTCCTGTATCGTTTTATAAGTTTTTAAACGATTGTTAGAAAACTGTCAAAACTTATGTGTATACATTCTGTGACTCGACAGTTTGCTCAGATTCTCTGAAAAGAAGCTCAAATTTGGATTGAGCGGAATTGTCTTGCCTTTATTGAGTTTTTTTTCATAATAGCAGCACTTCTTTGAATGCCAGTTGAACCATGTCTAGCCTTGAAATATTTGCAGTCATCATTAGCTTAATCGGAGTGACGTTGACCATTAAGCGCAATATGTGGTGTTGGTGGTTTAACTTCGCTGCTTTCTTGTTATATGCCTATTTGTTTTATACCTATAAGCTATATGGCGAAACCATTTTGCAGTTTTTCTTTGTGGTGGTGAACTTTTACGGTTTTTATCACTGGTTCAAAGGTAAACAACAAGATCATGAGATTCGGATTGAACCGATTACAGCTCGGCAAGTGATGTTGCAAATGCTGCTTGCTGCTACGGTTGGCGCAGTATTTGGTTTGAGTTTAAAGTATTTGACCGATGCCGCTGTCCCTTTACTGGATGCGCAACTCGCTGCATTTAGTCTATTGGCGACCTATTGGACCAGTCGTAAACATATTGCGACATGGGTGCTGTGGGTATTTGTCGATATTGTTTATGTCGGTATGTTTATCTATAAAGATTTGTTCTTGACCGCGGGTTTATATGCCTGTTTTGTCGGCTTAGCGGCTTTTGGATGGTGGCAATGGACACAGGTACGTCATAGACAACAACTGAAAAGCGTATAGGCCGGGCAATGTTGATTGACTTTAAATATACACAATTGGCTCAATTTGAGTCGGTCATTGAGCGGTTAAGGAGGAGTCCAAAGCAATATTTAGACTTTGCTTCGGTTGCTGATTTTTATCAGGCCACTTGGCTGGGTGATTTACCCAGCAGTGCAAGTTGGGCGGTCACAGGACTGGATGATGGGGCAGAGCATTTTGAAATTCGCTTGGCTTGTTTTGAGCGCGTGGTTTTTATTCATATTGTAGATGATATTGTCATACAGAATGGCACACATTGATATCCTAGATCGCGGTATAGTCGGTGCTGGAGCATCGTCTAGATTTGCCCTTTTTACAGGATGACGAGATTCAGTTTTTCAGCCCTGATCAGGGCATGGATGTTTTACAAAAACAAAAAATAAAGGATTTAATGCTATGGCACATCAGTTTGTAGTCAATGCCACCATCAAAGGTGTTTCATTGGATGACTTCCGTCGACTCGCAGCCGATATCAGCTTACATGAAAATGTTTGTCGTCGTATTCCTGGAGAGAAGTTGGAAATTTTGGAGTCGAATAAAGTCGGCGATATTTATACCCTCAAGCGCGCGTATAACTTGGATGTCAATATTCCCGATATTGCGAAGAAATTTCTAAAAGATGCCTTTCGCTTACAACGTACCGACGTCAGTAATTTAGTTGTGCTCAGCTCGGAAGTCCGTTTAGACCCCAACTTACCTTTAGAAGCTGTGTGCCAACGTAGTGTATCGGGTAATGATGAGCAGATTCACTTCCAATTGGAGTGGACGGTAAAAGTGAAAGTGCCATTGATTGGCGGTATGTTAGAAAAACATGCTGAAGGCGAAATTCGGAAGTTTAGCCAAATCGAGCTTGATATTGTGGAAGATGAACTGCGCCAAAATTTGCATGCAGAAACTTTAAGCTGAAAGCTTTTACCTTATGTTTTTCAAAGTAGCTTACATAAAAAGAAACCCTTCGATTGAAGGGTTTTATTATTTTAGTGTTTTGCCTCGAACTGAGTTCGATAAACCCAAGCTGTGAAGAAGCAAACCAAACAGACCAGCCAAATATAATACATCGCGCCAATCTTGCTATAGAGACTGAGCCATTGAACCAAAGGCAGTGTAATGCCTCCTGCAATGGCATAGGCGACATTGTAGGAAAACGAAATGCCTGAAAAGCGGATCGGAGCAGGGAACATTTTGA
This sequence comes from Acinetobacter sp. WCHA55, assembly GCF_002165305.2. Classification (NCBI taxonomy): domain Bacteria; kingdom Pseudomonadati; phylum Pseudomonadota; class Gammaproteobacteria; order Moraxellales; family Moraxellaceae; genus Acinetobacter; species Acinetobacter sp. WCHA55. Next base: position 2,369,130 of record NZ_CP032286.1, on the reverse strand, counting down.
CCATGCTATAGGACACAAGCCCTACCGTGCCTGAAAAAAATCCCAAAAGCATATACAGTGCAAATACCGTAGTTGGACTAACCACACCTAAACTGTGATAGAAAATGGTCGCAATAGTGGCAACAGCAAGCGAGCCAAAAATCAAAACCTTGGCTGCACCCAAACGATCGGCCAATGTCCCTGCGAGTATACATCCCAGCATTTGCATGATGATCGCAGCACTTTGCATTTGAAAAGCATCGCTACGTTTAAAGCCAAAGACACCTGTCAGTAAGTTTGGCATGGCTAAAATCAGTACCACCACGCAAGCGGTTAAGAACCAAGTCAAGAGCATGCCTATCACCACGGCAGTTTTATGGTTGGCTAAGACTTGTTTTACTGGCATTTCTTTAGACAGCTCTTTACGTGCTTGTATGGCTTTGAACACTGGTGTTTCTTTCAAATAACTACGTAAATATAAGGCCACTAAGCCAAAAATACCGCCCACAATAAAGGGAATACGCCATGCCCAATCATGTATAACTGCTTCACTAAACTGAAGAGAAATGAACAGTGACATTAAAGCACCGAGCAAGATGCCGAGTGACAAACCTGCGGTGAGTAAGCCATTGGCAAAACCAATTTTTCCATAGGGAACATGCTCGGAAACAAAGGTCCAAGCCGCTGGAATTTCTCCACCAATCGCGATGCCTTGTATTACCCGCATAAGGAGTAAGAGCAGTGGTGCGGCATAACCAATCGTTTCAAAGGTTGGCATAACCCCGATCATGAGGGTAGGTAAAGCCATGAGCAAAATAGATAAACTAAAGAGACGTTTACGCCCGATGAGGTCACCAAAGTGCGCCATGACTACACCACCAAGTGGACGGAAGAAGTAACCTGCGGCAAAAATGCCGTAAGTATTCAGCATGGCCCAAAATGGGCTGAGTCCTGCAGGAAAGAACAACTCAGAAATAATTTTGGCGTAAAAAACATAAATAACAAAGTCATAGAACTCAAGTGCGCCACCGAGTGATGACAGCCCAAGGGTACGTTTGTCTTCTCCGGTCAAACGTGGTGTTGCATCCATGCGTATATTTCCAAAGCTGAATAAAGGTTTATATTTGATTTTAAAGAAGCCTTTTTTGAATGAATAATCAATCTTTCTTTACTGGGTTTGAACTAAAAATTATACATGAATCAACATAGTTGATTTGACGGTCAACGTAAATATATAACGCAGACGAGATAAAAAGCTTATGATATAAAAAGAATAAATAGGTATAAAAATTAGGATTTGTGTATGAGTATCATTTTACCTGTTGCACAACGTGGTGAAGATATCTTAAGACTCAAAGCTGCTCGCGTCGCAGATGCAGAATTTAATAGCGACTGGCTCATGCAGTTGGCTTCTGCCATGATTGTGACGATGTTGGAACGAAGCGGTGTGGGTATTGCCGCACCACAAGTCTATATTTCAAAGCGGGTCATTATTGTAGCTTCACGGCCAAATTTACGCTATCCCGATGCGCCTGAAATGGACGCCGTGGTCATGGTTAATCCTGAAATTTTAGAGTTTTCGCAAGAAGCTTGCTTAGGTGAAGAAGGCTGTTTAAGTGTGCCAAATGAACGTGGTCAGGTACAGCGTGCGCAAAGCATTAAGGTGTTGTATCACACTCTAACCGGTGAGGTAATGGAAAGTACTTTTGACGGTTTTCCTGCACGCATTGTGCAACACGAAGTAGATCATTTGAATGGTATTTTATTTGTGGATCACCTCTCAAACTAGAACAATTCAATGTTGCTTTCCGACTTGCTAAAGATTAATCCTGATACTTAAATTGCTGCGGGGTTTGTCCCAAATGGCGCTTAAACATGGCACTAAAGGCACTTGGGTTACCATAGCCGAGAGATGCTGCTATTTGTGCAATGGACTCGCCACTGGCAATTTTACTCATGGCTTGGGCAATATGCATTTGCTGTAACCAAGCCCGATAAGACAGCCCCGTTTCCTTCTGAAACAACCGCATCAGGGTTCGAGTACTGGTGCCAATTTCATCTGCCCATGTGCTTAAGTCTTTATGATGTTGTGGTGCTTGTAACAGGGCTTGGCAGATACTCATCAGACGCTTATCTTGTGGCCACGGAATTTGAATGGGTAAGGAATTGGCTTTCTGAATTTCATCAAAAATTAGAATTTGGATGGCATGAGAAAGCTCATCGGAGCTGAGTAATTCGGAAGTCGGAATGTGTTCAATTACATTTAAACGAATCAGCAGTTCATGCAATAACTTGCTCACCCGAATAATAAAACATTGCTGACCCAGCACCGATGCCGCTTGAGCTTCGACCAGCGCAGTATTCATTTTGACCCGACTTAAAGAAATCACACTATGTTCCACATAGGCGGGAATCCACAGTGCGCACATGGGCGGAATCAGCCAGACATGATTGGGCGTGTAGACCTGAATAATGCCAGTCGAGGCATAGAGAAATTGTGCGCGTGAATGATGATGCGCAGGCGTAATTTCACGGTACGTATGTTCAGAGGAACGTCCAATCACCAGTTCGGACATGTCCGTTTCAATCAGCGAATCGGATAATTTCATGAAATTTGTCACTTAGACAGGGATTATTGGAAGATAACGTTCTGAATGACAATTTACAATATTGGTTGAAATATCAATGATTGGAGTTTTTCAGCTATGACGTCTTCAATACAGGCGAAGGAAAGCATGGATGAAGCTGTGGCAAGTCTTCAGCCACAAGGCATGATTGTTAAAATTGTAGGTGCCGTGGCCGTGGCACATCTACTGAACGACTTGATTCAAGCCGTTCTGCCTGCCATCTATCCTATGCTGAAAACCAATTTCTCGCTGAGTTTTGCTCAAGTTGGGCTCATTTCATTGGTCTATCAAATTACCGCATCGCTGCTGCAACCATGGATTGGTCTATATACCGACAAAAATCCGAAACCGTATTTATTGCCTTTGGGTATGGTGGTGACGTTTAGCGGAATTTTATTGTTGGCATTTTCGCCCAATTTTGCCGTGTTATTGATGGCATCGACTTTAATTGGGGTTGGTTCATCCACCTTTCACCCCGAAGCTTCACGTGTGGCACGTATGGCATCGGGTGGACGTTTTGGTACGGCACAATCGACCTTTCAGGTCGGTGGCAATACGGGTACTGCAATTGGACCTTTGCTGGCTGCATTAATTATTGTGCCATTTGGACAACATGCAGTAGCTTTGTTAATTGTATTTGCCTTGCTTGCCATTTGGGTACTGTTTGGAGTGAGCCGTTGGAGTATTAGCTACAGTAAAAAACAATTGGCTGCCAAGGCACAGCAGGCACACAGCAAATTGCATGGTCGTCAGTTGGTGATTGCCTTATCCACCATCTGCGTGTTGATGTTTGCCAAATTTACCTATATCGCCAGTATCAGTAATTACTTCACGTTTTACTTAATGCACAAATTCCATATCAGCCTGCAATCGGCACAGTTACATCTGTTTGCCTTCTTGGCAGCGGTGGCTTTAGGCACATTTGCAGGCGGACCGATTGGTGACAAAATTGGACGTAAAGCCGTCATTTGGGTGTCTTTTGTCGGCATGGCACCGTTTGCGTTAATGATGCCCTTTGCTAATCTGTTTTGGACCACGGTGTTGTCAGTCATGACTGGCTTGGTGTTGTCTTCTGCCTTTGCTGCCATGGTGGTCTATGCGCAAGAAGCTGTACCTGGGCGTGTCGGCATGATTGCAGGATTAATGTTTGGCTTAATGTTTGGGGTAAGTGGAATTGCCGCAGCAGGTTTGGGCTATTTGGCCGATTTAAAGGGCATTGAATGGGTGTTTGGCCTATGTTCATTATTGCCATTACTTGGTTTTGCCACTGCATTTTTACCGAAGACCCAAGCAAACTAAACTGTTTATAGCAGAATTTTAGTGATAGACACGCTATCTTAAAAGAATAAGATGGCGTGTTTTCTTTTGCATGTTAGTTTTAAAACACTAATGAATATATTGGCTGTTTGCACGGTAGGGTGTGGAGGATGATGATCATGGTGAATCCTGATACGGCAATTAAATTTTCCCTTGGTTTGGAACAGCTCAGTTTTGATATAGACGGGCAGCACTTCCAGGTCGATAAAGGGCTCAGCTTTATTCAGTCGAATAGTATGCGTCATGGGGTGTTGGATGAGCTTGCCATAGAATTGATGATTTATGTCATTGAAGAAATATTAGAATCCGTTCCCATCCAATATGGACAGCCTAAAAGCGCCATCAGTGCCGATACTCTGCTTCAAGAGGTACTGAATTTATTTTTTCCGAATCTATACCGCATAGACCGCGTACAACTTGAAAGCGGTTTTAATGCATTTATTGATCGTCGTGAATATTATGTGCATCAAGTGGCGGAACAAGGGGTATTCAGTCTGGTTTACTTTGTGTTTTTACGCGAGATGATGCACCACTGGAATGTGACTGACATTAAATTTGAATCGCTGGAAACGGCTCAATTACTTTAAAAGCGTAAAAAGTAGGGGATGATTGACAGCAAAATTCCAATGCTACTAAGCAAGACATTGCTTTCTATAAAATAAGGGAAAACCATGAGAACCAGACCGACTACAAAAGGCACGGTCATTTTTTGTTTTTTGCCATAGAGAAAATAGCCTAAACCAATTGAGCTAAAGATCACGCCGAGTAAGAGTTGAGTACTGTTCATGATGATGAAGCTTAAGTTCCGTTTGTTAGGGATTTATAAAAGCTTGAATAGTTAGATGTAGTCTTGAATATTTCTGTATTACCAAGCTTTAAGCATCTAAAAGTATTAAAAATCATTGTATGTAAAATAGACATTAATTACTATAACATGAAGGTTTATGACTTAATGCTCTGTACACGACAAAAATAGATAACTCATTGAAATAATGTCACAATAATTGTTTTCTAACGACGAATACTATGACACATCTCAATGAGTTATATCTTATCTTAAACAAATCTCTAAAATGGAACAAGTCACATTTAAAGTGCTTTGCGCTCATCATGCTTGTGATTATTTTAAAGCAAACATGTAATCTTTCTTCTGCATCTAAAGCCTTGCCCATCAAGTGTTTACCACAATCATTTTATCGACGTATGCAGCGCTTCTTTGCAGGTCAGTATTTTGATTATCGTCAAATTTCTCAGTTGATTTTCAATATGTTTTCATTCGACCAAGTGCAACTGACTTTAGATAGAACCAATTGGAAATGGGGAAAACGAAATATTAATATCCTGATGCTCGCAATCGTTTATCGTGGAATAGCGATACCTATCCTTTGGACATTGCTTAATAAACGTGGAAATTCAGATACGAAAGAGCGTATTGCTTTGATTCAACGCTTTATAGCCATTTTTGGTAAAGACCGTATTGTGAATGTGTTCGCAGACAGAGAGTTTATCGGTGAGCAGTGGTTTACATGGTTAATTGAACAAGACATCAACTTCTGCATTCGTGTTAAAAAAACTTCATTGTCACCAATCATTTAGGAAAGAATCATAAAATTAGTGATTTATTTCGCCATCTTAAAGTTGGTCAAATTGAATGTCGTAAACGACGGATTTTGGTTGGTCGGGTGAAACTATATATAAGTGCACTACAGTTAGAAAATGGAGAGCTTTTACTCGTCGTTTCTCCTCAGTTTAATGCCAATGCTATTCAGGATTATGCATTACGCTGGGAAATTGAAACCTTATTCAGTTGTCTCAAAGGACGCGGGTTTAATCTTGAAAATACGCGCTTGACAGACCCTAGACGAGTGAAAAAATTGATTGCGGTGTTAGCTATAAGCTTCTGTTGGTGTTACTTAACGGGTGAATGGCAACATAATCAAAAAAAAGCGATAAAAATAAAGAAGCATGGACGACTCTCAATGAGTTTATTTCGCTATGGTTTAGACTATGTTCAAATGGCGATTCAGCGTTTAATTGGTTTTGGGAAAAAAGAAGAGTTTAAGGAAATTTTGGCAATTTTAAGAAAGCAGAATCCTGATAGGATAAGGGTTCTGTGAAATTTGTCGTGTACAGAGGACTTAATGATACTATAATGAAGAAGATTGGTTTTTATGCTTATTGTGCGAACCCTAGTGAAGTTGGAGATTGTATAGAATCAGCTGTTTCTATAATTAATAGGAAAAATCTTGAAATAGAAATAAAGACTTGGAAACATATGGATATTGCAGGTCATTTTATAGCTAATGAGGTTTTAAGTGGAATAGATGAAGCTGATTTTTTGATAGCAGATATAAGTATTCTAAATTTAAATGTGACTTATGAGATTGGTTATGCAATTGGAAAGGAGAGATGGATCCGTAAATTTGAACAACTCCTATAAGTGATATTCTGCTCCTCAAATGATGTTATAAACATCAATATATGGAGTATTTTATGGCACGTAGACCAAGAAGAAATCATTCAAATGATTTTAAAGCTAAGGTAGCACTTGCTGCGATTAAAGCAGAAAAAACACTTGCTGAATTGAGTGCTGAGTTTGATGTTCATCAAAACCAAATTATTGACTGGAAAAATCAATTGATCTCAGCTTCCTCGCAAGCTTTCGATCAATCAAAAGCTCCAACAGAACCACCCATCGATCTAAAAAAACTACATGCAAAAATCGGTGAGCAGGCATTAGAAATTGATTTTTTAGAAGGTGTGTTGAAGAAACTGGGCCGCTTCAACCACAAAAGTTAATCGACGACTCACTTCAGATTTCAGTATCTAAGCAAGCTAAGCTGCTGAAAGTCTCCCGTGGTTGTTATTACTATCGCCCAAAACCTGTGAGTGCATCAGATCTGAAGCTGATGCGATGTATTGATGAATTACATATGCAATATCCTTTTGCAGGCAGTCGTATGATGCGTGATTTGTTGAATCGTCAAGGACATCATATAGGACGACGTCATACACGTACTTTAATGAAGAAAATGGGTATTCAGGCGTTATATTGCAAACCAAATTTAAGCCAGGCTAATCAAGCTCACCGTAAATATCCATATCTGCTCAAAGGGTTGGCTATTCAGCGCAGTAATCAAGTGTGGTCTACGGATATAACGTATATCCCTATGGCAAAAGGCTTTGTTTATTTATGTGCTGTGATTGATTGGCATAGCCGCAAGGTACTTGCGCATAGGGTATCGATTAGTATGGAGGTGGATTTTTGTATTTCGGCTTTAAATGAAGCGATTGAAAAATATGGTCGACCTGAAATATTTAATACAGACCAAGGCAGCCAGTTTACCAGTGATGCATTTATTGATGTATTGAAATCAAATGGCATTCAAATCAGTATGGATGGTAAAGGTCGATGGGTAGATAATGTGATGGTTGAACGATTATGGCGGAGCGTTAAATATGAAGAGGTGTATCTCAAAGCTTATAGCAGTGTCACAGATGCGAAAAAGCAATTAAGTGCATATTTTGAGTTTTATAATTTGAAACGACCTCATTCGAGTCTAGACAAAATGACACCAAATGAGTTTTACTATGATCAGCTACCCCAACAAAACAAGGTGGCTTAACTAGAGCGGAATATCACTTATAAATACGCTTTTAGTTGTTCAAACAAGTGGGACCACCTCTAGGGAAAGCGAATATTACTTACAAAGAATAACTCATTAAGTATAGGGCAGCCTAAAATACACGATGTAGGTATTTTTGATACGTTAGGTTACAAAGAATATGTTAACCAGCAACAGTTAGGTGACTTCTTAAGTTCTGGACAGTTTAATGACCCTATATTTTTAGAGAAAAAATTAAATAAGCAAGCTCCTGTTTATTTTGTATTAAGCAAACATAAAACTGATTGGATTAGTCGAATTGAATCCAGAATAAAAAAATCTAGATATATATTTAGAACATTTGATCCATCAGAACAACCACGTTTATCAGCACATGAAGCAATTCATCAAGTTACAGAATCTATGGGTATTGTGATTCCAATATTATCAAGTCATATAGATGGCTCTGAAATTCATAACATTAGAAGTGCATTCATTGCTGGCTTATCAAAGGGATTAGAAAAACCACATATTTTGATCCAAATGGGTCATGATTCAGCTCCTTTAGATTATAGAGATTTAGTTAAGCATTGCTATAAATTAGATGATATTAATGAAGTGATGGCTGATTTCGCAGCTTCTGTAGCAGCATTTTTTCAACAAGAAAATGAGCTTTCAACTAATGACTATATAACTGAATTACAAAAAATTGATTTGGGTTCTACTTCTGCTGAAAATGAAATGAGAAGTTTGCAAAGATATTATTTAAAGACTGAACAATATCTTAAAGCTATACGTGGAGAGGCTAATTTAGTAGTAGGAAGAAAAGGATCAGGTAAGTCAGCAATTTTTTTACAAATTAGAGATAAAGAACGATCTTCTAACCAGAATCTTGTCCTTGATTTGAAACCAGAGGGTTATAAATTTGTAAAATTCAAAGAGCAAATTTTAAATTTTCTACAAGAGGGTACTTTTCAGCATACTATTATGGCCTTTTGGGAGTATGTCTTACTTTTAGAGTTGTGCAATAAGATTTTAAGTAGTGATAAAGAGTTACACTTACATAATGAATCACTATATCAGCCTTATAGAGAAATTGCAGATTTATATAAAGCTGAGGGATATGATACAGAAGGTGATTTCTCAGAAAGAATGTCAACGCTAATGACAAGAATTTCAACTGATTATTTCGAAAAATATGGAGAAGATTCAGGAGTAAGATTGTCTTCACCACAATTGACAGAGTTATTATACAAGCATGATATTAAAGCTATTACAGATCAATTGAAAAAGTATCTAAAATATAAAAAAAATGTTTGGCTTTTAATTGATAATATTGACAAAGGATGGCCAACATCTGGCTTACAAAAAGAAGATTTATTAATAGTGAGAGCGTTGATTGATTGTACTAAGAAGATTCAAAGACAATTTTCTCATATAAATAATGAAATAAAGATTATCATTTTTTTAAGAAATGATGTCTATGAGCTTTTAGTACAACATACAGCTGATCGTGGTAAAGAAGGAAATGTTTTATTAGATTGGACAGATACAGATCTTTTAAGAGAAATGGTAAGACTAAGAATAGTAGCTAATGAAGGTTTCAATAGTGGATATACTTTTGAGCAAGCTTGGAAACAGCTTTTTGTAAGCCATTTTAAAGGTGAAGAAAGTTCACAGTATCTTATTGAAAGATCATTAATGAGGCCACGATTTTTACTTAATCTAATAAATCAATGTAAAAGTTTTGCAGTAAACTTAAACCATCAGCTTATAACTGAAGATGATATTTCAAAAGGAATGAAAGCATATTCGACTGATTTATTAACTGATATTAGCTATGAGTTGAATGATATAAATAATGAATTACATGATATTTTGTATAGTTTTATTGGGGTAAAATCATTATTGTCAGTTGGAGAGTTGAAAAACATAATAAATATGAATCAGAATGTAGCTTCTAGTAATGTTGAGGATATAATTAATATTTTGCTGTGGTATGGGTTTATTGGGGTTTGCATAGAAAACCGAGAAATTAAGTTTATTTATCATTTTAATTATAATATGAGGTTGATGGACGGTTTTATTAAAACTAAAATGCAAGATATTAATTTTATTATTAATCCAGCATTTTGGGATGCATTATTAATTGAAGTGGATAAAGACTTAGCAGCATAATTTACCATTTTAAAACCCCCTCAATTGAGGGGGTAGTCAATTAAAGAAAGTTATGAATTAAACAATCGAATCATCCAAATTCGGTGCTAACCAACGCTTCGCCACATCTAGTGACCAACCCTTACGCTTCGCATAATCCTCAAGTTGATCTTGAGAAATTTTGCCCACATTAAAGTATTCACTTTCAGGGTGAGAGTAATAGAAACCACTGACAGAAGAAGGTGGCATCATGGCAAAGTGTTCAGTCAACTTCGTACCAATCTTCGCTTCAGAACCTAACCAGTCAAACAATGCCGCTTTTTCAGAATGCTCTGGGCAAGCAGGGTAGCCTGGCGCAGGACGAATACCGACATACTTCTCTTTAATCAGTTCTTCATTATTCAGCGTTTCATCCGCTTTATAACCCCAGAATTCTTTACGAATACGTTCATGTAAGTGCTCGGCAAAAGCTTCAGCAAAACGATCCGCTAAAGACTGAACCAAAATTGTAGAATAGTCATCACCTTTGGCTTTATATTCATTCGCCAACTCTTCAGCACCGAAAATAGACACTGTAAAGCCGCCCAAATAATCTTGCTGAGTTGTCGTCGGCTTAATATAGTCCGCCAAAGACAAGTTTGGTTTGCCCGTCACTTTGTCCGACTGCTGACGTAAATGCTCGAAGGTATGCGTAACAGTCTGACCAGCTTCATCAAACACGCTGACCGTATCCGCACCTGTACGTTGCGCAGGGTATAAGCCAAACACCGCACGTGCATCAAAACGGTTATTGTCGATAATATCTTTCAACATCGCTTGCGCTTGGTTGTACAAATCTGTCGCTGCTTCACCGACGACTTCATCTTCTAGAATTTTCGGGAATTTACCCGCCAAGCTCCAAGAAATAAAGAATGGTGTCCAGTCAAAATATTCAACCAAAGTTGCTAAAGGATAGTTGGTGATGACTTGTGTACCTAAAGCATTTGGCTTTGGTGGTACATAATTGTCATCAATTTTAAAGCCATTCTCTACTGAATCGGCATAGCTCAATTTCGCAGCTTTCGGTTGCTTGTTGGCTAAACGCTCACGAATTTTGGCATATTCAGCACGATGCTCAGCAATGAAGTTGCCACGCATTTCTTTAGACAGTAGGGTAGTTGCCACGCCGACTGCACGTGAAGCATCCGCCACATAAATTACGGCATCATTTGAATATTGCGGGTCAATTTTCACTGCGGTATGTGCTTTAGAGGTGGTTGCACCACCAATCAATAAAGGAATGTCGAAGCCTTTACGTTGCATTTCTTTGGCAACAAACACCATTTCATCTAAAGATGGAGTAATCAAACCTGACAAACCAATAATGTCACATTTTTCATCAATCGCGGTTTGTAGAATTTTTTCGCAAGGTACCATTACACCAAGGTCGACAATGTCGTAACCGTTACAGCCCAAAACTACGCCAACAATATTTTTACCAATATCGTGCACGTCGCCTTTTACGGTCGCCATCAACACTTTACCTTTAGATTGGCTACCGGTTTTTTCAGCTTCAATGTACGGGTTGAGCCAAGCAACAGCTTGTTTCATCACGCGCGCAGATTTTACCACTTGCGGTAAGAACATTTTGCCCGAACCGAACAAGTCACCCACCACGTTCATACCATCCATCAGTGCGCCTTCAATCACATCGAGTGGACGTTTCGCTTTAAGGCGTGCTTCTTCAGTATCTTGGTCAATATAGGTGGTGATGCCTTTAACAAGTGCATATTCAAGGCGCTTTTCTACAGATTCATTACGCCATTCCAAATTCTCAGCTTCGCGTTGTGCGCCACCTTGACCACGGAATTTTTCAGCCACTTCAAGCAGTTTTTCAGTTGCAAGTTGACCTGATTCACCTTGGTTCTGGTTCAAGATCACATCTTCAACCGCTTCTTTCAGCTCTTGCGGAATGTCATCATAAATCGCCATTTGACCAGCGTTTACGATGCCCATAGTCATGCCTTGTTTGATGGCATGATAAAGGAACACAGAGTGAATTGCTTCACGTACAGGTTCGTTACCACGGAAGGAGAACGACACGTTAGACACACCACCAGAAATCATGGCATGGGGTAGGTTTTGTTTAATCCAGCCTGTCGCTTCAATAAAGTCCACAGCATAGTTGTTGTGTTCTTCAATCCCTGTTGCCACCGCAAACACGTTCGGGTCAAAAATAATGTCTTCAGCAGGGTAGCCAATTTCATTGACCAAAATGTCATAAGAACGCTTACAGATTTCACGCTTACGGGCAGCAGTATCCGCCTGACCGACTTCGTCAAATGCCATGACAATAATTGCAGCACCATACTGACGGCATAAACGGGCTTTCTCGACAAACTCGTCATAACCTTCTTTTAAGGAAATCGAGTTCACTACAGGCTTACCTTGTACGCACTTCAAGCCTGCTTCAATGATTTCCCATTTCGATGAGTCAATCATGATCGGCACACGTGAAATATCAGGTTCAGACGCAACCAGATTCAGGAAGTGCACCATCGCATTTTGCGAATCGAGCATGCCTTCATCCATGTTGATGTCGATGATCTGTGCGCCGGCTTCCACTTGTTGTTGTGCAACCTCTAAAGCTTCGGCAAAGTTTTCTTCACGAATTAAACGTAGGAATTTTTTCGAACCTGTAACGTTGGTACGTTCACCTACGTTTACAAACAATGAGTGATCATAAATGTTAAATGGTTCTAAACCACTTAAACGGCAGGCTGGAACCGTTTCAGGCACTTGGCGTGGCTTAATGTCTTTTACTGCATTGTAAATAGCACGAATATGGTCTGGTGTCGTACCACAGCAACCACCAGTAATATTAATCAAACCACTTTCAGCAAATTCTTTTAAGAAGGCTGCGGTTTGTTCAGGGGTTTCATCATATTCACCAAAGGCATTTGGTAAGCCTGCGTTTGGATGCGCTGATACAAACGTGTCGGCAACATCGGCAATGGTCTTGATGTGTGGACGCATCGCATCTGCACCCAAGGCACAGTTAAAGCCTATAGAAAGCAAGTCGCCATGGCGCACTGAGTTCCAGAAGGCTTCAGCAGTTTGACCCGTTAAAGTACGACCTGAAGCATCGGTAATGGTGCCTGAAATCATGATTGGCAGTTCACGACCAATTTGCTTGAACACTTCTTTTACGGCAAAAATCGCTGCTTTACAGTTCAAAGTATCAAAAACGGTTTCAATCAGGATGATGTCAGCACCACCTTCAATCAACGCATGTGTTGCTTCAATATAGTTTTCTTTCAGTTCATCAAAGGTGATGTTACGAAATGCAGGGTCGTTTACATTTGGTGAAATAGAGCAAGTACGTGATGTTGGCCCCAATACACCTGCTACAAAACGTGGCTTTTCAGGCGTTGAATATTTTTCACAAGCGGCTTTGGCTAAACGCGCTGCTTCACGGTTAATTTCAGTAACCAAATCTTCCATGTGATAGTCAGACATGGAAACGCGGGTGCCGTTAAAGCTGTTGGTTTCAATAATGTCTGCACCAGCATCGAGGTAAGCTTCGTGAATGCCTTGAATAATTTGCGGTTGCGTCAATACCAACAGGTCATTGTTGCCTTTTAGGTCATGTGCCCAATCGGCAAAACGCTCACCACGATAATCTTCTTCTTCTAGCTTGTGGCGCTGAATCATGGTGCCCATTGCACCATCAATAATAAGGATGCGCTCGGCAAGAAGTGCTTTTAAGGTGGCAAGTGTAGACATTCAAAACTCACAAACAGGTTTTCAAAACGTGCAATATTTTAGCAGAAAAGCAGGTTCATTGATGCCTAATTCAAGTGGTATTGGCTATATGGCAAATAAAAAAGGCTGATTTAGCTTTAGTTTTCACTAAAGTGAAATATAGACCCGCTATGTTAATAGATCACAATAAATAGAGATGAAAAAATATTGATTGGAGCAGATTGTTACAGACAGCATAGCCAAATGTAAGAAAATAATTCAGCATAATCAGCACCGAAAAATTAAATTTTGAATCAGTGCAGGGAGTTCAAGGCTTATAGCTGATTTACTGCTGATCTAAAATAAGCCAATTATGAAAAAATTGGCTTCATGTGACGCGCATTTGTCATATAATTGTCACAATTAAATTGAACAATAGGGGATATTGATATCCTCTTTAGCCGTCTGCATGAATTCTAATATTCCTCCCGTCCAAGATCAGGTGCACGTGACACAGGTCAAGTCGACGAATGTGCACGTACCTACACCGAAATTTTTTATGCCGGTGTTTTTAACGGTCATTATTTCAACGCTAATTTATATTGGCTTTCAGCTTTCAGCTGACTTATCGCATGTTCCTGCACTAAATCTTTACTCTTTAATTCTTTTAGCGACGGCATTGTTCATTGCTTTGGGTTTTGAATTTGTAAATGGTTTTCACGACACGGCCAATGCGGTTGCAACGGTCATTTATACTAATGCACTATCAGCGCCTGTTGCGGTGATGTGGGCTGGTTTCTGTAACTTCCTTGGGGTTATGGTCGCAAGTGGTGCCGTGGCTTACGGTATTATTGCGCTGCTGCCCGTTGAGTTGATTATGAATGTCAGCTCAGGCGCAGGTTTTGCTATGGTCTTTGCCATGTTGATTGCTGCGATTTTGTGGAACTTGGGCACATGGTTCTTGGGTATTCCAGCATCAAGTTCACATACTTTGATTGGTTCGATCTTGGGTGTAGGCATCATGAATTACCTGATGCATTCGGGTAGCGGTGCTTCAGGTGTCGATATGGATCAGGTGATTAAAGTCGGTAAAGCTTTACTGTTTTCACCTATGATCGGTTTTGCTTTTGCAGCAGTGTTGTTTTTATTGGTGAAAAAAATCTTTAAGAAACAACTGGAACTATTCCAACCACCTGAAGGTAACAAACCACCACCTCCACTGATTCGTGCCATTTTGATCTTCACCTGTACTGGTGTGAGTTTTGCTCATGGCTCAAATGATGGTCAAAAAGGTATGGGACTAATCATGCTGATTTTGATTGGTATTGTGCCTTTGGCTTATTCTTTAAATAAGAATTTAGATTCACAGCATATTCAGTCATTTGCTCAACTATCAGATCAAACTGCGGCGGTGATTTATCCAAATCATGATGATATTGCAGATGAAAAAGCCCGTACGGTGATCACGCAATATATTCAAACCAAAGAAATGACTCCAGAAGTTGTACCTGCTTTAGCCAGTCTGACAGACCATTTGGGTGAACGTGTTGGCCATTATGGAGATCTTAAAGATATTCCTGAATCTGAAGTTTCTGCATTACGTAATGACATGTACTTAAGTACGACTGCGTTCAAACGTTTGGATAAAGCGGATCAATTGCCAGCGATGTCTGAAGAGGGTAAGAAGACAGTAAAAGAATATCGTAGTAACCTTGATGGTTTCTTACAGTACATCCCAACATGGGTGAAAGTTGCTGTGGCATTGGCTTTAGGTCTAGGTACGATGGTCGGTTGGAAGCGTATTGTCGTGACTGTAGGTGAGCGTATTGGTAAAAACCATATGACTTATGGTCAAGGTATGTCAGCCGAGTTGGTGGCGATGACCACGATTGCAGCCGCTGATGGCTTTGGTATGCCAGTATCGACCACACATGTATTGAACTCTGCGGTTGCAGGGACCATGGTGGCAAATAAGTCAGGTCTGAATTTTGCAACTGTGAGAACCATTCTTTCGGCTTGGATCTTCACTTTGCCAGCAACGATCTGTTTATCAGGTGGTTTATTTTGGTTGTTCCTACAGTTCGTTTAATCTGATTGGTGAAACCGAATGATAAAAAAAACGCTACTTTGAGTAGCGTTTTTTTTTAGCACTGTATTTTATGCGTGATGCTATTCATATTTTATTTTTTGAACTTCGCCCAGACCTTGTCTAGAGGCAGTTTATCTGCTGCAAAGCCATAGAGTGCAGCAAAGGGTAGTGCGGTCCGAGCCAAGTAGGCTACACGCCATAGGCCACCGTGATTGGCACCATGCATCATGAGCTCTAAAGGATGTTCAATATTGACTTCTGGATTGGCTACAGACTCAGGATTACGCAAGTCATGTATCCATAAAGCCGCCATGATGGCATTGGTGGTTTCAGGCTTAAAGGCTTCAACATCAAACAAGCTAGCGCCATTAAATGCGGCTTTGAGCAGGGGGTTTTTAGTGACTGAGTGTGTGGTGGTTGATGGTGCAATGTTGATGCTGACACGCTGGCCTTGTGAGCGAGCAAGCGTTGCACGCCATTGCTGAATACGTTTAGCCAACGCATAGTTAGGCCCTTGTTCAATCACTAAACAGTCGGTGATGCCATAAGACTTGTTATTATCCGACTCGACGAGATCATGTAAGTTTTTCTTAAAAAACAGTTGCCCGCTAAGGGTTGAAATACTTTTACTGACCATCTGTTGGGTTTTAGAGCGTCCACTGAACTTTTGCTCAGATGCTGTAATGACCTCTTCTGGGACTGCGTAGACATCGGTTGGTGTACACATATACATCAAACTGGTATCTGCTTTTTGTTCGCTGACATATTGCATAATCACATCCATCGCGACGGAAACACGGACATGCTTTTCACCGTCTAGATATGCAATTGCTGCCAAATCTAGTTGATGTGGATTTTGCGCAAGCCATTGTGCAATTTCAGGCGTCTGAGTTAAAAGGTTAGCACCAAGCTTTTCCCTTAACACTGAAACAGGCGTATCGGCATTCAATGCTTCAACAGATGGAGCATATAAGGTGGCATTGCCATGTTGAATGGTGTCTAAAATTTTGCCCCATACGCGTGGATTGGGTAGATCTACCGCTACGATATTGGCTTTCCATTGCGCTAACCAGGTGAGTGGACCTGCTTCTGAGGCAGCACCAAAGAGCACCATGGTCCGATCAGATAAATCAAACCATTCAGGGTGTTCAACACAGGCAACCAATGCTTCAGCATGGCTGGGTTCGATCACGCCTGCATTTAACCATGTTTGGATTTGGTCTAGTAAGGCCTGACCTTTGAGTTGTTGGCCTTTATAAGGCACTGACCACTCAGGCAGAGCAGTGCTTTCGCCTTTGAGTTTAATAGTATGCAAGGGTGTTGTTTCAAGCGACATTACATCTTTAACAAGATATTTTTGATTGTCACGATAGAACTCAAAAACATTGTGGGTTTTATTTAAACCATCTTGCGCAATTTGAATTGGAGCTGTTTGATTGGCAATACCGAATTCAACCAATGACTTAAAATATCGAGGATATTGTTTACGCCAGTTTTGCTCTGCCAGTAACTCAACAGCACTTTGATGATCAACATTGGCTAGGGCTTCGGCAATAATCGCTTTCCCCGTATGTGAAGTACTGGTTTTTTGGGTTTGAGGGTTAATGGGGAATTGTAGACCGTCTAGGGGTGTGGACATGCAAGAAATCTCACTGGCATTTGCTATTTATATACAGTTGTATACATTATCTATGCCAAATTGAAATGTCACTTGGCATTTGCTACCAAATTTGTGTAAAAGTATGTGCCAATAAAAAAGCCTTCATCTTGAAGGCTTTTCAATTTTAGCAACGGCCTTTTTTAGCTTGACCAGGTGGGCAAAAGTCTCCATGACCATCGGGGTAATAAGAACCATGTGGATCAACAACAATACTCCCCTCACGTGTGTGTACAGCGCAGGCTGTTAAACTCAAGCTAACCATCAGTGTTGCTAAGATTGACATTATTTTCATGGGAATTTCCTTCAGTTTTTATAATCATGAGTTTATTGTAAAAATCATGACTTGATTTTATTGTGAAAAATTGTAATGGCTCTGCCACTTGCAATCATCGTGGAAATGAACGATATAATTAAATGGGTAACTGCGTTAATTTGCTCAGAAAATGTGGGATAAGACGTGGCTCTAAAATTAAGGTCATAAGAACCCCATAAGCAGCTCCCCAAAGGTGGGCACTATGGTTGATGTTGGAGTTTCCTTTTTTACCTGACCAGATGCTATAAGCCACATAGAGCACAGCAAAAATAATTGCAGGTACTGGAATAAAAAATACAAAAATCAGCTTCCAAGGTTCAAACAGCACATACGCGAACAATACTGCAGAGACTGCACCAGATGCCCCAAGGCTTGCCCAGCGCACATCATTTTTATGTTTTAAATAACTTGGTAAAATGGCAAAAATTAAACCACCCAAATAAAATAAAACAAAGCCTAAATCATAGAAATATTGGCGGTAAAAACTTTCAATAATGCTGCCAAAGAAAAACAAGGTGAACATATTGAACAGGAGATGCATACCATCGGCATGAATAAAGCCATGTGTAATGAAACGATCGTATTGTCCGCGTTGCATCGCAGGAGGCCAGAAAATCAGACGATTCATAACATTCTGATTTGAAAATGCCACCATAGAAATAATGACAGTAATAATAATGATCGTAACTGTATGATTAAAAGGTAAATCCAACATTTCTGAGATGTTCTGCATATAACTATCGTGTGGTCATAATGCCATTAAATTGAGCGAAAAGATGAACTTTCACAATAAATCCGACAATTTTGGTTGATTTTTTTTCATTACCCCACATCTTCAGTTAAAATAGCAACTTCAGCTTGAGGAAATGATTGTTATGTCGACTGAGAACAGCAGCACTGCAGTTGCAGAGGAAATTCCAAACTTATTGATTACTCCAACTGCACAAGAGTATTTACGTGATTTACTAGAAAAACAAAATACACCAGGCATTGCTGTACGTGTATTTGTTGAAAATCCGGGTACACCACGTGCTGAATGTTGTATGGCATATAGCGCGCCTGAAGAAGTAATTCCAACTGATTATCGTCAAGATTATCCGGACTTTCCTGCATATATCGACACACCGTCTATTCCATATTTGTTGGATGCGGTGATTGATTACAATAAAGACCGTTTTGGCGGGCAATTGACATTCCGCGCACCGAATTCGAAAGTGCCACGTGTCGGCCCTGATGCATCGATTGAAGAGCGTATTACATATATTCTTCAGTCTGAAATTAACCCAGGTCTAGCTGGTCATGGCGGTAACTGTGCATTGGTTGAAGTTATTGAGGATGAGGAGCATGGTTTAACGGCTGTATTGAAATTTGGTGGTGGTTGCCAAGGTTGCTCAGCAATTGATGTTACCTTGAAACAAGGTGTTGAAACGACTCTGCAACAACACATTCCTGAGTTACGTCGTGTCATTGACCAGACGGATCATACGCAGGCAGAAGGCGCATACTTCAAATAATTTTTAAACCATTTTACCAAATAACCTCCTTAAATTAGGGGGTTATATTTTATCCAAAGGTAAAATGTAATTGAGAATAGTTATCAATATTTATTGCAATATGTTTATCATTTGTTAAGATACCCTACGAAATTTACACAATCTCTCCTTCTTTTGTATTTGGGTGTATGCGTTATGGGTAAAAATCTGACGAGATCAACTTTAGCTTTGGCTGTTGTAGGGGCAATGAGTTCATTTGCGATGGCGAATGACGTTGTGGAAACCACAAAAGAGAAAGAAGCAACACAATTACAAACGATTGTTGTATCGGCAACGGGTTATGAGCAAGATGTTTCAAAAGCACCAGCATCAATTACTGTCATTAACCGTGAAGAATTAGATAAACGTGAATATAACGATATTACAGATGTCTTGAGAAGTGTTCCGGGTGTTGTCATTACGGGGGAAAATGCAAGTCAAACAGTTAGTATTCGAGGAATGTCTTCGAATTACACCTTGTTCTTGGTTGATGGAAAGCGTCAATATTCTAAAGATGTTAACCCAAATGGTGATGACTACGGTATGGAGAAAAATATTCTTCCTCCAGTTGCATCCATTGAACGAATTGAAATTATTCGTGGTCCAGCATCTACATTGTATGGTTCTGATGCAATGGGTGGCGTAATTAATATTATTACCAAAAAAGTGACGGATGTTTGGACTGGGAATGTTGAGTTAGGCACAACTATTCAAGATAAAAATAATTCTGGAGACATTCGTAATGGTTCTGTTTATTTAGCAGGGCCAATTATTCAAGATAAAGTTGGCTTGCAGTTAGGTCTAAATCGTTTAGAGAGAAAAGAAGACTCTTATTTAGGTGGCTTTACAGGCCATACAACGGAAAGTTTAAATTCACGTTTAACTTATGTGTTTAATGATCAACACGATTTAGCCGTAGAGGCAAACTTCTTCACACAAGAGTCTGAGGCAACGGCAGGTAAAACGGTTGCAGCCACAGGTACAGACTCTGCAAGTCGAAATATACGTAGTGTTTATGCGTTAACGCATAATGGTCGATATACCGATAATTTGGATAGTAAATCTTATATTCAATACGAAAATTCTAAAAACCCAGATCGTGAAAATACAGTCGTGGGAACAAAGGGGATTGATTTAGAAACATGGACTGCAAATACACAGTGGAACTGGTTGTTAGGTAATCATACACTGGCTTTTGGTGGTTATTATAAAGATGAAAGTTTGTTAGATCGAGCAACAAACCGCAATCCATTGGTTCCAGAGTTTGATGAGTTGACACGCTGGTCCGCTGCTGCATTCTTAGAGGACACATGGAGTTTAACAGATCGTTTTAACTTAACGCTGGGAGCGCGTTATGACTACGACGAACTATATCAAGGAAATATTTCTCCGCGAATTTATGGTGTTTATAACTTTACTGACCAATTCACAGTGAAGGGTGGGGTTTCTACAGGTTATAAACAACCAGATATTCGTTCTGTGACGGACGGCTTCTATAGTGTGACAGGAGGAAGTGGTTCTCCAACAACAACGGGTCGAGGAATTATTAAAGCAAATCCAGACCTAGAGCCAGAGTCAACTGTTACTTCAGAGTTAGGTTTTTACTGGAACAATGATCACGTTAATACCTCTATCACAGGTTATGTAACTCAGTTTAAAGATCGAATTGAAGAAATTCGGGAATGTGATTCAACGGGTAATGCTGACTACAACCGTAATGATGTTTCAACGTGGAAGTGTTCTGAAAATGGTATTCCATTTGCATTTATCAGCACACGTGAAAACATTGGTAAAGCTGAGTTACGTGGTGTAGAGGTGACATTTGATGCCAAATTAGCTGAATATACAACCTTAACTGCAAATTATACGTTCACAGATACAGAAATTAAATCAGGTCAATTTAAAGGGCAGCCTTTAAATGGAATGCCTGAACATGTATTTAATGTAACAGTAGATCATGACTTAACAGATGCTTTGAATATTTGGAGTCGATTACATGTGCGCGGAGAAACTACGCCGTATTTAGGTCGTTCAAGTATGTCTGAGCCAATTCCGGGATATAACTTCCTCGATGTTGGTTTTAACTATAAGTTTGCACCAAACTTGAAAGGTAAATTTGGTGTTTATAATGTGTTAGATGAAACTGCACAGAATGCTGATGGTGAACAAACTTTAGATGGTCGTCGTTACGGTGTAAGTTTTGTTGCTAATTTTTAATACATAGAAATAAAAATTAAATTAAAAGACCCGCTGAATAAGCGGGTCTTTTAATTTAAGGATTTAAAATATTCTGTGCTTGATCAGAATAATAAAATTGTTCTAAATAATAACGTGCTCGATCGCGCAAGTAATGTGATTGGATAAGCTCTTGAATAATAGGATCCAACAAATTTTGAAGTTCATTTTGAATTAAAGCTTCGTCAATATTTAAGTCACGTAAGAGTAAATCAAAAGGACGTTCTTGGTTGCGAATGTACCAAGCATAAACACCATCATGTACCTGTTGCTGCAGATAGTTAGTTTGACGTATATGTTCCCAAATTTCGTGACCCATAGCTACGGTTTGAGGCAAGTCTTGCACTTCTACATAATTTTTTAAAACTGATAAAGGCATGTCTTTGATTTTATGCCAAAGATTGGCTTGAAAATGATACAGCTTTTCATCATTAAAATTTTGATTTAACACTTGTTCGCTCATTTGACTGAGTTTTAAGATGTTCTTTTGCAAATAATGACCGATGGTGTCATTTAGATTTGAGTCCGTGACGGTTTCAAGTACCGACTTGCCCATTTTCATAAAACTAGAGACACCCGGCACACGTTTGGTCATGACGGAGTTACTTAAATAGTCTTGAATTGAGTGCTGAATGAGCTGAGTAATCATGGCTGAAAAAGCTGGGTTATTGACCACAGTTTTAATCAGACGCTGACGATGCCCACTTTTACTCGCGACATACTGCGCAATTTTGTCGATAGTGAGTACTGGGATCACATCGGCAATTTTTGTTGATTCATTGATGGGGTGAATCAAAGCAAACTTGATGTGCTCTGCAATTTGTGAAATCAGATGTTCTGTTGCAGGTGTGGCTAGGATTTGTTTTTGCAACAGCGCATTGATGTCTTCAAAGCTCCACAGTTGCTGCAAAGTTTGTTTTCTAAACCAGTGATAAAAGAGGGTGAATTCATTTTGTACGGTACTTGCTTGCGAAAACTCATGATCTAAAAAATTAAGATGAGCTTCAATGAGCTGCTCAATCATCGGGTGTTTCTGCATACGTACTCAACAAAATTAATTTAGTGGAATCAGTTTATCAGCCAATGGGTTTTTTAACTTTTGGGTTTTTGCAAGAAAAGGTAGGTAGTGCTGTGCAACGGCCTGTTCTGCTTCCAAAAGTGGCATATGACCAACATTGTTAAGGATGACAGGAGCTTCAGCACGTTTCAATAAGGATTTGAGTTCATTCGCCACTTCAACATTAATAATTTTGTCCTGCTTTCCCCATAAAATGAGGGTAGGCGCTTCAATATTACGAGTCACTCGGGCGAAAGAGTCGGTGGTGTATATTCGGTTCAATGTTACTAACTGATCAATCACTTTACTGTTTTTTTCAGCCTGAGTAATTAACTGTTTTTCTTGGGCACGTTTTAAATAATAGGGCATTTTGATTGGGGTTTGCATGACACGTTGCATTACGTCATCTAAATCGCCCGGTTTACTCACAATCAAGTGCTTTAAATATTGCGGGTCTTTGGCATAGTTGGTGTTAGCATTTTTATAAATGCCTGCACTGTTCAGTAAAAATAAACTTTGCGTATCAAAAGGATATTGCGCCGCATATAGTGTTGCAATTGAACCACCAATCGAATGTCCTGCAACATTCAGTTTATCTTGTATATGAATGGCTTCAACAAAACGACGGAGCCGTTCTGTGACATTTGGCATAGAGATATCAAAATCATCAGGGACTCTGGTGTCGCCATTGGTCGGAAGGTCGGGAATAACTACATGATAATAAGGCGTTAGAAACTGTGCCACACGGTTCCAATTGTCCCGATTTCCAGCAAAACCATGAATGAGTAAAATAGTCGGTTTATCAACTGAACCGCCTTCATTATAGCTCCAAACAATGTCATCGACTTTAAGGGTTTTGGATTTTAAGCCTGCGGTGACGCGTTCTTGTATAAGGTAGCTTTGTAAACTGAGTTTGTCTTTGATGATGGCATTTTCCACCGCATGACTGGCGAAAGAAAATGACAAGGCGAAAGCGAATAGACTGGCCTTTAGACTTTGTTTCAAGACGGATTTTGAGCGCATCATCATGGTTCATCCTTAAACGGAGATGAATGAAAAACTGACCGAATAAGATAAAAATGCTCTGATTTTGAATAGTTTTTATGTTTATTTACAGGTCTGTTTGATTCTAATCGCTTTCATGCAAATGTCATTAATTATTTATTTGAAAGGATTTGCGTCATTTGAATAAAGTGTGAACTGTATAATGTTTTTGTTGGTATAAAATGCAACTTTAAAATTAAGCAAAAAAATAAGACGCTATGTTTTTTGCAAGTGACAATCAATTTCGCTGGGATTAAACTAGTCCAACTTAATAACAATCGAGTGGGAAAGGGAATGCTAACAGCTCAAGAAGCTTTAAGCCGTCTAAAACAAGGTAACCAACGTTTTGTAGCGGGTGAGACAACCCACCATAAGCAATTGTCTCACCAAGAACGAGCAGAGATGGCAGAAGACCAAAATCCATTTGCCATTGTACTGGGATGTTCTGATTCTCGTGTGCCTGCAGAAATGGTGTTTGACCAAGGTTTGGGTGATCTGTTCGTTATTCGTGTTGCAGGCAACGTGGTTGCACCGTCGCAAGTTGGCAGTGTTGAGTTTGCGGCTGAGCGTTATGACTGTGCAGTAGTTGTGGTACTTGGCCATAGTCACTGTGGCGCGATTCAAGCTACCATTGACACCTTGATGAACCCAGATAGCCCGCCTTCTGCAAACCTGATGTCGATTGTAAACCGTGTCCGTCCTTCGGTTGAAACTTTGATGCAAACCGAATTGAAACATGACTTATGCAAACTGTCTAAACATGCAGTGCGTTCAAATGTTTTTGCTTCTGTCAATCAGTTACGTCATGGCTCAGCTGTGCTTGAAAGCTTGATTGCCAAAGGCAAGTTACAAGTGGTTGGTGCTGAGTACTCACTTGAAAGTGGTGAAGTGGTTTTTTTTGACTTCTGATCCTATGTGCGGATCAGAGTAAAAGGCGCTTTATAAAGCGCCTTTTATATAGGGATAAGCTAAATTTAATAAAATAGGCTGTGCTTTGGTGTTTGGATGGACCAAATCTTTTTGCATCAGGCTTTTATTTCCAGCTACACCTTCTAAGAAAAAGGGCAGCAATTTCACTTTGAACTGTTGACTGACCACTTGGTAATTATTTTCAAATGCCTTGCTATAGGCGGTGCCATAGTTTGGCGGTATTTTCATCCCCAAAACAACCACGGTGGCATTGGCTTTTTGACTCTGTTGAATCAATTGCGCTAAATTTTTTTGAATCATTTGAGGGGGCTGACCACGCAGTCCATCATTCCCGCCAAGCTCAATCACCACCACATTTGGCTTATGCGTTTGCAACAGCTTAGGTAAACGGGCTAAAGCACCACTGGTGGTTTCACCACTCACACTGGCATTGACCACTTTGTGCTGTTTCGGATACTGTTGGTCTAACCGTTTTTGCAGTAAATTTACCCATGCTTGCTGTGGTTCTATGCCATAACCTGCACTAATGCTATCTCCTAAAACCATCACAGTTTTTGCAAAAACCCAAGTGGGGTTTAAGCATAGTGCAAGCAAAACCAAGTATGAATTGATACGTTTTTTAAATTTGCGATTTTGCACGAATATTTGCATATAGGGATGTTATGACCCAAGTTCATAGTGATGTAAACATCATGCCACAAGTGATTATTTCTGCCCAGCAACTGACACAAAAGATTAAACTTCCACAAAAAGAACTCACTATTTTTTCAGATTTGAATCTGAGTATCACAGCAGGTGAACAAGTGGCCATTACAGGGCGTTCAGGTTCAGGAAAGTCCACACTGCTTGGTATATTGGCGACTTTGGATCAGGCCAGCAGTGGTGAGTTAAGCGTTTGTGGTGAAAGTATTTCCAAGCTCAATGAAGAACAGCGGGCGCAGGTGCGTTTAAAACATATTGGCTTTGTGTTTCAGTCCTTTCAACTGCTACCACACCTGACTGCTGTTGAAAATGTGATGCTGCCGTCACGGCTTCATCCATCATTTAACTTTGTAGAAGCTGAACGTCGCGCTTTGAGTTTGTTGCAAAAAGTTGGATTAGAGCGACAGGCCACCCAAACACCAAAGGTACTTTCGGGTGGGGAGCAACAGCGTGTTGCAATTGCTCGTGCGCTGATTGCTGAGCCAAAAATTATTTTTGCCGATGAACCAACAGGAAATTTGGACAGTCAAACTGCGCGAGAAATTGAGCAATTATTGTTTCAACTGAATCGTGAGTTGGGTACGACCCTGATTTTAGTGACGCATGACCATACGCTTGCGGAGCAGTGCCAACGGCATTTTGAATTACTCGATGGGCAGTTGATCGAACATCCTCGAACGGGAGGATAAAATGAATTCTCTATTTCAACCCTTACTGAAGCAAAGTTTTAAAAGTAGCGGTGTGTATTTATTGATTATTGCGTTGATTCTCGCGATCAGCGCCACGACTGCACTCAAGTTTAGTAATGAACAAATTCAAAACGCCGTAGCGTTGCAAGCCGCTGAGATGTTAGCAGGGGATTTGGTTCTAACTGACAGTGAAAAGCTCGATCCGAAATGGAAAGCACAAGCGACAGCGCTTGATTTAAAACAATCCGAAGTCACTGTCTTTAGTTCGATGGCATATACTAATGATCAGTTTGTTATGGTCAATGTCAAAGCCATCGATAAAGCCTTCCCTCTGCGTGGAGAGTTACGCATTCAGCCTGCTGCGAAGCATATTGCTTCAGGTGAAGTGTGGTTGAGTCGGCGTGCTTTGGATTTGCTACAGGTCAAATTGGGAGATCAACTCAATATTGCAGATGGCGTGTTTAAGATTACAGGCTTGATTGAGCATGATTCCAATCAGGAGTTAGGTTTTTCTGGTTTCTCGCCAACGGTGATTATTTCAGAAGCGGATATTGCCAAGACCAATGCCATACAAGTCGGTAGTCGCATTGACTATCGTCTACTGATGGCAGGGACAGCACAAAATACTCAGCAGTTTGAAGCAAATTTTAAGAAGCAAAATGTAGCGTCTGAAGAGATCAATGCGACAGCTCAAAGTCCTAATGCGGAAGAAGCACAAAACAGCTTACGCTTACGCAATGCCAGTGAGGGTAATACCCGTTTAATGAAACCGATTGAAAATTTGGACACATTTTTGCAGTTGGCGAATATCTTAACGATTTTGCTGTGTGGAATTGCGATTGCTTTGACCAGTCAGCGTTTTGTGCAACAAAACCAAGATCACATTGCGCTATTACGCTGTATGGGGGCGGCGAAGTCACAAATTCTCTGGGCTTATCTCAGTTTGTTGGGTGTAGTGTTCGTGCTCGCTATGCTGGTCGGGAGTGTTGTGGGAGTGGGGTTGGGTTATGGCCTGTTACAGTTGATGTTACAACTGATACCACACTTAAGTATTGCTTTTTCAGCGTGGGATATGCTGCTCGGGCCGATTCCGATTGCCATGTTGACCAGTGTCGTAGTACTACTGGGTTTTGTCTTGCCTAGTTTTTGGGAACTGTTGAATACTCCACCGATCCGTGTCATTCGCAGTCAAGAAAAATCAGTTTCGTCTATGTTTTGGATGTTACTTACAGGCACGGCAAGTCTGGTACTGTTTAGTATCGTTCTGACTGAAAACATAGTACTGACAGCCATGGTGATTGGGGCAATTATCATTCTATGTGCAGTGTTATATGTTGTGGTCTGGCTGAGTTTGAAGTTCCTGCGTAACTTGAAAAATGCAGTTTCTGCCTATGTCCGCATGCCTTACCAAACTGCGTTTCAGATTACAGCTTTGGCTTTGGGACTCAGTTTAATTACGGTCTTAGCCGTGCTACGAACCGATTTGTTAGAGCGTTGGCAACAGCAAATTCCTGTAGGAACGCCGAATCAGTTTGTATATGGTTTACCGCCTTTTGACATGCCTGAGTTAAAAGCGAAAATTGAACAAAACCATTGGAACAGTACGCCGCTCTATCCCAACATTCGTGGCAGGCTGATTGCCAAAAATGGACAGCCTTTTGCTAAGGATTTGGTGAAGCAAAATAATTCCTTACGCCGTGAATTAAATTTGACTCAAGCAGACCGTTATCCTAAAGACAATGTGATTGTCTCTGGAGTATCAAAACTCACAGCAAAAGGACAAGTTTCAGTAGAAGCTAATACCGCAACAGAGCTTGGGATAAAAGTGGGGGATCAACTGACCTTTAGCTTACCTGAGGGTGTCATTCATGCCAAAGTAGCAAACTTACGAACTGTAGAATGGGAAAGTTTTAGCCCAAACTTCTTCTTTATTTTTGCGCCCCAAACTATGGATGAAAATGCGGGCAGTTATTTGGGCAGTTTCTATGTGCCTGCGTCAGACAAAGCAAAATTGGTCAGTATCATTCAACAATTTTCCAATACCGTCTTTATTGATGTCAGTTTAATTTTAGATGAAATTAAGCGCATCGTGACGGTACTGGTACAGATTGTCACGATCCTTGCAGTTTTAGTGAGCATTTCGGGCATTTTGGTTTTAATTGCTTGCCTGAACTTACTTATGGATGAGCGTAAACGTGAAGTCGCATTGTTGCGCTCATTTGGGGGGGGCAAGCAAAAACTTAAAACTATGCTTAGCTTAGAAATTGGCTTTATTGGTTTTATGGCGGGTGTGGTTTCTTGTTTGTTTGCTGAAGCGATAAGTGCGGTCGCATGTTATCGCATGGGCTTAGCCATTCAGCCACACTGGGAAATCTGGCTCATTTTACCGCTCTTTATGACTGTACTTTGTGCGTTGATTGGGCGCTATCGCTTAAGTTATTTGAGTGATATTCCACCCTTACAAAGTTTGAGAGAGATCAATCAATCGTGATTGACCTCTTAATGCGTGAAGAATTGAATTTTAGAAATTGAGTTGTTGGCGCATCATCATTAATACTTCAGACCATAGGGGCTGAATGTGGGTTATCAGGTTTTGGCAGTGTAAGTAAAACCAATACGAGCCGAAGGTCGCCAGAACAAGGCTCAGTGGCATAATCCAACGCTGTTGTGTCTTTTGGGAGAGATACCAAAGTGCCGCCAAAACAGCACCCATCAACATGCCGCCAATATGTGCGGCATTGTTAATCCCTGTAATCATAAAGCCCATGGCTAAGTTGATTCCCATCACAATGAGTAAAGTCTTTTTATCTAAAATAAAACGTTGCTGTGGGAGCATTGGCAGTAGTGATAGAACAGTCAGTGCTGCACCCAACCCCATGACGGCACCTGAAGCCCCTGCACCGACACGCGGCAAGAGTTCAGGATTTGCTAAACCCATACGAATTAGTTCATAACTGTCTTGAATGGCAATATAACCACTGAGCAAGCTCCCCATGAGACCAGCAAGAACATATAGCGCAAGAAAATAGACACGCCCAAACATTTGTTCCAGCACACTGCCAAAAATATACAGCGCCCACATGTTTAACATCAGGTGAACCAAGCCAAAATGAAAGAACATACTGCTCAATAAACGTATCGGTTCAGCCAAGAAGGTAAGTGGTGCATAGTCTGCTCCCCAGCGGATGGCATCCGCCGTGCTTGGATTGCTGACATCCATGCCATGCAGGACTTGCCAAAAAAACAATCCAACATTGATGGTAATAATGAGGGCGGTAATCCGCCATAAATGCACGTCGAATTTTGTTTTGATTTGCGGAGGTGTAAGCTCGGTCATGCTATTCTTGCTAAAATTTTGCTATATTTGCCCAAGCTTAGCATGAATAAAAATGATTTTTGGAGTAAGCCACTGGCATGAAAGTTTTTATTGTTCGTAGTTTGTTAGTCGTTATCAGCTTCGTGCTTTTGGTACAGTTGTGGATTTTTGCAAGCCTCGCGTGGTGGCGTTACAAGCCAGTGGAAACCACCATGTTTATGCGGATTGATTATTGGTCTGAGCCGTCTAAACCCATTCAACACGAATGGCGTGATTATGATGAGATCAGTGAATACATGAAAAAGGCCATTGTTGCGGCTGAAGACGGCAAATTTATGCAACATCATGGTTTTGACTGGGACGGGATTCAAGCAGCACTTGAACGTAATAATGACACGGGCAAAGTTGTTGCCGGTGGTTCAACAATTTCTCAGCAATTGGCCAAAAACTTATTTTTATATAACAAGCGTTCATTCATTCGAAAAGGTCAAGAAGCTGTTGCAACGTGGATGATGGAGCGGATGTGGAGCAAAGAACGCATATTAGAGGTATATCTGAACTCGGTAGAGTTTGGCGATAATATTTATGGCATCGAAGCGGCTACCCAACACTACTTTGGTAAAAGTTCACGTAGCTTAAGCCGAGAGCAGGCGGTCTTTTTAGCGGCTATTTTGCCCAATCCGAAATACTACCAAGACCATCAAAATGACCGTAAGTTGCAAAACCGTGAGCGCATGATTCGAAAGTATATGCGCTATAGCGATATCCCTTAATTTGATTGATGTGAAAAAGCCCAAATTTATGGGCTTTTTTTTATGAAATTGTCACAAAATTGAAGCATACTTATCATGATAAAACGCATTCAAATAATCAAAGGTTAGCTATGAATACGGCAGCAAGCACATCTCCGATACTACAACCTGAATACGCGTATAACGATCGCTATATTAACCGTGAGTTATCGATATTAGATTTCCATTTACGTGTATTGGAACAAGCCGTAGATCCTTTACATCCGCTGTTAGAACGGATGAATTTCTTACTGATTTTTTCACGTAACTTAGATGAGTTCTTTGAAATTCGTGTTGCGGGTGTCATGGAACAGTTGAATCTGGGTAATGAAAGCCGTAGCCCCGATGGCTTAACCCCGCGCCAAGTCCTCGACCAAATTTCCCAAACCGCACATGCCGCAATTGAGCGTCAGTATCGTATTCTCAATGATGAAATTCTGCCAAAATTGCGTGAGGAAGACATTTGCTTCTTACGCCGTGGGGAACTGACACCTGCACAGTCTTCATGGGTGAAGAAATATTTCCAAGAACAGGTCGCACCTGTTTTAACGCCGATTAGCCTTGACCCTGCGCATCCATTTCCGCGTTTAGTGAATAAAAGTCTCAACTTTATTGTGACTTTGGAAGGGAAAGACGCATTTGGTCGTCAGATTGATTTGGCCGTTGTTCCTGCACCACGTTCATTGCCACGTGTGGTGCGCTTACCTGATGAACTCACAGGTGGAAAAGAGCATCATGTGATGCTTTCAGCGATTATCCATGAGCATGTTTCTGACTTGTTCCCAGGGATGACCGCAACTGGCTGTTATCAGTTCCGTGTCACACGGAATGCTGATTTAGCGCTTAATGAAGATGTGGAAGACTTAGCCAAAGCACTGAAAGGTGAGTTAAGTTCACGTCGTTTCGGACGTGCGGTACGTTTGGAAGTTACCCAAAACTGTCCAGAACATATTTATAACTACTTGCTAGATGAATTTGATCTGCATCAAGAGCAGTTGTATAAAGTCGAAGGACCTGTGAACTTGGCGCGTTTATTGTCCAATTTTAAACGCCCACATCTACGTTATGACGCGCATATTCCAGTTATTCCTAAAGTGCTGAAAAAGTCGGAAAGCATGTTCTCCGCCATGCAGAAGCAGGATATTTTATTACATCATCCGTTTGAATCTTTCGCACCTGTGATTAACTTGTTGCGTGAAGCGGCACGTGACCCACAAGTGTTGGCGATTAAGCAAACTCTCTACCGCAGTGGTGCAGACTCTGAAATTGTACAAGTTCTAGCAGAAGCAGCGCGTAATGGTAAAGAAGTTACCGCGGTGATTGAACTACGTGCGCGTTTTGATGAAGAATCAAATATTGAAGTGGCAAATGTGCTACAAGAAGCTGGCGCAGTGGTTGTTTACGGTATTGTAGGTTATAAAACTCATGCCAAAATGATTCTTGTGGTACGCCGTGAAAATAATAAACTCGTTCGTTATGTGCACTTGGGAACGGGTAACTACCATGCGGGTAATGCACGAATTTATACCGACTATGGTTTGCTCACAACCGATAAAGAGTTGTGTGAAGATGTACATCGTATTTTCCAAGAATTGACAGGTATGGGGAAAATGGCGAAGCTGAAAAAGCTACTCCATGCACCGTTTACGCTCCATACTCAACTGATTAACTTTATTGATGATGAAATTGCCAATGCGAAAGCAGGTAAGAAAGCGCAGATTATCGTGAAAGTGAATGCACTAACTGAGGTGCAACTGATCAATAAGCTGTATGAGGCATCGCAGGCAGGTGTACAAATTGATCTCATTATTCGTTCAATTTGTTGTCTACGCCCAGGCTTGCTGGGGCTTTCGGAAAATATTCGTGTACGTTCGATCGTTGGGCGTTTCTTAGAACATACCCGTGTTTTCTATTTTAGTAATAATGGCGATGCGCGTATTTATGGTTCGAGTGCTGATTGGATGGATCGAAATCTATTTAATCGTGTTGAGGCCTGTTTCCCAATTGAAGATCCAGCTTTGAAGAAACGTATTTATCAGCAAGGGTTGTTGACTTATTTGCAGGATAATCAACAAGCTTGGTTATTACAGGGTGATGGAACATGGCTTCGTGCGACACCTGCAGAAGGCGAAACTGAGCATAATGCACAGCGTTATTTGCTAGATGTGATTAAATAACTTTAGGGATTGTGCTTGAGTCTACAAAAGATTCAGGCATAAAAAAGGAGTCATGTTTGACTCCTTTTTTATGCACTAAAATAAGCTTAGTGCAGATCTTGAGTAATTTTTTGCAGGATTTGTAATAGCACATCAAATTCGCTTTGTAGTGGGGTGCTTTTACGTGTTACCAAAGCCAATATGCGGCTTGGAGCAGCTTCAATTTGTTTAACCATCAAATCTGGATTCGCTTTAATCATATTGGTATGAATTGCGATTTCTGGTAATAAGGTAAAACCAAGGTCAGCCGATACCATTTCTACAAGGGTCGGTAAAGAACTTGCTTTTAAACGATGGTCATTCTTACGTTCACCAATGGGGCAAGCACTTAAAGTGTGGTCACGTAAGCAGTGGCCTTCTTCAAGCAACATTAAACGCGAAAGGTCTAAGTCATCCAGCGATTTGGCTTGGCTTGCGATATCTGATTTATTACAGACCAAAAACAAACTTTCTTTTGCGACTTCAGCAACTTTTAAGCCACGAGTATCAAAAGGTAGAGCCAAAACGACCATGTCTAAATTGCCATGTTCAAGTTTTTCTACAATTTTCTCACTTTGCGCTTCGTGCAAATGTAGTTGAATTTTAGGGAGTTGCTTATGCACTTCATCTAACAATTGCGCCAGAATAAATGGCGCAATAGTTGGAATAACACCTAGATGTAAATCACCCGTTAAAGGCTCACTCATTTCTCGACTTAAACGCATCAGGTCTTGAGCATCTGCCAGTAGAACACGAGCACGAGCAACGACTTGCTCGCCTAGAGGAGTTAAGCGCACATTTTGGCGATCACGCTCTACAAGTACGCCACCGAGTAGGCGTTCAAGTTCCATAATCCCGCCCGACAAAGTCGATTGGGTTACAAATGAACGGCGTGCAGCTTCAGTAAAATGCAGCGTTTCTGACAGTGTAACGAGATATGACAGCTGTCTTAAGGATGGTAATGCAGCCATAGTGTCCTAATGATTATGATTTAAAGTGTTGTGCAAATAATTCGCTAAGATTTGGAATGAAGTGCGGTGGGATATCATGCCCCATTCCATCAATTAATTCAAATTTAGCGCCCATAATTGCCTTCGCAACGGCCTTTCCGTGACTAGGCGGGAGTAAACGGTCTCGCGAACCGTGCACCACAAGGGTCGGCTGTTGAATCTGTTTGTCCAGTTGCAATAAAGAACCTGTACATAATATTGCTAAAAACTGTTGAAGTACACCCGCAGGGTAATAACTTCGGCGATATAATTTGCGAGAAGTCTGAATTGACTCGATTGGATTGTGATAATCAGGTGAGCCAATAAGCTTAAACACTTTCAAAGAGTGACTGACAATTCCTTCTTCATCGGTCGATTCAGGTCGACCAATTAGACTAAAGAGTTGCTTTGGAAAAGGTGGTGGCAGTAAAGGTTGATTGTTACTGGTGAACATCAGGCCGAGCTTTTTGACTTTTTGTGGATGACGCGCTGCTAGAATTTGTCCAATCATACCGCCCATGGATGCGCCAATCACATAGCTTTCATCCAAACCTAAACGGTCTAAAAGCAGTGCCACATCATCAGCCATGTCGTATAAGTCATAAGGTGCACCACGGTTATCTAAACCTAAAGCAAAACGTCCCATTAGTTTGAGGGTATTTAAGCGTGGCCCTTGATGTCTAATTTTTGAAGATAAGCCAATATCACGGTTGTCAAAACGAATAATACGAAACCCTTGATCAATCAGAGATTTACAGAAGAAATCAGGCCAAAATAACAGCTGTGCTCCTAAACCCATGATTAAAACAATAGTCGGATGATGGTCTTCGCCACCGATTTCCACATGGAGTTCAATACCATTGCCTAAGTCGACTTTAGTTTCGCGCATGAAAGAGGTATAGGGTGAAAGATTATATTGTAGTGCGCTGTTCATTATTGTAATCCTCACATAAAGGACATCTATTGTTATAAATGTCCTTTTATTTAAACTCTAAACCTGTGCTGGAATCAAGTCTGGAACCAGTTTTGTTAATGCTAAACGTTGTTTTGCTGCAGTTGCGCCGAGCAATACGAAGCCACGAAGAGTACCTTGACTGTCTAAGGCTTTGGCAATCATGCCATCGTCTAACTCTTCAGTTTCCCAGTTTACCTCTGCATCAATTGGTGCAGGTAAAACAGTGAGTGGCGCAGCGGGCGTTTTAACCGCTACAGGCATAGCAGGGTAATGCACCGCAGTGGTTTCGCCATTTAAGGTTTTCGCTAAAGCACGTGCTTGCTGCATGATCGGCATGACATAAGGTAGCAAGAGTCCATTGACCTCAGCACAATCTCCGACGGCGTAGATATTTGACTGATTAGTCTCAAGTTGTGCGTTGGTCAAAATACCACGACTGGTTTGAATATCCGCTTCTTTTGCCAGAGAAATGCTCGGTTGTAAGCCAATGGCAGATAAGACTACATCTGCGACCAAAGACTGACCATTGGCCAAGGTCACTACATAGTCACCATTTTCAATTTTTGAAACTTTTTCAACTGTGGTGCCAAGGACAAAATGAATACCCGTTGCTTCAAGGTTTTCTTTAAAAGCACTCGAAACATGCGCTGGCAATAAACGGCCCAAAGGTTGGTTTGCTAAGTCGATGACGGTAGCTTGATGGCCTGTATGTTGTAAATCATTGGCAAATTCGCAACCGATAAGACCTGCACCTAAAATGACTACACGTTTATCTGCACGTTTATCAAGTTGTGCACGGAAGGTTTTATAGTCGTCAAGATTGTTTACAACTTGAATGTCATTGCTTCCATCGCCCGCAATCGCTAAGCGAATTGGGTTTGCACCTACCGCTAAAACCAATTGAGAGTAGGGCTGGGTAGATTCAGCGCCATCTTTTATAACGGTTAACAGCTGTTGTTCAGCATGAATCTCTTTCACCCAAGTATGCGTGGCAATCTGCATTTTCAGTTGTGTTGCCATTTTCTCTGCATCACCCAAAGCAATTTGTTCAGGCGCTTTGTTGGCAACAAAGGCATTGGACAACGTTGGTTTGGCATAGTTAGTCGCATCATCTGCACATAGCATAAGCAGCTCTTGTTCAGGGTTCAGCTTACGAAATTCACGTGCTACAGCATAGCCTGCCATACCTGAGCCAATGATGACGATGGGATGCATAAGGTTCTCCAGAGATTATTTTAAAGACGTAAAAAAAGACCATACTGCATGGTCTTTAACACTATGAATTAAATTTCAACCATTTCAAAATCGATTTTTGAAACGCCACAATCTGGGCAAGTCCAATCGTCAGGGATATCGTCCCATTTTGTTCCAGCCACGATGCCATCTTGCGGCCAACCTTCTGCTTCGTCATAAATCCATCCACAAACGATGCATTGATACTTCTTCATTTGACTCTCCAAAACGCTGAACAAGAAAGGGTTCAGCAAAATAATCCATTACGCAAGCTGCTACTCATCTGAGTGGTTAGCATACTTCGCTAGTCTAAATTTTTACGCAGTTCTAATACGAATGTAAAGTAAATATCGGAGTTTAATGACTGAATCTATCTACTAAAAGCGATGATCAGGACAAAACGTATCATTTAAAACCAGATCGTATTTTGCAAAAGAGCGAAAGATGTAGATGATTACAAGTCAAAAAGATGCGTTTTTCAATTGGCTAGTCTTTTAAAATACTTAAAAATATAGACTATGGTCGTGCTGTAAATGCAGCATTAAATTGCTATTTTATTATTGAGTAAATCTATAACTAATATTTACTAAATAAATGATTTAATTTAAAACAATAACTTAGAGGAATATATTGATTATTCAGTCGACTGCATTACCAGTACTTGACTGTTTTTTTGACAGATAAAGTTGTAAAATTCATCTATTCCTTTTCAAATTTTATTGATCTCCTATGAACAACTTGTCTACAACGTTGTGGTCGCACATTCGTACGGTCCAAGATTTTCCAAAACCTGGGATTTGCTTCTTCGATTTAACGCCATTGTTTATGAGCAATATTGAGCCTTTAACCGATGCGTTAATTGCAAGTATTCCTGAGGAGCAGTTAGCGGAAGTAGACAGTTTTGTTGCTGTAGAAGCGCGTGGCTTTGTACTTGCAAGCTTGCTTGCACAACGTTTGGGCAAAGGTTTATTGCTGGTACGCAAAGCAGGCAAGCTGCCACCACCAGTCGTGGGTGTGGGTTATAGTTTGGAATACGGTTTAGACCGTTTAGAAATGGCAGCCAATACGCCATCGCAAAAAGTGATTATTGTGGATGATGTTTTAGCGACAGGCGGTACTTTAAAAGCCGTTAAACAGCTGGTGGCAAAATGTAATCATGAAGTACTCGGTGCTAGTATTTTTCTTGATTTGCCTGATTTGCATACTGACTTAGGTTTAACGATTTGGTCAGTGTTAGATGACAAATCGAAACCAGAATCTGTTGCGGCATAAGCAGATAAAAAAGCCTTGGAAACTCCAAGGCTTTTTTATTTATACAAATATTGTTGTTCTAGATGTTCAATCAGTTGATTAATATTTTCTGGTTTAAGTAGTCGGTGATGTCCACCTTCAACTGCTTGAATCAACATATAATTTTCTAAAATTTCCTGTGCTGCATACATATCGATTAATTCATCTCCCAGCTCCAAATAGGCCACTTGCGGTACATTGTGATCTAAGTCAGTATCATTAATGCTCGGGTAATCATCGCGAAAGTCAGGGGCTAATCGTGGGTTGGCTATCACACATGGAATTTGATGAAGCAGGGACATTTTCAATGCCCAATACGCACCAATACAATGCCCAACAATAATCTCAGGTTTTATTTTTTCAATAATATCGTCGTAGAAACTAGCTACGGTAGAAAAATTGAGATAGCGATAATCGATATCGATACAAAATTTCTGCTTTGCATCAATGGCATGGAATTTAGTGGACTCGCGCGAGGAGTCTAATCCATGCAAAAACAAAATTTTAGATTCGCATCTGCTCATGATTTATCATTCAATTAAAAATACTCAATTATTTTATGAGTGGAAAAAGTTTACTTTTCCACGATTTATAGTACCCATTGTAGAGGGATTAACAGTGAAAAGAAGTTAGCTTTTGGTCTAAGAAATAGACAGACCTTTTATACGGTGGGTGTCTTAGCTCTGAAATAAACAGGATGTATACTTTTTTATATACCTCGCGGTTTTTGATGATGCTCATTCGTCTGGAATTCTGCTATGCTATGTAACTTCCGTTTTTTAATACATATACGAGGCAGAGATGACGCAACAAAACGCTCAATCGACTTCTGAACAAGCCATTTCCGAAAACGATTTAATTGCACAGCGTCATGCCAAGTTAAAGCAGATTGAAGATCAAGCCAAACAAGCGGGCACTAGCCCATGGCCAAACACGTTTAAACGTGAACATTATGCGCAAGACTTACAAGATCAATTTGCAGACAAAAGCAAAGAAGAAATTGAAGCAGCAGAGCATGTTTATGTGTCAGTAGCGGGTCGTGTGATGTTGAACCGTGGCTCATTCATCGTGATTCAAGATATGACGGGTCGTATCCAGTTATATGTGGCGCGTAAAGAATTAGCACCAGAAACTTTAGAAACCATTAAGAGCTTAGATCTTGGCGATATTATCGCGGTGAAAGGTTATATCGGTCGTTCAGGTAAAGGTGATCTTTATGTGCATATCGAACATTTTGAACTTTTAACCAAGTCGCTTCGTCCGCTTCCAGATAAATTCCATGGTCTAAATGACACTGAAGTTAAATATCGTAAGCGTTATCTTGACCTGATTGTGAATGAAGAAACACGTAAGACTTTTGAAATTCGTGCCAAAGTGGTTTCAGGCATTCGTGCGTTCTTAACTGAACAGCGCTTCATGGAAGTAGAAACACCAATGATGCATGTGATTCCTGGTGGAGCGTCAGCGCGTCCATTTGAAACACATCATAATGCTTTGGATATGCCACTTTTCTTACGTATCGCACCTGAGCTTTACTTGAAGCGTTTGGTTGTTGGTGGTTTTGAGCGTGTGTTTGAAATTAACCGTAACTTCCGTAACGAAGGTGTTTCGACGCGTCACAACCCAGAATTCACCATGATTGAATTCTATCAAGCTTATGCAGACTATAAAGACTTGATGGAACTGACTGAAAATATGCTTGAACGTTTAGCACTCGACATCTTGGGTTCAACAGATGTGCCTTATGGTGAAGAAGTGTATAGCTTCAAAGGCCCATTCAATAAAATCTCGATGTTTGATGCCATTCTTGCGCACAATCCACAGTTCACACCTGAAAATGTCAATGATCGTGAGTTCTTGGCAAAATTTGTGCAAGAAGAACTGAAAGAGCAAGTAAAACCAGGTTTTGGTTTGGGCAAACTTCAAACCATCGTATTTGAAGAGACTGTTGAAACGCAGTTACGTCAACCGACTTTCATTACAGAATATCCAGCTGAAACTTCGCCATTGGCACGTCGCAATGATCATAACCCACACATTACGGACCGTTTTGAGTTCTTTATTGGTGGCCGTGAACTTGCGAATGGTTTCTCAGAGTTGAATGACCCGATCGACCAGGCTGAACGTTTCCAAGCTCAGGTTTCAGAAAAAGACGCAGGCGATGATGAAGCAATGCACTATGATGCAGACTTTGTTGAAGCGCTTGAATATGGTTTACCTCCAACAGCAGGTGAGGGTATTGGTATTGACCGTTTAGTCATGTTATTTGCTAATGCAGCAAGTATTCGTGATGTAATTCTGTTCCCACATATGCGTCATAAAAACTAAGTTTGATATGAACATAAAAGCCCGCATTATTGCGGGCTTTTTATTGATCTTTACAACATTACTAAATAGAAAAGCTTGAAAAAAAGAGATAAAAAAAATAAGGTAACACTTAGCTTTAAGTCCTGAGAATAAAACGGAATGTTTCTAAAAAAAACACTTGCAATTGCTGTGCTAATGGGTGCAACAACGAGTATCTTTGCTCAAGGTCTCGTTTTAAATGATCAAAATTTAAGAACGGATCTAAACTGGTTAAATCAGCAGGGTGTGATTCAAATTAGCACATCTACATGGCCAATGAGCGGTGATGAAATTCAAAGAGTATTGTCTCAGGCTAAAGTAGCGACTCCTGCTCAGCAGAAAGTTATTGAGTCAGTGCGAGCTCATCTCGATCGTGAGAACGCGATGTTTAAAGCGCGTTTATTTGCAGAGAGTGACCAAAAACAAATTCCGCAGGCTTTCGGGGATCAAGAAAAAGCACAGTACCAAGCAGGTTTGGAATTTAATGCTGGTGGTGAAAACTGGGATGTTCGCCTTAGAGTGAATGGAGAAAAAGACCCACAAATTGACAACGATCAAGACGTTAATGTTGAAGGATCTTACATCGCTGGGAAATTGTGGAATCAATGGTTGATTGCTGGCCAGATACCGACATATTGGGGGCCTGGTCATGATGGGAGTCTTCTACGAGGTGATGCGAGTCGCCCAGTCTATGGGTTTACCGCCCAGCGTGCAGATCAATCAGCTTTTGAAACAAAATGGTTGTCATGGATTGGCCCGTGGCAATATCAAGCATTTGCAGGTCAATTGGATGACTACTCAGCCATTCCAGATACAAAATTAGTAGGTCTACGTATTACAGCTCAGCCTCTTCCTTATTTAGAATTGGGTGCCTCCCGTGCATTTCAGTGGGGGGGAGAGGGGCGACCAGAAAGTTTTAGCTCATTCTGGGATGCCATTATTGGAAACAAGGATAATGGCGGTACAGGAGAACCAGATCCATCTAATCAGGTTGCTGGATTTGACGCTCGATTAAATTTTCAGCAGTTTTTGAATATACCTATGAGTCTGTATGGTCAATATGTAGGTGAAGATGAAGCTGGTGGTTTACCTTCTAAAAAAATGTATCTTGCTGGCGTGGATTATTCGTCATCTTTTAAAAACATGCCTTATCAACTTTATACAGAATGGGCCGATACACGTACCAACGGTGATGCGCTAGGGGTTTCATATAATCATACAACTTATACTGATGGTTACTATCAGCATGGTTTCCCGTTAGGTCATGCTATGGGTGGAGATGGTGAAATGGTATCTGTGGGGGGAGATATTCGATTCGATACAATGAACCGTCTAAATGGTCGATTATTATTTGCGAAAGTTAATCAATCTGGTCGTACTACCAATGTAGCCTTTCCTGAAACGGATGATATTAAAGCTATCGATTTAACTTGGTCACATTACATGAGACCATATCTACCAGTCAAAATTAATGGTTGGTTCAGTGATTCTGACTTACATGGTAATGATGCGGGTGCATCGATTGGTATAGAAATACCTTTGGATAAGCGCGTTTTTCATTATTAATATTTGAGAGATAGAACCCGCATTCATTGCGGGTTTTTTATGTTCTACGGATTAATCCGAGGGTAATTAGAATCCACATTTTTGGTTATGATGTTGATATTGAAAACCAATAAACTCGACTAAATCGAGATTTTTCGTCTTTTAGGCTAAGATTTGTTGAATTAGATGCACAGACCGTAAATTAAAGTGATTTAGGTATTTGTTGATGTATTCCCCAGTAGAAAACTAGAGGGGGAATCGATGCGTGGATTGGTAAATTGGCTTCATACTTTGAATGAAGCCGATGTAATATCTAGGTTTATTTTAAATGTTAGAGTTGTTGAATAAAACTAATAGGGCTTATCAATTTTGTTTTATATGATGTTTTTGCATATAAATATAATAAAACAAGCAATAGTGTGTATAACTAAATCTTTATAATGCATATATATTTTTACATGTGTAATAAGTACACGATTTTTGTGAGTTGGTGCTGTCAATGTCATTAAATGAGGAAAGACTTACTCATCTTAAACAGCTTGAAGCTGAGAGTATTCATATTATCCGCGAAGTAGCTGCTGAGTTTGAAAACCCAGTGATGCTTTATTCTATTGGTAAGGATTCAGCAGTCATGCTGCATCTGGCGCTCAAAGCGTTCTATCCTGCCAAGCTTCCATTTCCGCTTCTACATGTAGACACGGGCTGGAAATTTAAAGACATGATTGCTTTCCGCGACAACATGGCAAAAACACATGGCTTTGATTTGATCGTACATCAAAACAAAGAAGGGAAAGATGCAGGCATTAACCCATTTGACCATGGTAGCTCAAAATATACCGACATCATGAAAACCCAAGGCTTAAAACAAGCGCTTGATAAATATGGTTTTGATGCGGCATTTGGTGGTGCGCGTCGTGACGAAGAAAAATCACGTGCGAAAGAGCGTGTTTATTCATTCCGTGACTCGAAACACCGTTGGGACCCAAAAAACCAGCGTCCTGAACTTTGGAATCTTTACAACGGTAAAGTAAACAAAGGTGAAAGTATTCGTGTATTCCCTTTATCAAACTGGACTGAGCTTGATATTTGGCAATACATTTACTTGGAAAGTATTCCATTGGTTCCACTTTATTTAGCTGCAGAACGTCCTGTGGTTGAGCGTAGTGGCACACTGATTATGGTTGATGATGAACGTATGCCTTTAAAGGAAGGCGAAATTCCACAAATGAAATCGGTACGTTTCCGTACACTTGGTTGTTACCCACTTACGGGTGCAGTTGAGTCAACGGCAAATACCCTACCTGAAATTATCCAAGAAATGTTGCTTGCAACCAGCTCTGAACGCCAAGGTCGTATGATTGACCATGATGAAGCAGGCTCGATGGAAAAGAAAAAGCAAGAAGGTTATTTCTAACTGTTGATAAATCTCTCCCAACCTCTCTTTTTCTAAGAGAGGAGAAAAGCCCTTCTTTTGTAAAGGGGAAAGTCTCCCTTAACAAAGGGAGATTTTGAGGGATTAAAGAGATTAAAACCGATTTCTAAAGAATATGTGGAGTTTTGAGCAATGTCTCATCAATCAGAACTGATTAGCCAAGATATCTTGGGCTATCTAAAACAACATGAAAATAAAGACCTATTGCGTTTTTTGACTTGCGGTAATGTCGATGATGGTAAGTCAACTTTAATTGGTCGTTTGCTT
This sequence comes from Acinetobacter sp. WCHA55, assembly GCF_002165305.2. NCBI lineage: Bacteria > Pseudomonadati > Pseudomonadota > Gammaproteobacteria > Moraxellales > Moraxellaceae > Acinetobacter > Acinetobacter sp. WCHA55. The sequence continues at coordinate 2,327,112 of NZ_CP032286.1, read as the reverse complement.
TACGATTCAAAATTGATTTATGAAGATCAATTGCAAGCGGTGACACGCGACTCTAAAAAAGTCGGTACGACAGGTGATGCTCCTGACTTGGCACTGCTTGTAGATGGTCTACAAGCTGAGCGTGAACAGGGTATTACCATTGATGTAGCTTATCGTTATTTCTCAACTGAAAAACGTAAGTTCATCATTGCTGACACACCAGGGCATGAGCAATATACGCGTAACATGGCGACTGGCGCGTCGACGTGTGATCTTGCGATTATCTTGATTGATGCGCGTTATGGTGTACAAACTCAGACACGTCGTCATACATATATTGCAAGCTTACTTGGCATTAAGAACATTATTGTTGCGATTAACAAAATGGACTTGGTGGAATTTTCTGAAGCACGCTTCAATGAAATTCAAACTGAGTATGCAAGTTTTGTCGCACAATTGGGTGATCGTCAGCCAAGCAACATTATCTTTACGCCTATTTCAGCATTGAATGGCGATAATGTAGTGAATAAATCACCAAATACGCCGTGGTACACGGGTGAAACGTTGATGGGTACGCTAGAGTCGGTAGAAATTAACCGCAGTTCAGTGACCAATGATTTCCGTTTCCCTGTGCAATATGTAAACCGTCCAAACCTCGACTTCCGTGGTTTCTGCGGTACGGTTGCGCTGGGTGATGTATCAGTAGGCGACAAAATCGTGGCTTTACCATCAGGTAAGTCATCAACGATCAAAGAAATTGTTACTTATGATGGTAACTTAGAGCGTGCCGTTGCAGGTCAAGCGGTGACGTTGACGCTGAATGACGAAATTGATATTTCACGCGGCAACGTACTTGTACGTGCAGATCAAAAGATGCCAGAAATTTCACGTTCAGTGAATGCTACTGTGGTCTGGATGGCAGATCAACCACTGGTGATTGGTAAGCTTTATAACTTAAAAGTAGGCACGCAAACTGTTCCTGCAAAAGTAACTGCAATTAACTACCGTACCAATGTCAACACATTGGAAAAGGTGCAAGTGGATAGCCTTGAGCTGAACGCCATTGCCAATGTCACCGTTGAGTTTGATGCGCCTGTGGTATTTGATCGTTACCAAGACAGCCGTTATACAGGTTCGTTTATCTTCATCGACCGTTTAAACAACGTGACGATTGGTGCGGGTATGGTGGAAGAGTCTGTGGAATGGTCTGCTCATAGCAACCCTGTCACAGCGGAAGACCGTGCTGCACGTTTAGGTCAAAAACCTGCTGCGGTAACTGTATCTGTGAAAGCACTTGAAAATGCACAAGTACTTGAGAACTTGTTAATTCAACAAGGTGTGGTTGCGATTGCGAAAGCTGGTTTAACTGCTGATCAGGTTGCGCTAGTACGTGAAACAGGTGTGGTTGTGGTGACTGACCTTGTAGACGGTACGGATGTCTCATTTACGCAAGATGCGGTTGAAGAGCTGGCTGAAAAAATTGTGGAATTGGTTCGTCTGTAACTGATTGAGCGAATTTGAAAAGGAACCCACCGTAAGGTGGGTTTTTTAATTTTATGTTAGGTGTCTAAATATTAGTCAAATAAATAATGTGATATTTCAATAAAAATTGAGTGCTATAGAATACCTCTTTTGTAAAGGGGTTTTATGAAAAAAATAATATTATTTATTGGTTTATCTTTAACTTTGGGTGTTAATGCTAAACAGATCACCCAAAGTGATGAAGCGATTAAGCAGAAAATTATTCAACAATCGATACAAGCGTATTCGGAGAATTGTCCTTGTCCTTACAATACTGCAAGAAATGGAAGTCGGTGTGGTAAGCGTAGTGCTTACAATCGAGTAGGTGGTGCTGCGCCACTGTGTTATCCAGAAGACGTGAGTGATCGTATGGTAAAAGAATTTAAAGGGCGAGCGTAATTTAAGTTCGATTTACAAGGTTTGGAAAATGAAAGAAAACCTGCGGAGATACAGGTTTTCTATTTGGTATTGATTGTGGAGGAATGAGTTAAGATTAAAAATATTTAGATTTCTAATTAACAGGCTTTATGAAGAAGGATTATTGTCTTTGTTTAATCGCTTCTTCAACTTATTCACATAGCGTTTAAATGGCCACGTAAACTGCTTCACAAAACTGTTAGGAATTTTATAGCCCACTGTACCATATACACTGGCTAAATGATTGGGCATATAAATTGACTTAAAAATCACGTCATAAAGGGGGATAAAGGCAGCATAGTTTTTATCAATCGCAGGCTTTTCAGAAGAATGATGCCAGTGATGGAATTCAGGCGTTGCGATTAACCAGCGCAGATAGGGAAAGCGGAAACGTACATTGGAGTGAATAAAAATGGCATGGAAAGAAATAAAGACCAAATAAGCAAAGACTGCAGAGGTATGAAAGCCTAACAAGAAAATTGGTAAAGTTGCGATAAAACGAGTCATTAACACTTCAACAATGTGTAAGCGTGAAGAGGCTAGCCAGTCCATTTGTTCGGTTGAATGGTGAATGGCATGAAAGCGCCATAAGAAATTCACTTCATGCATCGCACGATGTAACCAGTAGGTGGTGAAGTCCACCACAATCAATAGCTCAATAAACTGCAACCAGATAGGCTGCGCTTGTACATAAGGCACTATTGGGTTATTGGGAATATGCGTAATCCAATATTGAATAGGCATAACCGTTAAAAACGAAAAAAGCTGAATGCCAATATGGCTAAACATGAAATATTTCATGTCTGTGACCCAGCCGACGCGCAGGATTTTCTGTTCAGTATTTTTTGCAAAGAATCCTTCAAGCGGGATAAAAACCAAAGCAAGGATGATTAAGGTAATAACGAAATAATCAAAACCTGCATAAAATGGTAGCGTAGGCAGTGTCGGTGCTTTGATTAAGCCACAACCTAAAACAGCTGCCAAAATGGTGATACACAAACCATAAAAACCATATTTATTCTGTTTAATGATCGCACTGTAGGTACCAAAACCAGCACTGACAACAATACCGAACAGTAGGGTATAGTAGAAAACATCATAGTGTTTGCTATATAGCGGGCGTAGTTCTGGTGTGGTGAACACAGTTGGAAATAAAAAGCATAAAGCAGCAAAAATACCCAAAAGGCCTAAGGAAACAGAAAGAAATGCACTGATCTTGCCTTGCCCAGCATTGAGTTGTAGGTTTTCAAATTTTTTTCTGAGTTGATCTGTCATTCTAATTTAATTCTGAATTTTAGGATATTTGTTAGAGTTCACTTGAGGAGGGGGAGCATGCAACATAGGTTAAATTTTAGCGGTATTGCAACTGTTCAGCAATCTTATCTAAAAATATCGAATAATCCTTCCCGGTTACCCATTTTATCTTAAATTAAATTTTGATGTTCTATTTCAGGATTTGAGGTTGCAATCATTAAAAATTTGATTAAGATATATCTTAATTATTTAAAGTTCTATCTTATGTATGGCTAAAGCACAAAAAGTTGAACCCTTTACTGATTTGGAAATAGCGCCAGTATTACGTAAGCAGCGCCGATTTGAAGCGGGTCAGATGAAACTTTTAGCCTTGCATCTCATTTCATTCGCACCTAAATATGGCTATGACCTCATAAAGGAGGTGGGTGAAATTGTGGGAGGGGGGTATTGCCCAAGTGCAGGAACGATCTATCCAACCTTGAATTATTTAGAAGAGCAACTGTTTGTTCAGGTAGAGTTAGATGGTACTGAACGCAAGCAATACCATATAACGGCCTTCGGTTTGGAACATCTTGAGGCTGAGCAAGCAAACGTAGAAAAGATCTTGTCTCGTTTCGATATGAGGAAACAAATTCAAAATAATGAACAATATCTTGATATTAAACGTGCTATGGAAAATCTCAAAGCTTCCCTAAAGCTCAAGATACAACACAGTGAGCTGAGCGCTGAACAAATTCGTGCTATTGCAGAACATATCGATCAAGCAGCGGTGAATATTGCACGTCTCTAGGAGAACACAATGAAACAACATCGTTATGAAGTTACACTCAAACATATTGCTGATGCGCAAGGTAACCCGTCGACCTATGCTGATACTTTGAGTTTTAACACCTATAACCACGACGACATTTTTAAAGTGTTAGAGATGATTCAAAGCAGTCAAATGCTGGATGATGAAGCTGCAAAATCATTTGCTGTTGGCTTAAAGCTCTTTAGTGAAGTGATGCTGGAGCATAAAGAGCTTCCATTATTTAAAGATTTCATGCCTCAGTTCGGGCAATTTATGAAGGCGTTAAAACAAACCATTAAAACGCCAAGCTAAAGCTAATTTATATTTATTCAGGTCGATTATGTTCAACACGCTCCCCAAAATTCATATCAAACACTTAAATTGGTTAATGCCTTTATTGCTTTCAGGTCTAATGAGTGGTTCTATTTCTGCTTTTAACTTACTGCTAAATAAAGGCTTAGTGCATAATTTCTTCCAGCTTTGGCTCAAAAGTTGGAGCTTATCTTGGTTAATTGCATTTCCTCTGATTATGGTATTTTTGCCTCTGGTTCGTAAATTTCTAATGCAGTTTGTATCTTTGTCTGATCAGACACGCAACTGAATACCTGTGCTTTTCATCTGGTCCTAATGGTTTTAAGTAATGTTTGAGAGGGATGTCAAATGCAGTCACATTCATGTCGCAGCTTGCTTTTTATATCAATGATCAGCGCTATCACGCAGCAAAATAGTCTTCAGACTATACATAAGTACGGTATTCTTCATTTCAATTTATTTCTATGATCAAATAGGTCTATGAAACTTGAAAAATATTGCAAGAGTTAGGAATAAATCATGTCACAAACAACGATGCAACAGGTCATTATTACAGAGCCGGGTGATGTGGATAAGCTGGCATATGAAACAGTGACGATCCCTGAAGCGAAAGTAGATGAGGTGTTGGTTAAGGTCCATGCGTTTGGTATTAACCGTCCAGATATTTTACAGCGCCAAGGGTTATATCCGATGCCACCTGGCGTAACACAAGTACCGGGGCTTGAGGTTGCAGGTGAGGTTGTTGCAGTTGGAGCTGAAGTTACCCAGTTTAAATTGGGAGATAAAGTTTGTGGTTTAACCAATGGTGGTGGTTATGCAGAGTATTGCGTGGTTCCACAAAGTCAAACTTTACATATTCCAGCAAATGTAAGCTTTGTGGAAGCGGCGGCTATTCCTGAAACCTTTTTCACGGTCTGGGCCAATGTGTTTCAAATGGGTAAAGCCAAAGCAGGGGAAGTGGTGTTGGTACATGGTGGAACCAGTGGTATTGGTACGACAGCACTCATGCTATGTAAAGCATTGGGCATTAAAACCTTTGCAACCGTAGGTAGCGATGAAAAAGTGCAAGCCATTGCGAATTTGACAGATGCCATCAATTATAAAACGCAAGACTTTGAGTACGTGATCAATGAGAAAACGGAAAATGCTGGTGTTGATGTCATTTTAGACATGGTAGGTGCACCGTATTTAGAAAAGAATTTAAACTTGCTCCGTCGCGATGGACGTTTGGTTTATATTGCCTTTTTAGGGGGGGCGAAGGCGAAAGAGGTTAAGTTGGGTCAAATTATGATGAAGCGCTTAACCATTACAGGTTCGACCATGCGTGCACGAAATACGGCTGAAAAAGCTGAAATTGCGCAAGGTTTACAAGATTATGTAGCACCACTATGGGCGAAAGGCGAGTGCTTGCCAATGATTTATCAAACTTTTGACTTTGATCAGATTCAAGCAGCGCATGCGTGTATGGACACGGGTGAACACGTGGGTAAAGTTGTGGTAAAAATTCTGTAATATTTCTATAGTATAAAAAGTAGAGCTGACCTAGTGTCAGCTTTTCTTTTATCTAAAATTTTCCAAAAAATAAAAATAATGCACTGAAAACAGAAAATAATTTAACAAAGATTAAAAAATGATAACTGTTCGACACAACCTGTCAAAACTGTGGTGTAAATTTTCAACTAAATTTAAACCTGACAAATTTACGTGGTTTTAAATGAAAAATAAAACAGAAAAGAGGGTTGTCATGAAAATTTTATCGACATCATATACACATGCGCATGGTTTCCGTGCACTCAAGCGATTGCATAAGGCGGTTATCTATAATAGTGTTTTACCTGATGACTTGCACAAGCTGTATAAAGCCTTAATTCATTTTGAGCGCTATATAGAGCGATTAGCGCATCAGCAAACTGCTGTAAAAAAGAAGAAATCTAACAAACATTGATCACCTTAGTTGATAAAAACATGATATAGCTTTAAAGCTAATCGTTTGTCTTTTACTTAATACTATTCAGTTACTTATATTGAATATAATGCTTAGGCATTTAACTATAAATAAAGACGCAACATTGATTGTGCAGCGAGGGTAATATGAAGCGTAAAGCTTCAACGCATGAACGCCTTGCGGAGCGTTTAGCAAATATTTTGACTAAATTAAATACTGGGTATCAATTGGGGGTTGCAGAACTAGCACATGAATTTCAGGTGAGTACGCGGACGATAGAGCGAGATTTTGATCGTCTCAATACGTACTTGCCTTTACTTCAAGATGAATATACCAAGAAGTACTTTTTAGATCCTGTTTATCTTGGGCGCTTTAAGCTACAAGACATTCAAAACTTTGCGCAGCTTTCTGGAATCAGTGAGCTCTATCCATCTCTAGATATGTCTTTTCTACGTGGCCTGCTTGATGAGAGAGCGAATCAAGTTTTCTCTGCTAAAGGCTATTATTATGAAAATGCACAGCAATTTGCTGAACATTTTCAGGTTTTTGCGGGCGCGATTCATAAGCGTCAAAAAATTAGTTTTATTTATAATGATCGATTGCGCCATGTTGACCCGTATCGATTAATTCATCATCAGGGGAGTTGGTATTTGGCCGCAGCTGTTGGTGATGAATTACGTGCTTATCGTTTAAGTAAAATAAATCAAGTGGTTGTACACGAGTCGGAAATTTTCGAGCACCATTTAGAGGTTTTAACTCAATTAGAACATAGTGATGGAATTTGGTTTGCAAAGCATAAGCAAACGGTGAAAATATCGGTCCGACCTGAAGTTGCCTTATATTTTAAGCAACGTTTGTTATTGCCAGAGCAACAAATCGTACGAGAAGATGCATCGGGTAGTTTATTAATTGATTGCCAAATTTGCCATGAAATGCAGCTTTTACCTTTGGTGCGTTATTGGATTCCATACATTAAAATTATTGAGCCAACTCATTTTCAAGAAAAATTAGAACAAGATCTGCAACATTATTTATTACCACCCTTATAGTGATAAGCGAATGGGGTATTGTTTCTAAGAGGGTTAATGTGCTCTCTTTTTTTGCGCATTGTATTATGACTTTTCTGTAGACATAAAAAAACCAGCTTAACGCTGGGTTCTTTATATGCACCATACTTAGAAGTATAAGAATGGTGCCCGAGGCCAGACTCGAACTGGCACGCTTTGTGGGCGGGGGATTTTAAATCCCCTGTGTCTACCGATTTCACCACTCGGGCTTTAACAAGATGGAGGCGGAGGTCGGAATCGAACCGGCGTCCACGGAGTTGCAGTCCGCTGCATGACCACTCTGCCACCCCGCCGCGTCTTGTTGATGCGTATATTAGCAAGGTCTGAAAAAAAAACAATAGTGCTTTCATTCATATGCGCATAAAAACAGCATATAGCGAAAAATATTTAAAATTATCATGTATTATGTGCAAAATTGATTCATATCAACACTTGGAGATGTGCCGTGGCATTAGTTTTAGATGGTCGTGCATTGGCAAAACAAATTGAAGCTGACTTGTTAACTCGCGTTGAAGCGCTCAAAGCAAAATCAGGTCGTACCCCAATTCTTGCGACAATTTTGGTGGGTGACGATGGTGCATCTGCAACTTATGTGCGTATGAAAGGAAATGCCTGTCGCCGTGTTGGTATGGACTCACTTAAAGTTGAACTGCCAAAAGAAACCACCACTGAACAATTGTTGGCAGAAATTGAAAAACTGAATGCAAATCCAGATGTTCACGGTATTTTGCTTCAACATCCAGTGCCAGAACAAATTGATGAGCGTGCATGTTTTGATGCAATCTCTCTTACAAAAGATGTGGATGGTGTAACGTGTCTTGGTTTTGGTCGTATGGCTATGGGTGAAGCAGCATATGGTTCTGCGACGCCTGCCGGTATTATGACTATTTTGCAAGAAAACAATATTGAAATTGCTGGTAAACATGCCGTTGTTGTTGGTCGTTCTGCAATTTTGGGTAAACCAATGGCTGCGATGCTACTTCAAGCCAATGCGACCGTAACGATCTGTCACTCACGTACTCAAAACTTAGCAGACTTTGTAAAACAAGCCGATATTATTGTAGGTGCGGTCGGTAAGGCGGAATTGATTCAAAAAGATTGGATTAAACAAGGTGCAGTAGTGGTTGATGCTGGTTTCCATCCACGTGATGGTGGTGGTGTAGGTGACATTCAATTGGTCGGTATTGAAGAAGTGGCTTCTGCTTATACACCAGTTCCAGGTGGTGTTGGCCCAATGACCATTACGACATTGATTCGTCAAACGGTTGAAGCGGCTGAGAAGGCTTTAGGTTAATTATTTAAAGTAGTCTAATACTTCCTCAAAGCGAGTATTGGATACACGATAACGTCATTCGCTGTTGTTTGAGCTAAGACTTTATTATTTAATGTTTCTGCGACTATTTTAAATAGATGGTGGCATTTAACGCGTTCAGCGAATGACTATGGTTTTGCCTACTTTTGCCAAAACAAAAGTAGGTCTAGCCGAAGGCTAATTCCTCAATCCAAACTTTAGCTGCAAGACCCCGCAGTAAAAGCATAAAAGTACTCAATGACTTATGACTTGTACTTTCCAATTCCCCAAAGCCCCAGATCATTTACTTCAAGCCTTGCATGAGGTGATTCCAAATTGTGAGCTTTTAGCTCAGCAACTTCCTGAGACACCCATTTCACTGTGGCTCATTCCTCCAGTATTTCCAACCGATAAACTGGATGATGAAATCATTCGTCGTATTTGGAATGAAACACCATATTGGATCTTTTGTTGGGCTTCAGGCCTAGCCATGGCACAGTGGCTACTGGCAGAGCCTCATCATGTCAAAGATAAGGTGGTCTTGGATTTTGGTGCAGGTTCAGGTGTGGTGGCGATTGCAGCCAAAATGGCGGGCGCAAAACGCGTGATTTGTTGCGATATTGATGTAATTAGTTTAGATGCTTGCCGTGCTAATGCGGAACTAAATAATGTAGAGCTAGAGTATTTGGATGACTTATATCAATCAGAACAGGTCGATGTTTTATTGGCTGCCGATGTTTTATATGATCAATGTAATCGATTTTTTTTAGATGAGTTTTTAAAGTTTGCACCCGAGGTTTGGGTAGCAGATAGTCGTGTTAAAAACTTTAGTCATCCGCAGTACATGAAGCTTGACGAGCGTAGTGCTACAACATGGCCAGATCTAGACGAGTCACCAGAGTTTCGTAACGTAAGTTTTTATCGAACTTTAAATGTTGAAAAAGGGCACTAAGCCCTTTTTTTACATTTGGAGGTATTAAGAACAGGTATAGCGCACAACATGTAGTGTGCTTGGTCGTGCTTCAAGTGATTCGCGTGTTGCAAAGTTTTCACCTTGGTGTAGGTCAGGTGTATTGCTTAAGCCAAAAGTTGCACGGGTTTGTCCAATTTGGCGTCCAAATTCAGGAACATCCGCTGCAGTGTTTGGAATTTCATTAATACTTAAAATTGACAATTTATAATTCTTTTGTGAGCCTAAAACTTTTTGGCAAGCACGTTGTAATTTGTTTTCATCGAGTTGCTGATTCTTACGAGCAGCAAGCGTATAAGCAAGAGTAGCACTCGATTCTGATTGATTTTCAATTTGATAACCAACATTACCATTGTATTGGCGAGGCGTGCTTTGACATGCAGATACTGCTAAAACAATACAAGTTAACCCTAAAAGTTTATACGTATTTTTCATATAAAAAGTTCCTAACATTATTCTTGTACTTAGTATGCCATACACAAGTGTAATTCACGATATTTCAATCAATCAAGTATCGGCAAAAAATTTGACTAGACGTAAAAAATGCCTTCATTCGAGAAGGCATTTTTTACGTCTAGTCTTATTAACTTACGTGATCAACTTGTGCATCAATGATCGGTAATCATGCTGTGCTTTTTGGTGTCTTTCATAAAGATGTAAGTCAGTAGGGATAAACCAATCATGAAGGTGATGTAATAAAAGAAGTAGTTTTCATGCCCCGCATTTTTAAAACTTAAAGCAACTAACTCTGCTGTACCACCAAAAACCGTATTGGCAATCGCATAAGGCAGGGCAACACCCAGTGCACGAATGTGTGCAGGAAACAGCTCTGCTTTCACGACAGCATTAATAGCAGTATAACCCGTTACAATCACCATACCGCTCATGCACAGCATGAATGCGGTTGTTGGGCTGCTCGTTGAACCTAGACCATTGAAAATTGGAATCGTGAAAAGTACCCCCAATACACCGAAAGTAATCATAATTGGTTTACGACCAATTTTATCAGACAGTGCGCCTACAACAGGTTGTAAAAGCATGAAGACAAAGATTGCAGCTGTAGTGATTTCTGTTGCTGTAGTTTTTTCAAAACCTGAGGTGTTGACCAAATATTTTTGTAAATACGTAGTAAAGGTATTGAATGCCAGAGTTCCACCTGCAGTCAGCATAATCACAGTGAATGCTTGCTTTGGATATTGAGTAAATAAAGCAAGTGCACTTGATTTTGGCCCACCATTTTTAGCCTGCTCTTGTGCATCTTTTGAGGACTGGGTTTCAACTAAACCGCGACGAATCCAGAAGACTACAATGGCAAGTACAGCCCCAATGAAGAATGGGATACGCCAACCCCATTCAGATAACTGCGCTTCACTCATTGTACGTTGCAAAATGATCAATACACAGAGTGCCAAGAGCTGACCTGAAATGAGGGTTACATACTGAAAACTAGAGAAGAAACCACGGTGGTTTTTCCCAGCCATTTCCGTTAAATAGGTTGCACTTGAACCGTACTCTCCACCAACACTTAAACCTTGCAATAAACGGGCAAAGAGTAATAAGGCAGGTGCGAGCATACCCACACTGGCATAGGTAGGTGCACAGGCAATAATTAAAGATCCCACACACATTAAAGATACAGACAGGGTAAGACCTGATTTACGTCCTTTACGGTCTGCATAAATGCCCATGATCCACGCGCCAATAGGACGCATCAGGAAGCCCAGTGCAAAGACGGCTGCAGCTTGTAAGAGTTTTACCGTGTCATCCCCTTCAGGGAAAAACTGTGGCGCGAAATATAGAGTAAATGCGGCATAGACATACCAGTCATACCATTCAACTAAGTTGCCAGCTGAACCACCGAGAATCGATTTTAAACGGGTCTTTTTATCGATGCTTGCTGGAGCAGCTTGGGGAGATAAATCAGTCACAACAATTTCCCAAAGAGAAGTTCGGAAAATACATCTTTTAACTTTTTAAGTAGAAAAAGTTAAAACAATATATTTTAAGATTAAACAAAAAAATTCTGTATCGTTATACGCCCCTTATTCTTGGACTTCATTCGACTTTAGTCTAAATGTTGGTATGATTTATATGCTGTTAAGTTTTTCTAATGAATATCTTTATTTTAATGGGAAATTATAATTTTACTTATTTAAAACAAAGTCTTGTGATTTTTAAATATGTGAATAGTCAATTAAAATACAAGGGGTTATGACACTTTTTCTTTTATGCGGATTGTTGTTCTTTTAAAGATAAAATTGTTTTTTAGCTTGGAAATTAGTCGACTTTTCACTGAACAGTAAAAATTAAAAATTAAATTGTAAAAATAAATGCGGTTATTAATTTATTTAGAGTAACGAATTTTCTCTAATTTGACTGGCTTTGGAATATGACAAGGTTGAATTTTGATGTTAAGTTTAGCGTGAAGAACAAAAATAACACAATAACTTAACGAGAGAGGTGAATATGCAAGACACAGATGCCATTTATGATATTGCCGTTGTAGGCGCAGGCATCAATGGGGTGGGTATTGCAAATGATGCTGTAGGGCGTGGTTTAAGTGTTTTCGTCTGTGAAAAAGATGATTTAGCCAGCCATACGTCTTCAGCCAGTAGTAAGCTCATTCATGGTGGATTGCGTTATCTCGAACAGAAAGAATTTCGTTTGGTGCGTGAAGCGCTATTAGAGCGCGAAGTCTTGTTAAAAAAAGCCCCGCATTTGATTCATCCTATGCGTTTTATTATGCCACATTTACCTTATTTACGTCCTGCATGGCTGATTCGTTCAGGCTTATTTATCTATGACTATTTGGCAAAACGAGAAACATTAGAGGGCTCGGAGCTTGTTCATTTTAATTTCGACAGCCCATTAAAAGACACCATTAAACGTGGTTTCGAATATTCAGACTGTACTGTGGATGACGCTCGCTTGGTGGTGGTTAATGCAATTCAAGCGCATGAGCTGGGAGCTCAAATTCGAACACAAACGCGATGTGTTTCTGCGGTTCAGCAGGAGGGTGTGTGGTGTCTAACATTAGAGCATCAAAAACAACACTACCAAATTAAAGCTCGAAGCTTAGTCAATGCAACGGGTGCATGGGTCACAGATTTTATTCAACAGCAACTGTCTCAAACGCCGAAGGCAGGGATTCGATTGGTTCAAGGCAGCCATATTATCGTGAAGCGTTTATACCCGGAACCGCATGCGTTTATTCTACAGAATGATGATCAACGCATTGTGTTCGTGATTCCTTATTTAGATGAATACAACCTGATTGGTACCACGGACCTAGAGTTTGAGGGGGATGCAAATCATGTCTACATTACCGAGCAGGAAACGGCTTATTTGATAGATGTGATTAATGACCATTTCAAGCTGCAATTGAAGCAAGAAGATGTAATCTCAAGCTTTGCTGGTGTAAGGGCGCTGTATGATGATGCAAGTACACAAGCTTCTAAGGTGACACGTGATTATGTACTGGCGATGTCTAAACCTGTTGCGAATGAAGCACCATTGTTATCTGTTTATGGTGGAAAGTTAACGACTTATCGAAAATTGGCAGAAGCAGCTTTGCTACAGTTGAAACGTTATTTTCCACATATGAAGGCGGAATGGACTGCAGCATCAAAACTCCCTGGTGCAGAAGGTTTTAGTTCAGTCGAGGTTTTATGTGCTGAGTTGATGCATGAAATCAAAGGGCTCGAGGTTCAAACAGCACATCGTTGGGCAAACAGTTATGGTAGTCGAGTGTGGCATATGCTCGGTGAGAACAAAGATGCACAAACTTTAGGTCAGTCTTTTGGCCATGGTTTGTATCAGCAAGAAGTGGATTATGTGGTGAAACGTGAGTGGGCTATCAGCAGTGAAGATATTTTAAAACGCCGGACTAAATTGTATTTAAAATTTGATTCGGATCAGATTGCTCGTTTGGATGAGTATTTGCAAGTTTTACATCAGCGTCGTACCCAGCTTGATGTCGCATGATATTTACAGCCTGTATGTTTATTATGTAATTTAGATGATTCTCAATTATAAATTGTTTTATAAAGATAAAAAAAGGTCGCATGTGCGACCTTTTTTAATTTTAACTGAATTAAGCAGATTGCTTAACTGCATCTAAAAGTTCGTTTTGACGAGCTTTAAGTGCAGCTGGTAGGCGGTCACCAAGTTTGTCGAATAGTTCAGTATGGCTTTCAAGTTCTTTGATCCATTGATCTTTGTCTTGAGAAGTTACAAGGTCAAACTGGGCTTTAGTGAAGTCAGAACCTGTCCAGTTCAACTGTTCGTAGGTTGGAACTAAACCAATTGGTGTTTCAACTGCATCAGCACGGCCTTCACAACGGTCAATGATCCACTCAAGAACACGCATGTTTTGACCGAAACCAGGCCATACAAAGTTGCCTTCAGCATCACGACGGAACCAGTTCACGTTGTATATGCCTGGAAGTTTGTTGCCCGCAGCTTTAGCTTTCGCTGCAACTTCTTCACCCAGCTCTAACCAGTGAGAGAAGTAATCCGCCATGTTGTAACCTGCAAATGGAAGCATTGCGAATGGGTCACGACGAACAATACCTTGTTGGCCAACAGCAGCAGCAGTTGTTTCAGAGCCCATAGTTGCAGCTTTGTAAACACCATCTACCCAGTCAAACGCTTCTGAAATTAGAGGCACTGTGTCCGCACGGCGACCACCAAAGATGAACGCTGAGATTGGAACACCTGCTGGATTTTCCCAGTCAGCATCGATAGAAGGACATTGACCAGCTGAAACAGTGAAGCGCGCATTTGGATGAGCCGCTTTTTCTGCGCCAGTGTGAGGTTGACCTTTCCAGTTGGTCAGGTTAGCAGGTACTTCTTTAGAAAGACCTTCCCACCATACTTCACCAGTGTCTGTTACAGCAACATTGGTATAAATCACGTCTTTGTGAAGTGTAGCCATACAGTTCGGGTTGGTCTTGGTATTTGTACCAGGCGCTACACCAAAGAAACCTGCTTCTGGGTTGATTGCGTATAAGCGACCGTCTTCACCTGGTTTGATCCAAGCAATATCGTCACCTACAGTTTCAATTTTCCAACCTTCGTAGCCTGCTGGTGGAATCAACATCGCGAAGTTTGTTTTACCACAAGCAGAAGGGAATGCCGCTGCGATGTAGTGTTTTTCGCCTTGAGGATTGGTCACACCAAGGATTAGCATATGTTCTGCTAACCAGCCTTGTTGACGACCCATAGACGATGCAATACGTAAAGCTAAGCATTTTTTACCTAACAATGCGTTACCGCCGTAACCAGAACCGTAAGACCAGATTTCACGTGTTTCTGGGTAGTGCACGATGTATTTTTCAGGGTTGCAAGGCCATGCAACATCTTTTTCGCCATCAGCAAGCGGCGCACCAACCGTATGTACGCAAGGAATAAATTCACCGTCTGTACCAAGAACGTCATAAACAGCTTTACCCATGCGAGCCATTTTAGACATGCTAACTGCTACATAAGGAGAGTCAGTTAATTCGATACCAATGTGCGCAATATGAGAACCCAATGGACCCATAGAGAACGGTACTACATATAAAGTACGACCTGCCATTGAACCGTCAAACAAACCATTTAGGCGAGCACGCATTTCAGCAGGCTCTTCCCAGTTGTTTGTTGCACCAGCATCTTCTTGTTTTTCAGAGCAGATGTAAGTACGACCTTCAACACGAGCAACGTCAGAAGGATCAGAATTAGCAAGATAAGAACCAGGATGCGTTTCTTGGTTAAGCGCTTGCATTGTGCCGTTAGCGATCATCAAGTTGATATAACGTTGATATTCTTCTTCGCTGCCGTCACACCATTCAATTTTCGCTGGTTTTGTTAATTTTGCAATTTCTTCCACCCACGCAATAAGCTTAGGGTGACGAACGAATTCTGGTGCGTTCACTTGGGTCATGGTGAGGCCTATCTCAAATATGTACACGTTTGTACAAAGTACAATCTCAGCAATAAAATTTACTGCGGAGATGAAAAGATGAAAAAAAGTGGCTGTATTAAAGCATAATTTGATAAAAAAAATAAGACCAAAGGCGTATCTAAATTATGATCAGTTTGATGGGGTTGTTTTATTTTAATTATTATAAAACAATATCTTGGTTTGATTTTTGGTTTTTATTTTTTGTATTTATTATATTTATGAGGATTATTCATTTAAGATATTAGTATTAAAATCATATGCTTGCATTTATTTAGTTGTTGGGATTTATTATTGATTAAATAAATGGTAGTCATTTGAATTTTACATAACAAAACTGTTAAGTGTTGAATATTTGGACAAAAATAGAGCAATTACTTCAAATTTAGGTGCAAAAATGTCAGAACAACTCAAACCTTTATCACTTATTTATAATAAAAAATCAGGTTTTCATGCTGCAAATAAAGATGAAGTGTATGAACAGTTGATAGCAGATTTGAGTACCGCGGGTTTTGAAATCCAGTCATTTGAGTTAAGTGAGTGCATGAACTTTGATCGGATGATGCAAGATATTTTACTACGTCATCGTCAAGCGGAAAATGTAGGGGTCGTGGTTGCTGCGGGTGGTGATGGAACTTTAAATGCAGTTGCATCTAAATTGATGGGAACGGATATTCCCATGGGGATCTTGCCTCTAGGTACATTTAACTATGTTGCACGAGTATTGAATATTCCGCTGGACTTATTAGACGCGGCCAAAGCCATTAGTGAAGGGCAGCCGCGCTCTGTACATGTGGCACAGCTGAATCAACATATCTATCTGAACAATGCCAGTTTGGGGCTGTATCCTTTGTTTATTCAAAAAAGAGAACAGTTTAATAAGCACTTTGGACGTTTTCCATTACATGCATATACTTCAGCATTGGATGTTCTCATCCGCGACCGTAAAGAGTTAAAACTTGAAGTGGAAGTCGATGGACAGCGCTATCCAGTGAAAACACCATTGATTTTCTTTGGCAATAACCAACTTCAACTGGCTGAAATGAAACTACGTATTGCCGAGGCGGCGGAAGCAGGCAAAGTGGCGGGCGTGGTAGTAGCAAAAAGTGATAAGCGGACTTTGTTCAAGACCTTATGGCAACTGATTAAAGGTAATTTGGATCAGGCTTCCGATGTCTATAGCTTTGCCGCAGATGAAGTGATTGTTCATTCAAAGCGTAATAAGCTCACGGTTGCGGTTGACGGTGAAATTGTCACAATCACACCACCGCTGAAAATTACAGTACGTAAACATGCACTGAATATCATGGTTCCCGCATGATTTTACATTTGTCTGATTTACACTTTGGGACTGAGCGAGAAGTCTGTTTGCAGGCCATTCGTCAGTTATGTGAGGAACATCCTTTTGAAGCCGTAGTGGTCAGTGGGGATTTGACCCAGCGTGCACGGTTTATTCAGTTTTATGCCTGTCGGCAGTTCTTAGACAGTTTGAGGCTGCCGTATTTAGTGGTGCCAGGGAATCATGATATTCCGCTGTACCATGTGTGGAATCGTTTTTTTAGCCCCTTTGCACGTTACCAACTGTTTTTTGGGGGGATGGAAAACACCTTAGAAACTGAACACTTCTATGTCATTGGAGTGAATAGTATTCGTCGGCGTTACCATACACGAGGGCATATTTCACTGAGCCAAATTCAAGAGATTGACCTAAAGTTACAGCAAGCACCTGCACACAAAATAAAGCTGATCGCCGCGCATCAGCCTTTTTATACTCCACCAGACCATAGTCATGGTGTGAAAGACTGCCCAATGCTTGGTCGTATTGCGTTAGAGCAATGGAGTCAACATGGTTTAAATGGACTTTTACATGGCCATTTACACCATGCTGCTGTTTATGATTTAAATCAGATTTATCAACTTGGGGTATCGCATCCAGTGCTGGATATTCATGCAGGAACGGCAACGTCTTATCGTCTACATGCGGGTTTGCCCAATAGCTTGAATATTATTTTACCGAATGCCGATGTACAGCATTTAAGCTTTAACTTTGCAACCAATCGCTTCGAGTTAATGTAGCAAAATACGTCAGATTGAATGGAGTGTCTAAACTTTGCTTAGGTTTGTTCAAAAAGAGCGCAAAAATATAAAAATATTTTGTGTTTGCCCTTGAAGCGTTTTATTCCATCCCCACAAAAGTGTCATATCAAAATTTTGTTGATGACCTAGGAATAAGAAGTCATCTTCACATCGTAAACAATGGCATTTTAAAAATGTCTATGGAGCTAGAAATGAGCAAAATTCGTCCTTTACATGACAACGTTGTGATTCGCCGTGTAGAAAAGGAAACTAAAACTGCAGGTGGTTTAATTTTGAGTACTTCTGCTGCTGAACAGCCAGCTCAAGGTGAAATTATTGCAGTAGGCAATGGCAAAATTACAGACAATGGCGTTCGTGCTTTAGATGTAAAAGTGGGCGACAATGTACTGTTTGGTGCATATGCAGGCACTAAAGTTAAAGTTGAAGGCGAAGAACTTCTTGTGATGAAAGAGTCTGATATTTTAGCGGTTCTTGAAGGTTAATTCAGAACGTTCATTTGCTATTTAAGCAATACAATTGATTAAAATTTAAGAATATTTGGAGTTTAGTATGTCAGCTAAAGACGTAAAATTTGGTGATTCAGCTCGTTCTAAAATGATTGCAGGCGTTAACGTACTTGCAGATGCTGTAAAAGTAACTTTAGGTCCTAAAGGCCGTAACGTTGTGATTGACCGTTCTTTCGGTGCACCGCACATCACTAAAGATGGTGTAACCGTTGCGAAAGAAATTGCTCTGAAAGACAAATTTGAGAACATGGGTGCTCAATTGGTTCGTGAAGTATCTTCAAAAACCAACGATATCGCGGGTGATGGTACAACAACTGCAACTGTATTAGCTCAAGCAATTCTAAACGAAGGCATCAAGTCTGTAACTGCGGGCATGAACCCAATGGACTTGAAACGTGGTATTGACCTTGCAGTTAAAGCATTGGTTGCTGAAATTAAAGCAACAGCAAAACCTGCTTCTGATACTAAAGCGATTGAGCAAGTCGGTTCTATCTCTGCAAACTCTGATGAAACAGTAGGGAAGCTCATTGCACAGGCAATGGAACGCGTTGGTAAAGAAGGCGTGATTACCGTTGAAGAAGGTTCAGGCTTTGAAGATGCTTTGGACGTTGTTGAAGGTATGCAGTTTGACCGTGGTTATATCAGCCCGTACTTTGCAAACAAACAAGACACGCTTACTGCTGAATTAGAAAATCCATTCATTCTTCTTGTTGACAAGAAAATCAGCAACATTCGTGAATTGATTACTGTTTTAGAAGCTGTTGCTAAAACTGGCAAACCACTTCTTATTATTGCTGAAGATGTTGAGGGTGAGGCGTTAGCGACACTGGTTGTTAACAACATGCGTGGCATTATCAAAGTATGTGCAGTGAAAGCGCCAGGTTTTGGTGACCGTCGTAAAGCAATGCTTCAAGATATCGCAATCTTGACGGGCGCGACTGTGATTTCTGAAGAAGTCGGCATGACTTTAGAGCAAGCTTCTCTTCAAGATTTGGGTACTGCACACAAAATTACTGTATCTAAAGAAAACACTGTGATTGTTGATGGTGCTGGTGATGCAGCTCAAATTGCTGAACGTGTTACTCAAATCCGCGCGCAAATTGAAGAATCATCTTCTGAATACGATAAAGAAAAACTTCAAGAACGCGTTGCTAAATTGGCAGGCGGTGTTGCAGTCATTAAAATTGGCGCAGCGACTGAAGTTGAAATGAAAGAGAAAAAAGACCGTGTTGACGATGCACTTCATGCAACGCGTGCTGCAGTTGAGGAAGGTGTTGTTGCGGGTGGTGGTGTTGCGCTTGTACGTGCAGCAGCTGCGCTTGACGGTGTAAATGGTGCGAATGACGATCAAAACGTAGGTATTAACATTTTACGTCGTGCGATTGAAGCGCCACTTCGTCAAATCGTTGCCAATGCGGGTGATGAACCTTCAGTTGTGATTAACGCTGTGAAAAATGGTGAAGGTAACTTTGGTTATAACGCTGCAACTTCTGAGTATGGCGATATGCTAGAAATGGGTATTCTTGACCCTGCGAAAGTAACGCGTTCTGCACTTGAGCATGCTGCATCTGTAGCAGGTTTAATGTTGACTACTGAATGTATGATTACTGATGTTCCAGAAGATAAACCTGCTATGCCTGATATGGGCGGCATGGGTGGTATGGGCGGCATGATGTAAACCGCCTATATGTAGTTTAAATTATTGTAATTTAATATGATTTTAACTATATATTTTTAACTTACTCATGATGTTACTCACTTTTGAGTTCGTTACAAAAAAGGTCACAAATTTTATTTGTGGCCTTTTTTTAATTTTATAGTTCTATGCTTAGTTTTCTTAAAGAAGTTATAGTATGGGTTAAGAATTTAACTATTGAATGAATGGGAATATTAAAAAAATACGCCTGAGAAAAATCAGGCGCTTTTGACTTCGAACAACATCTATTTCATTCAGACGTAAGGATGGAGTTTTCGTCATTCAGAATATAGGTAAGTACATAGCTATTAAGCCAATAATTTTTACGCCTGTCTTTTATTGGTCTTTTCACACGATCGCTTTTAA
Organism: Acinetobacter sp. WCHA55; assembly: GCF_002165305.2. Taxonomy (NCBI): domain Bacteria; kingdom Pseudomonadati; phylum Pseudomonadota; class Gammaproteobacteria; order Moraxellales; family Moraxellaceae; genus Acinetobacter; species Acinetobacter sp. WCHA55. Next base: position 2,306,957 of record NZ_CP032286.1, on the reverse strand, counting down.
TTCGATTGAAAAATGATTCAAGCGTAGAAAACTCCAAAACTAATGAATTATAAAGAGCAGTTTTTAGGTGTAGTGTATTAGGAGAATCAGAGGTTTATATTATTTTGGAATGGATTATATTAATTAAAAAGGGCTTTGTTGCATAAAGATTTTAAAGATAGAGCTTTCCTAAATTGTACTAGCTCAAATTTAACCTGACAGTCTTAAGCAAATATCGGTAACTGTCAGATCAGGTTTGAGCTAGTACAATTTACGAAATGGTTGTTATTGTGTTTGGATCTATTGCTAAATCTTTAATAATTTTTTCTGAACGTTCTCGAATGATTCGCCAATCGTTTAAATGAACTCGGTTAAATAATATTTCGAGTCGAACTTTCATGAAGGGTTCTATATTCCAATGCATAGCACATCTTTTTTCTAAATTATTTCTTTCTTTATTTTTACAGAATATCAGTGTAATAACCTTGCCTTGTGCATCCTTTTCTATATACATATCTTCAGTTTCTTGATGACCATCACTGTTCACCCAGTCTGGATGAGGATCATACTTTACCAAACCAAACTCTTCAGTATTAGCTGGAATATAAATATCTCTATAATTATTTTCTTTCAAAGCTTCATATGTCTGTATTTGAGAATCTAAAGTACTATTTAAAAAAAATGCCATTAAATTTGGCTGGTATCGAACACCAGCATTAACCATGATGGTAACCCATTCATTATGCTTTTGATGTTCTTCTGCACGGAATTGCTTTTTTGACTCTTTTGCAGATTTTGCTGCGTCTGAACCTTCTGGAGCCCCACCATAACCAACGTAAACCAGCCCCGTGGTATATTTCATATATATTGCAAATGAGGTAATGACTGAATTGAAATCTCGAGGTGGTGCTTTATAACCTTTATAGCGGTTCTCACGTACCAAGACAGGAGAGTCTTCATACTCCAGCCAAGATACTCCCTCACCTAAAAGTACAGGTTGACCACCTAAATTACCAACACGGTAAGGAAGGCCATGAGGACTCATGGGTGGCTTAAATTCAGCTTCTTTTTGCGAATCATTTGATGTACAACCGACCACTGCAATGATAAAAAGATAAAATAGATAATTTTTTTTCATGAGCCACTCGATCCTCCCTTTTTTAAAACTAATTGTTTAGGTCTAGCCTTTTCTATCTCACTAAACAACGAAAAAGTCTGATTTACATAATTCACTACACTTGATTCACATAATTCACCATGCTAGAAATCTGTTCCAGTTGAAACACCATAAGCCCATCCAGAATAACCATAACCTAGATCCAAAAGCTCCTGATAGATAGCTAGAGTCGCATTAATTTTTTAACATCTAATAGTGCTAGTAATTGAGCTATTCGGTCTTTTGAAAGCATTTGTAAATTTGTCATATTATTTTCCTTTAATATCGATTGGTTTTACAATAAAACCCTGTACGACTTTTTTTGCTTTTAGTTGAATGGTTTTCCAATCCTGCAAATGAACACTTTGAAATATTGTAGTAACACGAGCTCTCATTTCAGGATTCAAAACAAATTCCTGTTCACATTTACGTGCTATTGGATTTTCCGGATCTCCACATTTAATTAAGGTAAGTACCTTTCCTCCTTTATCTTTTTCAACATATAAATCATCTAGGCTTTGTTGCACAAAGCTATTCTTAAAGGCTTCTTCATCAATATAATTTCCAAATGAAGAAGCCTGCACTTAAAATTTATCGAGCAACTAATTGGCCTCGTATAATCGACCACTAATAAATAGAGGAAATATCTTCATTTGCTTCGACCCAACGACTCAATGGTATGCTCAATCACAAGGCAGCAGGGTCGAAATCAAACTTATGCCGATGCCGCGATTCAGTGCAGTTTAATAATCAAATCGCTATTTCGATTCTCTTTACGCATGGTCACAGGATTCGTTCAGAGCCTCATTAAACTTAGCGGATTAGGTTGGACAGCCCCGAATATCAGTGATATTTGTACTTCACGATGTGTAGAAGACAGAAGCATATTTATATTGCAATTCACTATCAAAAAAGTAGTAATGACTTCATTTACTTGTGGATTCTACTGGCTTAAAGCTTTTATATGAAGGTGAATAGAAAAGGAAGAAACATCAGCCTGAATATCGTCGCCAATGGCGTAAGCTTTACATTGGTATAGATGCTGAAACCCTGCAAATACGAGCTGAACAGCTCACAATGAATAATATCAGTGATTCACAAGTCCTGGATATTCTGCTGAATCAAATCCCATCTGATGAACGTATTGATTCTGTCTATACAGATGGAGCATATGACACGAAACAATGCCGTCAGCTCATTGCAAATCGATAAGCAAATGCGGTGATTCCGCTAAGAAATAATGCAAAGCCTTGGAAAGATACAAAGACCAACTCGCCAGAGCGCAATGAACTACTTCGAACGATTAAACGTTTTGGTAGTACACTATGGAAAAAATGCTCAGGCTATTATCGGCGAAGTTTGGTTGAAACCAAGATGCACTGCATCAAATCTTACGAAGCAGTGTTTCTCAGGCGATAAATTCAGTGCTAGGAACTTTCAAAGCTAAGTGAATGAGATTGATGCATGTGTGGTGGTATTTAATAAATTTACGGAATTAGGCAGACCTAATACTCAAGTTATGCCTTGAATTTGGTAGGACTTGGTGAAATCAACCTTTAAAAGGTTTGTACAACAAAGCCAATACATACTAAAGAATAATACGTTCTAAGAAATGATTGGAATCAGAAAAGAGCTTTAATAGAAAGAGTGTATAAAAATGCAATTACCATTCTTTTGAGTGGTTTTTCTATTTTCAAAGTTTGATAACGTGCTCTACCAAGCAATGCAACTGTGTGAGATGGGTCAGTATTTTTCAGCATGCCTAAATTGGAATTGGCTGTTGATTTTTACTCTTACACGGTAGCTTTGCTGATGAAAATTAAGCTTAGGGACAAGAAGAGAATGAATTATAAAATATTGGAATTATCAAAATATCCGCAAGGTCATTTTATGGCAGCCTTCCTGTTGCATGTATAGCAGCAACGATCATATGGGTTAATCCATTCAAAATACAAAACGGCACTGGTCTTAAGCAGACTTCTTGCAGTGAATGGAATGAAACTCGCTAATCACTTTTCGCAGAATAATTTGTGCACATGGTCTTGTACAGTTGCGAATTTGCGCCTGAACGCTGAAAAAGATGAGGACTCTAAAAAATGCGAATGATACCTATACAAGCTGAATCCCCACCGTTAAGAACCATGCAACTGAAGGGGCAGACCTATCGTTATCACGTGATGATTAAACCCTCAGGCGCGCAGTGTAATTTAGACTGTAGTTACTGCTTCTATCTGCATAAACAAGACATGCTACATCAGCCGAAAACCCCGCGCATGGCGGAGTCAATGCTAGAGCTTCATATTAAGCAATATATACAAGCACAAACTGGCGATGAAATTGTATTTAGCTGGCAGGGTGGAGAACCCACCTTAATGGGCTTGGCCTTTTTTGAGCGTGTGGTTGAACTGCAACAAAAATACAAGAAACCCAAGCAACGCATTGAAAATGACTTACAAACCAACGGCACCTTACTAGATGAAGAATGGTGCGCCTTTTTAAAGAAACACAATTTTTTGGTCGGTTTATCCATCGATGGTCCAGCAGATTTACATGACATTCATCGCTACAACAAAGGCGGCAAACCGACCCATGCCAAAGTCATGCATGCCGCAGCACTCCTGCACCAATACCAAGTGCCTTTTAATGCCCTGTGTGTCGTAAATCGCGACAACAGCAAAAGAGCACTCGAGGTCTACCACTTCCTGCGAGATCAAGTGAAGCCCTACATGATCCAGTTTATTCCCGGTATGGAAAGTGCCCAGTTTCAGCAAACAGCACCGGGCTACTGGAATCCGCAAGACCTACCAAAACTAGGCAGCTCAGCCGCACAACCAGGCACAGCGGACTCAGTCGTTACCGACTGGTCGATTGCCGCAGATGACTGGGGTATCTTCCTGTCTACCGTATGGAAAGAATGGCTCGCCAAAGACTTTGGGAAAGTATTTATTGACCAATTTGAAAATGTGATTTCAATGATGTTTGGCTATGGGGCACAGAAATGTGTTTCAGGACAAATCTGCGGCAAATCACTGGCGATTGAACACAATGGTGATTTGTTCTCTTGCGATCATTTTGTCTATCCCGAATACAAGTTGGGCAACATTCAAGAGACGCATCAAGGCGACTTAGTCTTTTCAGAACGACAAAAGAAATTCGCTTATGCGAAATCGAATAGCTTGCCTGAATACTGCCGTAAATGTCCGTATCTACAACTGTGCTGGGGAGATTGTCCTAAAGACCGCTTCCTAAAAACGCCAGAAGGAGAAGTGGGCTTGCACTATTTATGTTCAGGTTTGAAGAAGTTTTTTCATACCGCAACGACATCGAAGCATGAGATTGCGAAACGCTTACAGCCAAATTAAAAGAACCGTTGTAATTAGGGGCAGGAATTAGCCCAAAACAAATGAAAAGTTAAATAGTTACAGCTATTTGAAAATCCATTTTTTTTTCGTTCCAAAAATCTGTTAAGGAAAACTTATGCGTAAAAAGATCATTGCACGCTCCATAGCTTTGGCTGGCGGTGCACTGCTTTCAACAGCACTGATGGCAAAAGCACCCAATATTTTGGTCATTATGTCAGATGACGTGGGCATGACCAACGTTAGTGCATATAGCCATGGCATTATGGGCTATAACACACCGAATATTGATCGTATTGCCAAAGAAGGCATTATGTTTACCGATCATTATGCACAGCCAAGTTCAACCGCAGGGCGTGCATCTTTCATTACGGGGCAATATCCAATTCGTTCGGGTCTAACTACAGTGGGGCGCCCAGGCTCACTTTTAGGTATTAAACCAGAAACACCAACGCTTGCAGAAGTACTGAAACCGTTGGGTTATATGAATGGTCAGTTTGGTAAAAACCACTTGGGTGACCGTAATGAACATTTACCAACAGTACATGGTTTTGATGAGTTCTACGGCAACTTGTATCACTTGAATACTGAAGATACTTTTGAGCAATTTGATTATCCAAAAGATCCAGAATTCCGTAAAAAGTTTGGTACACGTGGGGTGCTGCATTGTTATGCAACAACTACAGATGATGAAACGACAGACCCTCGCTTCGGTAAAATGGGTAAACAAAAATGTGAAGATACGGGTGCATTAACCAGTAAACGCATGGAAACTGTAGATGATGAATTCGTGGCAGCCAGCTTAGATTTCATGAAACGCAGTAAGAATTCAGATAAGCCGTTTTTTGTCTGGTTAAACCCAAGCCGTATGCATATGTTTACGCATTTACGCGAATCACGCCGCTATCTTGCAGCAAAAGCAACTTCCGAAGAAGATATGTACGGCAGTGGCATGATCGAACATGACATGCAGGTGGGTGAAGTGTTGGATGGTATGAAGAAAATGGGCGTGTTAGATAACACCATCATTATCTATACTACTGACAACGGACCTGAGCATAGTGCGAAAAATCAGGGTGGTACCACACCATTCCGTGGTGAAAAAATGACAACCTATGAAGGTGGTGTTCGTGTACCAATGATGATTCGTTGGCCAGGTCACATTCCTGCTGGACAAGTGAAAACGGGAATTCAAGCTAATATGGACTTGTTCACGACTTTAGCGTCTATTGCTGGAAATTCGAATGTTGTCGATGAAATGAAAACCAATCGTAAACAATATATTGATGGTGTGAATAACCTTGATTATTGGACAGGTAAGTCGGCAGAGAGTAAGCGAAATAATTTCTTCTATTACCATGAATCATCACTTCGCGCTGTGCGAATTAATCAGTGGAAGCTTCATTTAGAAACCAGCGAAAATTATTATGATGGTTATCAGAAGCAAAAAATTCCATTGGTGTTCAATTTACGTCAAGACCCATATGAGTCTTTTGATAGCACAACAGATCGTTCTGAAATCACACAGAAAAAACTTTGGTTGGGTGAACCTGTGGAAGCCATGATTGGTGAACATATTAAATCTTTGATTGATTATCCACCTGTGCAAAAAGCTGCAACGCTTGATTTCAGTAAGTTGGTTGAAAATTTACTGTCGAAAAAGCAGTAAATGGTGTTTAAAAGTAGCCGATAGACTTCGGCTACTTTTTTTAGATGTTTGGGCAATTCATACACAAACATACAAATACGTAATTTAAATCATGCCTCATATTATGCGTACTCTTACTCTAAAGATTTGGTGAGTTTAAAGTTGAACTCTGGTTGATGCAGCACTTGACCTTTATCACCACGCATTTCAATAAATTGTGTACCAATGTAATAAATACGGCTATCACCTGATGAGTCTAGCTGAATCAGATGATTAGAGTCATTCAAAAATTGAAATGAGCCTTTCACTTCATTGACATAATTATTATTCGACTTGCCTAAAAATTTTTGTTTCAACACGAAATGACGATCTAAAGTGAGTTCAACTTCAGTGTCGATTCCTGAACAATCATGACAGGGTAAAGTCCCTTGATATGTACCTACCCAATCGAAAGCATTTGCTGTGTCTGGAGTATCTAACGCGGCTGCGCTAGCACTGTCGTCTATCGATGCTGTGACATTGAGATCTGGTGGGGGATTATTCTCATTCGGTTTTGAGCATGCGACTAACATGGTGAAAGATAGGCATAGTGCTAAAAAAGTCTTTTGCATATACAGCACCCGATATTATTCAGTGTTTAATTTACATTACAGTAGTACTGGAGCCGAAACTGTGAAGATCTGTGAGTGCTTCTGTATCTTCAATAAAGAATATTATTCACGTATTTTTTCTTTTAAGCTCGAATGTCCTGATTTCTCCTGAAATATTTGGAATTAAATAAAATATACGTTTATAGATTAATTGTTGTTTTATTGATCGGAGCGCCGTGTATTTGATCAGTAGCATTGCTAGAATCAGCGCGGATTTTCAGTAATGTGGTATTTTTTGTGTTCGAAAAGCTTGCAGAACAAAGTTTAGCCTTAATGGGGTGGCAGATTGATAATCATTGGGATTTGAATATCGATCAATGTGTAATGATTGCGGCACCACATACCAGCAATTGGGATGCGTTGTACGCCCGTTTGGCATTGAAAGCCTTAGGTGTACATGTTCGTATCACAATTAAAGACAGCTATATGAAACTACCATTTGGGCCATTTGTTCGTGCAATGGGTGGGATAGGTATTGACCGTCGTCCGAAGCATGAAGGCGAAGCACGCCCAAGTATGGTGCAACTCATGAGTGATCTTTTTAAAGAACACCCTAAGTTGGTCATGTTAGTGACACCAGAAGGGACACGTGCCAAACAGGAACAGTGGAAAACAGGGTTTTACCATGTTGCAGTCAGAGCAGGTGTTCCGATTGCACTGGCCTATATGGATTATGCGAAGAAAAAAACTGGGGTAGGTAAAATTATTTATCCTACGGGTGATTATGAAAAAGATATGGCTGAAATTATGGCATTTTATGTGCAAATTTCTGCTAAATTTCCTCAAGATTTCAGTGTCGATACTCGCTATCACAACGACTCAACTGTGTCTTAACTTCAAATTTAAATCATATGAAATTATAAAAGACAGCTTTCGAGCTGTCTTTTTTATTGCTAACTGGATTCAAGGGGTTTTCAGGGGGGTGGGTAAAACCCCACCTAGTGACTGGCATGCGGCCGTGTAACTTTGTAGCTGTGTTTCAATCACTTCAGGCAGAGGTAGGTCAAAAATTTGATCACCGTGTTGATAGCTTTCTACATAGGATTGGGCTTTTTGTTTACTGCTGGCAAGTACTTGTTCATGATAACTGGTCATGCTGCTGTGGTCTGCCTGATCGCGTTCTATATTTTGACAGTCAAAAGATTGGAGAAGTTTTTCGGCTTGTTTTATTTCTTTGGATGAGCTTATGGAACAAGCACTGATAAAGCAAAGACACAGTAGTGCAAGAGGCAGTTTCATATATGGTGAGTGGCGGGTTGAAAGGTGTGCCAATTGTATAAATATTTGTGAAGTCGGAGAAAGCCCAGTAGTGCCAAGTGGTTTAAAGATGAGCCTATTTTGACAGAAAATACACAATTGCTCGCATCAAGTTGATGCTAGCGTACTGGTTCAAATTTTATGGTGCTAAAGAAAGCTATAACTAATGCAGAGGAAACACCCTGAACTAAACAATAAGCCCAGTACTGTATGTTTGAACTGCCGTTCAGAAATTTTATAAAACAATTGCGCACCGAGCATGGCCGGTAGGCTCACACTTAAAACTAAGATGCCCATATAGGGTAAATGTTGCAGGTTTAAATTTCCACGAAGTAGGTAGCTAAATAGTGTGAATACTTGGATCGCAAAATTAAAATGTCTTAAAATTGAGCGCTGTTGCTCTTTAGGTAGATTTTTTAGCATGACCCAAGCAGAAGGAAGTGAGCCACAAAACCCGCCTAAACCACCGAGTATGCCACCAATAAAACCAATACAGCTGTCGGCATATTTTCCAGAGGTTTGAATGAGGCGAATTTGAGGATTAAGTAGCATCAATGGACACCAAAGCACTAAAAATATACCAAGCATTAGCTTAAACATATCCGCTTGAATAATATCTAAAAGATAGGTTCCGAATGGAACGCCAATCAGACCTGCAAGGATATAAGGTGCAACGAGATTTTTATCAAGTTGAAAGGTAGATTCTGACTTTAAGGAAATCAGGTGACTCCAGACTGAAGCAAAAACAACTAATGGCGCTGCGAGCTGTGGTGCTAAAACCCATACCCAAAATGACATGGCAATTAAGGCAAAACCCGTTAAGCCCTGAACAAAACCCGCCACCATTGCACCTAAGATAAAGATCAACCAAGTCATATGCGATATATTTAAAATTTTAGCAAGTGTACGGTTTTTCGACCACTCTACATAGTTTATAGAGGTGAAGAATGACTGAAACTTTAGCTTGATTTTGAATATGTATATTTCTCATCATACATAGCGTAGATCAGAACTACATTAATATATCTTAAGACGACTTCATTCAGCCTAAATGTGGTTTGTGATGGCGTAAATCAAAAGAGCGTAAAGCCGCAATTATGGGAAGACCACCACTTTCTTTTGATATAAGCCTGCGCGCACAGTTCCTGCTTTGGTATTCTTCACCTGTACCCACGAGGCTGGAAGTTTTAATAGATTTAAATCTCGATCTGCTTCTACATAAATATAGCCATGATTTTGAATTAGCGGGTCAGCCAACTGAGCTAATTGTTCCCATAGCTCTAGGCTATACGGGGGGTCTAAAAAGACCAAATCAAACTGTTCTTTTAAGGTGGGTAATGTTTGCTGTGCAGTAGCTACTTTTAATTGAGCACGAGACTTAGGTACTTTAAGTAGTTCCAAATTTTGTGTTAAAAACTGTGCTTGACTGCGGTCAGGTTCAATCATCACTACTTTTGAAGCACCACGTGATAAGGCTTCAAATGCCAATGCACCCGAACCTGCACAAATGTCCAAAACATTGGTATTTTGTACATCCCACATGAGCCAATTAAACAAAGTCTCACGTACACGATCAGGCGTAGGGCGTAAACCTTCAATACTGGCAAAAGGCAGTTGGCGACGTTTCCAGTCCCCTCCAATGATGCGGAGTTGGTTTTTCATAGTTAGTCTGACTCTACAGGTTCAGGAGGTGGTGCTGCTGAACGGCTTGGATTTACCGTTGTTGATGCAGGTGCTGTATTTGGGGTGCTTGTCGTTGCTGTTGCACTTGTCCCAGTGGTGTTCGCTGTTGGAGTGCTACCACTTGGTAATTCACCCGGTTTAATCCCCGCAGTCATCAAGCCACCACTAATTTGATGGTTTTGTGGACGAATTGGGTTTTTATGACGAGTGAGCAGCCAGTAGTCTAAGATCGGACGAGCCAGCTGTGCGGCAGAACCACCATGACGCCCATTTTCCCACACCACTGCAATTGCAATTTCAGGGTTTTCCGCAGGTGCAAAGCCCACGAATAAACCATGGTCCAACTGACGTTCAGTCAGCAAGGCTTCATTGTAGCGTTTACCTTGGGCAATACTTTTGACCTGTGCTGTACCAGTTTTACCTGCAATTTTATACATTGGCGTGCGAATGCCACGTCCAGTCCCTGTTTCAATGACATCGACCATGGCATCACGCATTTGTATCCAGTCTTGATCAGTGCCGTTGAATTGAATTCTGCCGACAGGTGCATTTAAGTCTTTATGTGGTTTCGCACCTTTACTGGTTTGTAAAACATGCGGAATCACATGTGAACCATGATTCGCCGTAATAGCGGTCGCCATGGCCAATTGGAGCGGTGTTGCGGTAAAAGCACCTTGTCCAATACTTACTGAAATGGTTTCCCCTTTGAGCCACTTGGCATCACGGGTACGCATTTTCCATTCAGGATTTGGGTAAAGACCTGTACTTTCACTTGGTAAATCTACACCCGTTTTTTCACCAAAACCAAACTGGCGCATCCATATGTTCATCTTTTCAATGCCCATACGGAACGACAGAATATAGAAGAAAGTATCGCAAGAGACCACTTGCGATTTATGCAAGTTGACTACGCCGTGTCCTGATTTTTTCCAGTCACGAAATTTATGCGAATCGCCCGGAAGTGTGAAATAGCCATGATCGGAGATGGCTGTGCCCCAATCAATTAAGCCATAATGAATGCCACCTAAACCAAACATTGGTTTAATGGTTGAGCCGGGGGGGTAAGCCCCTTGCACAGCACGATTATATAGCGGTTGATCGAGGTTATCACGTAATCCACTGTAGTCTGTATGACTAATGCCTGTGACAAACAGGTTAGGGTTAAAACTTGGGCTTGAGACCAAGGCAAGGATTTCACCTGTGCGTGGATCCATCGCCACGATTGCACCACGACGACCTGCAAGCTGCTCTGAGGCAACCGTTTGCAAGCCATAATCGAGTGAAAGATATAAGTCATTACCACGAATGGGTTCTTTACGGCCTAAATGGCGCAGCACGTTACCATGTGCATCGGCTTCTACAGACTCATTTCCTGGTACACCATGCAACAAATCTTCATAGGACTTTTCTACCCCAATCTTACCAATCAGGTTGGTGCCCGCATACAAATCTTTATTGATGCTTTTTAATTCTTTATCGTTAATTCGACCCACATAACCAATCACATGGGCAAACAGCTCGCCATGTGGATAGTAGCGCGTCATCTGGGTTTCGATATTAACCCCAGGGAATTGATATTTAACTTCGCTAAAGCGAGCAATATCGTTTTCATTAAGATTAAGTTTAATGGAAACGCGTTCTGTTTTACGTGAGGTTTTAATACGACTGTTAAAGCGCTCAATATCGTCAGAGGTGAGTTCTAAGATTGGCGTTAAACGTTTAATTGTGGCATCAATATCCGTCACATCCGCTCGACTCATCGTCGCGGTAAAGACGGGATAGTTGTCCGCCAACAGCACACCGTTGCGGTCATAAATATAACCACGTGCAGGGGCTAAAGGTTGTAGGCGGATACGGTTTTGATCGGATGCAGTTGAAAACTCATCAAATTGAACCAGCTGCAAATAGGCATAGCGAGTGACTAAAATCAGCAAGAAAAAGACCACAATACCCATGGATATAAAGGTACGATTTCGAAAAATGCGCTTTTCTTGTTGGACATTTTTTAAAGGAAAGTGCTGTTTCATACCAAATCGACTTAAACACATGGATAAAGAGGAAAATACCTGCGCGCTATTCTAACGCATGTCACACTGTTTTGATATTTGTTATCGCTGCATCTGCTTTTCATTTTTGCCTAAATTTTGACTTTATAGACATGAAAAATATAAATAGCTGTATATAAGTGTTTTATAAATTCTGCTACAGTCAAAATCCTGTAAAAAGGGACCAATTACTAAAATAACATTACGGATAATGGTGACAATAATGACAAGAATTTATCCAGTGTTGGCACTTGTTGCCTGTGCAAACGTAGCCTACGCTCAAGATAATTCCTTTTTGCCAGATGCGAAAATTCCTGCTGGCAGTGCTCAAACGTGGAATGTGGGAGCTGGTGTAACGCAGAAATTACTGCACACCAATCTGGAATGGGTGAATCCTTATGGCATTGCATATGCAAAAGCTGGGGTATTTATCAATGATGATTACCCTATAGGTGGTCAAATGGGTTTTAGATTTCCAGTTCATTTTACTGGTAAAGATAAAAATGGTTATTATCTCGGTGTTTATGCAGGGCATATTGATAGCAAGAAAGTAGATGGCGAGTACGAATCTCGCCTCGGTGGTGGTGTAGATCTTGCTTATGTGTTACTTAGTCCTGAGCGAATCAGCACTTTCAGCGTGGGGATTGGTGCGGGGGAAAAACTCGAAGCAAAATCGGGCTATGTGGTTGCAGAAACAGAACCGAGACTACAATTTTCCTATACTCTAAGTTTCGGTTTGTAGACACAATATCTTTTTTAAAACGCTATATAATTCAGTTAATAAAATTAAATATGGAAGTTATGCATGCTTGAGTACGTCAATCAGTTGTGGCAAACCTTTTTGAATCGACCCGATTTTTGGGCTGTACTCAGCATTATTCCTGTGACTGCTTTTGTGACTTGGGCGCATGTTTGGATGGCCCTGAAAATGGTCTTTTATCCGATTAACTTTTGGGGCTTCCATATAGGTCCCTTGCCTGTGGGTTGGCAGGGTATTGTGCCCAGAAAAGCGGGGCGTATCTCAGGCATCATTACCGATAACACCTTATCCAAACTCGGTTCTTTGCGTGAATTTTTAGATGCTATGGATCCTGAGGATATGGCGCGAATCATTGGTGAACAAGTCGGTTTTGAACTTGAGCACTTGATTGATGAAGTCATGATTGACCGCAATGCAGTACTTTGGGAAAACTTACCTTATTCGATTAAGCGTCGAATTTATGCGCAGGCACACAAACAGCTTCCAGCTGTGCTCAGAGAATTAGTGACCGAACTGACCATGAACGTCGAGTCACTTGTGGATATGCGCGATATGGTGGTCAGCCAAATGGAAGGTGACCGCAGACTGATGGTGCGTATGTTCTTGAAAGTGGGTCAGAAAGAAATCAACTTTATTTGGCATATCAGTGCACTCATCGGGATGTTCTTTGGTATCTTCCAAATGATTGTTTGGTTTGTGGTGCCATGGCATTGGACCGTGCCATTTTGGGCGGCAGTATGGGGCTTCTTAACCAACTGGATTGCCATTTGGATGGTGTTTAACCCAATTGAGCCACACTATGTTCGATATCTGCAACTGACTGAATTAACAAAAGATCGTAAGTTTCCATGGATTAAACCTGTGATTCCGCGCATTGGGACTTATAATGTACAAGGCGCGTTCATGAAGCGCCAAGAAGAAGTGTCTGATGTGTTTGCGAGTGTAGTCACAGAAGACCTGATTACGTTAAAATCTATCATGACTGAAATGATGTATGGCAATAAAAAGGACAAGACCCGTCGTATTGTCAAGCGCCATATTAATGAAATCATGGAAACACCATTGGTGAGAACATCTTTGCAGCTGTCTTTGGGGCCACGTGAATACGCAAAGCTCAAGACGGACTTGATTGATCGTTCAATTGAAATTACGATGGTGCCTGTATGCGACCCAGCGTTCAATGCGAGCCGTGCACAGAAAATCTATCAAATGTTTAGAGATCGTATTCGGGAGCTAACGCCGAAAGAATTTCAAAACTTATTACGTCCTGCATTTCAGGAAGACGAATGGATTTTGATTTTATTGGGTGGGGTAACTGGCTTCATTGCGGGTACAATACATTTGTTTGTAGCTTTCTTATAATTAGATGCTAAAAACATGTCGAATTTGTCGGCATGTATAAAGCGTCAAATATATTGTTTAAATGAGGATGTTTTTTTATGCGCATTATCTTACTCGGACCACCTGGAGCAGGTAAAGGTACACAAGCTCAGTTGATCTGTAAGCGCTACAATGTCCCACAAATTTCAACCGGTGATATGCTCCGTGCTGCAATTCGTGAAGGAACTGAACTCGGTCTACAAGCTAAAAGCGTGATGGACAATGGTGGTCTTGTATCTGATGAACTGATCATTGGTTTAGTGAAAGAACGTATTGCACAGCCTGATTGTGTAAATGGCTGTATCTTTGATGGTTTCCCTCGTACAATTCCTCAAGCCGAAGCGCTTGAAAATGAAGGCATCAATATTGATCACGTGATTGAAATAGATGTTCCTGACGAAGAAATCGTACAACGTCTTTCTGGTCGTCGCCAGCACCCTGCATCGGGTCGTGTTTATCACATCGTTTACAACCCACCTAAAGTGGAAGGTAAAGACGACGAAACTGGTGAAGATCTGGTACAACGTCCGGATGACCAAGAAGCAACGATTCGTAAGCGTTTAGGTTCATATCACACTGAAACTGAACAGTTGGTTGGTTTCTACCAAGGTCGCGCAGCGTCTGGTGAAAATGCACCAACCTATGACAAGCTGAATGGCTTACGTCCAATTGACGAAGTACAAGCAGATTTGTTCGCGATTCTTGATCAAGACAAATAATTGCATGTTTTAAACATGGCAATGTTTTGACATTGAAAGAGCTCTAAGTCATATTAGGGCTCTTTTTCTTGATCCTCTTAAAATGGAGTCGCGTGTGGCACAAGTTGGAATCATTGTTTTAATTATTGTTGCTGCGGCGGTATTAGTGGGTCTGTTTTATATCAGCGTAAAAATGCTACGCGATGTCAGTAAACAAGAAAAAATGTCGAAGAAGCAACCAGAACGTCAGTTGCATCCGAAATTGCAGCAAGATTTAAAAGATAAATCGAATTAAAAATAAAAAAACTGAACTTTAGTGTTCAGTTTCTATCATCGTTGTGGCAATACGTGCTGCACCAAATTCAAAACGATCTGGCCAGTTACACACATCTGAAACAATACACTCATGACATTTCGGTTTGCGTGCGATACAGCAGTATCGACCATGTAAAATGAGCCAATGATGCGAGTCGACAATAAATTCTTTCGGAATGACTTTTACCAAACGATGTTCGACTTCAAGCACATTTTTGCCGACCGCTAAGCCCGTACGATTGCCTAAACGAAAAATATGTGTATCGACCGCCATTGTTGGTTGTCCAAAAGCAGTATTTAACACCACATTGGCTGTTTTTCGTCCTACACCGGGCAAGGCCTCTAAATCGGCGCGGTTGTTTGGCACGATGCTGTTATGTTTTTCAATCAGAATTTTACAGGCTTTGATAATATTCTCAGCCTTTGAATTATATAAACCTATAGTTTTAATATAGGCTTTTAAACCATCTACCCCCAAGGCATAAATCGTTTCAGGTGTATTGGCAATTGGAAAGAGTTTATCAGTGGCTTTGTTGACGCTCACATCCGTTGCTTGAGCAGATAAGGTTACGGCTACTAACAGCTCAAAAGGACTTGAATAATTCAATTCAGTTTTTGGGTTTGGGCGTTGTGCTCGTAAACGTTCAAAAAAGATTTGGATTTGCTTTTTGGTCATGTTTTTTACAGGTTTTCCGCTTGTGGTTAGCATGCTCTAAGCTTCCTGTAACTGATTAAGCTGTTGGGTTAAGTCATCTAACAATAGACGTTTTTTTACATCTTCACGCACGCTGAGTTGCTTTTCTAGTTTTTTAATTTGTACACGTAATTTCGCCAGCTCAATGGTGGATTTTGCATCTGGTTTTGCTGCCATTTCTGGTTCTTTTTCAATGATCTGAATATCAGGTACAGCATCGTTCTGTGCTGAAAACTTGGCAAATAACGCCGTATCAATTTCCGCACGAACCACTGGACCTTTACGGTGTAGACGCTGTTTTTCCTCACGCTGAATGTGTGCGTAATAGCGTTGTCTTAAATCATCTTGTTCAGCTTTACGCAAGATTTCCGTCGGTATGCCGTTTACATCTGGAATAAGGTCAATACAGTCAACAGGACAAGGGGGAATACACAGTTCACAGCCTGTACACAGGTCAGTCAAAATGCTGTGCATGAGTTTACCCGAGCCAATAATGGCATCTACAGGACAGGCACTAATACATTTGGTACAACCAATGCATTCATCTTCACGAATGATTGCTTTCATTCTCTGTGGACGACCATCGGCTTGCAGAGGCCAAACACTTTTCTCTGCAACTAATTCTGGTCGGTTTAGTAACTGAGCCAATGCATTAGCTACAGGCTGCCCACCAGGTACACACTTATTGGCTGCCTCACCTTCGTTGATGGCTTGGGCATAAGGCAGACATCCATCACGATGTCCGCAGAGTCCACATTGGGTTTGGGGAAGGAGAGCATCGATAGTTTGGATCAGGGAAATGTGCGAATTCATGCGTAAACCAATCCTGCAACTGAATTTGCAGAGATATTAGGAGAAATAGGTAGATCACTGAATTTTACCATGTTTTTTTTGAATAATCCTGTGTTCCAAAATAGATCATTAGATGCATCTTTTTCGAGCACAAAATGATTTTAAATCCGTGTTTTCATTGGTGTTTTTTTATATGGGGTTTCGAGGTATGTTTTATATAAATAATTGTTATATAAATGATAAATATGTTTTTTTATAGAAATGTGTTGTGAATTGTCGGTAAAAGATATTTAATTGTTTGCGCCAAAATTTAACATTGTTTATAAAAGTTGACCAATTTTGATCCATTTTCTGCTGAGGATTAAGCGTTGAAATATAACAGCCTTAATGAGTTTTTAGATTACGTGAAAACACGTGATGAACATCAACCCGAGTTTCTACAAGCGGTAGAGGAAGTCATGACCAGCCTTTGGCCGTTCATTGAAAAAAATCCTCGTTATGCAGACCATGGTTTGCTAGAGCGTTTGGTTGAGCCAGAGCGTGCGATTCAATTCCGCGTTTCATGGGTGGATGATCAAGGTCAAACCCATGTAAACCGTGCTTTCCGTGTTCAATACAACTCAGCTATTGGTCCATTTAAAGGTGGTATGCGTTTTCACCCATCGGTAAATCTCTCGATCCTCAAATTTTTAGGCTTTGAACAAACTTTTAAAAATGCGTTAACAACACTGCCAATGGGTGGTGGTAAAGGCGGTTCAGACTTTGATCCTAAGGGGAAGTCTGAAGGTGAAATCATGCGTTTTTGCCAAGCGCTAATGATTGAGCTATACCGTCACCTAGGTTCAAATACGGATATCCCTGCGGGTGATATTGGTGTGGGTGGCCGTGAAGTGGGTTATATGGCTGGCATGATGAAGAAGCTAAGTAATGACACTTCATCTGTGTTTACGGGTAAAGGTTTGACCTTTGGTGGTTCTTTGGCGCGTCCTGAAGCAACGGGTTACGGTACAGTGTATTTTGCTGAAGAAATGCTAAAAACACGTGGCGACTGCTTCCAAGGCAAAACAGTCACGATTTCTGGTTCTGGTAACGTAGCACAATATGCTGCTGAAAAAGCAATGTATTTGGGCGCAAAAGTCGTTTCATTGTCTGACTCTGCGGGTACGGTATATGTAAAAGCAGGCTTCACCGATGCTTTACTTGCTGAAGTGATGGAGCTGAAAAATGTGAAGCGTGGTCGTATTTCTGAATTTGCATCTAAGCATGGCTTTGAATACTTAGAAGGGCAGCGTCCATGGTCTATTCCATGTGATATCGCATTGCCATGCGCAACTCAAAATGAATTAGATCAGACGGATGCTGAAGTACTCCTTGCAAATGGAGTGATTTGTGTCGCTGAAGGGGCAAACATGCCTTCTACTTTAGATGCAGTTGAAAAATTCGTTGAAGCGAAAATTTTATACGCACCAGGTAAAGCATCCAACGCGGGTGGTGTTGCGACCTCTGGCTTAGAAATGTCACAAAATGCTTTGCGTTTGGGTTGGACTTTTGAAGAAGTCGATGAGCGTTTACATGCGATCATGAAAGAAATTCACCGTAACTGTGTGAAATACGGTACACAAGCAGACGGTACTGTGAACTATGTCAATGGTGCTAACATTGCAGGCTTTGTAAAAGTTGCAGATGCAATGCTAGCTCAAGGCGTATTCTAAGTTTACATATACTTAGAAAAATCCCTATAAAAAACCGAGGCGATAGCCTCGGTTTTTACAGATCATTGAACGATTACAATGAGCCTTTTACCGCTTCGCGTTCAATAATCATGTCTTGAACATAAGCATATTTTGATTGGTCAGCCGCAGGGTTTTGAATTTCATAACGCTTCACACGCACGATTTGACGTTCTTTCGGATTGTGGGTGAAACCATCAATGTGGTTATAGAATAACGTCCAGTCTTTATCGACCTGTGTTTTTACGCCATTTTCAGCATACTTAATTTCACGAACTTGTAAGCATTCCACACGAGCAACACCTGCAGAACATGTTTTGGTTTCTGGTGAAATTTCTAAGAAAACAGTTTCACCTTGGCTTTGATATTTCGCTTCAGCCGTTTGCTTACCTGTGAATACAATTTTTTCACCTTTTGCCGATACCACGGTCAGTGTTGGTGCATCAGGATCATTTAGGTTTAAAACAAAAGGTGCCTTACGGTTGTCAAATAAATCTGCTGCGACACTTTCTTGAGCCATAGCTTTTGGTTCACATGCCATTTGAGTCGCCATCAGGTTACCCGTCACGATTTGATTATTCTCAACTTTCCAACTGGTACCCATACCGTTACAACTGGTTGCAATGCCTAAGCGACCAGCTTGTTTGTCAAAGTTTAAAACCAAAGGTTTAGGCGCATCTGCGGTGTTCGCGCTCCAATGGTAGTTTGTGAGTGTTTGATCTGCATTTTGTTGTTGTAGTACAGACACAGCCAAATCTCCTACTTTTTGAATATCAGATGATTGGCAAGCAGCCAGCGCGAGTGGAAAAAGGGCAATCGCTAAATATTTTAATTTCATGGGTTACAAGTTCTTGATTTAAAATAACAAGATACATGATATCCGATGTTGTTTTTAAAAGAATGGATACATTCAGTTCTTTTGGGTTTCAAAATGTATCCATAAATATTTTTTTGTTAATATATAAATAATTTTCATACATTAATCGAAACGGTAAATGTCCATGCCTAGTGCACCCATAGTAAAACTACTATGTACAATATTAAAACGATGACCTGTGCCCATCGTAAAGAATATTGGGGCAAAGTGTTCCAACGTTGGGTGGTTACGGCGGACAAAAGGGATCGATTCCCAGTCTAAAACCGCGTCAAAGTCCTGATGGCTGAGTTTCGCGACGACATGATTACGAAACGTTGAAGCCCACTCAGGTACCGCTTGTGACTGACCATGCCACGACAACTCGGCTAAGTTATGGGTAATACTCCCTGAGCCAATGAGCAAGACCTGCTGTTCGCGTAGTGGTGCAAGCGTTTGTCCAATTTTATAAATCTCCTCTGCCGACAGATTCATCGGGAGTGAGATTTCCACCACAGGGATGTCTGCATCTGGATACATATGGAGTAAAGGCATCCAAACGCCATGATCACGCGGACGGGTACTGTTTGCATGAGCTGAAAAACCTGCTTCTGCCAATAAATGTAGAATTTCTTCAGCTAAAACAGGCTGACCGGGTGCGGGGTAGCGAATGTCATAAAGCTCAGCAGGAAAGCCTCGAAAGTCATGCCATGTCTCAGGACGGACTCCAGTACTTACTTCAAGTGAGTTACTTTCCCAGTGGGCGGACATAATCACAATTGCTTTTGGTGTAGGTAAGTTTAAGCCTAAACGATGTAACGCAGGCCCAACTTGCTCTGGATTCAACGCAAGCATGGGAGAGCCATGAGAAATGAATAAGCCGGGTAGCGTTTGTAAGTTCATTATGAAGGCCTAATAAGGGAAGATGAAAAGAATTTTGTCAGATTCTCATCATCTGTGTAATGGGGGAAATATCAACGTATTGTTCCAAAAAAAGAACAATACTTGAGCTTAACCTGCACGATGATAAGGGTGATTATGGTTAATACTCATCGCACGGTAGAGTTGTTCAATCAGCATCACGCGAACCATCGGGTGAGGTAAGGTCAGTTTGGATAAAGACCAATGCCAAGCAGCTGCTTTACGTACTGCTTCAGAGTGACCGTCAGGCCCACCAATAGCCAATACAATATCATTGCCCTCAAGCATCCATCCTTTCATAGTTTCTGCCAGTTTTTCGGTGCTAAACTCACGACCACCGACTTCTAAAGCAATCAGCACTTCGTTGCCTTTCATCGCATTTAAAATGCTATCACCTTCAATTTGACGGTATTTCAAAATATCTGCTTCTGAATCATTTTTACCGCGCTTTGCCATGGGTAGTTCAATAATCTGCGTTTGAACAAAAGGTTGAATACGTTTGAAATAATCTTCAAAACCAGTGAGCACCCACGCTGGCATTTTTTGACCAATGGTCAGAATACGGATTTTCATAATGGGGCATGTATAAGGAGGTGATTCATTATAACGGTGAAAGTCAGGCTTTGCAGTGAGACGAAACAAAATGCAATTGAATTCACTGAGCCAATGTTGCTTAATTCAACAGATGAGAGGAATAAGAAATACTTGGAATAATAACAATGTGGCTCAAAACTTTAAAAAAACAGGTTTTTTTGTGGATTGCTGTACTGACTACTTTCACAGGGCAGGTATTTGCAAGCAACGTCAAAATGGCTGATGAACAAAACCTACAAGTTTATTTGGAGCAAGTGATTGGTCAGGGCAAAGCACGTAACTATAAAAACCTTGATGAACTGAACCGTGTCTCTGCATGGATCAAAGAACAAATGCGCTTATTGGGCGTTCCCTGTCACTATCAAAACTTTACGGCCAATCAGCAAATCTACCGAAATGTAGTGTGCAGTTTAAACGTTGGACGTGCAGACCGCGTGATTGTTGGGGCACATTATGACGTTTTTGGCGATCAAGATGGTGCAGATGACAATGCCTCTGGTGTTGCTGGCGTGATTGAAACGGCGCGCATTTTGTCAGAGCAAAAGTCTAAACTGCCCAACAATGTGGACTTTGTGTTTTATAGTTTAGAAGAACCACCATTTTCTAAAACTGAACAAATGGGCAGTTATGTGCATGCAAAATCGGTTCAGTCACAAAAAGATAAGATCAAAGGTGTTTATATTTTAGAAATGATTGGGTTTTTTAGCGAGCAACCCATCCAAAGCTATCCTGTGGGCTTAAAGTGGATTTACCCAACACATGGTAATTTTATTGCGACCGTGAGTAACGTCAGTTCACGTGATTTAGGTACAGGCTACTGTGCTGCGATGCAGGAGTTGAATCAACTGGAATGTCAGCGTTTGGTTGCACCAAGCTTTGCTAATGCTTTTGATTTTTCAGATCATTTGAATTATTGGGAGTTTGATATTCCAGCAGTGATGATTACCGATACGGCATTTTATCGAAATGGTCACTACCATACCAAAGCAGACCGCTTAGCGACGTTGAATTTGACCAAAATGGCAAATGTGATCGATGGGCTGGTACAGCATTTATTGAAACCTTAATGTATTTTGAGCAATAAAAAACGCAGTTCCCAAGTAGCGAGAACTGCGATAAAAGGTCATCCGTCTGGAGAATCAGATGACCATGCAATTTCAAATCACCAATAAAAAGAAACATACAGCGCATATCTGCTCTTATTATTTATATCGGGCTGTTTATAGATTTTTCAAGTCTGATGGATGATAGTGGAAAGGTTTAATACAAAAAATCAAACAAGCTAAGCGAAAATTTGGGGTTTCTCCGTTTCATGTCATGGAATGTAGGCCAATCATATTTCCTTCACTATCAAAGGCCAGCACAATAAAACCATATTCACCAATGGCCGTTTTTGCTTCATGAATTTTTCCACCAGATTCAACAAGTCGGCTCGCTTCATTCGCACAATCATCACATGAAAAATAGATTAAAGTACTGTTTCCTCCTGCGGATAAGCCTGGCATTTTCACCAGTGCACCTGAAGCGCCATAGACTTGCATGTCTGAAGGGAAAGCCCACATTTGCAACGAATTATCATCCGCTGGTGGAGTTAATTCAGTTAATTGAATATTAAAAACAGACTCATAAAATTGTTTGGCACGAGATAAGTCATCCACATAAATTTCAAACCATCCAATCGGGTTTTTCATTTTAGTTGCCCTACATGTATCCCTTGATCAAATTATTGTAGGAAATAAAAGCATAAAGATGTGTGGTGTTATCTACAGTAAATTGTAATAAAAAAAGAGAGCCGAAGCTCTCTTTTTACGTTGCGGAATTAGTGGCGTGCGGCTTTTTTGCCTTCATCGACCGCTTTGACAATTGGTGCTTTGACCAACGGTTCAGGCATAGAGGTCAACGCTAGTGGTAAAATTTCATCAATTGATTTTACTGCTTTAATCTCTAAACCTTCTTTGACATTGTCAGGGATTTCAGATAAATCACGGACGTTGTCTTGAGGAATGAAGACCAATTTAATGCCACCACGGTGTGCTGCGAGTAGTTTCTCTTTCAAGCCACCAATACGCATTGCACGGCCCCCTAGACTGGTTTCACCTGTCATCGCGATATCAGGACGAATTGGAATACCAGTGAAGGCAGAAACCAATGCTGTCGTTAACGCGAGACCTGCAGAAGGGCCATCTTTAGGTGTTGCACCTTCAGGTAAGTGAACGTGTACATCTGTTTCATCAAAGCGAGATGCATCAATACCGAGTTCATCTGCACGGGTACGTACCACGGTCATAGCAGCAGTAATGGATTCTTTCATCACGTCACCAAGTGAACCTGTAGTGATGAATTTTCCTTTACCTTTGACCGCTGCAACTTCAATGGTCAATAACTCACCACCAACAGAAGTCCATGCCAAACCGTTCACGCGACCGACTTGGGCTTCGTCTTCCGCCATACCAAAGTCAAACTTATGTGGACCTAAGTAGTCTGGAAGGTTTGCCGAAGTCACATCGATTTGCAGATTTTTCGCCTTTTTACTGACCGCTTCTTTGACCACTTTACGGGCAATTTTAGAGACTTCACGTTCTAAGCTACGCACACCCGCTTCACGTGTATAACGTTGCACGATGTCACGAATCGCTTCTTCATGAACAGTCAATTCTTTTGCACGTAGACCATTATTTTTAATGGCTTTCGGAACAAGGTAACGTTCAGCAATGTTGACTTTTTCATCTTCGGTATAACCCGGTAGACGAATCACTTCCATACGATCCAGTAAGGCTTCAGGAATATTCATGCTGTTTGCAGTACAAATGAACATCACTTCAGACAAATCTAGATCAAGATCGAGGTAGTGATCATTGAATTTGCTGTTTTGTGATGGATCGAGTACTTCAAGCAACGCAGAAGCAGGGTCGCCACGGTAGTCTTGTGCCATCTTGTCGATTTCGTCGAGCAAGAACAATGGGTTCTTCACGCCGACTTTCGTTAAAGACTGCACAATTTTACCCGGCATCGCACCGATATAAGTACGACGATGACCACGGATTTCCGCTTCATCACGTACGCCACCTAATGCCATACGGACAAACTCACGACCTGTCGCTTTCGCAACAGATTCACCCAGTGAAGTTTTACCTACACCTGGAGGGCCAACCAAACAAAGGATTGGGCCTTTAAGCTTTTTCACGCGTGACTGTACCGCAAGATATTCGACAATACGGTCTTTCACGTCATCTAAGCCATAGTGGTCTGCATCCAGAATTTCCTGTGCTTTCGCAAGGTTAATACTGACTTTGCTGGCTTTATTCCAAGGCGTATCTAAGATGGCCTCGATATAATTGCGCACCACAGCCGCTTCACTAGATGCAGGTTGCATTGCTTTTAGTTTACGGAATTCGCTTTCCGCTTTTTTACGCACGTGTTCGGGCAAATCTGCTTCAGCAAGACGTTTTTCAATTTCTGCAACGTCATCTTCTGCACCGCCATTCATGTCGGAAAGTTCACGCTGAATCACCTTCATCTTTTCATTGAGGAAGTATTCGCGTTGGTTTTTCTCCATTTGACGCTTCACTGAGTCATGTAAAGTTTGCTCAATCTGTTGTTCTTCAGATTGTTGCAATAAATACGTCATCAGTTCTTGTAAGTGTGCTTCAAACTCATCGTGTTCGAGGAATTTTTGCTTCACATCAATATTCAGTGGAACACGGGTCGCTACGAAGAATAATAATTGAAGTAAATCGTCGATCTTGTTCGCAGCAGCAATCAGTTCACGTGCATTACGTAGTTTTGCTTCAGCGTATTGACCAAACAGGGCACGTAACTCTTGTACACGTGTTTCTTGTGTTGTTTTGTCAATGTGGACTGACATTGGGCTAAGCGCATGTTCAGCTGTGAGATAATCATTTTCATCAATGATTTTTTCTAGCTTTGAACGATGTAAGCCTTCAATTAATACTTTTATACAGTTTTCATCATTTTCATGATTCACAACTTGCACAATCTTCGCGACAGTACCGTATTGATATAAGTTGTCGTGATCAATTTCTTCTGAAAGAGAATCTTTCTGAGCAACTACAAATACTAGATTGTCACTGTTACGAGCCACATCAACTGCATTGATCGATTTTTCACGACCTACAAATAGCGCGATTTGCATGTGTGGGTACACCACTACATCACGTAACGCTAAAAGTGGTAATACACTTGGAACCTGAGGCTCTAAGGTTTCTTGATTCATAATAATTTCAGACATGGGCACTCCTAATGAGTGACAACGGTGTTGCCATGTTTTTTATAGTGATGGGTATTTTAAAAAATACAAGGGCAGGTCAAAATAAATTGTATAAAAAATGACTAAACATGTGATTTTTAAGTATTCTCAACAGTCAAAAATGTCAATTTTAGCGCTTGAAGCGTAAATGTTGTCGAGGGGTTAGTAGTCCATCTAAAGGCTGATCCCATTTTTCCCGGATTAAAGTTTGTGGCACCAACTGGAAATGATGCGCCAAACCAAGACGAAATGGACGGTGATAGGGCGCAGATGCCAAGGTTTTATCATAAAAACCACCGCCCATGCCAATACGTGTGCCATAAGGATCACACGCCAATAATGGCATGAGCAGGAGCTCTAAATGTGAAACGTGTTGCCCACGTGTCGCCATGGGCTCTTGCATACCCAGCGGATGGTGGGAAAAGCGTTTATTTTGAAATTGGTTGTGTGAAACTTTGACCCACACCAAGCGTTGATTCATATTGCAAATCATCGGTAAATACACTGCTTTTTTTTGATGAAAACAATACGTAATGATTTTATGGGTTTGAATTTCCCCAAAGGCATGTAGATAAATACCGACGTGCTTGGCCTGTTTGAATTCGGGCACGCGTTTTAAGCGCTGTAAAATTTGCTGTTCGGACTGCTGCTGTTGATAGGAGGAAACTTGTCTGCGTTGTTTGCGAAGTTGTTTTCTGAGTTGGGCAAGTTCAATCGACATGGTGAACGCAGTCCTGAGTATCGAAAAGATGAGTGTTAAAGTGATCGCCAAATTAAAAGGCAGGCTTTATTTATAGCCTAGTGTTGAACCTTTTTTCAGTTCTTGCAAAATGGGGCAGCAACTATCTGTCGTGGTTTTACATTCATCCACCCAAGTTGAAAGCCGTTGTTTCAAAGCATTGAGTTCCTGTATGCGTTGGTCAATTTTTTCCAGACGTTGCTGAATCACATCACGGACTTTTTCGCGGTCATCTAATTGTAAGTGCAATAAATCCTGAATTTCACTGAGTTGTAAGCCCGCATCTTTACCTTTCTGAATAAAGCTTAAGGTTTCAATATCTTGCTGACCATAATAACGATAGTTTTGAGTCGTTTCAGGAATGCGCATCAGACCAATGCGTTGATAATAACGGATCGTTTCTACATTAACATGACACTGTTTTGCCAGTTTGCCGATCGTAAGCATAAAATAATCTCCAAAAGGCTTGACTCAGTACCTAGGTACAGACTTTATGCTAACACAATCAAAAAATAAAAGGTGAGTCAGAATGAGTGAGCAACACAAAACTTCTTGCTGTTCCAAAGATAAATTAGCGCCTACGGTCATAAGGATCGACCCAGTTTGTGGTATGACAGTGGCGGAAGATTCTCCACATGTGTATGAGCATCAATCTGTTCGTTATTTGTTTTGTTGCTCAGGCTGTTTAAAGAAATTTGCCGCTAACCCAGAGGCTTACTTAGGCTCAGAAAAACAATCAAGCACTTGTTGTGGTAAACCGAAAACAGATTTAAGCAATGCTTCCTCTCAGGCGAAAGAGGGAAGTGCTGTAGTTATTTCCAAAGGCTGTGGTTGCGGATCCAAACCTGTGTCAGATGCAGAGAAGACCACATTTATTGACCCTGTGTGTGGTATGACCGTGACGGATTTAAGCAAACCGCACACCGAGTGGCAGGGGCAGGATTATTATTTTTGTAGTGAAAAGTGTCAGCAAAAATTCATTGCCAATCCGGAGGCTTATGTAAAGGTTGAACATTTAGATTCTGTAGTTAAAGCTTCAGGTTGTTGTGGGTCGACTCCGAAAGTGGTTGAGAAAAAAGCATCCTGTTGTGCACCTAAGCCACAAACAGAACCAGATACCAAAGCCAGTTGTTGCGCACCTAAACCTAAAGCAGAACCAGCCAAAAGTAGTTGCTGCGGTGCAGGAAAGCATGAACATCATGCTCCATCTGGTTCATCCGCATTTATTGATCCTGTCTGTGGTATGTCCGTTGACCCAAATACAGAGTTAAAAACGGATTATCAGCAACAGACTTATTATTTCTGTAATCCTTCTTGCTTAGATAAGTTTAAGGCTGACCCTGAGTTTTATCTGATTCCACCCGATCAGCGTCCTGTGCCTGAAGGGGCTGCGGATATGGACTATACCTGTCCGATGGACCCTGAAATTGTACAAAAAGGACCGGGGACGTGTCCGATTTGTGGTATGGCACTCGAGCCGATGCAACCGACTTTAGATGATGCACCCAACCCAGAGTTGGTGGACTTTAGCCATCGCTTTTGGATGACTTTACCACTGACGTTGATTGTATTTGTACTGGCGATGGGTTCGCACATTCATAGTTTCATTTCACCGCATATTCAGCCGTGGATTGAGTTAGTCCTCGCGACTCCTGTAGTGCTGTGGGCAGGTAAACCCTTTATTGAACGTTGCTGGACTTCGTATAAAACTCGCAACCTCAATATGTGGAGCCTTATTGGTGTCGGGGTGTTGGCAGCTTATATTTATAGTGTCGTGGCAACGATTTTCCCAAGTGTGATTCCAATGGAAGCCAAAACTGGGCACGGCGTTGCAGTGTACTTTGAAGCGGCCTGTATGATCGTGTCTCTAAGTTTGCTTGGTCAAATCATGGAACTGAAAGCGCGTGCCAAAACCGCAGACTCACTCAAAGCCTTACTGAAACTGCAAGTCAACACGGCCAAGTTGGTTCAAAACGATCAAGTGGTTGAAGTGGATATTGGTATGGTCAAACAAGGCGATATTTTACAAATTGCCTCAGGTGAGCAGATTCCACTCGATGGTGTGGTGGTGGAAGGGAAAACCTATGTCGATGAAGCCATGATGACGGGCGAACCTGTACCTGTGAAAAAGCAAGTGCATGACACGGTGATCGGTGGTACGGTCAATCAACAAGGCAGTATTCGTATTCAAACCACGGCGGTCGGGGCGAATACCACTTTGGCGAAAATGATTCAAACGGTAGCAGAAGCACAGCGTTCAAAAGCGCCGTTACAACGTTTGGCCGATGTATTTGCCAAGTACTTTGTCATCATCGTGCTATTGATTAGTGTGCTGACCTTTGCTGCTTGGATGATCTTTGGTGGTGCACAATTTGACTTGGCTCTGATGTGCGCGGTGGCGGTACTGATTATTGCTTGCCCATGTGCGCTGGGTTTAGCAACGCCAATGTCCGTGATGGCAACCACAGGTCGCGCGGCACAAAAAGGGGTACTGTTTAAAGATGCAGAGGCGATTGAAGCGTTAAGTAAGGTCAATACATTGATTGTCGATAAAACAGGGACTCTGACGGAAGGTAAACCAAGTCTTAAAGAAATTCAGTTGCTCAGTCCAAATGTAGAACAAACTCAAGTAGAACAGTGGATTGCCTCGATTGAGCAATATTCTAGTCATCCGATTGCTCAAACTCTGACTCAAATTGTTCCTGCACAGCAATTGCTTAAAGTAGCAGACTTTGAAGATGTGACTGGGTTTGGTGTCAAAGGGCAGATCGGCGAGCAAACCCTCTATATTGGCAGCCAAAAGTTGCTAGAACAACTCGGCATTACTTTAGATGATACTTTGCAAAGCCAGTTGAATCAGCAACGTGCGACAGGCAACGTGATCAGTTTCTTAAGCAATAACCAAGAAGTGCTGGCTTATATTTCTATTCACGATGCGATTAAAGCCAATGCTCAGCAAGTGATTCAACAGCTGATTGATGATGGTATTGAAGTGGTCATGGCAACAGGTGACCACGAACAAAATGCCCAGTTGGTGGCTAAGGAATTGGGTATTCAACACGTCTATGGCAACTGTACGCCAACTGAAAAACTGGAGATCGTGAAGAAATATCAGGCCCAGGGTAAAATTGTCGCCATGGCGGGAGATGGCATTAACGATGCACCTGCACTAGCACAAGCCAATGTCGGGATTGCTATGGGGAACGGAACTGATATTGCGAAACAAACTGCGCAAGTCACTTTGGTGAAAGGTGATATTCGTGGAGCAGCCGATGCGCTACATATGGCGAAACTGGGTGTACGTAATATGAAACAGAACCTTGCATTTTCCTTTGTGTATAACGGTTTGGGTGTACCTGTGGCAGCAGGGATTTTCTATCCATTAACAGGTTTATTACTCACCCCGATGTTTGCTGCGGTGGCGATGTCACTGAGCTCACTGTCCGTGGTCTTAAACGCTTTACGTTTACAGAAGAGTAAATAAGCGCTTTTAGATTTTTACAGTCTCTTTTTTAAGTTGAATCTTAAAAAGCATCTTTTTAACAAAGATGCTTTTTTTATGATGATTCGTGATGGAAGGAAGCACAGCGTGAATAAACATTGCCCCCTTCAAGCCTTTTTTGATTCAACTTGATCTAAAGAGCCTTGATCAGGTTAGACAGATTAAGATTGGTTAAACAATACAAAAAGGAGGTGTTTGGGTAAGCACTAAAGTTTTAATGAGCGTCATATCGTGAGTCATTTTTAAATTATCTACAATGGAAACTTAAAAAATAGTAGTAACTGCCGTACTATAAGCGGGATGGAGAAAAAGCAGGATTCAGGGTGAATTTAAAAAATCTAGAAGCATTTTATTGGGTTGTGACCTTAAATAGCTTCAATAAGGCTGCTGCAAAATTACAAACCACTCAGCCTGCGGTTTCCCAAAAAATCACTGCTCTTGAAAATGATTTAGGTTTTAAAGTACTCGATCGCAGTTTTCGACAGCTTAAACCCACCCATAAAGGCATGACCCTGTTTAAATATGCTGAAAAGTTTATGCGTTTGGAAACCGATTTGGTGGCTGAGCTGACTGAAAACCAGCATTTAACAGGAACAATTCGTTTAGGTGTTTCTGAGACGATTGTTTATACGTGGCTGGTTGAATATATCGAGAAAGTACAAAAAGAGTTTCCTAAAGTTTCTGTGGAAATTGTGGTGGATTTAACTCCAAATTTGCAAGAGGGTGTGCGTACAGGAGATTTGGACATGGCCTTTTTGCTGGGCCCGACTTTGGCTTTTGAGTGTGTGGAACAGGCGCTATGTGACTTTGAGCTGAGCTTCTTGGCAGCGCCATCTTTTAAAGGTGGGGTGGGGCAAATGTCGTTTAAGACATTGATGTCTCATACCATTTTAACCTACCCGAAAATTACCTATCCCTATAAAGAGCTCAAGGCCAAAATGAAAGAGCAGGCACTGGATGAGCCGCTTTCAATTACCAGTTATTCGCTTGCGACCTTATTGCGTCTTGCGGAGCAAGGTTTAGGGATCGCCGTTGTGCCGACCTTAACGGCGCTAAAGGAAATTACTGATGGTCGCTTAGAAATTTTAAATACCCCGATCCAGCTCAAAACTTTTCATTTCACCTCAATTTATATGCAAGGTAATGATGCAGCCTTAAAAGAGAAATTAACTGATGTCGCAGTCGCTGTTTCTGAAAGTGCAATGAAAAGATTGCTGGAGAAAATTAAAAAATAATTGAGGCGTACCAGTTTTTTGACAAGTGAAGTTACTTTATCTCAAAACGTAATTTGTTTGAAAAACCATAAAAGCAGCTTATCGTGCGTGATAAGTAAAATTTATCATTAGACTTTTAATAAATAAAAAACATTAAAATACAGTTATTTGAGTTTAATAATTGATTTAAAAAGTCGTATTGTTCCTCGCGCTTGCCTATGTTCTTATTTCAAATAGAAGATTTGATCCACCATGGCTTTGGTTGGGCAACAGGGAATCTTTGTCAGTTAAATGGATTTAAGAACAGAATTTGCAAACAAAATGATGTTCTTGGTTCAACTTGAAAATAGCGTTATTAAGCTCAAATGGACGAGGAACGCATTAAATATGTCTTTATTAAAATCTTCTTTTTTATCAGATCGCCAATGGGCCATTGTTGCTTCAATCTTTATGATGGCAACTTCTGCAATGGGGCCTGGTTTTCTAACTCAAACCGCAGTCTTTACTGTGAAATTGGGTGCGGCGTTTGGTTTTGCCATTCTCGTGTCTATTTTGATTGATTATGTGGTTCAACAAAACATTTGGCGTGTCGTAACACTCACGCAAATGCGTGCCTCGGATATTGCCAATAAAGCCTTGCCGGGCAGTGGTTACTTACTGGCTTTTCTGGTCATTTTGGGCGGCTTCTTCTTCAGTATTGGTAATATTGCAGGCGCAGCTTTAGGTCTCAATGCATTATTTGGTTTGGACACCAAATGGGGCGGCATTTTAAGTGGTGCTTTAGCCATTTTAATTTTTGCTTCAAGAAAAGCCACGCTGGCCATGGATAAAAGCATGATCGTTTTGGGGTTGCTTAAAATCATCTTGATTATCATTGTTGCCGTTATTGTGATGCCACCTGTGGGCCAAGCTGTTCATCAAACGTTTGCACCCGACCAGATTGATTTTGCCATTATCACCACGATTGTTGGTGGAACGGTCGGCGGCTATATCTGTTATGCAGGCGCCCATCGTTTACTGGATAAAGGCGCGGTTGGCCCTGAAAATATTGATGAAGTTGCAAGAGCCGCAACCAAAGGTATTGTGGTTGTAGGCATCATGCGGTATGTGCTGTTTTTAGCTTTCTTGGGTGTGGTTGTCAGTGGTGCAACGATTGATTTAGCCAGCCATGATGCCAATCCCGCAGCGCAAGCTTTTCAATATGCCGCAGGGACTTTTGGTTATAAATTATTTGGTCTGATTTTCTGGGCAGCAGGGATCAGCAGTACTATTGGTGCCGCTTATACTTCGGTTTCATTCTTTACTGCATTTAAGAAAAACTTCAGTCCTAAACAAACCAACTACACCACCATTACATTTATCGCTTTAGCGTTATTGCTGTATGTGGTACTGGGTGCAACTCCTGCTGGATTGTTGATTTTTGTTGGTGGCTTTAATGGTTTGGTATTGCCAATTGGGTTAACGATTTTTGTTTATGTAGCTGCTTGCCGTAAAGATATGATGGGCAATTATAACTATCCAAAATGGTTACTTATTTTGGGAGTACTCACGTGTATGTTGACATGGTGGATGGGCTATATGTCCTTTACCACAGTCTTTAATTATTTAACCAAACTTTAAGCCAGACGACGGTGAAGTGATAAAGGAATTAAGCCATGTTTGTAGATTTAAATAGTGACTTAGGTGAAAGTTTTGGTTCGTGGAAAATGGGCAATGATGACCAAATTCTACCTGTGGTGACGAGTGCCAATATTGCATGTGGCTTTCATGCAGGAGATCCGCTGGGGATTTTAAAAACACTGCGCAAGGCTGTTGAATTAAAGGTCACGATTGGCGCGCATGTATCTTATCCAGACCTCGTCGGTTTTGGTCGCCGTAATATGGATGTGTCACGTGATGAGCTGATTGCCGATGTGTTGTATCAAATTTCCGCACTAGATGGTCTAGCTAAAGTGGCAGGTTCTCAAGTGCAATATGTGAAACCACATGGCGCACTGTATAACACTATTGCACACGATCAAGCTCAGGCAGCTGCAGTGATTGATGCTATCAAAATGTATAACCCAGAACTGGTTTTGGTGGCACTGGCAGGTTCCAAATTGGTTGAACAAGCACGTGCGGCAGGCTTAAAAGTTGTATCTGAGGCATTTGCAGACCGTGCTTATAACAGTGATGGTTCACTGGTCTCTCGTCGTTTAGACGGTGCAGTTTTACACGACTCTGCATTTGTGGCACGCCGTGTGGTGTCTATGCTTAAAAATGGTGGGGTTGAATCGATTGATGGCGTATTTACTCCTATCCAAGCCGATACGATTTGTTTACATGGCGACACCGCTGGTGCCTTAGAGATGTCGGCTGCGATTAAAGCTGAACTGTTAAATCATCATATTGAAATTCGTCCCTTTGTCTTAAAGCATGAGGAAGTGCGCAATGTATAAGGATATTCGTGTCGATTCAGCGCAGCTTGAAGCTGCTTTAGCTGCGCGTTTAAAAATTCGTGCTGGCTTTGACAAACCAACGGCAGGTATGGCTGCGGGCATGACGCAGGTGAATATGATTTCGGTGCCTAAAGATTGGGCTTATGATTTTCTACTGTATGCACATCGCAATCCGCAAAGCTGCCCTGTTTTAGATGTGTTAGAAGAAGGTGTTTATGCCACAAGATTGGCAGAAAACTCAGATATACGTACTGACTTTCCACGTTATCGCATCTGGAAAGAAGGTGAAATGGTCGATGAAGTCACCGATGCGAGTGATATTTATCATGCGCATCCTGACTTGGTGACGTTTTTAATTGGTTGTAGTTTTTCTTTTGAAACAGCACTGCAAGAGGCGGGCATTGAAGTTCGTCATATCCATGATCAGACCAATGTACCGATGTATTTGAGCAATATTCAATGTCAGCCTGCGGGGCGTATTTCGGGCAACATGGTGGTTTCTATGCGCCCGATTCCTTCCCATCAAATCACGGATGCCGTCAAAATTACAGCACGGATGCCAAGTGTACATGGCGCGCCTGTACATATTGGACATCCTGAAGGTTTGGGCATTCGTGATGTGAATCAGCCAGACTTTGGCGATGCTTCACGTATCGAAGCTGGGGAAATTCCCGTATTTTGGGCTTGTGGTGTCACCCCACAAGCAGCGGTGATGAACTCAAAAATTCCTTTTGCCATTAGCCATGCACCCGGTCATATGTTGATTACCGATATACCTGATCGTGCATGGATAGGTTAAGCGGCACGAAAGAACAATTAAAAGGATAGGCACATGCGTTTTTTATCGGTAAACGCGGATTGTTTTCTTATAGAGCTTGCGAGCTTAGAGGAAACATTGGCGTTGTACAATAAATTGCACACGATGCAATTGAATGGAATTAAAGACTTAGTCCCTGCTGCAAAAACGATTTTGGTTTTTTTTAATGAAATCGAAACCAACTTTAAAACACTGGTTGCTTCGATTCAGACTGTAAAAGTCAGTTCAGGTATTGAGCGTAATGTGCAAGAACTGATAATTCCTATCTGCTATACGGGTGAAGACCTCGCTCAGGTTGCAGAGTTACAAGGGCTTTCAATTGCTGATGTTATCTTGAAGCATCGTCAAAGTGTTTGGAATGTGGGTTTTATTGGCTTTGCGCCGGGCTTTGCATATATGAGCAGTCCCGATCGACCTTTTACAGATATTCCTCGTTTAGCCGTACCACGTAAAAAAATACCGTCAGGTTCTTTGGGGCTGGCAGGGCAATATTCAGGGATTTACCCGAAAGACAGTCCGGGGGGCTGGCAGCTGATCGGTACGACTGCTGAAAAAATGTGGGACTTGGAGCGTCAAAATCCAGCGCTACTGTTACCGGGAATGACAGTACATTTTGAAGATGTCACACATCAACCGACCACGGTTAGCGTACCACAGCAAGTCACTAGTACAGTTGAGCCGAAACACTCCATGCCTTTGTTTACGGTAACGGCACCGAGTCTACAGATGCTGATTCAAGATGAAGGGCGTTTTAACCAGACCAAAATTGGTGTGGGTGTTGCAGGGGCGATGGATGTATCGGCGATGCACAGTGCAAATCGAATTGTTGGTAACCCAACTCCGACGCCTGTAATTGAAGTTTTAAATGGTGGTTTGAAAGCCAAAATGCATCAGTCCGCAGTTATTGCGGTTACAGGAGCAATTTCAAACATACAAGTGAAATTTAGTGATAGCCAAAAGGCTGACTTTGGCAGTTATCAGGCGATTGCCCTTGATGAAGGCGATGAATTTCAGATTCAAGCACCGACGGCAGGGCTGAGAAATTATCTGGCAATTCGTGGTGGTATCGACGTGCAGCCTGTGCTGAAGAGTGCCTCATTTGATAGTTTGGCTGTATTAGGGCCTGAACCTCTAAAAACGGGGGATACTGTTTATCAAGGACAGGTTAAGGCTTCAAATATCAGTGTCACCGAAGTTGCGAAGTTGAACTTGCCTAAAGTCGGCGATGTGGTAGAGCTAGACATTGTGATGGGACCGCGAACGGATTGGTTTGAAGCAGAGAGCATAGAACGCTTATGTCAGCAAGCATGGCTGGTGACCAATGAAAGCAATCGGGTTGGCCTGAGACTCTCGGGTGAGCAGCCGTTGCAGCGAAAAATTACCCATGAGTTGGAAAGTGAGGGAACCTGTATAGGTGCTTTACAGATCCCGCCAAATGGTCAACCTGTACTGTTTATGAATGACCATCCCTTAACTGGTGGTTACCCCGTCATTGCGGCTGTAGCGAAGCACCAATGGGAATTGGTGGCGCAAATTCCAGCAGGTTGCCAAATCAAATTTAAAAAAATGACCGAATTTACAGATTTTGAGAATAAATGATGACGACTGAAAAATTATTAATCGCAAACCGTGGTGAAATTGCCGTTCGTATTATTCATGCTTGCCGTGATATGGGTATTTCATCGGTTGCTTTATATGCCAATGACGATATGGACAGTCTGCATGTCGAACTGGCGGATGAAGCATGGGGTCTGGCGGGTGCAACTGCACGTGAAACCTATTTAAATATTCCAGCCATTCTTGACGTTGCTAAAAAGTCCAAAGCGACCATGGTTCATCCAGGTTATGGTTTTTTATCTGAACGTGCTGAATTTGCTCAAGCCGTAATTGATGCAGGCTTAAAGTGGGTCGGGCCATCACCGAATGCTATTGAAAAATTGGGTGATAAAATTGAAGCACGTAAGATAGCGGCTTCAGTGGGTGCGCCTTTAGTTCAAGGCACACAAGACCCTTTAAATAATGCTGATGAAGCCCTCGAGTTTGCAAAGCAGTTTGGTTTACCTATTGCGATTAAAGCCGCATTTGGCGGTGGTGGTCGCGGTTTAAAAGTTGTTTGGAAACTGGAAGATGTAAAAGAGCTGTATGAGTCGGCTGTACGTGAAGCACAAGCCGCTTTTGGCCGAGGTGAGTGTTTTGTTGAGCAATACCTAGATCAACCACGCCATGTCGAAGCACAAGTGATTGCCGATCAACATGGCAATGTAGTGGTTTTAGGTACACGTGATTGTTCGCTACAGCGTCGTAATCAGAAGTTGGTTGAAGAAGCCCCAGCGCCTTTTATCAGCGATGCAATTTATGCAGAAATTTTAACTTCGGCTAAAAATATCTGTCAGGCAGCTAACTATGTTGGTGCGGGTACCGTTGAATATTTGCTGAGCCGTGATGGAAAGCTTTCATTTTTAGAGGTGAATACCCGCTTGCAGGTGGAACATCCTGTCACGGAAGAAACGGCCAATGTCGATTTGGTGGTTGAACAAATTCGTGTGGCTCAAGGCTATGAACTTTCAATCAAAGAAACCCCGAAAGCGCAGGAGCATGCTATTGAGTTTCGTATCAATGCTGAAGACCCTGCTCGTGGCTTCATTCCTGCATTTGGTGTATTGAGTTTATTTGAAGCACCGTTTGGTCAGGGTGTCCGCGTCGACACAGGTGTTCGTACAGGCTCTTTGGTGTCGAGTCATTTTGATTCGCTTATGGCAAAACTGATTATTACTGGCCCGACACGTGAGGTTGCTATTGCCCGTGCTAAACGTGCGCTGAAGCAATTTAAAATTGAAGGGGTTGCTTCGGTTCTAGACTTTCATCGTGCTGTATTAAATGAAGCTGATTTTACCGACACATTTAATGTCCATACTCGTTGGATTGAAAATGATTTTAAACAGGATTTAAAGCCAACGAAACGCAGTATTCCGAATCATCAACAGCCGATGTTACTCAGCTATATTGAAATTGATGGAAAATTACACCGTTTAGGCTTGCCAGCAGGCATGTTTGCACAAAGCCCTACAATCACAGTTCAAGACCAATTAGCTACAGAAATAGCTGCGCGTGCTGAACATTTACTTGCTCCGATCAATGGTGTGATTAGTAATTGGAAAGTAGAAAATGGGGAGCAGGTCGTAGAGGGGCAAGTAGTGGCAATTATGGAAGCCATGAAAATGGAAGTCCCTGTACTTGCGCATCAAAGCGGAGTGATTCAGTTGATGGCTCAACAGGGAGAGACTTGTCACGCAGAACATATTCTTGCATCGATTTGCTAAACCCTTAAATGATTTGAATGAACCTGATGTAGCATTCAGCTAAGTCAGGTTTTTCATTTGGAAAGTTTTAAAATTGAGTGCGAATTAGCTTTTGTTTTATGGATAAATAAACTAGAAAAATGACACGATAAAAATTTAACAAATAAGGAAAGAACTTGTTTCTGAATCGGCTTCTTGTATATCGTATATGCATTAGTAACGAAATTATAATATAAACTATTCTGCTTGTTCATTGGAACGCTTTGAAGATTTCCTTTTCTAGACTTTTGAATCAACATACTTTTAATGATTTATGTGGGTTTTAACATGAGGCGAAACAGGTATTATTTATAAGTTATGTTATTCAATTAAATAAAGCACTCCGATGATGCCGCTGCATGTGTCGTTACCCTGAACCCGATGAGTTCTGAGGGAAATCTTGTTTTTGGCGAGATGAGACAATATTAAACAAAGTTTAAATACATGAAAAATTAAAATAAATATTTGTATTTAAATAATAAAATACTGAAGTCTATGAAACAATACCACATTGTTCAGAAGTATAAATAATTTGCCTACCATATGCCTACTTCTTCACTTCTGCCTACCTTTTAACGTTTTCAGCCTACCATTTGCCTACTAAATTTATTTGTAAAATTTAATAAAAAAAAGTGAATTAAACTGTTTTTTGAGATGTAGAGTTTACTGGTAGCCGATTCATTTAAGCAAAAGCATCCGCTTTCTGATCCTAGACAGTATCGTGGACAACCTATCCCTCTAAATTCTTAAAATATTCCTGTTCAAAGGCTTCGGGACTTACCCAGTCATTTGCAGAATGCCTTCTGATTCGATTGTAGTAAACTTCAATATATTCAAACAATATAGCATTCGCTTCTTTTCGGGTAGTAAACACACTACCGTGAACTACATGACTTTTTAATGTGTGAAAGAAGCTTTCGGTCACTGCATTATCCCAACAGTTTCTCCTGCGTGACATACTTTGAATACAGTTATTCGTTAATAACAGGGCCCTAAAATCACGACTATAGTACTGTGAGCCTTGATCAGAATGCACACACCTGTTGGATAACCCTGACGAGCCATTGCATAATTAAACGCATCACACATCAATTGACGGTCTATTCGATGGCTGGTTTGCCAACCCACAATACGACGACTGAATAAATCTAACATCACGCATAAATACAACCAACCTTCTTTGGTGTGGATATACGTTATGTCGGTTGTCCAAACTTTATTTGGCCGAGTGACTGTAAACTGGCGATCTAACAAATTCGGCGCTGTTGGCAAACGATGTTTTGAATCAGTCGTATGCTTATATTTACGGGAAATCTTGCTGCGTAAACCAAGCTTTCTCAACATTCTTCCAACTGTACGTTCACTCATGCAGTAACCTAAATCATGCATGTCGTGCACCAGTGAAGGTGCTCCTAAGCGAGCATGGTGTTGCCAATATACAGCTTTTAAATCAGTATATTTCTGTTTGACGTAAATCAGTCTCTTTCGCCAAGCATAGTAGCCCGAAGTGCTAACACCTAGACATTTACAAGCAGAAGAAATCGTAATTTCAGTCATAGCTAGACCTTGGATTAACGTGTACTTTTCTTGGCATGATCTGTTAGGAAGTACACATGCGCCTTTTTTAAAATGTCATTGGCTTCCCTGAGCTGTTTGACCTCTTTCTCTAAATCAAGAATACGCTGTTGTTCTGGTGAGAGTTGGCGTTTGCTTGAACCCGCTGGATTAGCTTCACGAATCCATTTATCTAATGTTGAATAACCTACACCTAATTTCTGGGCGATTGCAGCTACAGACTCGTGTGAGTTTGAAAGTGCATAATCAATTGCTTGCTGTTTAAATTCTGGACTAAAGCGTTTAGCCATTTTTACATCTCCAAAGTTAACGTAACGTTATCTTTAGAGGGACTATGTGTCCATTATTTTGTCTAGGATCATTCTTATAAATCGTTTTCAATAGTGAAGCTTGGAAAAGTGAACCGAAAAAACTCGGAAATTTAATTTTTAATGATAAGAGGGCAAGAGTCCTCTTTTTTTTGTTGAGTCAATGAACAGGCCTTTGCCTTTCGAGCACTGGACTTGAAAGTGAAATACGCAGATTAATTTACAATTTAAATTGAAAATATTTGATCAATATTGAACAAATATGTTTAAAATTGATGTGTTTTAGAAATGCTTGGAAAAAATGGATTTTTTAGGTTGTCTTTTATATTGAAATAATGAATAAGGAGCTAATAAGCCAAATGTTTACAAATATTTATGTCACTTTTTTGACTTGTATTGTTCTAATTTCCAATGCATATGCAGAGGATGGGATTATTGGAAAATGGAATACTATTGATGATAAGAGCGGTGTTGCACGAGCAGTGGTGCGTATTTATAAAAATGCAGATGAAACATATGCAGGAAAAGTTGAAAAGATTTACCCCCAATTAAATCAATCTGAGCCATTTCATGAGACTTGCTTTAGGTGTAAGGGAAAATTAAAAGATGCTAAAGTTGTGGGGATGCAAATTCTTTCGGGTTTTGTTATAAACCCTCAAAAAGAAAATGAATATATTAATGGAAAAATTCTAGATCCCGTTTCAGGGGAAATTTATAAAAGCAAAATTAAACTATCGAAGAATAATAGACGTCTTAATCTAAGAGGGTATGTAGGAATTTCACAGCTAGGAAGAAGTCAGACATGGATACGTATCGAATAATTGTCTTTTTCGCCTAACTGAAATTTATGAAAGGGTGCTTAATGCCCCCTTTTGTTTGTTCATGACTAGCCAGTTTTCATATCCTAAGTAAATATTATTTTTAATGTGTAAAATTGAACAATATTGTTCAATTGTGCGTATCAAAAATGTTCACAAATATACTTCTAGATATACAAGAAAATTGGTTGTTATATTGCGCGATGCCACTTGTTGCAGCAGCAATTGGTTATATAACAAAGCTACTTGCCATCAAAATGATGTTTAGTCCCATAAAGTTTATCGGTATTAAGCCTTATTTGGGTTGGCAAGGCATTGTGCCAAGAAAAGCCGAATATATGGCCAATATTGCCTGTGAAACTTTAACTAAAAATTTAATTAATCCACAAGAAATCTGGGAACGTCTAGATCATCGAGTGTTGTTAAGTGAGTTGGAAAAACCACTTTCAAAAGCAGTTGAAAGTATGACAGAAGAGATTGTCTCGACCTATTATCCGAGTTTATGGCAAGTTCTGCCTAAAACAGTCAAGACCAAATTAACACTGAGAGTTCAACAGCAAGTGCCAACACTGAGTCATCGTATTGTCACTGAGCTTGGAGAAAACCTTGAAACGGTTTTTGACTTGAAGGATATGATCGTTAAAGCCTTAACGACAGACAAACGTGTCATTATTAAAATTTTTAAAGAAACGGGGCGAGAAGAGTTCGCTTTTATTCGTCGAACAGGTATTTATTTTGGATTTATAATTGGTGTTGTACAAGCAATCACATGGGCGCTGACTCATTCACCATGGGTTATGCCTCTATTTGGTAGTTTTGTTGGGTTCTTTTCTGATTGGCTGGCTTTAAAAATGGTTTTTAGACCATTAGAAGAAAAAAAGTTTTTTGGCGTATGGTCGTGGCAAGGTCTTTTTCTTAAACGCCGATTAGAAGTTTGTGAGATCCATGCGCAACTCATTGCGGAAGAGGTACTGACAGTACCTAATCTTGTTGATGCAATCATTTCGGGTCCAGCATCTGACCGATTATTTAATTTAGTTCATCGTTATATTGAAGAAATGATAGATGAACAAGCTGGCTATTTACGTCCTGTTTTGGTGTATAGCATGGGCAGTCAAAATTACATTGAAATGAAAAAACAGATTACACAAAAAATGATAGGGCAGCTCCCAGCGATGACTCAGCATATTGAACCACTCTTAGCGAGCCAGCTTGATATAAAAAATGAGCTATCCAGCAAAATGAAGCTAATGACTTTAGAGCAATTCGAAGGTTTATTAAGACCTGTTTTTCAACAAGATGAAAAAATTCTGATTATCTTAGGCGGTATTTTAGGGTTCTTAGTGGGAGAACTACAGGTTTATATCATGCTACATCATTGATTTGAAATGTAACTCTTTAAGGCTTATTTATAGCAAGGAATCTTAGATAAATAAGCTTTTATTAAATAATAATGAAATGAATTATATGAAGTCATTATTTAGGGTTGATACCTTTTCAAGGATTGGCTGATCTAAATATTTAGCTGTCCGTATCGCATAAAATGGAAGAGCGACGGACAGATGGTTTAAGAGTTGGTGCCTTGCGAAATACGTATAAATTGCTAAGGACATCGCATCTGATGAGTGAGAGAATAGAAAATCCTGTTTTGC
The DNA here is from genome assembly GCF_002165305.2 of Acinetobacter sp. WCHA55. Taxonomy (NCBI): domain Bacteria; kingdom Pseudomonadati; phylum Pseudomonadota; class Gammaproteobacteria; order Moraxellales; family Moraxellaceae; genus Acinetobacter; species Acinetobacter sp. WCHA55. Next base: position 2,265,775 of record NZ_CP032286.1, on the reverse strand, counting down.
CGAAGCCAACAATGAGCGCTTTGGGCAAAACAAGAGGTAGAATATTAAAATTAAGAGCGGTAAGTTCAATCAGATACTAAAATTTATATCCAATTTTCATCATATAACCGACAGCTGTATTATCTTTAAAATCAGCGACTTTAGAGGCTTCTTCAAAACCTGGAATAGAATGCGTTGCAGAGTGGGCTGTTGCATCACCTAACCATACGTATTTAAAACCACCTGCAATAAAATATTGAGGTGTCGGGTTGTATTGCAATCCTAAACCCGCCGCCCAATAACCTTCAACTGGACCTAAAGTTGATGTAGGATTTCCAGCACCGCTATCCCAGCCGCCGTAGACTACACCAGACCACTTATCCGTTAATTTGTGCCCCAAACCAACATTCGCTGAATATTGATCCTTGGAGTAATCAGTTAAGTTGACTCCGTCTGGATAGCCAAACATATTTGTGGTTACGAGTGATGTAATTTTACCAAACTGGTAAGGTCTGACATAAAAGTCACTCCAGTTCACCCAACGTAGATTTGCAAACAATAACGTTCTAGGACTAACACCTGTTTGAAAATCGATATTTACTGATTCTGGTGTAGTTACAGATGATTCACCTTCACCAACTAAGGGTACTAGATTACTAAAAGGTAATGAAAACTCTTCATTTGCATGACCTTTGTGTGTGATTTCAGACCGATAAGTAACGGCCGCTTTTAAAGCTATTTCTGGAATTTGATAGGCAACGCCAGCCATCCATCCTAAGGCATGATCTTCACTGATAGAAACTTTATATCCAGAAGCAATGCTAGAAGTACCTTGAATACTCACATCTCCTTCTAAAGTTTGATAAACAGGGCCTGCATACAAATTCCAATTTTTATTGGGTTGATAGCCCAATATTAACGATAAGTTTTGCGAATCAACTTCAGCTGCAGTATTTCCTTTTACAGAGCTGAAAGCGCCATTTTGCATGGTTGGATATTCTGCTGAAGCACTATAGGGCTGGTCATAAAGCAATCCAAATGAAAAATTTGGTGTCAGTTGTAATTTGAGTGCAGCACTATAAAACTGATCATCTTTGGCGATTTCTCCAGTAGAAAGATCGGTATTTGGAGGTGCTTTATGAGGTCTAACTTTACCTGAAACATCTGGGTCAACCACATACATAGCTGCTTCAAAATAATTGCCATCCTGTAGAAATGGAGTTATGAGTTGACCTGATCGATCTAAACCAGCTGCATATGCAGTCGTGTTTAGCATACACATAGCGAGGGTCGACATTAAAAACTTGTGATTCATGATCATTCCTTGTCAGAGTATTCCTTACTCTGGATTTGTTTGAGTTTTTTATTTCCTATTCATCGAGTTACATCGATAATCTTTTTGTTTATGCTTTTTTCCTTTCGCGATATATCTCCATACATTCTGGGTTTTAGCGTTTGCGCATTCTTTCAGCCATATAAAGTAAAGGTTTCGTCATACTGCGCTTAAATTGTGTCCCCATCGAAACGGTCGAATACTGTTGTAGTTCAGGGATGCTTTGATCTTCATCTATGCGTAAATGTGGAAAGAGTGCCAAGGAGTTGGCGCGAAGCAGGTTTTGCCTTTCTTCATCTGTAAATACAGTGAGCTCATCAAGATTTTGCTTTTGCAAAATAGAGAGCTGTTTCGGGGCAAATGGAAAGTCGCTACCAAATAAAATATGAGATGGATCGACGAGCTGTTTTAATGCTGCCATTGCATATGGGGAAGACGAGAGTGCAGTATCGAAATAAAAACGCTGAATATAATGTAAAAATCCTTGAGGGGTTTTTTCAGTAAGTTCAGGCATCAGATTGCACAGAGATACTCGCCATGCAACATAAGGTAAGAAACCTCCTGCATGTGCTAATATCCAGTTGATATTTGGATATTTTTCAATGACACCTGTCGTAATCAAATTGACTGCTGCACGTGTGGTATCACATAAAAACTCAAGAATAAAACCGGGTGTGTTGAGCTGTAATTCTTCGCTGGTTTGATGCATGTTCGGGTGAACGAAGACAGTAGCATGGCGTTGGTTTAACACTTGCATCAGTTCATCTAAGGAGTCATCGCCTAAGAAAATGCCTTGCGTGCTGCCTAATAGAACAATACCTTCAGCTTTCAAAATATCTAAAGCATATTCAGCCTCACGACATGATTCAGCTGTAAAAGGCATTGGTAGAACCGCGAATGAACCGAAGCGTCCAGTATGCTTTTGCTTAATTTCAGCAGAAAACTCATTACAGGCACGCGCTAAATCACAGGCTTCTTGCAAATCTCCAAAATAAACCCCCGGGGCAGATAGAGAGGTGATGGCAGTCTGAGTTCCAATTAAGTCCATGGCTTCTAAAGAACGTTCGGCATTCCATGGCGGTAAAGGGGCACCTGCAACTTCAGTGATGTTATATTTTTCCATCACCTTCAAAAAAGCGGGTGGAATAAGATGATGATGTACATCAATATTAAAATTTTGCATAACTTACTCTTTCTATAAATCTTGGATGTGGTGGGATTGTTGACCAAGATGGACTTTTCCATCTGAGCTTTGAATCATGAGTTCAAGGGTGTCACCATGATTTAAGTAACGTCCATTGTTTTTTTGCATTTGAATAAATAGCTGCCATTTCTTTTGTTCAGGTAGGAGCCCCGTTGCTTTAACGAGCCATGGCGCAGGTAATGAAAGTGCACAGCCAGAAGGTGTGCCAGTCATAATCACATCGCCCGCTTCGAAATTAACAATTTCAGACATTTCTGTGAGCGTTTCGGTGGGTTTGAACACCATATTCGCTGTGGAATCTTGCTGTCGAACCTGTTGGTTTACTTTCAGTGTTAGTTTGAGATCGTCTAAATAATGCATTTCCTCTGCTTCAAGCAGACACAGCACAGGTCCTAATGGACAGAAAGTTCGGTAACTTTTACCTTTAAAAAACTGTGTTTGTGGGATTTGAATATCACGGGCTGAAATATCGTTACCCATACAGATCCCTGCAACATATTCATACAAATTGTTTTGCGTAACGTTTACTGTTTCATGAATTGCTTTTTTTAAGATCAAACACAGTTCAATTTCATAATCCAATAGTTGTACATGCTTTGGCTTTTGAATGACGCCAGTTGGGCTATGAATTGAAGCACTAGATTTGGTAAAGAACATGTTGAATTTTTTATCATCAGGGTTCATGCCTGAATCGATCATATGCTGACGATAATTTGCGCCTTGGCAAATAATTTTGGCATCAGAAGTGATTGGACTGAGCACTTCCACTTCATCTATTGAGAACTGGGCTGTTTTACTTTTTGCTTTCAATAATTCTTGAATACCAAGTGATATTAGCGCTTTGGTAGTTATGTATTCTGATGTAAGCGATAAAGGGTAAACTTTACTTTTTTCTATAACTCCCCAAAAAATCTGATCATTTCTGGTGAAGCGAAGGATGTGGATTGCCATATCTCATCTTCAACTTTCAATATATTGAACACTACTGTACAAAAACATACCAAATAGTTCAATTGGAAAATATAAGAAATATTAAAAATAATTATTGCAAAATTGAACATCATTGTTCAATATGGTTTTAAGTTGTACATATAATAGAGCTAGAAATGGGTCAGAAAATTGAGATTAAAGGCTTAAAAAGTACTTTTGTTGAATTTGATAATCGCAAGATTTTCTTAAGTGAAATAGGTGAAGGCTTTCCTGTATTGTTATTACATGGTGGCGGTGCTGGTGCAACTGGGCTTTCAAACTATTCCAGAAATATAGAAGCATTAGCAAAACACTTCCGTGTATTGGTTCCAGACATGCAAGGTTATGGTCAATCTAGTAAGGGGGTAAAACGAAGTGATCCGTTTGGTGATCTTGCTGATGTGATGTTAGGCCTACTCGACAAATTAGAGATACCTAAAGTACATGCGGTGGGTAATTCATATGGTGGGGCCTGTGGTTTGCGCATGGCGCTAGACCGTCCTGAGCGTGTTCAGAGTTTAGTCCTTATGGGACCGGGCGGAGTAAATACAACACGTGGTTTACCTACAAAAGGGATTAACCAGCTTTTAAGTTATTACGCCGATGGTGGGCCTACGCGTGAAAAGTTACGTACTTTTATTCGTGAATACTTGGTTTATGATGGCAGTCAGGTTTCTGAAGAGCTCATAGAGTTACGTTATCAAGCTAGCATTGATCCAGAAGTCATCGCTTCACCACCATTACAACGTCCCAATAGTCTAAAAGCTGCTATTCGTATGGATTTTAGCCGAGATCCACGTTTAAAACGCTGTAATACCCCAACCTTAGTCGTTTGGGGAGCGGACGACAAAGTCAATCGTCCAAGTGGTGCGGAAACATTACAAAAAACCATGAAGAATTGTGATGTGTATTTATTTGCACAAACAGGGCATTGGGTACAGTGGGAACGTGCTGAGCACTTTAATGCAATCACCACAAGCTTTATGCAACAACATACGCCTGCATGATGAGGTGAAAAATGTCGACATTTCAATATGAAAATATTTTTGGACAGATCAAACTCGGTTATGTGATTGCACAATCGCAGAAATTTGATGAGTGGATCAGTTTTATGCAGAAGTGCCTTGGTTTGCATTTGGCAGAATATACTGAACAGCAACTGAGTTTCCGCATTGATGATTATCAAAAGCGTTTTATCGTACAACGTGGCGATGCTGAAGATGTTACACACATTGGTTTTCAAGTGGAAAATCAGCAGGTTTTAGATCAAATATTGGGACGTTTTGATTTTCGAGGTATTCAATACACTCAAGGATCTGTTGAGGATGCTGGTAATAGAGGTGTGAAATCTTTTTGGGCTTTAAAAGGTCCTAAAGAAATTCAAGTCGAACTTTTCATTGAAGAGGTGCGAGTCGATCAACCACTCAATATGTTAGCAAGTGGTTTTTACACTGCTGATAGTGGCATGGGACATGTCGCAATCACCTCTAGAAAACCTGAAAAGATGATCCGTTTTTGGCAAGAATTCTTTGATGCACGACTAACAGATACCATTGAACAAAAGATCAATGGGGTGACCTTGGATGTTACTTTTTTAAGATTAAATGAACGTCATCATTCGATAGCGGTTGCTGAAACACGTGGTGTGCATCTCGATCCAATTCGCACGGCAATTCAACACATGAATTTACAAGTTTTAGACTTGGAAGATGTGACGATGGCATATCAACGTTGTAAAGATCATGGTTTTCCCGTGGCGTGGGAAGTTGGGCAACACACCAATGACCGTGAAGTGTCTTTCTATGTGGCAAGTCCATCGGGTTTTGAAATTGAATTGGGTTGGGCACCGATTAAGATTGATGAAGGAACGTGGCAACCTGTCAAACATACATCGATTAGCGTATGGGGGCATCATCCTAAACCTCCGACAAAGATGCATAAATTCGTCCATGAATTCGGTCAAATCAGTCAAAGCATTAAAAAGCTACGACATGATGAATATTCACCGATTGATTAGCTAAATGTATTACCACTAAATCAATCATTTACAGTCATTCAATTAAAGCCATTCAACGCCAAGTTTTAAAAAGTAATCGAAAGGTTACTTAGGGTTTTGCACCCTTAAAAAAGGATAAGTGAAGATGAAAGCAGCTAAATCGCAGTCAATAAAACAGCAAAATCAACCCTTGCCAAATCAAGCAGATGTAGTGATTGCAGGACTGGGTCCAACAGGACTGGTACTTGCACATGTATTGGGAAAACGTGGGCATCAAGTCGTGGTACTGGAACGTGAGCCAGTGTTCTATGGAAATGCGCGTGCTGTTTATACCGATGACGAATGTATGCGAATTTTCCAATCCATCGATATGGCAGAAGAACTACAAAAAGATATGTTGCTGGAAACCCCAGTACAGCTGACTCGTCCTGATGGTACTGTTATCGCGCTATATAAGCCGTTGAAGCGCCCATTTGGTTGGCCAGTTGTTAATTTCTTTTACCAGCCCTATCTGGAAACGTCACTCACTAATGGCTTAACCAAATACCCTAATGTCAAAATTATTCGTGGTCGAGAATTGATTAATTTTGAACAAGATCAAGAGGGGGTGTCAGTCACTCACCAAGCAACGCAAGTGTATCGTTTTAGTGATGAAACAGATGCTAAAGCTTCGGCTCAGAGCGATGTGGATATTCAAACTATTCAAGCCCGTTATCTTGTTGGTGCAGATGGTGGGCGCAGTACGGTACGTGCAAAACTCGGCATTGAAATGACGGGTAAAAATTTCCCAGAGCCATGGCTTGTGGTTGATCTGAAGCAAAAAGATTTGAATAAAGGCTTGCGTCATCTCCCTTATTTTAACTTTGTGGTTGATCCTGAGCTTCCTGTTGTCAGTTGTGTGCAGCCTGATGGATTTCATCGCTTTGAGTTTATGTTGAAAAAAGGGCAGACCAAAGAATATATGGAGCAAGATGATACGGTTCGTATGCTTCTTTCAAAATATGTTGACCCTGACCAGTTCGAAGTAAAACGTAAATTGGTCTATACATTCAATGCTTTAGTCGCGAATCAATGGCGTGATCGCCGTGTGCTATTGGCAGGTGATGCAGCGCATATGACACCTCAATTTATGGGGCAAGGGGCAAGTTCAGGTGTACGAGATGCTGCTAATTTAGGTTGGAAACTGAGAGCAGTACTTGAAGGTAAAGCCGGGGAAAAGGTTTTAGATAGTTATGAATCTGAACGCCGTGATCATGCAAAATCAATGATTAAGGGTTCGGTGCTATTAAAAGATTTGGTATCTATGACCAGTCCTGTCGGAAGTGCGATTCGTGATATTACGATAAAAAGTATTCTATCTACACCGAAATTAAAGGACTGGGCACAAGAAGGTGGTTTTAAACCAAAACCTGTTTATACCAAAGGGCATTATTTGGGCTTGGAGCGTAAACATCGCTTAAGCCCTGAAGGCTGTTTATCTCCACAACCCATGGTACGAACTATAGCTGGCAAAAGAATCTTGCTTGATCAGCTTACAGGTGAAGACTATGCGTTAATCGGTTTAGCGTGCGATCCATCTGTTTATTTATCACAAAGTAGCAAACAGATCCTTGAAAATTTGGGGTGTAAATTTATTACGCTTTATTCCTATGCAAGTCGTCCGCAAGGCGATGTCATACGTGACTTTAATTCAGACTTGGTCGAAGTTGAAGATATTGATGGGCACATGGTGGATTGGTTTAAGAAAGCTTGTCACTTAGAGCAGCCTGTTGCATTACTGAGACCAGATAAATTTAACTTTGCTGTAACTGCAAATACTGAACTCGATGGTGCTATTCAACAATTAAAATTGCAACTTGATCTCGTAAATGCAAAAGGGATCGTCCGTAGTCAACCGCGTGTTGTTCAAAATAATGAGGCGAATACACATATAACTTCTGCTAAGCAATCTAGCGAAGGAGCAGACTATGACACGACAACAAAATGATCGTTTTTTTGCTGCAGCGACAGCATTACGTGAAGCACGGCAACAGCGTAAGGGCATCGATAAGGTATCTGTAACCCATGATATTCAGGGTCTAGATGAAGCCTATGCCGTCGCACAGATAAATACTGATTTTAAGTTGGCTCAAGGTGCGCGAATTGTCGGAAAAAAAGTGGGTTTAACCTCTAAAGCTGTACAGCAACAACTCGGCGTAGATCAACCTGACTTTGGCATTTTGTTTGAAGATATGATGGTTTTGGAAGGGGAACCAGTCAAAGTAAGTCAATTAATTCAACCCAAAGCAGAGGCAGAAATTGCATTTGTACTTCAAGCTGATATTTCGGATGTAATTCCCACATGGGGGGAATTCCTGGCCAAAGTTGCCTATGCCTTACCAGCGTTAGAAATTGTTGATAGTGCAATTCATGATTGGAAAATAAGTTTAGAAGATACCGTTGCTGATAATGCTTCATGCGGATTATTTGTACTAGGTCAGCAACCGATTGCGATTGACAGATTTGACCTTTCTAAACTGGCGATGCGTATGGAGAAAAATGGTGAAGTCGTCTCCCTAGGTTCTGGTGCAGCATGTCTTGGACATCCACTCCGTGCGGCTTGGTGGCTTGCCAAAACGATGGTTGAACGTAGCATTTCTTTAAAAGCGGGTGAAATCATTCTATCTGGAGCCTTAGGGCCAATGGTGAATGTACAGGCTGGTGATGTCCTTCATGTGGATATTGGTGGGTTGGGCTCATTCTCCTGTTCTATGCAATAGCCTATTTAACGAATTATAAGCATTTAACACATTTAAAAGAGAAATTGCCATGAACAAAATTAAGGCTGCCATTATAGGAAGTGGCAACATCGGCAGTGATTTGATGATCAAACTGTTGAAATATGGTCAATATATTGAAATTGCAGCAATGGTGGGTATCGACCCAGAGTCTGATGGTTTGGCTCGTGCAAATCGTATGGGCGTAGCAATTACAGCACAAGGCGTTCAGGGGCTTATAGAGCTTCCTGAATTTCAAGAGATCGATATCGTTTTTGATGCGACTTCGGCAGGTGCACATGTCAAAAATGAAGCTTTGCTTCGTGCATATAAGCCAAATATTCGTTTAATTGATCTGACGCCAGCCGCGATAGGACCATATTGCGTGCCTGTAGTGAATTTGGATAAAAATATTGAGGCACTCAACGTCAATATGGTGACCTGTGGTGGTCAGGCAACAATTCCTATTGTAGCCGCAGTTTCTCAAGTGATTCAGGTTCATTATGCAGAAATAATTGCTTCTATATCGAGTAAATCAGCTGGTCCGGGTACACGCGCAAATATTGATGAATTTACCGAAACTACATCAAAAGCACTGGAAACAGTTGGTGGTGCAGCAAAAGGCAAGGCAATTATTGTATTAAACCCAGCCGAACCGCCCCTGTTGATGCGTGATACGGTTTATGTGTTGTCAGAAGTTGCGGATCAGGCTGCAGTTGAACAATCGATTGAGCAGATGGTTGCCCAAGTTCAGCAATATGTTGCGGGTTATCGCTTAAAACAAAATGTCCAGTTCGAGGTTATTCCTGAATCTGCTCCATTAAATATTGCAGGATTAGGGAAATTTTCAGGACTAAAAACCAGTGTGTTTCTAGAGGTTGAAGGTGCAGCACATTATTTACCCGCCTATGCAGGCAATTTGGACATTATGACTTCGGCAGCTTTGGCGACAGGTGAGAAAATTGCACAAGCGCTTCAAGACTCAGTAGGAGTATGAGTATGAATGTTCAAGATAAAAAAATATATATTTCCGATGTGACTTTACGTGATGGGAGTCATGCCGTTCGCCATCAATATTCTATTCAAAATGTGCAAGAGATTGCCAAAGCTTTAGACAACGCAAAAGTAGATAGCATTGAAATCGCCCATGGCGATGGCTTACAAGGCTCAAGTTTTAACTATGGTTTTGCTGCACATACAGATTTAGAATGGATTGAGGCTGCTGCCGATGTATTGACGCATTCTCAAATTGCGACACTGATTTTGCCTGGTATAGGGACGATTCATGATTTAAAAGCTGCTTATAACGCAGGTGCTCGTGTGGTTCGTGTCGCGACGCATTGTACCGAAGCGGATATTTCCAAACAGCACATTGAATATGCTCGTGAATTGGGTATGGATACGGTGGGTTTTTTAATGATGAGTCACTTGACCACACCGCAAGCTTTAGCGGAACAAGGCAAATTAATGGAATCTTATGGTGCTGAATGTATCTATGTCGTTGATTCTGGTGGTGCGATGACCATGCAGGATATCCGTGATCGATTCCGTGCCATGAAAGCTGTATTAAAACCTGAAACGCAAACTGGGATTCATGCTCATCACAATTTAAGTTTAGGTGTAGCAAACTCAATTGCCGCTGTTGAAGAGGGCTGCGACCGTATTGATGCAAGTCTTGCAGGTATGGGTGCTGGCGCAGGCAATGCGCCATTAGAAGTGTTTATCGCAGCGGCTGAGCGTCTCGGTTGGAATCATGGAACTGACCTGTTTACGCTCATGAATGCTGCCGATGAATTGGTTCGCCCATTGCAAGATCGTCCAGTTCGTGTCGATCGTGAAACTTTGGCTCTGGGCTATGCAGGCGTATATTCGAGTTTCTTGAGACATGCAGAAATTGCCGCACAACGTTATGGGTTGAGTACCGTTGATATTTTAGTCGAGTTGGGGCGTCGTCGTATGGTCGGTGGTCAAGAGGACATGATTGTTGATGTTGCTTTAGACCTATTAAAACAGCAACAGGCAGGATAACAGCATGACCCAAATTAAATTAAATGGCAAAGTAGCGCTGGTGACAGGTGCAAACTCAGGGATTGGAGCAGTCACAGCAAGGGAGCTGGCGTTACAAGGTTATCATGTGTTTTTAGCCTGTCGTGATGCAGACAAAGCACAACAAGTGATTAATGCAATTGATCAACAGAGTCGAGGACAAGCAAAAGCAGAGTTTATCCCTTTAGATTTAGCAAGTCTGGACTCTATTCGCGCTTGCGCTGCACAGTTTTTAGCAAAGAAGTTACCGCTGAATTTATTAATCTGTAATGCGGGGTTGGCTGGACACAAAGGCATGACGAAATCAGGGTTTGAACTGACTTTCGGGGTCTGTCATGTAGGCCACTTTCTACTGACACAGTTATTGACAGAAAAGTTAATAGAATCCAAGCCTGCACGTGTCGTGGTTGTATCAAGTAAAGCGCATCGTCATGCAAAAGGTATTGATTTTGATGCCGTCATTCGGCCAACAGAAAGTGTGGGAGCGCTTAAGGAGTATGCCGTTGCCAAACTTGCGAACGTGCTTTTTGTGAAAGAGTTAGGACGCCGTTTATACGGTACAGGCGTGACTGCTTATGCTGTGCATCCTGGAGTGGTATCAACCAATGTTTGGCGGAGCCTTCCTAAACCTATGGTGAAAGTGCTTTCCCGCTGGATGATAAGCCCAGAAGAGGGTGCACAGGCCACACTATATTGTGCAACCCAACCTCAATTATCGGGTGAAACGGGTATGTATTATGACAATTGTAAAGTCACTGCATCATCCCTGACTGCTCAAGATATCCAGCTGGCACGCTTACTATGGGAAAAAAGCTCAGAATGGGTGAAATATTAATGTGACTCGATAAGCATTTCAGTGGATGAGTTCTAGCTTTAAGTCATTGATGACGATCAAAATAAAAGAAGAGTGCGTTTATGCGTAATTTTAAGATTTTAGCAGTTATAACATTGGCAACATTATTGAGTAGTTGCCAACAAGTGAAAGAACAATTTATTCGTAAAGAACTTGCGGATAAGACGGATTACACTTTATTGGATAAAAATAATGGTATTCGAGTCATTCTTTGTGGAACAGGTACACCTCAGAAATATGGAACACGAGGACAGGCATGTACACTGGTTTCGGCAGGTGGCCGATTATTTTTATTTGATGCAGGTGAAAATGCGATGCGAAATTTAGAACATAGCTATATTCCGCTATCTGCTATACAAGATATTTTTATTACGCATTGGCATTCTGACCACTTTAATGGTCTAGGTGCCTTGATAAATCATAGCTGGGTTTGGGGACGTGATAAACCTGTACGTGTGCATGCACCAGGTAAAGTTGATGAAGTCATGCATGGATTTGCTCAAGTGTATGCACAGGATGCATATTATCGAAATACACATTTTGTGAGCGCTCCAGAAGTTGCATTTGGTGTCGCTCAGCCGTTTTCTATTCCAGCTTCCGAAGAAGCGATCCGTGTCTATGATGAGGGCGGAGTAACGATTGATGCTTATAAAGTTGCACATGAACCCGTAGAACCTGCCGTCGGCTACTTGCTCAGCTATGCAGGGAAAAAAGTTTTTATCAGTGGTGATACTAAAATTAGCCCACGATACTTTAAAGCTTTGGAAAATACTGATCTTGTTGTTCATGAAGCCATAAATAGCCATTTAATCACTGATGCGGCAAAGGTTGCAAAAGAAATGGGGCGGGATAAGGATGCTAATTTGATGACACATGTGATTGAATATCATGCAGATACGATTGATTTAGCAAAAGTAGCACAAGAACATCATGTCAAACATTTGGTACTTACACACTTAACCCCCGATCCAAAAAACTTCATTAGCCGTATTTTATTTAAGCATGGGATGAGTGACTATTATGATGGTGAAATTACACTCGCAGAAGATGGCACTGAAATTACTTTACCCTAATAAATAGAAAAGACGGATAGTTTATATTGATCAGGATCGGTTGAACTGATTCTGATCTGAGAAAATAATTCAATATTGTGAGATAACTTGATTCTGTTTGACTTTATTGCAATAGATGAAAACGTGACAGCAGTTGAATATCGGTTGAATAAAATTAGAAAAATAGTTTAAAAATAAGTATTATTGTTCAAAACTGAATAAGTTGTTCAAAAAAGGGAACGATGTGCGATTATCTTCATCTCAACAAAGACTTCATAAAGCAGCACTTAAGCTTTTTGCTGAAAGAGGCTCTACCAATATTAGTGTGAGTGAGCTTGCCGATGCGGCAGGAGTGGCACGGGGTACAATTTATAATAATGGTTTAAACCCAGAGACACTTTTTGAAGATATTGCGACATTACTGGCAACAGAAATGAACGCCAGAGTGATTGAAACCCTTAAAAATGAAGAAGATTATGCAGTTCGGCTTGCTCAAGGTATACGTATGTATCTTAGACGTGCACATGATGAGCCTGACTGGGGACGTTTTATTTGTAAATTCGCCTTTAGTGCAAAATCAATGATGGGCTTATGGACAGGAAGTGATTCCCCCTTACCTGATGTGATTCATGGTCTTGAAAATGGTCGATATCAATTTAGACAAGAACAATTGATGTCTGTGTTAGCTGTGATTGCTGGCAGTGTTTTAAGCTCAATTTTTTTGGTGCTCGAAGGTTATAAAACTTGGCGTGATAGTGGGTCGGATGTTGCAGAATTACTTTTGATTTCTCTAGGGATGGATGCTAAAGAAGCGTATCAAATCGCGCGATCAGATTTACCAGCTTTAAAAGAATTGTGATGAAAGCTTGTTAGTTTGCTGTGGATGATTTGGATTTTAAATATTCATGTAGCACGAGTATTATGTAATCGAATTTTTAAAGGTTCATCAAGCAACTATAGTTTACTTAATTGTATTAGTTCAGACTTGATCGTACATTCTTCTTGCAAAAGAGAAAGTTACCCGTTTTGATAAAGGTGTCGAAATCTTAATCAAACAAAGGTAACTTTCTTATGTTGCATACGGCTTTGTTGCATAAAGATTTTAAAGATAGAGCTTTCCTAAGTTGCTCATATTTAAGTGACAACTTGGGTATGAGGTCGGCCTAATTCTGTAAATTTATTTAACACGGCTATACGTGCATGGATCTCATTCACTTGGCTTTGAAAGTTTCTTGAATGTAGTCTATCGCCCAGTAATTTGATGCAATGCATCTTGGTTTCGACCAAACTACGCCGATGATAACCAGACCACTTTTTCCAAAGCGTTCTTCCTAGACGTTTGACTGTTTTCAATAATTCATTTCTCTCTAAAGATCCCAATTTCTTATCTTTCCATGGCCTTGCATTTTTTCTTGGAGGAATTATGGCATGTGCATGACGATCTGAAATCACTTGTCTGCACAATTTCGTGTCATATGCTCCATCCGTATAGACAGAATCAATACGTTCATCAGATGGGATTTGATTCAGCAGAACATCCAAGACTTGTGAATCACTGACATGATTTGTTGTGAGCTGTACAGCTCGTATTTGCAAGGTTTTAGCATCTATACCAATATGCAGTTTACGCCATTGCCGACGATATTCAGGCTGATGTTTCTTGCGTTTCCATTCTCCTTCGCCTAAAAACTTAAGGCCAGTTGAGTCTATCAATAGATGTAATCCTTCATGACTTTTTTGATAGCTGATCGCAATATCAATCTGCTTTTGTCGTCGGCAAAGTGTGGAATACGAATATCACTGATATTCGGTGCTGTCCAACTTAACCCACTGAGTTGAATTAGGCTTTGTACAAAGCCTGTGACCATACGCAAAGAAAGTCGAAAGATAGATTTGATCATCAAACAGCACTGAATTGCTGTATCAGAATAAGTTTGATTTCTTCCATGCTTAGCTTGTGGCTGAGCATACCATTGAGTCTGAGGATCAAACCAAATTGAAATATTTCCTCGCTTGATTAGAGCTTGGTTATAAGAGGACCAATTCGTTGTGCGATAAATTTTAGATGCAGGCTTCTTCATTTGGAAATTATATTGATGAAGAAGCCTTTAAGAATAGCTTTGTGCAACAAAGCCGATTTATGTGAATTTGAATAAACAGGTTGAGAAGTGTGTTTTACTGTGAGTTATTGTTATTTATGAAAATAAAGCACTCCGATGATGCCGCTGCATGTGTCGTTACCCTGAACCCGATGAGTTCAAGGTGGACGCGACGTATACTTGCTGGGTTTCCCACATGAAAGTGGGCATACACTCTAAATATACAGAACACATCCATAAGTTTAAGTATCGGCAGGGGAATAGACCCGCTGGCGAACACCTCAGAGTTGCCTTAAGTATAACGAATCTCACGCTTATCGCAACTCATACACCGCTACGAACTGTAAACAACTAGGGTAAGTGTTGATACTTTATTCAATTAAGTCGAGTTTAAACAAGTTCCGCAACGTCATCGATGATATTTGCCAGTAATCGTTCTGCATGTGCATATTCTTGTAGCGTTTTATTCATAGACAGAACTTCTTGCATTAACTCAAGCGCCACCATAATGATGATTTTACTAGGTTCTACACGTGGTGCTTTACGACGAAATTCATCATATTTATCATTTAAAAGTAACGCTGCACGTTCAAGGTCAGCTTTCTCTTTTTCTGTTGTGACTAAACGAAAACTATGACCTAAGACACGTAATTCAACAGTAATTTGTTCACTCATGATTAAACTTCCTCACCAGCTTCTGTCGGATGGGCAAGTTGCTGAATTTCTTGCGCGTGATGGTCTTGCTCTGTACCTAAAATAGCTAAACGTTGGATGATGGCTTCGACTTTAGCTTTGGCATGTTCATTTTTTTGTAACAATCTTTCACGTTCTTTCTGAAGTGCTTGGATTTCTTGCTGAGCTTGACGCTGATCATTGTTCATTTTTTCTTTAATTGCACGTAATTCATTACGTTCAGCCAAGATTTCCTGAAAGCGATTTTTTAAATCCGTACAACTTTTTTCCAAACGGCTATAACGATCGGCCAAGGCAGTCGCATCAGTATTCAAGTGTTGATATTGGGTCTGAGCGTTGCTTAATTGCTCAGTTAAATCATCAATTTGTTCTTGTTTCTGGGTAATTAAGCCATTTTTTTGCACAACTTGAGAACGGTGCTGTTCTTCAGCATCCCGTTTGGCTGCATTTAAAGTGCTATTTTCACTTTCAAAATGAGCAAGTCGCGTTTTTAAAACGCCAATATGCGCCTGTAGACGCTGTAATTCTTCTAACATATCGTGGTCGCACAGTACTGCAAACAAAGGTAATATATAAGAAGTATAGAGATTGGATAAACGAATGCAAGACGATATTTCAGGTTGGTCAGAATGGCAGCCAAATTTTTCTAAAATTGAAGAGATTTCTAGCCCAAGTGAGTTACATGGTTTACTCACAGGTATCATTTGTGTAACTCAGGCGCCTAGCCGTGAAGAGTGGCAACATATCTTAGCGACTTTAGAGATTCCAGAGTTAAGCGAAGAAGCTTTAGCTTTGTTAGCCGATGAAGCTGAGGATGTCGCACATGCACTTTCTGAAGACGAATTGGACTATTTACCATTACTTCCCGATGACACTCATACACTCGCAGAGCGTGTACAAGCTTTGGCGGATTGGTGCGCAGGCGTAGTGTTAGGCTTTGGTTTGGCGTCAGGTCATATTCGTCCAGATGAAATGGAACTGATCGAACATTTACAAGATGTGGCAGCAGTTGAGTTTGAAGAAACTGATGACGATGAAGAAGGTGAGGAGAGCTATCAAGAGTTATATGAGTTTGTTCGTTTAATTCCTGTGAGCTTATCTGTCGGTCGCAAAAAGATTGCGGTAGAGGAAAGTTCTCTGCTTAAACACTTTCATAATAAGCAACAAATCGATCGTTCTGTAACAGAAGCGAACAATGTTGTAGAAATGTTTACACCGCATCGCCCAAGCTAATTGGCATAAGACTTGCTGCGCGTACAAGATAGGGTGCGCGTGGCACTTTTATTCTTTGGTATAAAAAAGACAGATCAAACATGAAACTAACGCAAGTGGATTTTCAGGAACGCCGTGACCGTTTGGCTGAACAAATGGGTCCGAATAGTATTGCCATTATCGCAACTAGCCCGGTGGCGATGCGTAATCGTGATGCAGATTATAAATACCGTACAGATAGTAGCTTTTTTTACCTGACAGGTTTTGCTGAGCCTGAAGCCGTGGCGGTCATTGAAACTTTTGCCGAAGACGATGAAGATGGTTATAGCTACAGTTTGTTCTGCCGTGAACGTGACCGTGAGATGGAAATCTGGAATGGTTATCGTGCAGGTGTAGATGGTGCGGTAGAAGACTATGAAGCTGATGAAGCCTATGCGATAGATTTGTTAGATGAAGAAATCATTGAAAAACTTTTAAGCAAAGAAAAATTATTCTATCGCATTGGGCAACAACCTGAATTTGATGCGCGTGTAGCAAAATGGATCACGACTGCTAACGGTGAGTCACGTCGTGGGACTGCTGCACCTGCGCAAGTCATTCAGCTAGACCGCATTTTAGATGAAATGCGTTTGTTTAAATCAGAACAAGAAATTGCATTGATGCAAACAGCTTCTGATATTTCTGCACAAGCTCATACTCGTGCCATGCAAACCGTTAAGCCAGGCATGATGGAATATGCTCTAGAAGCTGAACTGAATTATGTATTTGGTCAAAATGGCTGCGTGCCGTCGTATAACAGCATTGTTGGTGGTGGTGAAAATGCTTGCATTCTGCACTATGTAGAGAACAATAAAGAGCTAAAAGATGGTGATTTGGTCTTAATCGACGCAGCATGTGAATATGAATACTATGCTTCAGACATTACCCGTACTTTTCCCGTCAACGGAAAGTTCAGCCCTGAGCAAAAAGCACTTTATAATGTAGTCCTTGATGCACAAATTGCTGCAATTGATGCAGTGCGTATAGGAAACTCGTATAAAGAACCACATAATGTTGCTGTGCGCATCTTAGTTCAAGGTCTGCTTGATTTGGGCATTATGCAGGGTGATATTGAAGAGATTATCCAAAAGGAAAGTTTCCGTCAGTTCTACATGCACGGGACAGGCCACTGGCTAGGGATGGACGTGCACGATGTGGGTTCATATAAACAAGAAGGTGTGTGGCGTGCCTATGAAGCAGGTATGGTGGTGACAGTTGAACCTGGTTTGTACATTGCGCCTGATGATGAAACCGTGGACGCAAAATGGCGTGGTATCGGTATTCGTATTGAAGATGATGTCGTTGCGACAGCCAATGGTCCACTGGTTTTAACCAAAGCTGTGGTGAAATCAGTTGAAGATATTGAAGCCTTAATGGGGCAGTAAGCGTGATTTAAATTTTAAAAAAGCCGATCATTTGATCGGCTTTTTTATATTTACATTTTGTATTTGAGGTTTTGTTTAAAATATTAAGCCTGTAAATTAGTACCTTATACAGTTTCTACCACTGTTTTTAGCTTCATAAAGATACTTATCTGCAATCCTGAAGACCTCTGATATATCTTTAGAACTTTTTGGCCACTCAGCTATACCTATAGAAACAGTAATGTGTCCTACGTTTTCTATGAATTGTTGTTCTATGGCTTGTCTAAAGCGTTCAGCACTTTGATAGGCCTCATTTTTACTCACGTTTGATATAAGAACAATAAACTCTTCCCCACCATAACGGCAGCACACATCATTTTTTCTAAAATTTTTTTGCATAATCTCCGCAACATATTTTAGAACTAAATCGCCTTGCTCATGACCATATGTATCATTTACTCTTTTAAAAAAGTCTATATCGATAAGTAAAATAGAAAAAATATTGTTCGTACTTATTTTTTTTTCTATTGTGACGGGCTTTGTTGCATAAAGCCCTTAAAGATAGAGCTTTCCTAAGTTGCTCAAATTTAAGTGACAACTTGGGTATGAGGTCGGCCTAATTCTGTAAATCTATTTAAAATGGCTATACGAGCATGTACCTCGTTGACTTGGCTTTGAAAGTTCCTAGCACTGAGTTTATCGCCTAATAATTTGATGCAGTGCATCTTGGTTTCAACCAGACTTCGCTGATGGTAGCCCGACCATTTTTTCCATAGTGTCCTGCCTAAACGTTTAACAGTGCGAAGTAATTCATTTCGCTCTAGCGAATGAACTTTTTTATCTTTCCAAGGCTTGGCATTTTTTCTAGGTGGAATCACTGCATGTGCTTGCCGATCTGCAATGACCTGTCGGCATTGCTTGGTGTCATAAGCGCCATCGGTATATACGGAGTCAATCTGCTCATCCAATGGAATCTGATTGAGTAAATCCCCAAGCACCTGTGAATCACTTACATTGTTGGTCGTGAGCTGAACGGCTCGTATTTGCAGGGTTCTAGCATCTATACCAATATGAAGTTTACACCATTGGCGACGATATTCAGACTGATGCTTTTTACGTTTCCATTCACCTTCGCCCAAAAACTTTAAGCCAGTAGAGTCTACGAGTAGATGAAGCCCATCACTGTTTTTCTGATAACTAATTGCAATATCAATATGCTTTTGTCTTCTACAAAGCGTACTGTAATCTGGTGCTGTCCAATCTAATCCACAAAGTTTAATTAAGCTTTGAACAAAGCCAGTGACCATGCGTAAAGTAAGTCTAAATAGAGATTTGATCATCAAACAGCATTGAATCGCTATGTCGGAGTAGGTTTGACTTCGACCTTGTTTGCCTTGAGGTTCTGCATACCATTGTGTTTTTGGATCGAACCAAATGGCAATATTCCCACGATTAATGAGAGCTCGGTTATATGCGGGCCAATTGGTTGTGCGGTAGATTTTGTGTGTAGGCTTCTTCATTTGGAAATTATATTGCTGAAGAAGCCCTTAAGAACAGCTTTGTGCAACAAAGCCGTGAGATGGTGATTTTACTTTACCTTGATAGTACGTAAAAACATTCATTTCATTATAAAAATGAAACGCTTTCATGTAATATAAAATCCATTAAAACTTATAGGTATTTTGAAGTTTTAGACTTTGAATACGCCATAACAAAGGATACAAGCATGCAACAAGAAGTCATCATTGTCGGTGGTGGTATGGTCGGACTCAGTCTGGCGTTGATGTTAGCCAAACAAAACATTGCGGTGAAGCTTTTAGAGGCGATCAAATACCCAAATTATGATGATGTAAACCTTGCGCCATACCACTCTAGTTTTGATGCACGAAACAGCGCACTGTCTCGTCGTACAGTTCAGATTTACCAAGAATTAGGTTTATGGAGCGCTTTACAAGAACATGCAACACCTATTCTAGAAGTAAATATCACTGAACAAGGTAGCTTTGGTAAGGCTCGACTTAAAGCAGAACAAGAAAAAGTCGAAAGCTTCGGGCAGGTTATCGAGAATGCATGGCTCGGTCGTGTCCTACTGACAGAAGTTCAAAAACAGCCACTCATTGAGTTGATTGATGGCGTAAAAGTCACCAAACTGACGCAAGATGCTGATTTGGCATTCATCGAAGCAAACCGTGGAGAAGAAGAACTGTCACTGCAAGCAAAACTTGTTATTGCAGCAGATGGACGTGATTCATTCTGCCGTAAAGCTTTAGGAATTGGCGCTTCGGAACATGACTATGACCAAGTCGCTATTGTGACCACAGTACAGACCTCAAAACCTCACCACCATGTGGGTTTCGAGCGTTTTAGTAGTTTAGGGCCATTGGCACTGTTACCACTTCCGGGTGAATACCGTCGTTCCGTGGTTTGGCCTGTGCAAAAGGGTACTGAAGGGGAATGGTTGGGTGATGAAAATGACCAACACTTCTTAGATGCCTTACAAGAAACTTATGGCGACCGTGCAGGTAAATTCCAGAAAACAGGTAAGCGTTTTAGTTTTCCATTGTCACAAGTACTAGCAGAAAAGCAGGCCGTAGGACGAGTGGTGTTGATGGGCAATGCTGCGCATACGATTCACCCTGTTGCAGGGCAAGGTTTTAACCTGTGTATGCGTGATGCACACGTTTTGGTACGTTATTTAACGGAGCAAATTGCACAAAATGCTGACTTGGGCGATGCAACGATGTTGCAATCCTATGAGGCTTCACGTTTGACTGACCAACAGCGTGTAATTAAGTTCTGCGACTCTGTAGTGCGTGGTTTTAGCAACAGCAACCCGATCTTAAAATTTATTCGAAACACAGGGCTGGTCGCATTTGATACAATTCCAGGCATTAAACCGCTAGTAGCTAACTATGCCATGGGGCTAAAAGCATGAGCCAAGTTCAAGCTGATATTTTAGATGTGGTGATCATCGGTGGTGGTTTAGTTGGCGGACTGACTGCCTTACTTTTAGCACAGGGTGGTGTGCAAGCGACAGTACTAGATGCTGCGCCTATTTTAGATGAACAAAAAACGCTAAGCATTGCCAACCCACGTGTTTTGGCACTCAGTCAAGCAACGATACATTTGCTTAAAACCATTGATGTTTGGGATAAAATTGCCCGCCAGATGCCCTATAGTGGCATGCAGGTATGGAATAAAAATGGCTATGGTGAAATTAACTTTGGTCATGCGTCCCAGCAGGAACCGCAAGGCGAACAAGCTCTCGGTTCTATGGTTGAGCCAAGTTTGCTCAATTTAGCGATTCAACAGCAGATGCTTAATGTACTCAATGATTACCGCACCCAAGTTAAAGTTGCCCGTGTCGAAGAAGGTGTTGGGTTATGGTATATCCATTTAGCCGATGGCACAGTGCTAAAAACCAAACTGGTGATTGGCGCAGATGGTGCAAACTCTTTTGTACGAGAGCAAGCATTTATTGATATTGATGTACTCGACTACAAACAAGCGGGTTTGAGTTGCGCCATTCGGACGGCACAGCCACATCAATATGTTGCGCGTCAGATTTTCTTAGAAACTGGCCCTTTGGCATTTTTACCGATGGCGAGTTTAAAACCAGAGCAAGCAGGACATTGGCAGTCGATCGTATGGACTTTACCTGATGACTATGCAGATGAATATGCTGCACTTTCAGATGCTGAATTTACCGAGCTGTTAACGCGAGAAAGTCACCACATGTTAGGCGAAGTGTTGGAAGCGACACCGCGTGCTACTTTCCCCCTCAAAGCACGTGCTGCACAACAATATGTTAAAGCGGGTTTGGCCCTAATTGGCGATGCCGCACACGTGATTCATCCGCTGGCGGGGCAAGGGGTCAATATTGGCTGTTTGGATGCTGCTGTACTCTGTGATGCATTACTACATGATCTAGCACGTGGCGTATGGGCAAATGAGCAAACATTGAAGCGTTATGAACACCGCCGTAAAGGACAAAATGATGCCATGATGCATAGCATGTCTGCGATTGGTTGGATGGAAACTACACAACTTTTTCCCATGGTGTGGGCGCGAAACTTTGGTTTGAAACAGGTTGAAAAATTACCTGTATTAAAAGATGCTTTTATGACACAGGCCAATGGTTTAGGGTTGCTCAAAGAGACGCGTTATGCTGTCTAAGACGGGAAGTGTTATTTTTTAGGCAGTTGTAAAATATGATTACGATTTTGATTAAAAAGATACGATTTTCTATTGAATAAGACTATGCGAAAGGCTGAGAGCTTGTTAAATTTCAACATAATTGAAAACCAGTAATACATTGGAACCTTAAAGGTCATTTGTGGGGAGATTAAGATGACTGATTCAAATGATTATGATGATGTAGAAGACTCAGCGGTTGATGAGGACGAAGCACAAGCCGCTGAAAAGGGCGCATCAGATTCTTCTGAAAATGCAGCAAGTGATGGTGATGTTGCCGAAGCTGAGACACTCACTGTGACTGCGAAATTGAAACAGCGCCAAGCGCTAGAAGATGAAGTAGCTGCTTTTCTCGCACGTGGTGGTCGTATCACAGAAGTGCCAGCAGATGAGTCTGCAAAAGATTGATGTTTATAAAACACCACCAACGTGGTGTTTTTTTATGGTCTGCTTAAAGTTTCGTGCATCAATTACAATACGTGCAATCAATTTTGTACAGTCATCAGTTGCCTCTATTCGACTAACTGTTGATTAGCTTTTAAATAAGTAAATGATGCCTGTGGTGATTGAGCCAATGGTTGCTAATAGCATATCTTTGTGAGCATCCCACATGTCACCTTGCTGGCCATTATAATTTTCAGCATCTTCTGGAGAGAGTCCCATGGCAATCAGCCATTCAATCCATTCATAAATCAGACTGCTTGCCATCACAAACTGAATCACCAAAAGGAATAGTGTCAGTTTTGAAAGTTGCGGTAACCAGACTTGAAATACCCGATAGAAAAATGGGTAGAGCAGTAGACCGTATGCTAAATGTACAAAGCGATCATACATATTACGTGTCCAACCTAAACTCTGGTTGAGGTCGAGGTTTAAGTATTGGATCGACCATTCATTATAGGGTACATAAGAATACAGATAGTGTGCGCCAAGTATATGAATCAGCAAAAAAACAATATACAGCACAAAACTCATCAAGCTGAGTCCGAGTTTATACAGACAAATGATCAGCGTAATTAGCATGAACACAGTTCCGACCTGATGCAAGATATAAGAGCTGAGTTCAAGCGGGTGGATTGAAGCCAAAGCCACTGCTAAACAAAGCAGGATGAGACAGACCCAATGTGGCCTTTCCAGTTGATCGTTGATGGGATTTTCTGTGGTTGATGTTTTCAGTATGGTTGTCATCTTTTTATTTTTTCAATGAGATGTATGCAATATGCTTGTTTGTATTATAAATAAAAAAGCGAAGCCTCAGCTTCGCTTTTTTTAATTTCTAAAAGTTAGATTTTAGAAATTAAGTCCGCAACTTGTTTTGCTTGTTCAGCTGCATTACCTGTATAGGTTGCAGGCGTCATTTCCGCTAAACGTGCACGGTCAGCAGCAGGAACAGCTTCAAGTTCATTACCATTAACGAAGTCAACCATCATGTCACGCGTCATCGCTTGACCACGTGTTAATGCTTTTAGTTTCTCGTATGGTTTTTCAACGTTGTAACGACGCATAACGGTTTGAATTGGTTCAGCTAGAACTTCTTGCGCATTGTTCAAGTCTTCGTCAATACGTGCAGCATTCAGTTCAAGTTTACCAATGCCTTTTGAACATGCTTCAAAAGCAATCAAGCTTTGTGCAAAACCAACACCCATGTTACGTAGTACAGTTGAGTCCGTTAGGTCACGCTGCCAGCGAGAAATTGGCAGTTTTTCACCTAAGTGAGCCAATACTGCATTGGCTATGCCTAAGTTACCTTCTGAGTTTTCAAAGTCAATTGGGTTCACTTTGTGTGGCATTGTTGAAGAACCCACTTCACCGTCTTTCAGTTTTTGCTTGAAGAAACCTAAAGAGATGTAGCCCCAAACGTCACGGTTAAAGTCGATCAAAATCGTATTGAAACGACGTAAAGCATCAAACAGTTCCGCCATGTAGTCATGTGGTTCGATTTGAGTGGTGTATGGGTTAAAGCTTAGACCTAAAGACTCAACGAATGCTTGTGAGTGTGCAGGCCAGTTAATGTCTGGGTAAGCAGAAAGGTGAGCGTTATAGTTACCTACCGCACCGTTAATTTTGCCTAAAAGCTCAACGTGTTTGAATTGTTTGATTTGGCGTGCAAGACGATATGCTACGTTCGCCATTTCTTTACCCAAAGTGGTTGGACTTGCCGTCTGACCATGTGTACGAGACAACATTGGTTGATCAGCATGTTTTTCAGACAATGCCACGATTGAGTCAATGATTTGCTGCATAGAGGCAACCAATACATCACGACCACTTTTCAGCATTAGTGCATGAGACAAGTTGTTGATGTCTTCAGATGTGCATGCAAAGTGAATGAATTCACCTGCATTTTTAAGTTCTTCAATACCTTCAATTTTTTCTTTCAGGAAGTATTCAACCGCTTTTACATCGTGATTTGTAGTGCGTTCGATTTCTTTGATACGATTTGCATCGCTTTCAGAAAAATCAGCAACAATTGCATCAAGTGCAGTAGTGGTCGCAGCACTGAAAGCAGGCACTTCAGTGATTTCTGGACGGTTTGCAAGCGCTTGTAACCAACGCACTTCAACAGTCACACGAGCATGGATTAAACCAAACTCAGAGAGGAAAGGACGAAGCGCATCACATTTGCTAGCGTAGCGTCCATCTAATGGAGAAAGTGCGGTTAAAGCGTTCATAGCGATTCCTTAAACTTTGGAATTAAACGTAAAACTAAAAAGCCCGTCGATCATGTGTTAAATCACCTGATACTGTAAACGAGCGAGATCTTGAATATCTTTGAGCAATTTGCGTTTACTAAACACCATGCCCCATGAACTTCCACCGAGCTGACGCCATAAATGTGCCATTTGTAAGCCAGTGAAGAGGGAAGCACGAATGCGGTTGGTATGTGATGAATCTTTAAATGCTTCTGCATTGCCTCGCACCATAATGCGTGGGTTAATTTGCCCTGCGGTGTCGACGTAGGTTTGCGCGAGGTTGGCAATGATGCTTGGGTGCAAATAGTTATTATCGAAAAAAGAAAGCTGTCTTAAAATTTTTTGTTGGGAATGTTCAATAATTTCAACGAATTTGGGATTGCTATACACTTTCTTTTCTAATTGTAAGAGTGCCATGGCATAGGTCATGGGAAGTTTTGCAGTAGATAATTTAGGAATTCGCGTTTTGGGTGAGGTATTAAAGGGCTGAGTAATGCTACTTTCTAAGGTTTTCAGTCCTAAGGAGATGTCCGCCAACTGATGAAAGAAGTCTAAGGTCTGTCCGCTTTGGTTGCCCTTTGGTCGGATATTTAAACTGGCTTTAATCAACTGCTCTAAATAGAAGTTACCGCTTTCCCCAATACTTTGCTGACCGCTCAAGGCGGTCATATGCGTCAGTTGCGCAGACTGAAAAACAGCTGCCAACGCCAACGCTCGGTTTTGGCGTTCGTTCAAAGTTTGAGGCTGTTGAAACGGTAACTCAGCCATGTCTTAAAATCCTTTAAATAAAATCAGGTTTAGGAGCATTGGTATGATGAATCACGCCACCGCCTAAACAAACTTCACCTGAGTAGAATACGACACTCTGACCCGGAGTCACGGCACGTTGGGGTTCATCGAACTCAACGCGTACGCCACCTGGGGTAGTCGGATCATTAAAGATCACACAATCTTGGTCATCTTGGCGATAGCGTGTCCGAGAGGTACAACGGAAACCTGTTTCAGGAATCTGCATTTCACCTGTGACCCAGTCAATTGTTTCACTCCAAAGTGTAGTACTTTGCATGAGTGGATGTTCATGACCTTGACCAATCACCAAACGGTTGTTTTCAATATCTTTATGTAGAACGAACCATGCGCCTTCAGCGACACCTTTCAAACCACCAATACCAATACCACCGCGTTGACCGAGCGTATAGTACATTAAGCCGTGATGTTCACCAACCTCTTTGCCATCATCTAAGACGATTTTTCCAGCTTGTGCAGGTAGGTATTGTTTTAAGAAGTCATTAAAACGACGTTCACCAATAAAACAGATGCCCGTTGAGTCTTTTTTCTTCGCCGTGACTAAGTCATATTGTTCCGCAATTTTACGTACTTCTGGCTTTTCAATTTCACCCACGGGGAACAAGGTCTTATTAATTTCACGACCATGCACAGCATGTAAGAAATAGGTTTGGTCTTTATTTTTATCTAAACCACGTAGTAAAGGTGCGTATTGCTCACCTTTAGAGTTGGTCATAGTTTCGCCGCGACGTGCATAGTGACCAGTTGCAATAAAGTCCGCGCCTAGTTGCATGGCATGATCTAAGAATGCACGGAATTTGATTTCTTTATTACATAAAATATCTGGGTTTGGGGTACGGCCCGCAGCATATTCCGCTAAGAAATGCTCAAATACACGATCCCAATATTCCATAGCAAAATTGGCGGTATGTAACTTAATCCCTAGTTTGTCACAGACTGCTTGAGCATCGGCTAAGTCTTCCATCGCTGTGCAGTATTCTGTGCCGTCGTCTTCTTCCCAGTTCTTCATGAAAAGACCCTCAACTTGATAACCTTGTTGAAGAAGAAGAGCAGCAGAAACAGAGGAATCTACACCACCCGACATACCGACGATGACACGTTGTTGCATAGGACTAGGCATCCAAACTTGAAATAAGAGGAGAATTTTGGTGCTCATAAACGAGCGATAAAGGATATTTTTGACCCGCGAGTGCGTCTTGAACTGCTTTAATCACCAATGGACTACGCGCACGAGCCGTTTCGAGTAGTTCATCCAAAGTCATCCATACTGCACCGACGATACCTGTATCGAGTTCGGCGGTTGGATTGTGATGAAGTGACTGCGCTAAAAAACAGAAACGGTAATAGGTACGATCTGGAAACATGGGCGGGGTATAGGTATAAATGCCCAATAACGCATCTATAGACACTTCGTGTCCTGTTTCTTCCATGGTTTCACGAATAGCGGCTTCGATGAGTGTTTCACCTGATTCAACATGGCCCGCAGGTTGGTTAAATACAGTGTGTGTCACTCCCGCAGTATGCTCTTCTACTAATAGAAATTTTCCGTCTTTTTCAACAACAGTTGCGACGGTCACGTGAGCTGTCCAAGCGGTCATGTAAAAGCACCATGGGGTAAAAGGAGTATTCTACAAAATTTAGACGGTGGTGGCTATGTTATGGATATAAAATTAGTAGCTGAGTTCCACGCTTTCAGTATTATCTTCATCCGCTATGGAGATCGTTATTGTGGGAGAAGTGAATTCCCATCTCTTGATAGGAGGTGGTTTTTTACACAATTCAAAGCGTTTTTAGTGAAATGATAGATCTAATTAAAAAAAGGCATAAGTTTTTATAGTCTTATGCCTTCATCAGTTTAAATTAACGACTTGAATCTAGAACTTCGTTATTTTGAACCACTTCTTGTGCTTTTACATAGCTTTCCATCAACAGTGCATAAGCAGGAAAGATCTGGGTGTAGACTTGTGCCCATTCTTGCGCATCTTCACGGTTCCATGTTTTTTGGATTTCAGAAGCAACTGCCGCAGTATCCATCGGGACTACACCTGCTTGAACCACACGAGCAAGAGTAATTTCCTCGGCCATTTTTGTATATGTTCCTGAAGCATCAATCACTGCGAAAACTTTATAACCTTCAGCAACTGCACTAATGGCAGGGAAAGCCATACATACGCTAGTAATAGTTCCTGCAATAATTAACGTCTTTTTCCCTGTCGCTTTGACTGCATTGACAAAGTCTGGATTATCCCATGCATTAATCTCACCTTTACGCGCCACATATTGTGCATGTGGTGCATTTTGGTGTATTTCTGGAATTAAGGGGCCATTTGGACCTTGAGGAACAGAAGCTGTTGTAATCACGGGAATGTTTGCAAGAGATGCAATTTTTGCCAAAGCCGCCGCGCGCTGACGCAATTCAGGCATCGGCATGTCGCCTACAGTTTGAAATAAACCACTTTGATGGTCGATCAAAAGCATCACTGAATCTGTTGGATCAATTACTGGACGTTGACCTTGGAAGTTTGCTGGAGTAGACATTTTTATTACCTTTAGTACGGATTAACTTGTGATTTCTATATTAATTTCATGACAAAGGTGGAAAAATACCTAATATGAGAAACATTGTCATATTAAAAGAACAATTGGGTATTCAGGGGCTGTAGATGAAAGACTTCAATGACCTTTATTATTTTGCAAAAGTGATCGAGTACGGTGGCTTTTCTGCGGCCAGTAATGAACTGATGATCACCAAATCATTACTGAGTCGCCGTATTGCTGAACTGGAAAACCGTTTAGGGGTAAAGTTACTCAATAGAACTACACGCAGTGTATCCGTCACAGAAGTCGGAAAAGTTTATTATCAGCACTGTCAAGCCATGATCATTGAAGCAGAAGCAGCGGATGCAGCTATTGAAATGCTCAGTTTAGAACCTGTAGGCACGGTGAAAATCTCATGTCCTGTGAATTTATTGCATCTGAATGTCA
The DNA here is from genome assembly GCF_002165305.2 of Acinetobacter sp. WCHA55. Lineage (NCBI taxonomy): Bacteria > Pseudomonadati > Pseudomonadota > Gammaproteobacteria > Moraxellales > Moraxellaceae > Acinetobacter > Acinetobacter sp. WCHA55. Next base: position 2,237,501 of record NZ_CP032286.1, on the reverse strand, counting down.
GTACCATGCTGAATGATTTTTTAAAGAAATATCCCAAAGTGCGTTTACATGTTGAAGCCACCAACCGAAAAGTAGATTTGATAAATGAGCGTTACGATCTAGCAATACGTATCCGCCCCTTACCACTAGAAGATAGTGGACTCGTTGTACGTAACTTGTCTTTGTCTCGGCAGTTTATTGTGGCGAGTCCACAATTGGCTTATCAGCAGTTTTCCATTCAACATCCTAAAGAGTTAAATCAATGGCCTGTGTTGATGATGGAGTCATTTGTACCTGAATATCATTGGAAATTATTTGATGAAAATGAAGAACCATACGTGCTGAAGTGTGAACCGAGACTGACCACTACCGATCTCAACGCATTGCATGTAGCGACTTTACAAGGTCTTGGGATTGCCAAGTTGCCTGAACTAATTATTCATCAGGATTTAAAAGAAGGGCGTTTAGTCAAAGTAATTCCAAACTGGGAGCCAAAACCAGAGTTGATTCACTTAGCCTATACCTCTAGACGTGGTTTGTTACCATCAGTGAAAGCTTTAATTGACTTTTTGGTCACAGCATTTGAAAAATATTAAGAAATGAAAAGTGCGATGCAACTCGCACATAGGCCTATGACTCTAAATAATGCCCTGAAACTTTCACATAGTTTTGTGCTGAATAGGGTAAAAATGCTAATTCTTTTTCCGTAAGTGGGCGTACCTTTTTAGCTGGGCTTCCGACATATAAATAGCCACTTTCCAGCACTTTTCCAGGAGGAACTAGTGTGCCTGCACCAATCATGACATCGTCAGGAATAACGACATCATCCAAAACAATGCTATTGATACCAATCAAAACACGGTTGCCGATGGTACAGCCATGTAAGGTAACATGATGTCCAATAGTCACATCATCACCAATGATCAAAGGGGAACCGTTAGGTTTATCTGCTTTTTTATGACTCACATGCAACATTGCATGGTCTTGTACATTTGAGTTTTTACCAATTCGAATATGGTTTACATCACCACGGATCACAGCAAAAGGCCAGACTGAAACATTGTCAGCCAAAATGACATCGCCAATCACGACTGACATTTCATCAATATAGCAATTGTTACCCAGTTGCGGTGTGGTGTTCAAATAGGGACGAATATTTTTAGCCATATTGGTGTTCTGCTTTTTATGTAGGTGCTCATTATAAAATAAAAAAGCACCCAGACCGAGGTGTGGATGCTTTAACTTAAGTCTAAATATGACTTAGAATAGGTTTGAGAAGAATTGTTTGATGTGATCTAACATACGCGCAAAGAAGCCTGCTTCTTCAACATCTTTTAATGCAACCAATGGCTTTTCAGCAATCACTTTACCATCAAGGCTTGCAACGTATTTACCAACCACTTGACCCTTTTTCAACGGTGCAGTGAGTTTCGGTTGAACTACAATCTGCGTTTTAATAGAGTTGGCTTGACCTTTAGGCATGGTCACATTGAATGTTTCAGCTAAACCCACAGGGACTTCACTGTCTTTACCAAACCACACTTTCGATTTGGCTAAAACTTGGTTCGCTGCTTGTACGTTTTTAGTTTCAAAGTTTGCATAACCCCACGCTAAAATTTCACGTGTTTGCGTTGCGCGTTCTTGCATGCTTGGTGCACCAAAAATCACAGAAATCAAACGCATTGGGCCACGTTTAGCCGAAGTTGTTAAGCAGTAACCTGCTTCGTCAGTATGACCAGTTTTTAAACCATCGACACTTGGGTCAGTATAAAGCAGGGCATTACGGTTGCCTTGTTTGATGCCGTTAAATGTAAATTCTTTTTCAGAATAAATCGGATAATATTTTGAACTGTCATGAATAATGTGCTGTGCAAGCGTTGCCATGTCTTTAGCGGTCGAGTAGTGACCTTCAGCAGGCATACCTGTTGAGTTCATGAAGCTGGTATTGGTCATGCCGATACGTTTGGCTTCGGTGTTCATCATGTGAACAAAAGTACCTTCGTTCCCAGCAATGTGCTCAGCCATGGCCTTAGAAGCATCATTACCCGATTGAATGATAATGCCGCGTAACATCTCTAATGCAGTCGCTGTACCATTTAATGGAACATACATACATGATTCTGAACTGCTACCACGACACCACGCAGACTCATTCATCCGAACTTTTTCATCTTCAGTGAGTTCACCCGCCAACAACTTTTGTTCAATAATGAAACTCGTCATCATTTTTGTCATTGACGCTGGAGCTAATTTTTCATTTTCATTTTTAGATGCGAGGATTTGCCCAGTCTCATAATCCATCAGCACATATGATTTATTATTTAGTTCTGGTGGTGAAGATAAGACAGTTGCTGCAAATGAAATGCTTGGTACGAGTAATGCCGCAGCAAGGGCGCTTTTTTGAATCATTCTAAGGGGTTCCGATTTCTTTAGTATAAGCACGAGAGCTTTGCATTTTAGGACAAAGTTCTGCCGACTTCTACGGTAGAAATCGGCTTATTTCAAAGATATTGTAACCAATTGGTATTATTTGCTGTAAGTGCTCAATTCTTTACAAATTTCTTGGTTTTTTGCTTTGCCTGCTTTTTTCGCATCGGATTGAGCTTCGACTAAAATAGGTTTGAATTTTTTCTCTTTGCTGAGGCTTTTGAGGTATTCAGTTGGATTTTTCTGTTCTGGTAGATACTCTTTAGCCAAAGCATTGTAGCCATTTTCAAACTGAGTTTGGTCTGAAACAAGGCTTGGACAAACTTCAGACAGAACATAAATTGCAGCTAACTCTTGCTGAGTCACTTGTTGCAGTGGAGTCACTTCAATATTTTCGTCTTTATTGGCTGCATGAGCAGAACCGATGGCAATCAAAGAAGAACCACAAACTGCCAAAATCACTTTTTTCATTACATTTAAATTCATTCTAAACCCTAAGTGCATACATGTTTTTGCCATAATAGGATGAGCTTAAACAAATTTTAAGTAAATGTAAGCGAAAAAATGTATAGAAGCTGTTGACGTCGCTTCATCGTTTTTACATTTTTCAGTTCAATAAAAAGGATGAATAACCCCATTATTCATCCTTTCTTTGCGATACAGATATAGAACTTGAATTAACCTTCAAAGTTTACAACGTCATCACATACTGACTTTTGTTCTGCTTTGTCTGTACCATTTGCATCTGCACGTGCTTCTTTCAGAATCGACTGGTATTCGCTGTCTGACTGCAATTTTGCATAGGTCATGGACTTATCTGAGTAGTCTTGTAAATAGGTTTGAATTAAAGTTTGAATGTTGCTTTCAATTTTAGGGCCTTGACCCACCAAAGCAGGACAAAATTCGGTCATGACTTGCGCTGCTGCAATATCTTCTTTCACGATGGTGTTGGCTTCTTCTGCGCTTAACCCCTCTAGTGCAAAAGCAGATTGAGAGATCATGATAGCCATGCCTAATCCGAAGAAATTACGTAATGTTAAGCTTTTAATCATTTTTAAAATCACATATTTATGGTGGATGCGGAGACTCAATATATATTTTTTTAGTTAGAATTCAATGAAAAGTTCTGACCAGTCATTTTTTAATAGAGATTTATGTTTTGAATCTTTTATCGCCAATGATCATCCTAACTACTTCTAATCTTTAGTTTTGGCGGTCTTTAGGATGAGCTGCTTGTTGGTGCAGGAATAATATTTAGGGATAAAAAATGCTTACGATAGGTAAGCATTGAACTCAATAGCCCTTAGATAAGAGCTATTGGGTTTGATTTTCAAATGTTCAAATATTGAGAGCTAAAAAGTAATAAAAGCTTCGAATAGCCGTAATCTCATCTTGTGTAATTTCGAGTGACTCTAAGAATTTTTAATGCTCCTTATATTCCATCTCTTTAAATTTTTGATGCCACTTTATCATATCTTCTTTTGATAAACCTACTGCGATCATAATCTCTACAGTAAGCATAGTTTCCATCCTTCGTTCATTGATCCATTAAGCCAAACCTTTTACTTATAGACAGGTCAATCAGGTGAATTCAAAAATATCGCAAATTAAATTGATGCGAACAGAACATTTGTCATGGCTTATTTTACAGCTGTCTTTACGGGTAGCGAGTGACAACATGAGCTTAGGTGTTTAACGCAAATCAGTTTGGTTTCATGGTCAATACACGATTTATAAAGCATATGAATAAGTCTATAGACGTTGTGGTGTTGAAAGTCATAAACAGCCTCTATGGTCGGGGTCTTTGAAATTTAAGATTGGTTTCAGTTGTGAGCACTATTATTCAGCCTAGACAAAAGAATCAGGTTTGGTGCGTATCATGACTGAAGAAAAAACATTGAATAAGGTGCTGAGCAAGGTGCCTGAAGTCACTTTGCTGTTTTGGATCATTAAAATTGCTGCAACAACACTGGGTGAAACAGCGGGGGATGCCTTATCCATGTCACTTAATCTGGGATATATCGTAAGTACGGGCATCTTCGCCGTTATTTTTGCAATATTCGTTGCAGCACAGATTAAGGCCAAAAAATATAATGCATTTTTTTATTGGTCTACAATTATTGCAACAACAACTCTAGGGACCACTATAGCGGACTATGTTGATCGGACCTTAGGACTGGGCTATTTAGGTGGCAGCTTAATCTTATTCGGCTTACTTATTTTCTCTCTATTGGCGTGGTACTACAGCAGTGGGTCAATAGCGGTACAGAGTATTCAATCTTCCAAAAGTGAAGCGTTTTATTGGCTGACCATCATGTTTTCCCAAACATTGGGTACAGCGCTAGGCGATTGGACAGCAGATACGCAAGGTTTGGGTTATACCAGTGCAGCACTTATCTTTGGCAGTTTACTTTTATTGCTAACGATACTTTATATGTGGACCAAAATCTCTAGAACTTTCTTATTTTGGGCTGCATTTGTACTCACGCGACCATTAGGTGCCGTACTGGGGGATTTCCTAGATAAGCCTATTAGTCACGGAGGGTTGGATTTAAGTCGATTTGGCGCATCCTTTGTTCTATGTGGTTTTATTGTCTTTTGTTTGGTGGCTTTTAAACCCAAAGCAGCAGCGATTGCTCACTAAATAAGATATCAGGTTGAACATCTGCTCAATGCACGATGATCAATACAAAAATTGCTATTTCTTCATCAGGTTTTTTAGTCCAGAACATTTTTAAATTTTATGGTCTGAATAGAGATAGCTTTCATTTGAGGACTATTTCAAGTTCTAGTCATAGAAGTGTCATTTTATAGCTAGAAACTTAAACCTTATTCACCCTCAGATATTTTGTACTGCCGTTTAATATTTTGCGTTTTCACTCCCCAAACAGATGAGGCTGTTCTACTTTGGTGATGCTTAAAACTTTTCATGCTATCAAACACTTCTTGCACTTCCCAAATAAAAGGGTCGTGGCTTTGCTTGACCTCAAAAGAAATGCAACCGTCTTCTTGAAGAGTTAATTTAATATGTTCTGGAAGGAGTTCCATCACCATACAGACTTCTTCTTTAGACACACAAATGAACAGGCCATTGAGTTTAACCATAGGACTCCTTATTGATCTCCAACATTGTTAGCATTTGTTTGTTTAGCCAAATTCATCTCATGTCTGACGCGACTAATCTGGTCATATATGACTTTGCGCATTCGGTTTATCGCACCCAATGGTTTATGTTCAGCTAATGCATGCCATGGTGTAAAGGATAGGTTCTCACAAAACTTATTTTGCTCTGCGGTATCAAAAACTTGCTGAGGAATACGAATAGTGGCCACTTTATAGAAAGGAGCTTGCTCTTCTTTCCATTCCGTCATCGAGTCTTCAACAGACATTGAGCTGGATGTCCGAGGTTGTACTAGAAATTCCATGCAGGCATCACGATCTTGTAATGTCGTTCGAAGTGCCTCTCTTAAAAAGTCCGTTTGAGGAGAAACTGGAATCGGGCTAACAACGCTTGAACATGCACGAGCAGAGTACTTTACCGCTTGACGATGCGTGCCAACTCCTAACTGATAGGGCACCATGGACCAGTATCTGGTTTGCAAAGGATTTGAAATTTTATTTCTAGTGTTTAAGGCAATCCAAGTTCCTTTCGCTCCTAATGCGAAAGGGACATGCAGTTTTTTTAGAAATAGATCGCTATTGATATCTTGCATAAATGATAGATAACGAGCAGGCTCATTGGCAAAGAATACAGGGTGATTGATCATGATAAAATCTTGCGTAGACGCAGGTTCATCTAAAAGGTTTTTCTCTGGCACGGCTAAAAGTTTGATCGCCATGCCGCGTGCATCTTTCTTTATATCTGCCTGTTTTGCATTACTCGATCCATTCGAAAAACGAATCCATGCTTGATAAGTTTTACCCGGAATAAAAACACCATGGGCCATGTTTGGAGGCAATGTCTCATTTATCTTAAATTCTGCGCGTACGCAACCATGTGCTTTAGGGTGCGCATCACGTAGCGCAATTTCTGTGGCATATTGTTTTCGGATCGTCATTTCAATGATGTTCGCGATTTCTTTAGCCGTGGCGGCCTCATTCGGATAAAGACTTTCACTTAGACCATGATCTACATTTGGGTATATAAAATTTTTGGAAGAACTCAACCCTACAGAGGGTGTATTCGCATTTACGTTAGCAGCAATACCTGTGAGCAATATGGTATGAAAAAGTAGACCTAAACGCATAGGTCTTGCGGATTTAGGCATTGATTGTCTCCTTGCTCTAAAGCTGGATTTTTTAGTTTTTAGCCTGATGATATGAACTTGTTTAGCCTTATTTAAGACACAGAATTATGATTATATCTGTGGCATTTTTTTATTCATGGCTACTGTCTAGAAAAATCTTAATGAAGGGCTACTCTGAGTGGTGGTGAAAAATTAAGATTAGTTTGAAATTTGTTCGATGATGTTTATCTCCCTCTAAAACTTATATATAAAAGAGGATGAGCATGAGCGAAAAAATCAATGTCATGAATGTTTAGTTTGTGGACAGAAATTCCTCATTAAAAACCTTATTCCTATGGGCCAATACGAAAACCTATTACTGAAGAAATTTCACATGATTTTTCAGAATGGTCGCCTCAAAGTTATATATGCCAAGCAGACTTAACCAAATACCGAATTCAGTATGTTCATTCACTGTTAAAGTCTAAAAAGAGGGAAGTGACTGATCTTGAATATGAAGTGATTAAAAGTTTGCAACAACATGAAGTAATCACCAAAAATGATTGAAAATCAGTTGGATCAAATGGATTATTGTCAATACGGTGGTCATGGTCACGCACCTGTCGATCCATATCCCTATATTTTTTTAAATTTAATTGGCTTTGTTGCATAAAGCCCTTAAAGATAGAGCTTTCCTAAGTTGCTCAAATTTAAGTGACAACTTGGGTATGAGGTCGGCCTAATTCTGTAAATCTATTTAAAATGGCTATACGAGCATGTACCTCGTTGACTTGGCTTTGAAAGTTCCTAGCACTGAGTTTATCGCCTAATAATTTGATGCAGTGCATCTTGGTTTCAACCAGACTTCGCTGATGGTAGCCCGACCATTTTTTCCATAGTGTCCTGCCTAAACGTTTAACAGTGCGAAGTAATTCATTTCGCTCTAGCGAATGAACTTTTTTATCTTTCCAAGGCTTGGCATTTTTTCTAGGTGGAATCACTGCATGTGCTTGCCGATCTGCAATGACCTGTCGGCATTGCTTGGTGTCATAAGCGCCATCGGTATATACGGAGTCAATCTGCTCATCCAATGGAATCTGATTGAGTAAATCCCCAAGCACCTGTGAATCACTTACATTGTTGGTCGTGAGCTGAACGGCTCGTATTTGCAGGGTTCTAGCATCTATACCAATATGAAGTTTACACCATTGGCGACGATATTCAGACTGATGCTTTTTACGTTTCCATTCACCTTCGCCCAAAAACTTTAAGCCAGTAGAGTCTACGAGTAGATGAAGCCCATCACTGTTTTTCTGATAACTAATTGCAATATCAATATGCTTTTGTCTTCTACAAAGCGTACTGTAATCTGGTGCTGTCCAATCTAATCCACAAAGTTTAATTAAGCTTTGAACAAAGCCAGTGACCATGCGTAAAGTAAGTCTAAATAGAGATTTGATCATCAAACAGCATTGAATCGCTATGTCGGAGTAGGTTTGACTTCGACCTTGTTTGCCTTGAGGTTCTGCATACCATTGTGTTTTTGGATCGAACCAAATGGCAATATTCCCACGATTAATGAGAGCTCGGTTATATGCGGGCCAATTGGTTGTGCGGTAGATTTTGTGTGTAGGCTTCTTCATTTGGAAATTATATTGCTGAAGAAGCCCTTAAGAACAGCTTTGTGCAACAAAGCCTCAGTAGACCATTAAATGCTGAAGATGAGGTTGATACTGTCGTATCTGGAGACACCAGTAATAATACATTTACAAGTGACGCCACTGTGAGTGAGTTATTTGTTTTAAATGGTGGTCAGGATATTCTGAAGTTAATCCAGAATTCTTCTGGAGAAACTTTGGTGGACTATGTAAGTGACTTCAAGGTAACCGAGGATAAATTGGATTTATCAGAGTTCTTAGACAGTAATCATGTGAACTCATCAAATATTCAGGATTATCTAGGTGTTTCTTACGATGCTGATCTTAAAACAAATACAGTAAGTGTCCGAACTGATTTAAATGGTAATTCTAAAGATATTTTAGTTTTAACAAATCAGTCTGAATACCTGTCTGTACAGGATCTACTAATAAATCAGGCTGTTATGTATTGATAGCTTGATGTTCGTATTTTTATAAATTTTAATTTTTTCAGAAAAGAGAAACCCTTGCGTAGGCAGGGGTTTTTTAAATTTAGAAGTTTGATCCTAGCCAGTTTTTCTAACACCAAAAGATTCATACTTACACCACACTCCGTAACTTCAAGGGTTGGTTTTTGATGAACCATTGATGGAGCACCAACAGGAAACCGCCCACTATACTTTTTTTCTGAAAGCGGTATAGGCTATTTTTCATTATTGTTGATCATATCAGCTACAACTTTACCAACAAGATCAACAATTCCTGAGTATGCTTTAGATTGTTCTGCATCAAGCCAAGACAGTGATGGAAATTCGGCACATAGACCGACATACTCATTATCTTCTGCAGTCTAACATTCAAATTTTATGCATTCCAACTGTCAACAATGTTTGCCCAATCTTGTAGCATTTTTCTACGGTCACTTAAATATTTAGCATGGTTGTATGTAGCTCTTGTCTTGTTTTCTTCAACATGTGCCAACTGCTTATCAATCCAGTCCTGTTTATATCCTTGTTCATTTAACAAGGTTGACGCCGTTGCCCTAAAATCATGTGTGGTTACCTCGGGCAATCCAATAAAAACCAAAGCTCTATTTAGTGTTGTTCTTGCCAGCATTGCATCTTTTTTAAAAGGTGCAGAAAAAACATATGTTTGGTTTTGAGAGATTTCATATTGTTCTTTCAATAACGCGAATAACTGATCAGACATTGGGACCAGATGTATATGGTTCTTTTTATTGCTGCGCTCTTGTTTTCGGCGTCTTGAGGCTTTGGGAAACTCAATTACACGGGTGTCAAAATCAACAAATGACCATTGCATACGTCTAACCTCTGAAGCACGCAACATGGAGTACATCATTGCTAAGCAAGCGTTTCTGACCGTTGTTGTACCTCCATATAGTTCCAGCCTAGTTCTCAGTTTTATGCGTTCATCTTTTTCTAAGGGACGAGCGTGTTCTATTTCTGGAGATTCTATAGCGCTTCTTACGGCATAGGTTGGATCATTGTCGGCTCTTTGAGTAACAATTGCATATTTCATTACTAAACTGATGAATCTTCGATTTTGATTGGCAGCTGCTTCACCTGTACCATAGTGACCTAGTTTTTTTACCCTAACTATTGTGTCTTTCATGATGGTTAAAACATCTGAGGAATTAACATTCTTAACGGGTTTGTGGCCAATAATTTTGTAGATATCTTTCTCCATGGATCGTTTGAATTGTTCAACATAGTCCTCGCCTCGATATTTCATTTGTTCTAAAACATATTCTTCTGCTATAGCTTTAAAAGTATTGGATGAGGCTGTAACAGATTCGGCCTTCTTTTTCTTTTTTTCATCAACAGGGTTTATATCGTCTTTTAGCAAGGCCCTAGCTTCATCTTTCTTTTTGCGGGCCTCTGCAAGTGAGACAATAGGATATTCACCAAAACTGATCGTTCCTTCCTTCCCATTTAATGTATATTTGAATCGCCAGATTTTCTTGCCAGTGGGTCTAACTTCAATGTATAACCTTTCTGCATCAAGCACTCTATATACTTTTTCTTTAGACTTTAGTGATTTTATTTTAGTATCTGATAGCATTGAGTTACCCGTTCAGTTAAATAAGTTACCCGCAAAAGTCCCCGTTTTTTTGACAGATTAGTGCGAACTAATACAGACTAAAGTAGATTAAATTTAAGTCTAAATAAAGGTTTTTTAAATATTTTTAGATTAATGTAGATTTAAGAAGATTATTGTGAATATTTTAATAGCTAATGACGATGGTGTTTTTGCACCAGGTATTCAAGCGCTCGCACATGCTCTACGTCCATTAGGTCGCGTGGTGATTGTAGCACCTGAAAGTGAACGTAGTGGTTTTTCCAGTGCTTTGACTTTAGATCGCCCCTTACGCCCAATCGAAATTGCACCCGACATGTGGGCAGTCAATGGAACACCCGCAGACTGTGTCTATTTGTCCATGAATGGTTTGTTTGACTTTGAATTTGACCTTGTTGTTAGTGGTATCAATAGCGGGGCAAATTTGGGGGATGATGTGCTGTACTCAGGAACAGTGGGTGCAGCTTTTGAAGGTCGACTCATGAAGCAACCAGCTATTGCGGTATCATTGGCTGGGCCAGAAGTGCGTTCGTACAACCGCCCAGAAGATTATCATCATGCTGCACAGTGGGTGCATGACTTTGTGAAGCAAGGTTTGCCTGAACTGCCACCACGCCATATTTTGAATATAAATATTCCCGATGTCGCTGAATTACAAGGTGCTAAAATTACTTATCAAGGACGTCGTCGTCAGTCTAAGCCGATTACTAGTCATGTTGACCCACGTGGTCGTCAAGTGTACTGGATTGGGCTTGCAGGTGAAGCAGTGGCAGAACCGAAAAGAGGCTATGATGAGGTAGAGTCAGACTTTTTCGCCGTGGCGAATGGCTTTGTCAGTATTACGCCTATTCAGATGGATGCAACCAACTATGAAGTTTTGCATGCATTACAAGGGCAAATAAGTGTTTAAAAGTCGCTGCAGCTGAGCAATACAAGGAATGTTTTCAGCAGTTTGTTATAACTTTGTGAAAATACGTGCAGAGATACTATTTTCATATACTTTTTTGCTAATCTTAGCGCAAATTAAACTGATTATTTTTTGTATTTTTAGAGAGTAAGATAAATGTCTGTGTTGTCTCAAATTCGTTTCATTGCAATTCCTACAGCACTGCTGAAAACTGTCGTGTTATCTACTGCTGTAGTTTCAACTGTTATTTTGAGTGGTTGTGCTTCTAAACCACAGGTTAACAATGCAACACGTTTTGCGAAAGCACCAGACTATTATACAGTTCGTTCAGGCGACACGCTGAGCGGTATTGCAACTCGTTATGGGCTGAGTTATATATCGGTTGCGGACATGAATGATATCGCTGCGCCGTATCGTATTTATGTGGGACAGTCATTACGTTTAAAAGGTTCGGGTAGCCCACGTACAACCACGACGCAACCTATTACACAAACCGCTCCAATTCAACGTCAAAATGTTGGTCTCCCGAGTCAAAATACGACCACCACAACTACAACAACTCCTGCTAAAGTACCGACCGCACCTGTTGCGAGCTCGAAAAGTTCAACTTTACGCTGGGTAAAACCAAGTAATGGCGCTGTTTTGCAAGGTTATAATTTAGCAAATAATGTAAAAGGTATTCGCTACGCTGGTAACCAAGGTGATCCAATTTATGCAGCAGCAGATGGTCAAGTGGTGTATGCAGCAGACGGATTGAAAGAATATGGAAACTTAATTTTGGTTAAGCATATTGACGGTTATATCACAGCATATGCACACAACAGTGCGATGAATGTGAAGAGCGGTCAAAATGTGACGGCAGGACAGAAAATTGCGGAAATGGGATCAACAGGTGCAACGCGTACCATGTTGGAGTTCCAAGTACGCTTAGATGGCAAGCCAATCAATCCGACTATAGTTTTACCATTAAATTAAAAAATCTGGATGCAACGCAAAAAATTCACCGTATAATACAATGAGTTGTTTTTATCAAATAGATGAAAACTTCTCATGAATCCAGAGAGAATTTTATGTTAGATCAACTACGGGCAATGGGTGTTTTTGCTTGTGTTGTCGAAAAAAGTTCATTTAGTGGTGCCGCGCGTGAGTTAGGCATCACTACAAGTGCTGTGAGTCAGCAAATTCGTTCTTTAGAGCAAGAGATGGAAGTTGTTCTTTTACATCGCTCAACAAGAAAGTTGAATTTAACTGAAGCAGGCCAGGCTTTTTTCCACAGCTGTCAAGAAATGCTCGCCGCTGCTGAACGTGGCAAAATACGTATCAATGAATTGCGCGATGATCTTGTGGGTGAGCTGAGAATCGCCACTACGCCAGAGTTAGGTGCTAATCATGTGATTCCTGCTTTGTCACATTGGATGTCTGCTCATCGCGGATTATCTATTCATATTGAGGCAGATAATCATTATGTAGATTTGATGAATGGGCGAATTGATATTGCTTTAAGAATGAGCCCAACAGTTGACGATCAAAGCGTACATGTGGTGCCATTGGCGCGCGTCGAACAGATTTTGGTTGCTTCACCGAGCTATTTGAATCAGTCTGCACCAATTTCACGACCTGAAGATTTGAAAAATCATGATCTTATTCCGATTACGATTATGAAAAATAATCATGATTTTGATTTTAAAAATGTGGTGACAGGTGACGCGGTTAAACTTGAGATGAAATCAAGAGTAACCAGTAATAATATTTTAGTGACGAAGACTTTATGCCAACATGGGCATGGGGTTGCACGTATTTTATATTTGGATGTGCAAAAAGAATTGCTTAACGGTTCTTTAGTGGAAGTTCTTCCAGAGTGGAAGCTCCCTAACTTTACGCTATATGCCATCATTTCAAAGCATGAACAACAGCCGATGAAGATCCATCGTTGTTTGGATGCATTGAAACAATACTTTTGCCAACTACCCGGCGGTCGTATTTACCAAGAAGCAAGCTAATTCGATAGAGATTGTAACTGACGGTCAGTCAACCCATACACATGCTTATAAATTTTAAATGATATAACTACATAATCTGAGTTAAGCGGTTCACATGGATCCGCTTAATATTGAGAGCAGCAGAGAAAGGCCAAAGCACTTAAATCTGCTGCTCTTTATTTTTTCAAAAAATAGCAATACTTTTTTTCAAGCTATCGAAGCCTATTCAGCCTGATCTTGCGTTAGTTCTAAAGCGCGTTGGTATGCAATTTTCTTTTTAATTCCTGTCAAATCAGCCGCTAACTGTGATGCAGCCTTCACCGACAAATCTTGTAAGAGACGTGTTAAAAGCTGGTCGAGTTTTTCTTGCGTCATATCTTTTTCACTAGTCGCACCACCGACAACTAGCACAATCTCACCTTTTTGTTGATGATGATCGTTTGCAATAAATTCAACCAACTCTCCTAAAGTCATCTTCTTAATGGTTTCAAAGGTTTTGGTAATTTCACGGGCAAAACCGACAGGGCGGTCAGCACCAAAGACTTTGGCCATGTCACTGACACTATCTAAAATACGATGTGGTGCTTCATAAAAAATCAGGGTTTGCGTTTCGTCTTTGAGTTTTTCCAAACTTGCCAGTCGTTGGGTTTGTTTAGAAGACAAAAAACCTTCAAAGCTGAAACGATCACTTGGTAAGCCCACTGAGCTTAAAGCAGCAATGGCAGCACAGGCGCCAGGAACAGGAATTACACGGATATTATGCTCTTGTGCGGCACGAACCAGTTTAAAGCCTGGATCACTGATAAGGGGTGTTCCTGCATCACTAATAAGCGCCATATCTTCACCTTTCAACAAACGCTGAATGAGAGTATCAATTTTGTTGCTTTCGTTATGATCGTGGCACGCAGTGAGCGGTGTTTGAATATTAAAGTGTTTCAGTAATTGTGCTGAGGTTCGTGTATCCTCAGCTGCAATGACTTTGACTGATTTTAATACATCAATTGCGCGGTATGTCATGTCATCTAAGTGCCCAATAGGGGTTGCGACTACAAATAACTGGGCACTCATGGGGCTCTCCGCGCTGCAAAATAATAAAATGATGGGGTTGGGTTATGCTTGGATGCATTCGACCAATTCCGCATAAGCATTCTACCTGAATTGTCCGTCATGGCGTGAGCTAGAATGTAGTCGGCGATCTATTTGCAGGAGTCAGTAAGACATTCGGCTAAAATCTAAGCGCTAAGAAAGCTTTAAAACGTAGAATGAAATGAATTGATTGGTTCGAGAGACTCACAGCAGTGTTTTTAAACATCAAGGCGTGAGATTTTTGATGGATATTGAGCTTTTCGAAATGCGCTGATTTAAAAATAAAAACGAAGTAGGGAAGATAAAGTGATGAAACTGGGACAATGGGCAGAGCAGCAAGCTTTGGCTGTGTTAGAAGAACAGGGGTATGTTTATGTGCAGTCAAATTATCATTCGCGCTTTGGTGAAATTGATCTGATTGTACAAAAGGGGCAGGAATTGGTTTTTGTTGAGGTCAAAGCGCGCTCAAAAACGCGTTTTGCACAGGCTGCTGAAACAATTTCCTATTCAAAACAACGCAAAATAGCAAAAACGGCCATGTTATTTTTACAAGATCATCCACATTTCCAGCAATATTATTGCCGCTTTGATGTGATTTGTTTTGATTTTTTTAAAGAAATTGCAAAAACCATACAGCAAGATTTTTCAAAATTCACTTATGATCAGCAATGGATAGAAAATGCTTTTACTTTTGATCAAGACTTTATTAATCTTTGAACAAAATCAAAGCTGAAATGCTGAATTAAAATAGTTTGAAAAGTTGAGGAGTCTTGCTGAGTGTTCAATCGTATTGCAATGACCGTATTATGTGTCGCAAGTTTATCTGGATGTGCAAGTTTCATTTCGGGTGGAACAGGGACAGCTGCTGTAGGAACAGAGAGTGGTGCGCGTTCATTAGGACAAGTTTTCATCGACTCTTCAATTGAGCGTACTGCAAAAATTAACTTATATAAATTGGACAGTCGTTTTAAACAGTCACGTGTCAATATTGAAAGTTTTCATGGAAATGTCTTATTAACAGGACAAGTGCCCGATCAACACCTACGTCAGTTGGCTGAAGACAATGTACGTGCGATGTCGGATGTTAAAACCGTGCATAACTACATTACAGTCGGAAACCAAATTAGTTATAGCACCATCATGCAAGACACCTCAGTTACGGCAAATACCCGTGGCTTGATCATGAAAGCTGCTGTTGTTTCAGATGCGAAAGTTCGTATTCACACCGAAGATGGTGTGTTGTACGTGATGGGGCGTTTAAATACTGCTGAAATTACGGACTTAAACCAAGTATTACAACAAGTGGGTAATGTCACTAAAATTATTACCTTAGTTGATAACATTGAACAACAATCACAAACAAACAATGCATTTGCATCACCTATGATGAATGCTGTACCTACAGAACAAACACCTGTAGCGATAGACCCAGACCAAGTTGAGCCAACTAATGTTCAATAAGCTTCAGCCTTTCGTTCAAAGACTGAATCGTTCGGTAGAGTATGCAAGATTACTCTATCGTGACTTTCGTATTTATGATGTCGGTAGCTATGCCCTAAACCGTTTAACGCCGCGTAAAGGCTATTTAGTTCAAGAAAATGTGGCCTATGGTTTGCGTGCGCGACATCGTTTGGATTTGTTCCGCACACAAACGCCACGTGAGCATCGTCCACTAATTGTTTTTGTGCATGGTGGTGCGTGGATGCATGGTGATAAGAAAGACTATCGCTTCATTGGTGAGGCTTTTGCCAAAGAAGGCTTTGATGTAGCTGTGATTAACTATCACTTGGCGCCTGAGCATATTTTTCCTGCCTCTATTGATGATCTAAGCTTGGCTTTAAATTATCTCAATGTGCATCAGATTAAATATCAAATTTCGACTGAAAAAGTGGTGTTGATGGGACATTCCGCAGGTGCGTTTAATGTGATGTCTGCGCTCTATCATCCGAAGCCATATGAAATACAATGCCGTAGTCAAATTACCGCCATTATTGGTTTGGCAGGACCTTATCATTTCGATTATAAAGGCGATCCAATTTGTGCAGATGCTTTTGACCAGAACAGACCTTATCAAGAAGTGATGCCATATTATTTCGTCGAGTCGAATACGGTGAAACATTATCTGTTGGTTGCAGAGAATGATGATGTTGTCGGGTTGAGCAATGCCGTTGATTTAGATCGTAGGTTGAAAGAAAAAGGCAACTACAGTCAACTTTGGACGGTGCCGCGCATTGGTCATATTTCAATGATTGGTTCAGTGTCGAGTTTGTTTAGTCGTTACTTCACGACCAAGCAAAAAATTATGCAGGCGCTTGAGGATGCACTTAAGCAATAATTGGGTTTTAAAGGGCTTTGTTGTAGATATGGTGAGTGAGCTTACAGCCACTCACGTGTATCATCTGCGACCGTTGTGCCTTCTGTCGCATGCATGATCATAGCATGTGCAATGCTGCCTTTGAACGGAATTTCAGGTAATTGATCAAATTTAAAGAATTGAGCATCACTGATTTCTTCTTCTTGTAAGCAAAGCTCACCCGAATCATATTCTGCTTTAAATGCAATCATTAAGTTACTTGGGAATGGCCAAGGCTGACTCGCCAAGTATTGAACATTTTTAACTTGAATGCCGACCTCTTCCAAGGTTTCGCGGCGTACCGCTTCTTCTAAAGTTTCACCGACTTCAACAAAGCCTGCAATCAAACCATACATATTGCTGCGGGTATTACGCGCATTTTTTGCCAACAGAATTTCGTCTTCACCTCGTGTAATGACGGTGATGACGCAGGGTTGTACCCGTGGATACTGATGATAACCGCAGGCAGGGCAAATCATGGCATATTCGCTGGCATGCATTTCTGTGGCGTGCCCGCAATGACTACAAAACTTATGATTACGACGCCATTCTAACAGTTGAATAGCTCGGCTGGCCTGTTCGAATTGTTTAGTGCTCCAGAGTGGAAGCAACTGGCGAATTGGGATGAGTTCTAAGCCTTCAGGAATCGGCTCATTGTCTAACAGGTCTCGGGCGATCACTTGATCACCCGAGTGAAAACTTAAATCACTTGCTAGCTTCTCTACACGAGGCAATTGAAAGTTATGGTCCACCAACAGTTGTTGTTGGTGGAAAATATATGCAAGTGAAAGTTCTGACATTAGGCAACAGTCTTTAGTTTTTGGCTACTGTTCAATGCTACATCAAACATACTGTGTAATACAGGCTGTTTGTTTTTTAAGTTATCAATCAGCATATCTGCACTTGCGAGTGCATCAAGCACATGATTCACTTGAGCAGCAGTGAGCGCAGTTTCAGCCGTGATTTGTTGTTGAACAAAATCTGCTGAAATATTCAGGGCGGTTTGACCATTTTCAGCGCCTAAGAACAACAATGCGCCCGCAACTTCACGTAGTTGCGCAGGAGTATTCTCAAGAGTAGCTAAATCTTGCTCTTGCTGATATTGCGCCAACGCTTGACTACTTAAGTCAATAGAAGTTTTAGCCTCTGTCAATAATGCAGTATGGGCTTCATCTAAACGGTCTAGTGAAATATTCATGTTATTAACACGAAGCTGTAGTCGGCTTGAAGTATGGTGACGTTCTAGCACTCCAATAGAGTTCATTGCTGATAAGATCACGTTCATCAACTGCTGCGCAAAACCTTCATCTTTCAGCATATCTGCTTGACTAAGTGATGCTGCTTGACGATTTAAGTCATTGTACGCTTCATTTAAGTTCAACACTTTGAAGATGTTCGCCAAATCGACCAGTTTTGCTTGGAGTTCTTGGGTCTTCTCAGGCGTCATGTCTTGATAGTTGTACTCAATGTCATTGCGAATTTGTGACATTTCAGTGGTCACCAAATCACTAATGGTATGCATCGTGTCGAAATCAGGCCCATACAGATGACGACTAAAAACTTGCAGTTGCGTATCTGTGAGTAAGTCATCGCCAATATTGAGTTTGCCACGGATGTGTTGAGACACTTCATCTTCTTGGCTGATACACAGGCTGAGAATGTTGGCAAGATCTGTGAGGCTGGCTTTGAAACGTTCAGGCGCAGTAAAGAACTGTGCAATGTTACGTTCTATGCTAATCAGAGTGCGTAAACGTGGTTCATTAATGAGCAATTGTTCAATTTGATTAAGTGCAACATAGACCAAGTTCCAATACTGTTTACTCGGCGTTTGTTCTGCTAGACCCGCTAAATAAGTTCCCACCAATTTTATTGCTTGTAAATCAAGTTCGCTTTCTTCTTGTTTCAGCATTTGACTTAAAGACAGCTTGTACAGGCGGTGGACATATTGAGATTTTTCAAGACTTGGCGCTTGAGGGAGGCTGAAATCTGGTGTGATACAGTCTAGTAAGGACTCGATATGCTGACCTTCTTGCGTTAACGGCTTTGCTAATGCAATTTCAAGACGGTTTAAGGTATCCAACAAGAACTGTGGAATTTTCACTTCTCTTAAGCAAATGAACTCAATATAGCGCTTCAGCATGGTCGTACCTTCGCTGAGTGCAATTACATCTTGGGTATTGATCTGTGAAGGGTTACCCATGATCTTGCGCATAAGTTCTGCGGAATATTCAGCAATTTTGGCCAAGTTTGACATATCAATCAATGCAAGCACTTGAGCGCATTGCTCAAATTGGTTTAATGCATCGTCAATCCCAAAAGGTAAAGTCTGATCTTCTGCTAAGGTGCTCACAGCTGATTCAACTAGCTTAATGGAATTATCCACTTCATTTTTTATTATCAGCAGCGCTGTTGGATCAAAATGAATAGAGGTTTGGTAAGACATTGATCTGCACCTATCCTAGTGTTTTATCGTGTTTATATGCGGCCCAAAGAAGGCATAGCAACTTGTTTATCACTATAGCCTAACTGAAAAATCTTGTAATACAAAAGTTAACAAAAACTTTAGAATTTATTTGGCAAAAAGGCAGGGTGTGCCATGTTTTTCTTGGTATTGTTTGACCCAAGTCTCATGTGCTTCAAGTTCTTCTGTAGAAGGGTAAATTACTGCCAGTTCAATATCCAGTGCTTGACGCTGACTTTGTCCATTTTGTTGTTCACTATGCGACAAGGCATCCATATCAAAGGAAACCTGACCACCCGTCATAGCCAAGTAAACATCGGCTAGAATTTCAGCATCCAGTAAGGCCCCGTGGAAAGTACGGTCACGCTGTGGAATTTCGTAACGGCGGACTAAAGCATCGAGTGAGTTTTTTTGTCCTGGATGCTTAGATTTTGCCATCGCGAGAGTATCTGTCACTGCACAAACTTCAGAAAGTGCAACAAATCCTGCACGCTTGAACTCCATGTCTAAGAAATTCATATCGAAGCTTGCATTATGCGCAATGATTTCCGCACCTTTGAGATAGGCAAATAAGGTGTCGGCAATCTCTTGATACAGAGGTTTATCTTTTAAAAAGTCATCAGAGATACCGTGAACATTTTCAGAGTCGCCCACAGGTTTTTTCGGATTAATGTAGATATGAATAGAGCTACCTGTGAGCTTTCGATTCACCATTTCAATCGCACCAACCTCAATAATGCGATCGCCATCTTGATAATAGAAACCGGTGGTCTCTGTATCGAGGATGAGCTGTCGAGGCCCAAAGACTTCAACCTTACGTGGAGTAATCACAATTTGCGGATGTTGTTTAAGTTGTGTTAAATCGACACTTGCTGCAACTTCAGGCATTTGTTCAGTAGAAAGCACCGTTGTATCAAGTTCTGGTTCAGCCACTAAACTCGGCTCTTGACGTGCTTCGCTTTCGTCTAAACCTTCGCTGTCTTCTGTTTCTTCTTCGTCATCAAAACCCAAACCAAAAGGGTCGTTTAACAACCAATCTGGTTCAACTTTTTTTTTATCTACCAAAGGTTCTGTTGACGCTGTTTTAGACTGATGAAGTTGAGCCTGTGTTTGATCGGCACCGAGGTTTGCCAATTGATCTGCCATTTCGTTACCTTCATGACCTGCATGGCCTTTGACCCAGTGCCAGTCGATATCACGGCCTTGACAGGCTGAGTCGAGTTTTTTCCATAAATCTGGATTTTTAACGTCTTTCCAGTTTTTCTTTTTCCAACCTTTAATCCACTCGGTAATGCCACGTTTGACATAGGTCGAATCCGTCCAGACAACCAACTTCGCGTCGGTCGGGCAAAAAAGAATACCTTCAATGGCCGCGGTGAGTTCCATTCGGTTATTGGTGGTGTTGTCCTCACCGCCACACAGTTTATGTTCTTCAGTTTCTGTAATAATGTACGCGCCCCATCCCCCAAGACCGGGGTTCCCGCGACAAGCACCATCGACATACAGGGTAATTGTTTGTGACATACACAACTTCCGTAAACTGAAAATTAAAACTAAGCGGGCACCATTGTATAACGCAAATGCACTAGAGAAGTGTATAAGATGCAGCTTTTTTAATTTCTTGTAACATTTATACTGATTTCGAGTTAAATTAACGCCTTGTGTCTGCGGCGTGCTTTACTACAATGGCAGATCTAAAAAATAAATTTTATACGAGTTGTTTGGATTTTCTTATGTATAAGTCAGCTGCCATTTTTGGCCAACCGATGTTACCGACATTATTTAAAATTACAGTACTCGGTTCAGCACTCGCTACACTTGGTCTGGCTGGTTGCTCCTCGACGCAAAGTGCAACGCAAACATCTAAATCCAAACAAGTCGGATCGAGCTACTTAGATGCAAATAGTCTAGACTCTTTAGAAGATTTACTTTCTGCAACCGACATGCGCGCGGTGGAAGGGGATCGACTATTGGTGTTAAAGCACGGTGACGTTTGGAAGCGTATGACCGTGGGCTTTAAAATGAACACCGATCATTGGAATCCGCGTATTGATGCACAGCGTGGGTGGTTCATTTCACGCCAACCCTATTTGGACCGTTTAAGTGCGCGTGCATCACGTTATTTGTATCACACTGTTAAAGAAGCTGAGCGTCGTGGTTTACCGACAGAGTTGGCTTTACTGCCCGTGATTGAAAGTTCGTATGACCCTGCTGCAACCAGTAGTGCTGCGGCTGCGGGCTTATGGCAGTTTATTCCAAGTACGGGACGTATTTATGGCTTAAAACAAAGTAGCCAATATGACGGTCGACGTGATGTGGTTGAGTCAACGCGTGCCGCGTATGAGTTCTTGGGAAGTTTATATAACCAGTTTGGTTCGTGGGAACTTGCACTAGCAGCTTATAATGCAGGCCCGGGCCGTATTCAACAAGCAATTAACCGTAATAAAGCCGCAGGTTTGCCGACAGATTATTGGTCATTAAAACTGCCTGAAGAAACCATGAACTATGTGCCACGGTTCTTGGCGGTTGCACAGATCATTAAAAATCCAAATGCCTATAACATCAATTTACCACCGATTGCCAATCGTCCGCACTTTAGAGAAGTCACTGTGGGCGCGGTGAGTCTAAATGAAGTTGCGTCGATTACAGGTTTAAGCCGTGCCGAGCTGTATCAGTTAAACCCGGGACATCGCGGTGAATGGATTGATGGTGCAAGTCCAATGCGGATTCTAATTCCTGCAGACTTGAGTCCTTCAGTGGATGTACGTTTGAAAAAATTACAGGGTGGTTCAGGCGGCTTGTGGGCATCTGCAAATACCAAATTGCCTGAAAATAATCAAACGATTCAACCCAGCAAAATTGAACCACCGACGTTAAATACCAAATCGATCACACCATCGAAAACTACACCACCTGTTTTAGCGACGACAACCACAAAGAACACGACAGGAAAGCCTGCCACTTCATCTACACTAACATCGTCGAGCAGTACTGCTATTGTAACACCTACGCGTGGTTCAACGCCTAAAGGGTCTAGTGCACTGGCCGCTTTTGCTGCCAATAGTGATATTCCAAGTGCGCCACGTATTCCAGTTGCGGTGACGCCAGTGACCCCCGTGAAACCCGTTTCCGTTGAACCACCCATTTCAGCGGCAGAACGTGAGCAGTTAACTGCGGCAATTCAAGCCGAAGGTCAAAGCAAAACTGTCGATGAAGTTCTGAAACCAGTTGCGACGAAAGCAGAGCAAGCTGAAGTGGTAGCTGAAATTCAGGCTTTAGCACCTCAAGGCACAGAAATTGTAGATCCTCTGGATGGTAAAATTAAACTGACTGCAATTCAAACCAGTCAGTCTGTGGCTGAGTTGCAAGGCAAAGAATTAACCAAAGGTTTTGCTTATCCAAAATCAGTGGCTGACAATACCCGTTTAGATTCAGATGAAGTGAAGCGTAATCAAGGCAAAAATTTTGTTAAGACTGATTCTGAAATTGTGATTGTCCCGCCAAAAGGTAAACGTTCAACTTATACGGTACAACCAGGTGATACTTTGGCGCTGATTGCGGCAAAAAATGGGGTGAATTGGCGTGATGTGGCGAAGTGGAACCAAATGGATGCCAATGCCACACTTTATGTCGGTACATCAATTTATTTATATGATGCAAAACCACAAGCTGAGAAAGTAGAAGTACGTTCTACCGTGAAAGCTGAGACTAAACCCGAGAGTTATACTGTTCGTGCCAATGATACCTTAACAGGTATTGCAGATGAGTTCGGTTTAAGCTTAAAACAGTTGGCTGACTATAACGGCTTAAGTGTGACCAGTGGCGTACGTGTGGGACAAAAGCTTTCCTTAAAAGAAACAGCACAATCACGAGCAAAAACTAGCGATGAGAAAGCCACTAGTCAAACTAAAGTAGCAACTCAGTCGTATACGGTGAAACGTGGCGAATATCTGAAACTGATTGCAGACCGTTATGCGCTGTCAAATCAAGAGTTGGCAGATTTAACACCGGGTTTAAATGCTGGCAGCAACCTATTGGTGGGACAAAAAATTAATGTACCAGTCAATGATGTCAAAAGCTTAACGACAAGTAGTGCCAAAGCATCTCCAGTTAAAGCCGAACCACAGTTCAAAGTTGAAAGCTATAAAGTACAACGTGGTGATACTTTGTATAGCATTGCCTCACAGTCAAAGATGAGCCTGTCGGAGTTGGCTGATCTTAATAATCTTTCAACCAATAGTGGCTTGCAAGTGGGTCAAAGTATTAAGATCCCTACGGGTTCAACTGTGCCAGATACTTATACCGTTCAGTCTGGAGACTCATTAACTGCGATTGCTTCGAAATATAATTTGGGTATGGATTATATTGCTGACCTCAATAATATGAGTCGTACGGCGGGCTTACGTACAGGTCAAAAGCTCAAATTAACGGGTGAAGTGACTACTGTTGAAACACCTAAAACAGTCGAAAAGCAAAGTACTACAAGTAATAATTCAACCGATATCCATGTGGTGAAATCGGGTGAAACACTAAATAGCATTGCGCGTAAATATCACTTGCAACTGAACTATTTAGCTGAGTTGAACAACCTGAGCCGTACGGCGAATGTTCGTGTTGGTCAGCGTTTGAAAATTGAAGGTGATGTTGATTCAGCTCCAATCAAAACAGAAACAGTGGCAGCAAAGCCACAAGCAACTTCAGTTCGAGCAACTGAAAGCTATAAAGTGAAGTCTGGTGAGTCGTTAAACTCAATTGCAAACCGTGCGGGGATGTCTGTGTCAGAGCTTGCTAGTTTAAATAATCTGAGTCCGCGTGCTGGTTTGCAAGTTGGGCAGACCATTCAAATTCCAAAACTGATTACCCAATACACAGTGAAACGTGGTGATACCTTAATTGGACTGGCAAGTCGTTATGGTATGGACACGGCGCAATTGGCTGAGCTAAATGACATTAAACCGAATACGCAGTTGCGCATTGGCGATGTAATTAAGGTGCCGAACTAGTATTGAGTTGAAATGCAATTTCAGAGAAAGCCCCGATGAAGGTTAGAACAATACTCTTGCTGTTCAGCCTTGTAACGATACCTTTAAAGGCATGGTCTGCACTGCAGACCATGCCTTTTATTGCACCTTATGCTACGCCGAAATACAGCCAGTTGGATCATCTGCCTTATGCCAATGTGCAGGCGCCAAAGGGTGGCGAATTAACACGTGCAGTGATAGGGAGTTTTGATAACCTAAACAGCATGAATGGTCGTGGTACTGCAGTTGAGGGAACCAATTATTTATTTGACTCACTCATGAGTAGTTCTTTGGATGAGCCTGCGGTGATGTATCCATTGCTGGCAGAAAAGGTCAGCTATGACCCGAAAAATTTTAACACCATCATTTTTCATTTAAACCCAAAAGCACGGTTTAGTGACGGCAGTCCTGTTACTGCAGCTGATGTAAAGTTCAGTTTTGATCTTTTTCAAACCAAGTCCAATTTTGGCTTGCAGATGTATTTGTCGGATTTAGCCAAGACCGAAGTGTTGTCTAAATACAGCATCAAGATGCATTTTAAAACACGAAATAATGTGGAAATGCCTTTGATTGTGGCCAGAATGCCAATTTATTCCAAAAAAGACTGGCAAGGTAAAGATTTCAGTCAAACTTCAGTCAAACCGATTTTAGGCTCAGGTCCTTATCTCTTAGAGAAAATCAATGCTGGGCAGCGGGTTGTTTATAAGCGTAATCCAAAGTATTGGGCGAGAGATTTAAAGGTTAACCAAGGGCGCTATAATTTTAATCGCGTGAGTTATGTGTACTATCGTAGCAAAGATATTGCCTTTACTGCGTTTAAGGCGGGTTTATATACCTTACATGAGGAAGAATCCGCACGACAATGGGTGACAGCCTATAACTTTCCTGCAGTAAAACAAGGTCTCGTTAAAAAATATCGCTTTAAACATTTCAATCCGATTCCAACGCAAAGTTTTGTGTTTAATACCCGCCGTCAGCCTTTTCAAGATATTTATTTTCGCCAAGCTTTAACCTATGCCTATGACTTTGAGTGGCAAAACAAAGCGATGTTTTATGGGCAATATCAGCGCCTGCAAAGTTATTTTTCTAATAGCGAACTAGAGGCGAAGGGTTTGCCTTCGGCTGTTGAAATCAAAATCTTAAAACCTTATTTGGCGAAATTGCATCCTGTGCAGCGAGAAGGCGTTTTAAAAAATTGGCATTATTCAGCTTCCGATGGATCGGGCTATAATCGAAATAATTTGCTTATCGCACGACAGATTTTATTAAAAAATGGCTATAGATATAATGCCAAAGGGCAATTGTTGGATCGGAAAAATAAGCCGATCCAGTTTGAGTTTCTAATTCAGCCGAGTGATGCTGTGCGTGAAATTACGCCTTTTGTTCGCCATCTAAAGCGACTAGGAATACAGCTGAACATTCGACAGGTGGATACACCGCAGTATTATGAGCGTATGCGGACTCAAGATTTTGATATGACCCTACAAACGATGCCACAGTCTTTAACACCGGGCAAAGAACAGGTACAGCTGTGGGGCAGTACTTCAGCCCATCAGGTGGGAAATTATAATTATTCGGGTATTCAAAATCCGGTAATTGATCAGATGATTCAACAGTTGATTCAAGCGCCTGATCGTAAGCAAGTGGTGGTACAAACGCGTATTTTAGATCGCTTGCTGCGTGCGGGTTATTATCAAATACCAACTTATGGTAAAGCTGATCAATGGTATGCCTATTGGAATATGTATCAAAAACCGGCACGGAGTCCGCAGTTGAATGTCGGGTTGGATTATTGGTGGAGTGATGCCAAACAGGCGAAAAAGGTGGGCGAGTATTTAGGTCGGGCAGCCAAGCCATAAGCTGGCATAGGGGTTTTTGAGATGCGTATGTATATATTCAAAAGGCTGTTGCTGATTGTTCCAACCTTATTTCTGATTTTGCTAATCAATTTTGCTGTGATCCAAATTGCGCCTGGAGGGCCTGTTGAGCAAGCTATTCAGCAAGCGGAAGTCATGCAAACTTTGGGTAATCTGGGCGGTGCAGGTTCAAATGTCTATCAAGGCGCACAAGGACTTAGTGATGAAATGCTCGCAAAGATCAAAGCACATTATGGTTTTGATCAGCCCATGCATGTACGCTTTTTTGAAATGGTGAAAAATTATGCGCAACTGGACTTCGGCACCAGCTTTTTTAAAGACCAGCCCGTTACAGCACTGATTAAGGATAAATTACCTGTATCCATGTCTTTGGGGCTGTGGAGTGCTTTGCTAATTTATCTGATTTCGATTCCTTTGGGCATCAAAAAAGCCCGATTGCACGGCACGGTGTTTGACCAGTCTACATCTCTACTGCTGGCCGTGGCTTATGCGGTTCCTGCATTTATTTTTGCAATTCTTCTGATTGTATTTTTTGCAGGCGGTTCTTATTTTCAATGGTTCCCCTTACAAGGTTTGGTTTCGGAAAATTTTGCGGACTTGTCGCTATGGGGCAAAATTAAAGATTATTTTTGGCACATGGCTTTACCGCTATTAGCCATGGTGATTGGTGGTTTTGCCACGGTGACTTATCTCACCAAGTATTCGTTTATGGAAGAGCTCAGCAAGCCCTACGTGCTGACGGCGCGTTCTAAAGGTCTGACCGAGTCTCAAGTGTTGTATGGTCATGTGTTTCGCAATGCAATACTGATTGTGGTAGCAGGTTTACCTGAAGCTTTAATCGCTTACTTTTTTGTAGGTAATTTATTTATCGAGATCATTTTTAATCTGGATGGTTTAGGTTTATTGGGCTTTGAGGCGATTCTGCAACGCGACTATCCTGTGATCTTTGGCACCTTGTTCATTTTTACTTTGTTGGGCTTGCTGCTGCGTCTGATTGGCGATGTGTTGTATCAGTTGATTGATCCGCGAATACATTTTGATTCGCAAGGGAGAGGCTGATGTCACCCATTTTACAGGCAGGTTTCAAACGATTTAAGCAAAATAAGCTCGGGCTCAGTTGTTGTATTTTATTTATCTGTGTTTTTGTCCTTTCTTTAGCTGCAGAGCTGATCGCGAATGATAAACCGTTGTTGGTGAAGTATGATCATGCTTTGTATTTCCCTGTATTGAAACACTATCCTGAAACGACTTTTGGCGGTGTTTTTGAGACTGAAACTGAATATAAAGATCCAGTGGTACAACAGCTGATTCAAGCAAAAGGTTGGGCCATGTGGCCGTTGATTCAATATTCATATCAAACTCCCAATGTGGATTTAACTGTCCCAGTACCATCACCACCCACGATGCAAAATTGGCTCGGGACAGATGACCAAGGTCGTGATGTTCTGACGCGTGTATTGTATGGTTTACGTGTCTCATTGCTGTTCGGTTTTATTTTGACTTTCAGTTCAGCTGTATTGGGCATTGTGATTGGGGCAATACAAGGTTATTACGGTGGTTGGGTGGATTTAATTGGGCAGCGCATTTTAGAAGTCTGGGGTGGCTTACCCATGCTGTTCATGGTGATGATTCTAGTCAGTATGTTCAGCCCCAATATCTACTGGCTGTTTTTCATCATGCTGTTATTCAGTTGGACGATTTTGGTTCCACTGGTACGTGCTGAGTTTTTAAGAGCGCGCCAGTTGGACTACGTGCGCGCGGCGCGAAGTTTAGGTGTCACCAACCGAGCTATTATCTTTCGGCATATTTTACCCAATGCCATCAGCTCTAGCTTGTCACAACTGCCCTTTATCCTAACAGCCAATATTACTGCGCTAACAGCACTGGATTTCTTGGGTTATGGCCTACCGCCTGATGCAGCATCACTGGGCGAGCTTTTGTTACAAGGGAAGAATAATTTAAATGCGCCGTGGTTAGCACTGTCTGGCTTTTTCAGCTTGGCCATTGTGCTTGCGTTGCTGATGTATATCGGGGAGGCTTTGCGCGATGCATTTGACCCTAGACGCCAATAGAACAGCCTCCATACTTGAAGTGAATGCACTGAGCATTCAAAGTGCAGAAAGGGTGTTAGTCGATCAGCTCAGTTTTGAACTGCGTGCTGGGCAGACTTTAGCGCTGGTTGGAGAGAGCGGTTCAGGAAAATCAATCAGCGCTTTAGCCTTGATGGGTTTATTGCCGAAAACATTGCAAGTGCAAGGCTCAGTACTGTTAGATGGAAAAAATCTCTTAGCGCTGAAAGATGCACAATTTAGGTCGATTCGTGGGCAAAAAATCGCGATGGTTTTTCAAGAGCCGATGACCGCCTTGAATTCTTTACATCGGGTGGAAAAGATCGTTGCTGAGACACTATGGTTACAGGGCTGGTCGAAAACGCAAGCTCGGCAGCGTGTAATTGCATTGCTAGAGGATGTGGGTATTGCAAATCCTGAAAGTGTGTTGCAACGTTTTCCTTATGAACTGTCTGGTGGACAGCGACAACGGGTCATGATTGCAATGGCACTGGTGCAAGAGCCTGATATTTTGATTGCTGATGAACCCACTACAGCACTAGATGTCATGCTACAAGTTCAAATTTTAGACTTGCTCAAGTCTTTACAACAGCGTCATAAGATGGCCATGATTTTGATTAGCCATGACCTCAACTTGGTGAAACATTATGCTGATGACGTTGTGGTCATCCATCAGGGCAAGGTCGTAGAGCAAGGGGCGGTTATGCAGATTTTTGAGAAATCGCAGTCTGCTTATATTCAAAACTTAATCAATCATTCTTTTGGTCAAGCCATTCACGTACAAAATGCTGCACCTTTACTCAGCTTAAAACAACTTGAGGTCAAATTTCCGATTAAAAAAGGCTGGTTGAATCGAGCGACGCAGTATCTTGCTGCGATTGAAGCTTTAGACTTAAGCTTGGCTCGAGGGCATTCTTTGGGCGTAGTGGGGGAGAGTGGTGCAGGCAAAAGTTCTTTGGCACTGGCTGTAGCAAGGTTGATTGAAAGTCGTGGGCAGATCCAGTTTGGAGAACATGATTTAAACCAACTTTCGCAAAAAGCATTACGTCCGCTTCGCGGTGATTTTCAAATCGTATTTCAAGACCCGTTTGCAAGTTTGAATCCACGCGTGAGTGTTGAGCAAATTATCATGGAAGGTCTGACCTTAAAACCTTTGTCCTTGTTCGAGAGGACACAGCGTGTTGAGAATGTCTTATCCCAGGTGGAGTTACCAGTCACATTTAAAAGCTATTATCCACATGAGCTATCTGGCGGACAGAGGCAGCGTGTGGCTTTGGCGAGAGCCTTGGTACTTGAACCAAAACTATTGATTTTAGATGAGCCAACCTCGGCTTTAGACCGAAGTACGCAACGTTCTATCTTGGCTTTATTACGCCGTCTACAACAGGAGCAGGGCATCAGCTATTTGTTTATCAGTCATGACTTACAAGTGGTACGAGCACTTTGCCAACAGGTTTTGGTCTTGCGACATGGCAGAATAGTGGAGTTACAAGCCACTGAACAACTTTTTGAGCAACCACAGTCTGACTATACGCGCCGACTGATTCAAGCCAGTCAGTATCAGTAAAATTATTCAATAAATAAAAGGTTGAAGAATTTGACAAAATGAATTGTCAAATTATCTTGACTGTAGCCAAAAAACACATAGAGTAAAAACACTAAAAAATATTAAAGGATGAATTTTCATGAGCCAGCTTGCAAGCGCAATCGACATTGGGCAGGTCCATTTTAAAAATAAGATGATTAAAGGGGCGATGAGTGAAGCACTGGCTAATCATGCTGGCCAGCCGAATCATTTGCACTTGGGCTTGTATGAGGCTTGGGCAAAGGGTGGTCTAGGCTGTGCTATTACAGGTAATGTGATGGTGGACTTCCGCGCTAAAAATGAGCCGGGTGTGGTGGTGATTGAAACCGAACGTGACTTAGAATCATTAAAAAAATGGGCTGCGATTGGTAAAAAACATGGCATGGTGCAATTGGTGCAGTTGTCACATCCGGGGCGTCAGTGTCCAAAGGGTTTAAATAAGGAGACGGTTGCACCTTCAGCAGTTCCGTTTAGTCCAGCTTTAGCAATGAGCTTTGGAACGCCGCGAGCGCTTCGTGAAGATGAAATCCTCGATATTATCCAGCGCTTTGCAAGTTCAGCTGCAATCTGTGAAAAAGCAGGCTTTGAAGGCGTGCAATTACATGGTGCACATGGTTATCTGATCAGCCAGTTTTTATCGCCATTGACCAATAAACGCCAAGATCAATGGGGTGGTTCTGCTGAAAACCGCATGCGTTTTTTATTGGAAATTTATAAAGCGGTACGGGCAGCGACTTCGGATCAGTTTATTATTTCAGTCAAACTTAATTCAGCAGATTTTCAGCGTGGTGGAATCTCGGAAGAGGATGTCATTGCAACATTTAAAGCTATTGATGCGGCTGGGATTGATTTGATTGAAATTTCAGGTGGTAGCTATGAAGCACCTGCGATGGCAGGGGTGAAGCAAGAAAAACGTAAAGCGTCGACCATTGCACGTGAGGCTTACTTTTTAGAATTTGCTGAAAAAATTCGTGAACATGTCCAGTGTAAGTTGATGGTGACAGGTGGTTTTCGCACTGTGGCTGGTATGAATGCAGCCTTAGAAAGTGGTGCGTGTGATTTTATTGGAATGGCACGCCCGTTTGCGGTAGAACCCGATGTGACCAACCGTTTAATTGCAGGGCAAGATGTGCGTTATGCAGTCGATAAGATTAAAACGGGTATTTCGATGATTGATAAAATGGCGATTATGGAAGTGATCTGGTATGCCGCGCAATTTAAGGATATCGCAGAAGGTAAACAACCAAATCCGAAACTGTCGCCGCTCAAAGTATTTTTTAATTATTTAAAAGGTAATGTGAAAGCCGTGATTAAAGGGCAAGTCAACTCTAGAAAGTCTGCCTAAGTAGAACTTACTGCGTGATAGACCAATAGTCTTCAAAATAGGAAGCAGACCATTGCCCGCGTGCCATTGCAGCATTGAAGGCAGGTCTGCTTTGTATTTGGTTGAAATAGTGTTGAATGGCCTGATACTGAGCAAACTGCGGTGTGGCATAACTGGCTGCATAGAGCGGAAACCACATTAGTATATCCGCATAACTAAACACATCGCCTGTAAAGTATGCATGCGTGCTTAAGTGGATCTCAATTTGTTTAAGCTGTCGATGTAGCTCAGGGTTTAAATAAGCACGATTAAACGCGCTTTGAAAGGCCAAACTCACAAAGCGCACCATAAAAGGTGTTTGTTGTTTAATGTGTTGGAAGACCTGTTTCAATGCCAAATTGGGCATGAGACTGGCATCGCTATAACGACTATAAAAACAGAAGTTCCAATACTGTGCATGGTCATGAGGAATAATCAACTTCTGCTGTAGTTGACATAAATATTCTACGATTGCACTGCTTTCAGTCAATTGTACGGTCTGAGTATCATGTGTAATGTCGAGCGTTGGAAATTTCAGATTGGTTTGTTTAGCTTGTGCTGTATCATAGAGTTTGAGTTCATAAGACAGCTCAAGTTCCTCAAGTAGCCAAAGAATACGCTGTGAACGTGAGTTTTGAAGATGATGTAAGATCATAAATATTTTATAGTTTTAAAAGTGAGTGATCGTATCTATAAAAAGAAGAATAAAGGAAATCTAGGATGAAAAATAGCAATGTTGTGATTTTAAGTGCTGTTTTACTTTGGGTAAGTCCTCAACTGCTATGGGCGAATAGGTCCTATCAAACCGGTGATATTATTTTTCACGTCTCGAAGTCTCAACAAAGTTTAGGGATACAAAAAGCGACCAAGTCTCGCTATAGCCTTATGGGTTTAATTGTGAAAAAAAATGGAAAAGCATGGGTTTTTAGAGGCGGTTCAGTCCGTGAAATATACGGCACTTCAGCAGTGGATTGATTGCGGGGGTGAGCGGCATTATGTAGTGAAGCGCTTTAAAACGAATTTGACTGTTCAGCAAAAGCAGAAGCTAATCAAGAACGCAGAACAATACTTAGGCCAGCCTTATGATCTTTATTTTGAGTGGGACAATCTGCGTTATATTGCTCAGAAATAGTCTGGAAGGCCTATGATAATGCTTTAGGCATTGAGTTGGCTCCATTATCTAAACTCAAGCAATTTGATTTAAGTTCGTCTGAAGTCAAGCAACTCTTGCAACAGCGATATGGTCAAAACATTCCCTCGAATGAAACTGTGATTGCACTACAGGCTATTTTTGCCTCGACAGCTTTGGTTGAAGTTGATCGTAAATAGACAGGCAATAAAAAAGCCCAAGTTCTAATGCTTGGGCTTTTTTATGAGATGACTTTAGAAAAAATCAATCTCGAATATGGCGTCCCTACGGGGATTCGAACCCCGGTTACCGCCGTGAAAGGGCGATGTCCTAGGCCTCTAGACGATAGGGACAGTACAGAAGTGATGTTTTAAAACCGATTACTTTTGATCTAAAGTAATGGCGTCCCTACGGGGATTCGAACCCCGGTTACCGCCGTGAAAGGGCGATGTCCTAGGCCTCTAGACGATAGGGACTTAATAAAACTTTACTTCTGAAATTGGCGTCCCTACGGGGATTCGAACCCCGGTTACCGCCGTGAAAGGGCGATGTCCTAGGCCTCTAGACGATAGGGACGTTTCAGAGGTGGGCGTATATTAGGGCGAAAACAGAGGGGTGTCAAACGCTTTTCTCTAAATAATTCTAGTTTTAAGTGTTGAGTGCATAAATTTAAAACAATCTAGATAAAATGATTAAAAATCATCTCTGTACACGACAAAAATAGATAACTCATTGAAATAATGTCACAATAATTGTTTTCTAACGACGAATACTATGACACATCTCAATGAGTTATATCTTATCTTAAACAAATCTCTAAAATGGAACAAGTCACATTTAAAGTGCTTTGCGCTCATCATGCTTGTGATTATTTTAAAGCAAACATGTAATCTTTCTTCTGCATCTAAAGCCTTGCCCATCAAGTGTTTACCACAATCATTTTATCGACGTATGCAGCGCTTCTTTGCAGGTCAGTATTTTGATTATCGTCAAATTTCTCAGTTGATTTTCAATATGTTTTCATTCGACCAAGTGCAACTGACTTTAGATAGAACCAATTGGAAATGGGGAAAACGAAATATTAATATCCTGATGCTCGCAATCGTTTATCGTGGAATAGCGATACCTATCCTTTGGACATTGCTTAATAAACGTGGAAATTCAGATACGAAAGAGCGTATTGCTTTGATTCAACGCTTTATAGCCATTTTTGGTAAAGACCGTATTGTGAATGTGTTCGCAGACAGAGAGTTTATCGGTGAGCAGTGGTTTACATGGTTAATTGAACAAGACATCAACTTCTGCATTCGTGTTAAAAAAACTTCATTGTCACCAATCATTTAGGAAAGAATCATAAAATTAGTGATTTATTTCGCCATCTTAAAGTTGGTCAAATTGAATGTCGTAAACGACGGATTTTGGTTGGTCGGGTGAAACTATATATAAGTGCACTACAGTTAGAAAATGGAGAGCTTTTACTCGTCGTTTCTCCTCAGTTTAATGCCAATGCTATTCAGGATTATGCATTACGCTGGGAAATTGAAACCTTATTCAGTTGTCTCAAAGGACGCGGGTTTAATCTTGAAAATACGCGCTTGACAGACCCTAGACGAGTGAAAAAATTGATTGCGGTGTTAGCTATAAGCTTCTGTTGGTGTTACTTAACGGGTGAATGGCAACATAATCAAAAAAAAGCGATAAAAATAAAGAAGCATGGACGACTCTCAATGAGTTTATTTCGCTATGGTTTAGACTATGTTCAAATGGCGATTCAGCGTTTAATTGGTTTTGGGAAAAAAGAAGAGTTTAAGGAAATTTTGGCAATTTTAAGAAAGCAGAATCCTGATAGGATAAGGGTTCTGTGAAATTTGTCGTGTACAGAGAAAAATCATATAATTTAAGTCGATTTTTTAAGCAACTTAAGTAAGTTGTTGATGAACACGGGGTGGCGTAAATAGCCTTCGATCAGATGAGGGTGAGCAAGATCGGTGGTGATTTGCTTGTTGATAATGGCGGGAGTAAAAGCAAACGGTTTTTGGTTCAGTGGAAAAGCACTTAGAAAATCAGCATCTGAATAAAAGTTGATCCAATCACCAGATAAAGCCGTAGGCCGTTGAATAGGCTGTTGCAAATGACACTGGATAATACGAAAGGCAAGTGGCGAACCGAGAGTAATTAATGTTTGAATCTTGAGTTCGGGGTGTTGAATTAAATAATTATAGGCAATCACACTGCCTAGAGAGTGGGCAATCACAATCTTGGGTTTTGTGTCGTGTAAGTGCTCATGCAGACGTGTATGCACTGCTTGGATGAAGTGTGGATTGGATAAATATAGGTATGCTTCCACCAAAAAACGATGAATAAAGCTGCTATGCAACTCCGGAAAGTGATTGATTAAACTAGCTAAATCACGTAAAGCCAGATCTTTGCCTAGGAGGCTGATGTATTTAATTTTATGATTGAATGAGAGTTCATCTGAAACTGTGAGCTGAGGGTTTTTAGACATTTCAGCTTGATGTTCAATATTGGGTATAACTGTGGGTATTAGGTGAATAGGATGTAAAAAGGAAAAAGGAGACCAATGCTGTGGCATAAGGGTGCTGGCGCTGAGGGTGTTTTCTAAATGCTGACGTGTGAGGAGGTCTCCATAAAAAGCCAGTCGACTGTGCCGCTGAAGATAAAGCAGGGTATCTTCGTATCCAAGACTATTCAGTACTTGTTGTAAGATTACAAGCCAATGTTGAAGCAGGGTACGCGCAGTCTTATGCTGCTGATTCATCCCATGAATCCAGACAATATTCATCGTGTATGCACCGATGATGTACTTGATAAAAACAGTATAAAAAAAAGAGCGACCGAAGTCGCTCTTTTTAACAGTAAGGATTAAGATTTCTTGTGATAAAAGGTGTAATAACTTGCATAACATACTGCAATAAACAGTAAACAACCAAAGAAGCTAATACGCATACTTGGGTCAAATACCATACTCATGCAGGTAATAAAGCAGAAGATAAAGCCAAGGATTGGCACAATAGGGAACAGGGGTGCTGCAAAACCTAATTCTTCTTTTTTACGTCCTTGTTTATACCATTGGCGACGGAAGTTAAATTGGCTTAAGCAAATACTCATCCAAACGACAACCATGGTAAACGCTGCAATACCAAGTAGGTTGGTGAAAATTGTTTCAGGCGCAAACTGCTCAGACAGTAAACCTGGCATTCCCCCAATCATGGTTACGATGACTGCCACATAAGGGACGCCACGTGCATTGATTTTTGAGAATACTGCTGGTAATTGCTTTTGGTAAGACAATGACCACATCATACGCGAAGCAGCAAATAGTCCAGAGTTCGCAGCAGATAGCAACGCAGTGATAATCACAAAACGAATAATATCTTCAGCATAAGGAATACCAATGTGCTGGAATACGGTCACAAATGGACTGCTACTCACGCCTTCAGCCGCTAAACCAGCTTCTTGATGCGGAAGGAGTGAAGTCACGACCAAGATTGTACCCACAAAGAAAATTAATAAGCGGAAAATCGCAGTATTGATGGCTTTGGGTACATTCTTAGCAGGATCTTTGGTTTCACCTGCAGCCACACCAATCAGCTCTGTACCAGAAAATGCAAAGTTCACAATCAACATGGTGGTAAAGATAGGGAATAAGCTTTCAGGGAACCAACCTTGAGCCGTTAAGTTGCTAAATAAAGGTGCAGCCTCATAGCCTCTGTAGCCAATCACGCCAAAAATTGCCATTAAACCTAATAAGATAAAAGCAACAACCGTGATAACTTTGACTAAAGCCAACCAAAACTCAGATTCAGCGAACCATTTGGTCGAGATCATATTTAAACTAAATACAAAAGCACCAAAAATTAGGGTCCACATCCACATTGAACTATCTGGAAACCACTCCTGCATGAGTAGTGCGGCAGCTGTAAACTCGGTTCCTAGCGTGACTGACCACGTTAGCCAGTACAACCATGTGATGGTATAACCTGTACCTGGTCCAATATAGCGTTTGGCATAAGCACCAAATGAGCCAGACTCAGGCATATGAACAGCAAGTTCCCCTAAACACAGCATGACCATATAGGCAATGATCCCGCCGAGGAAATAAGAAATAATGGCACCTACAGGCCCCGTTTGTGCAATGACTTCACCCGATCCTAGAAATAGGCCAGTCCCGATTGCGCCGCCAAGCGAAATCATAACCAGATGTCGAGTACTCATAGCGCGTTTTAAAGGCGCAGAATTGCCCTGATGCGAAGCATCATTCGGAGATGAGTGCATAAGCGTTAATAAGTTCAGGAATGAAGCGGGCTATTGTAGTGAAAAACTGCAAATCTGCAATGAAATAATAGTAATTATGAATAAGTGTTGATCGGATAGGATCAAGAGATGGCGTCCCTACGGGGATTCGAACCCCGGTTACCGCCGTGAAAGGGCGATGTCCTAGGCCTCTAGACGATAGGGACGTTGCGAGGTGATGCGTATATTAAGGATAAAAGGCCTATTTGTCAAAAGGGTTTTTTCACTCTAGGGCTCAAAAGTTCAAACATTAGGCAAAACAAGCAATTAAATTGAATGATTGACTTTACTGTTGCAAAAGTGAGCTCTAAAAATAAGTTTGAGCTCACTTTGCTGAGGATGCTTAGTTTTTATTGTGATAGAGCCAATAGTAGCTGGCGTAGCAAGCCGCCATAAAGAGCAAGCAGCCAATAAAACCTGAAAGCATTTCAGGGTCGGCCGCCATACTTAAGCCTGTTGCTGTACAGCAAATAAAACCTACGATCGGAACCGTTGGATACCAAGGGGTACGAAACTTCAGTTCCGATAAAGCATGACCTTGCTTTAA
Organism: Acinetobacter sp. WCHA55; assembly: GCF_002165305.2. NCBI lineage: Bacteria > Pseudomonadati > Pseudomonadota > Gammaproteobacteria > Moraxellales > Moraxellaceae > Acinetobacter > Acinetobacter sp. WCHA55. Next base: position 2,200,444 of record NZ_CP032286.1, on the reverse strand, counting down.
CCATTGGCGGCGGAAGTTAAACTGACTCCAGCAGATACTCATCCAGACAATCACCATGGTGAATGCTGCAACCCCCATCAAGTTCTTAAAAATGACATCTGCACCAAACTGTTCAGAGAGCAAACCCGGTAAGCCACCAATCATAGTGACCCATATGGCAATATAAGGCACTCCAGATTTACTTACTTTGGCAAAGAGCTTGGGGAGCTGGTTTTGTGAAGACAGTGCCCACATCATGCGTGAGGCCGCATATAAACCTGAGTTTGCAGTTGATAATAATGCGGTGATGATGACAAAACGGATAAAGTCTTCAGCATAGGGAATACCCATTTGGGTGAAAACAGTCACAAATGGGCTGCTACTTAAACCAGCATGATCACCGACTTGCAAGCCAGTATCGGTATAGCTGAGTAATGAGCTGATAACAACGATGGTTCCCACAAAGAAAATAATCAGACGCCAAACCGCGGCATGAATCGCTTTGGGTACATTTTTCTCTGGGTTTTCAGTCTCACCTGCGGCAATGCCAATCATTTCTGTGCCATTAAAAGCAAAGTTCACAATTAATAAAGTGGTAAACAGAGGTATAAAGCCATTTGGTAGCCAGCCTTGTGCAGTCAAATTGCTAAATAAGGGCGCAGATTCATAGCCCTGAAAAGGGATGATACCGAAAATACAGGCAAAGCCTAAAAGAATAAAAATAAGAACAGTTGCGACTTTGATCATGGACAGCCAAAACTCAGACTCTGCAAAAGCTCGGGTTGAACTGAGGTTTGAAATCAGGACACCACTAGCAAAGATTAACGTCCATAACCAGATCGATGTTTGTGGGAACCATTCCTGTACCAAAATGGCCGCTGCGGTAAATTCGGTGCCAAGTGTTGCCGACCAGCCAAGCCAATACATCCACGAGACCATATAGCCTGTGCCAGGGCCAATATAACGCGTTGCAAAGGCACCAAATGAACCAGAAATAGGTAAATGTACTGCAAGCTCTCCAAGGCAAAGCATGACCATATACGCGATCAAACCCCCAATAATATAAGCTAATACAGCACCGAGAGGGCCTGCTTGAGAAATCACTTCACCAGAGCCCATGAATAGGCCTGTGCCAATGGCACCACCGAGCGATAGCATGATCAGGTGGCGCGTGCTCATGGCGCGTTTTAATGAGGTATTTTGCGGTGAATCAGTTGAAGACTGCGAAGGTGGAGTTGCAGATTGCATAGAAAATTAAACAATGGGCATAAAGCTATATTCTAGTTTTTAATAAGATGAAAATTCACGTGAATTGAAATTTTCTAATAAACTATCAATATTAATTTAAGAAACAAATGCTTAAAGATAATTTTTTAGTGGTCAGGTGTGGGATAGGAAGGGCTGTTTTCAGCAATAGAATGTATTTCTGGCGTAACAGGATCTTGTTTGGTGTGATTGGTCTCTTGTTGGATAAACCATAAATAAAAAATAGAAGGCGATAGAATCAATAACAAGATTAAAATTTTCTTAAGCATCACAATCAACCTTGAAAAGCACGGATCATAGTATAGCGGGTGCATGGTTAAAACTGAAATGAAACATCAGCGTTTAATCAGAACTGATTCAATGAAAAGTAGTATTTTTTATAAATAGAGTGAAATGGCGTCCCTACGGGGATTCGAACCCCGGTTACCGCCGTGAAAGGGCGATGTCCTAGGCCTCTAGACGATAGGGACGTTGCGAGGATGGCGGTATCTTATTGATCCGCCACCAGGGTGTCAAGTAGGTGTGGCGCGAGTTTGTTTAAAATATAACAGAACAGTTCGGCGGTCTTTTGAGTGTCGTATAAAGCCGAGTGGGCCTCTCTACCATCGAACTCAATCCCTGCTTGAATACATGACTTCGCAAGAACGGTTTGACCAAACATCACAGCACTTAAGGTGACGGTGTCAAATACAGAGAAACTGTGAAATGGGTTTTGATTTTTAGTCCCTGTACGTGCAATCGCTGCTTGTACAAAGCCTAAATCAAAGTGAGCGTTATGGCCGACCAAGACTGCATGGGTACAGTTCTGCTGGCGACGGACTTCATTGACGGCTTTAAAAATACGTTTTAATGCTGTTTTTTCGTCTTCAGCCATCGCCATACGCATGGGATTAAAGGGATCAATACCAATAAAGTCCAATGAGCGACGGTCTAGATTAGCACCTTCAAAGGGGTTGATATGCGCATGATGCGCAGGACCCGGTACAAACTGACCTTCTTCATTATAAATAATCGGAATTGCAGCAATTTCCAATAAGGCATCGGTCTGTGCATTAAAACCTGCTGTTTCGACATCGACAACAACAGGTAGAAAGCCACGGAAACGCTGACCAATTATTGGCAATGTTTCATTTGTCACACTTTTCTCCATTGAATGGTTTTACCCGCATACAGCGGAATAATTTGTTCACCATCCAAATAGTCTAAACTCTCAGGGATGACTTGGTCTTCTTTTACCAGTGTAATTGTTGAAGTATTGCGCGGTAGACCGTAAAAGTCTGCACCAAAGTGGCTGGCAAAACCTTCAAGGCGTTCAAGCTTACCCACTTGATCGAATGCTTGAGCATAAAGTTCAATTGCAGTTGGTGCGCTGTAGCAACCTGCACATCCACATGCATTTTCTTTGGCATTTTTAGAGTGTGGTGCACTGTCTGTGCCTAAGAAAAACTTAGGGTTGGCACTGGTCGCAACTTCGAGCAAAGTTTGCTGATGCGTTTGACGTTTTAAAATCGGTAAGCAATAGAAGTGCGGTTTAATACCTCCAACCAACATATCATTACGGTTAAACAGTAAATGCTGTGGAGTAATGGTTGCAGCCACATTGCGGTCTTGTTCTAAAACAAAGTTTGCTGCTTCACTGGTGGTAATGTGTTCTAAAACCAACTTCAGTTTTGGGAATTGTTTTAGCAATGGAGAAAGAACTTCATCTAAGAAGCGCTTTTCACGGTCGAAAATATCGACATGATTATGCGTAACTTCGCCATGTAACAATAAGGGAACTTGGTGCTCTTCGAGTTGCTCAATGACAGCATAGACTTTACGAATATCGCTCACGCCATTGTCAGAGTTGGTAGTCGCACCAGCAGGGTAGAGTTTAATCGCATTTACAAACTCAGAGTTTTTAATCTTCTTTACTTCTTCAGGCGAAGTTGTATCAGTAAAATACAATACCATGCGTGGGTCGAAAGCATTACCTTCTGGTACGTGCGCCATGATGCGTTCGCGATACGCATTCGCTTCCTCAACCGTTTTGACAGGAGGTACAGTATTTGGCATACAAATAGCGCGGGAAAACTGCTTGGCTAAATCGGGAACAGTACGTTGTAATGCAAGACCATCACGAAGGTGGGCGTGCCAATCATCTGGCTGGAGAATCGTAATCGTATTCAAGGTGATTTCTGTCAAAGAAATAAAACAGATGATAATGCATATACAGCAAAAATGGTAATGACAAATAAAGGCATCTTGTCTGATTATTATGATTAATCTTTGTAAATTTGTGTTATTTTTAAGCAACTACAAGAATTAAATCTGGTCTGGTATGGAATACAAATACAACCTCGCCAAACTTCAGTACGATAAAGAAAAAATGGAAGAGCTGATTACACGACATAACCGTCGTATTGGTCAGGTTTTTCCTCAGAAATTAGAACAAGAGTTTTGGCGATTAAACTTAGAGCGCGCGCGCCGAAATATTAATGATTTTCTTTGGTCTGGTGTTTTGGCTTATTTTATTTTTGCCATTTTTACGATTCCAGGGGATTACTGGATTATTGAGCATTCTCATTTTAAAGAAGATTTTATTCATTGTTTACTGGGGTTGCTAAATGGGGCTGTTTGTCTTTTATTTCTTTATGTTTTTTCACACTTTACTAAACTAAAGCCTTTTTTTTCCTATGCAGCCATGTTTGCTGTGTTTTGGGCTGTAGTTTCGACGACTTGGTTGACCATGTCGGTGCATACAGAAGCATTGCGCCATCAAGCAATGATGATTATCTGCATGATTTATGTATTGGGGTTTTTACTGACTGGGGTAAAACCAGGATATGTTTTTATCACAGGCATAGTAGCTGCTGGGGTTTCATTTTTAGTGCTCATTTCGACTTTAGTTAAGTTTGATGCGATCGTGATGGGGCGTGTGATGTTTGGTAGCTGTTTGCTGGGGTTTATCATTAGTCGTATGATTTATGCTCGCGAGCGCATCATTTTTTTAAATATTCGCCGTGCTAAAATTAGTGAAAAGATACATCGAATACATACCTCAGAGTTGTTGCATTTGAGTCAGAATGATGAACTGACAAAGATCTCAAATCGGCGTAATTTTGACGAAATGATGGATACCTATTATGAGCAATCCCGTCAGGATGAAACACCTTTATCGATTTTGTTTATTGATGTTGATTTCTTCAAAAAATATAATGACTGTTATGGTCACCAAAAGGGTGATGATGTGATTTCATCGATTGCAAAATCTATTAAAAATGCGATTCGACATATGGATTTTGTAGCGCGTTATGGTGGCGAAGAATTCGTAGTTTTATTGCCGGAAACCGATGCACATGGCGCTTATGCGGTTGCTTCGAATATTTACCGAGCGATTGAGCGGTTGGAAATTCCGCATGAAATGTCTGAAGTATCGCCATTTGTCACCATTAGTTTAGGGATTACGGTCTTTAAAGGCGAGGTGGATTTGAGCAAAGTCGAGTTGTTGAGGATCGCAGATCAGGCTTTATACCGCGCCAAGCAATTGGGGCGTAATCAGATTTATTATCAGCCTTTATCCACATCCCCTTGTATAGAATAAATCACTGAAACATAAAAAACCGCTCATAAGAGCGGTTTTTTTGACATTCAACAAACTTATTTGTTTTTGTCTTTTAGTTGTGGAACAGCAGAACCTGTACCGACTGCAAGCAAACCAGTATTGGTATAAATACCAAGTTTCGCACGAGTATCTGTGATGTCCAAGTTACGCATAGTTAACTGACCAATACGATCCATTGGCGTAAACATTGAATCACCTTTCTCCATCGTCAAACGCTCAGCTTCATAAGTGAGGTTTTCAGACTCAGTGTTCATAATGGTGTAGTCATTACCACGACGAAGTTCTAAAGTCACAGTACCAGTGATCGCTTTTGCAACCCAACGCTGTGCAGTTTCACGAAGCATTAATGCTTGAGAGTCAAACCAACGACCTTGGTAAAGTAAACGACCTAAACGTAGACCGTTAATACGGTACTGTTCAATCGTGTCTTCGTTATGAATACCAGTAACCAAGCGCTCATAAGCAATATGTAGAAGTGCCATACCTGGTGCTTCATAAATACCGCGAGATTTTGCTTCAATAATACGGTTTTCGATTTGGTCAGACATACCTAGACCATGACGACCACCAATACGGTTGGCTTCAAGAATGAACTCAACAGGGTCTTCGATACGTTGACCATTGATTGCAACAGGGAAGCCTTCTTCAAAAGTAATAGATACTTCTTCAGCTTTAACCTCTACGTCGTCTTTCCAGAATGCAACGCCCATGATTGGGTCAACAATTTTGATACCTGCATTGAGGTATTCAAGATCTTTTGCTTCGTGAGTAGCACCCAACATGTTTGAGTCAGTTGAGTAAGCTTTCTCTTTTGACATTTTGTAGTCAAAACCATTGTCGATGAGGAACTGTGACATTTCTGCACGGCCACCTAATTCATCAATAAAGGTTTGGTCTAACCATGGTTTGTAAATTTTAAGTGCAGGGTTGGTCAACAAACCATAGCGGTAGAAACGCTCAATGTCGTTACCTTTATAAGTTGAACCATCACCCCAGATGTTGACGTCATCTTCTTTCATTGCAGTTACAAGCATAGTACCTGTCACTGCACGACCCAATGGCGTCGTGTTGAAATATGGCATACCGCCAGTGCTGATATGGAATGCACCACACTGAATCGCTGCAATACCTTCAAGTGCAAGCTGTAAACGGCAGTCGACTAAACGTGCTTTTACTGCACCGTAAGCTTCCGCTTTTTTGGGAATCGCATCGTAGTCATCTTCATCAGGCTGACCTAAGTTTGCTGTATAAGCATAAGGTTCTGCGCCTTTTTGTTTCATCCACAAAAGTGCAGCTGAAGTATCTAGACCACCAGAGAAGGCAATACCAACTTTTTTGCCAACTGGGACATTCTGCAAGATAGTTGCATTATCAGTCATTGTTAATCCTAACGATATAAATATAGGCACCGAGAATGGGTGGCCTGAAAGAATACATATGTCCGTGATTGTAGCACTTTTCCAAATGGTTTTTCTAAAAAATCATAGGGCTTTAAAAATATTAAAGTTCATGTGTATATCGATACTGCTTAATAAAATTCTGAATAAAATCGGTTTTTATAATGTGTGGTCAATTTTTGTCTTTCTAGAGGGTGTTTGGTCTATAAATTAATCAAAAAAGTGTTGAGGTCTGTTTGTTTTTAAATTGGTATTACCAATATTGTGTGATTTTTCCCATTTTTGAATATTAAGCTGGATTTAAGTTGGGTGATTATTTTTATATTATTAGACTAAAGTCTAAAGTTGGCATTATTTATATAAAAAAATTAGTAAAAACAATGATATTAATTTGATTGAAATATGATCTGGTTTATAAGGGTAGCTAATATTGGTCATACCAATATTAAATTTTATTTGAAGTTTTACTTCATTTTAAATCAAAATAAGCCAAGTATAAGTCATTATTGGTTTGTTTCTCTTTACGGTTGCTCATATTGGTCTGTCCAATATTGGCAAAAGTACCAATAATATGCTCAAAATTAAATCTTAGTAAGCATTTCAAGGAGATGACAATGCTTCAATGGCAGCAAATGTATGACCCGATGGGGAATATTTGGATTTCAAGTCTAATTGCACTGATTCCGATTATCTTCTTCTTCTTGGCGCTCGCAGTATTTCGTTTAAAAGGCAGTGTGGCAGGTACGATCACCGTTGTGCTTGCTCTTCTCGTCTCTTTATTCGCCTATAAGATGCCTATGCTGATGGCATTTGCATCGATGGCTTATGGTTTCCTCTACGGTTTATGGCCGATTGCGTGGATCATTATTGGTGCTGTATTCCTGTATAAAATTTCAGTGAAGACAGGCCAGTTTGATATCATTCGTTCTTCTATTCTCTCAATTACTGAAGATCAGCGTTTACAAATGCTGTTGGTGGGCTTTGCTTTCGGTACTTTCTTGGAGGGTGCGGCAGGCTTTGGTGCGCCTGTGGCAATTACCGCAGCACTATTAGTAGGTTTAGGCTTTAAACCTTTATATGCAGCAGGTTTGTGCTTAATCGTAAACACAGCACCTGTGGCTTTTGGTGCGATGGGTATTCCTATTATTGTTGCTGGACAAGTATCTGGTGTCGATACGATGGAAATCAGCCAAATGGTGGGCCGTCAGTTACCATTTATGGTGCCAATCGTATTGTTCTGGATTATGGCAATTATGGACGGCTGGCGTGGTGTTAAAGAAACATGGCCAGCCGTTGTGGTGGGGGCAAGTAGCTTTGCAATTGCGCAATACTTAACTTCTAACTTTGTCGGTCCAGAATTACCTGATATCACGGCTGCAATTGCATCCTTGGTTTCCTTAACAATTTTATTTAAATATTGGCAGCCGAAGCACATTTTCCGTTTTGCAGATCAAGACGCAACGATGAGTGAAGATGTGGCTGCACAAAAACAGCAAAAATACACTGTAGGACAAATTGCAAAAGCATGGTCTCCATTCGCCATTTTAACTGTGATGGTGACGATCTGGAGTGTGAAACCGTTTAAGGATTTATTTGCCAAAGACGGTGCATTGCATGATCTCGTGATTTCAATCAAAGTGCCATTTTTGCATCAAATGATTCAAAAAATGCCACCTGTAGTTGCTGAAATTAAAGATTATGATGCGATTTATAAGTTTGATTGGATTTCGGCTACAGGAACTGCAATTTTTATTGCAGCATTGATTACCATTGCCTTTTTGAAGATGAAGCCCAAAGATGCTGTGGTGACTTTTGGTGAAACTCTGAATGAGTTGAAAGTTCCAATTTATTCAATTGGTATGGTGTTGTCTTTTGCTTTTATCGCAAATTATTCAGGTATGTCTTCGACCTTGGCTTTGGCTCTTGCACATACAGGTTCAGCATTTACGTTCTTCTCGCCTTTCTTGGGCTGGTTGGGTGTATTCCTCACAGGTTCAGATACTTCTGCCAATGCACTGTTTTCAGCACTTCAAGCCACTACAGCTCAGCAAATTGGTGTTCCAGAAGTTTTATTGGTTGCAGCCAATACCAGTGGTGGTGTGACGGGTAAGATGATTTCTCCTCAATCAATTGCGATTGCATGTGCGGCGGTGGGACTCGTTGGTAAAGAGTCTGATTTATTCCGTTTTACCTTAAAACACAGTATAACGTTCACAATCATGATGGGTATTATGATTACCCTACAAGCTTATGTGTTCCCATGGATGATTCCATAACACAAATTGTGTATTAACGTTAAGGAAAGCAGATGAAAGTCTCCGATAAAGCTGTACAAAGCCTGCGTGTATTGATTGAACAAAGCAATATGCAAGTTGGAGACCGTCTGCCTGCTGAAAGAAAACTGTGTGAACAGCTTCAAGTCTCTCGCTCTTCTTTAAGAGAGGCTATTTCACAGTTGACCAGTATGGGTATGTTGGTCAGCAAAGTGGGAGCGGGAACTTTTTTAAAACAATTACCAGCAACCTGGTCCAGTTATCAAATTGTACAACCAATTAGTAATTTGATGAGTCAGGATCCTGCCTACCGATTTGATGTGCAAGAGGCGCGCATTATTTTAGAAGGTGGAACAACTTGGTATGCAGCACAACGCGCGACCAAAGAAGATATGGTGAACATCCGATATCATTATGATCAGATTAATCATTTTCAGGCCTTGGGAGATGATGACGAAGCAGCCCGTGCAGATGCGAAATTTCATTTGGCGATTGCTGAAGCATCTCATAATTTGGTCTTGATTCAGATGATGCGTGGTCTGTTTGATTTGTTGCAGTTCAACGTCGCTTTGGGACGCCGAAAAGTCTATAGCGAGGCACACCGTTTTGATCAATTGCATGATCAGCACTTTCAAGTCATGAATGCAATTGAACGTCGTGATCCAGAAGCTGCACGTAAAGCAGTCTGTGGACACATTGAGTTTGTAGTACAACAGGTGCGAATGATTGATGAAGAAGAAGCTCGTCGTCAGCGCGCCAGTCGATTAAACAGGATATAAGCATGATTATTTCTTCTGCCAATGACTATCGTGAAGCGGCACGCCGTCGTTTACCGCCATTTTTATTCCATTACATCGATGGTGGTGCGTATGCAGAATACACCCTGAAGCGCAATGTAGAAGATTTATCAAAAATTGCTTTGCGTCAGCGTGTACTGAATGACATGTCACAGTTAAGTTTAGAAACCAAACTGTTTGATGAAACATTGTCAATGCCAGTTGCATTATCGCCTGTGGGTTTAACAGGAATGTATGCGCGTCGTGGTGAAGTTCAAGCTGCGGTTGCTGCAGATAAAAAGGGCATACCATTTACGCTGTCTACCGTTTCAGTATGTCCAATTGAGGAAGTTGCGCCTGCGATTCAGCGTCCAATGTGGTTCCAGCTTTATGTGCTACGTGACCGTGGTTTTATGAAAAATGCTTTGGAACGTGCTAAAGCAGCGGGCTGTTCAACCTTGGTGTTTACTGTGGATATGCCTGTTCCTGGCGCGCGTTACCGTGATGCCCACTCGGGTATGAGTGGTCCGAATGCTGCAATGCGTCGTTATATGCAGTCGTGTTTCCATCCACACTGGGCGTGGAATGTCGGCATGATGGGACGTCCGCATGACTTGGGTAATATTTCAAAATACTTAGGTAAGCCTACAGGTCTAGAAGATTATATTGGTTGGTTAGGTTCAAACTTCGATCCGTCTATTTCGTGGAAAGATCTTGAGTGGATTCGTGAGTTTTGGGATGGCCCAATGGTCATTAAAGGAATTCTAGATCCTGAAGATGCCAAAGATGCAGTGCGTTTCGGTGCAGATGGAATTGTGGTTTCAAACCATGGTGGTCGTCAGCTCGATGGCGTTTTATCTTCTGCACGCGCGCTTCCGCCAATTGCAGATGCAGTCAAGGGTGATATTAAAATCCTCGCGGATTCGGGTATTCGTAATGGTTTAGATGTTGTGCGTATGCTGGCGTTGGGTGCGGACACGTGCATGCTTGGTCGCGCCTTTGTTTATGCACTCGGTGCAGCAGGCGGTGAAGGTGTTTCAAATCTTTTAGAATTAATTGATAAAGAAATGCGTGTTGCTATGACCTTAACAGGGGCAAAAACCATTGCTGATATTACTTCGGATTGTTTAGTGAAGTTAGAACGAGAGCTGGCCGAGTAAAACTCTCTAATAACAGCGAGCGAATATAAAGCAGCATCCTTTGCCTCATTTTGAATTAAAAAATTTAAGTTCAATTGCGTAGGCAATACCTTGCTTTTCATGGATGAAAAGTAACAAAAATCCTTTGTTGGGCGTGAGAAGCGAAGCTTCGCAAGACGACCTCTTGCGGAGTTGTACTCCTCACCGACCCAACGGCGGCATCCATGCCACCACACGACATCGAATACCGTGATGAATACGCTTAAAAAATGAATGTGTTATTTCATAATCTAGCTTTATTGAAAAGCTCAAAAAATTAATGGGCAGGATATAAAATGCAATCCAATTTAGACGCACAGCAAACTATTCAAAAGCTCATAACTATTGTGGGTAAACAACATGTTTTAACCGATGATAAAGACACGCGTTTATATCGCCAAGGCCGTCGTTATGGTGCAGGGAAAGTACTGGCTGTTGTTGCACCAGGGTCACTACTTGAGCAGTGGCAAGTACTACAAGCAGCTGTTGATGCAGACTGTATTGTGATTATGCAAGCAGCCAATACAGGTTTGACTGGTGGTTCAACGCCTTTTGGCGATGACTATGACCGTCCAGTGGTCCTAATCAGCACCCGTCGTTTGGTTGGCATTCAGGTCATTAATGACGGTCAGCAAGTGATTTGTCTACCTGGTGCCACACTGGATCGACTTGAAAAAGAATTGGTGCCATTTAATCGGGAGCCGCACTCGGTGATTGGTTCATCGTGTATTGGAGCTTCAGTTTTAGGTGGCGTCTGTAATAACTCAGGCGGTGCTTTGGTACGTCGTGGTCCTGCTTATACTGAGTTAGCCTTGTACGCTCGTGTCAATGATGGCGGTCAGTTAGAATTAGTGAATCATTTAGGGGTGAACCTCGGAGAAACACCTGAAGAAATTCTAAACAAGCTTGAAAATAAGAATTATCAAATTGGCGATATTATCAATAACTCAGGCTGCTGTGCCTCGGACCATCGTTATGGACATGATGTTAAACAAGTTGATGAAAATACGCCTGCACGCTTTAATGCCGATCCGTCTCGTTTATATGAAGCATCGGGTTCGGCAGGTAAAGTATGCGTCTTTGCCGTACGTTTAGATACCTTTGAAAAAATTCCAAGTCAGGTGTTCTACGTGGGTACCAACTCACATGATGATTTGACCGAAATCCGCCGTTTTTTACTGAAAGATTTGCCGCGATTGCCGATTGCAGGAGAATATATCCACCGTGTAGCGTATGACATTGGGGCAGAGTACGGTAAAGACACCTTTATGTTCATTGAAAAACTCGGCACAGCCAAAGTACCCGCTGCATTTGCAATGAAAGATAAGGTCGATGCGTACTTAGAAAAATTTGGTATGAAAGGACTTTCAGATAAGGTCCTGCAATTGATCACCAAGTTTCTGCCCAATCATTTACCGAAACGGATGAATGCTTTCCGTGATCTATATGAACATCATTTGGTTATTCGGATTGAAAACCAAGATGTCGAGAAAGTTGAAAGCTTTTTAAAACGTTATTTCCAAGATAAAACCTCAGGTGATTTTTTCCACTGTACCGAGGAAGAAGGGCGTAAAGCATTTTTACATCGCTTTGCCGTTGCAGGTGCAGCAATTCGCTATCGGGATACGCATCGTTCAGAAGTTGAAGATATTGTAGCTCTGGATATCGCATTGCGTCGTAATGATCGAGAGTGGGTGGAAACCTTACCTAAAGAGATGGATGATCTGATTGTTCATAAACTCTATTATGGTCATTTTTTATGTCATGTGTTTCATCAGGACTATATTGTGAAAAAAGGTGTAGATCCTTTGGCGATGGAACACCAAATGTGGCATTTATTGGATGCACGAGGTGCTGAATACCCAGCCGAGCATAATGTTGGACACTTGTATGTAGCAAAACCTGCATTACGAACGCATTATGAAAAGCTTGATCCAACCAATAGTTTTAATGTGGGTATTGGTCAAACCAGTAAGCTGAAGCATTGGCAGTAAAGAGCTTCAGGCTAAAAAATGAAACCAGTGAGGGCAACGTCACTGGTTTTTTTATTGTCAGATATTTCTGAGAGCTCAGTCGAATTGACCGTAGATGCCAAGAATTTTTTATAAATTGTCATCCCAATATTTTAAAAAACAGCTAAAGTAGTATGCAACAAGTTGCAAAGCCAAAGATAAGGATTCATGATGACAACCAATAGCTATGCACATATTTTGAAACCCTTACACTTGGGTTTTACCACGATTAAAAACCGTGTGGTGATGGGCTCCATGCATACGGGCTTGGAAGATCGTTTTTATAATTATCCAAAATTGGCTGCATACTTTGGTGAGCGTGCTAAAGGCGGTGTTGGCCTGATTATTACAGGTGGGATTTCTCCAAACCGTCAAGGTTGGCTTCTTCCTGCGGGCGGTACGATGAATACGCTGGGAGATATTGCTCCGCATCGTTTGGTGACACATGCTGTACATAAGCATGGCGCAAAAATTTTAATGCAAATTTTGCATGCTGGACGTTATGGCTACCAACCTTTTGTGGTTTCTGCCAGCCCTATTAAATCACCGATTTCGCCTTTTAAACCGCGTCAAATGTCTGAAAAACAAATCTTGAATACCATTGATGACTACGTTAACTGTGCCAGTCTTGCGAAAAAGGCGGGCTATGACGGTGTGGAAATTATGGGTTCAGAAGGTTATTTACTGAATCAATTCTTAAGCCGTCATGTGAACCAACGTGAAGATCGTTGGGGTGGACCGATTGAAAACCGTATGCGTTTTGCGGTCGAAATCGTTAAAGGGATACGTGCACAAGTCGGGGAGAAATTTATTATTTGCTTCCGTTTGTCATTGCTGGATTTAGTGCATGACGGCAATACCATGCAAGAAGTAATTACCATTGCACAAGCACTAGAAAAAGCCGGTATTACTTTGTTGAATACAGGAATTGGCTGGCATGAAGCGCGGATTCCAACCATCGTGACTTCTGTGCCACGTGCAGCTTTTGTTGATTATACAGCAGAAGTGAAAAAGCATGTGGCTGTGCCAGTGATTGCTTCAAATCGTATCAATATGCCAGACACGGCAGAAGAGATTTTGGCATCGGGCAAAGCGGATATGGTGCAAATGGCGCGTCCGTTATTGGCAGATGCTTTTTGGGTGAATAAAACAGCGACCAATCGTGTCGATGAAATCAATACGTGTATCGCCTGTAACCAAGCGTGTTTAGATCATACATTTAAAAACCAACGTGCAACATGTTTAGTCAACCCGCGTGCGGCGTTTGAAACTGAGTTGGTTTATGTGAAGGCAAAACAACCGAAACGGGTTGCGGTTGTTGGCGGTGGTGTCGCAGGCATGTCGGCTGCGACGGTTGCAGCCAGTCGTGGACATGCAGTGACTTTGTTTGAAGCAGGTCATGAGGTGGGTGGACAGTTCAACTTGGCAAAAGTTGTACCAGGTAAAGAAGAGTTTCATGAAACTATTCGCTATTTCAAAGTACAGATTGAAAAAACGGGTGTCGACTTACGTTTAAACACTAAGGTGAATCGTGAGCAGCTTGAGCGTGAAGGCTTTGAGGAAATTATCATTGCAACTGGTGTTGTGCCACGTGCATTACGTATTGAAGGGAGCCACTTACCGCAAGTTCTGTCTTATGCAGAAGTGTTAGGCGGTGCTCCTGTCGGTCGAAAAGTTGCGGTGATTGGTGCTGGGGGGATTGGTTTTGATGTGTCTGAGTATTTATTGAAACCAGAGCATCAACCTCAGCCACAACCGCTTGCTGATTGGCAACGCGAATGGGGCGTAGATCCAAATCCAAATTATGTCTCCGAAGGAGGCACGCAGGCCGCAGAAGTTCATCCGCCTGTTCGTGAGATTTATTTATTGCAACGTAAAACCTCTGCACTTGGAGCAGGTTTGGGTAAAACCTCGGGTTGGGTACATCGCGCACAGTTGAAAAAGCATGCAGTACGTATGCTACGTGGAGTTCAGTACAAAGCTGTGACTGATGAAGGGCTTTGGGTCGATATGGCAGGACAAGATCAATTGCTCCGTGTCGATACCATCGTTGTGTGTGCAGGACAGGAGTCAGTGAAAGATCTGATGCCAAGTACCGAGCAAAATACGCTAGCAAATTATCACATTATTGGTGGTGCTAAATTGGCGGCTGAGCTAGATGCGAAGCGTGCGATTCGAGAAGGTGCAGAAATCGCTTCGAAATTATAAGTTTTTGATGAAACAATATGCAGTTGGTTGCTTTGACGGTAAGTTTTGCTTGTCATCAAAACAAAAGCTCCGTATGATGGCGCACATGGAAGCGTGGCAGAGCGGTTTAATGCACCGGTCTTGAAAACCGACGAGGGCTTATACCCCTCCGTGAGTTCGAATCTCACCGCTTCCGCCAAATTTTGAATTAAGCCCTTGTATTTACAAGGGCTTTTTTCTTATCTGTGATTTTTTCCCTCAACCTACCCCACATAAAAATTTGGATTGATTTCCATCAAATAGAACTTTATAAGACTCTTTAGGATTATGTAGTAGTTGAGTTTAAATTTCTTCTATAAATTCTTAGTTGTTTTTTAATTAATTTTCCCTTTGATAATTAGAAATGAAGGCTTAAATTGAATAGCCACCAAAACTCTAGACACACAAAACCATCTTTTGGACTGCCACCACTCTCCTAGACAAATATCGTCTATTCTTTTTTGCATAGGAGTGAACTTAAGTGAGGCCATTACTTCAGCTAAGCAGATCGATGAACAAAGCAAAGCAGCAGGGTTTTATCAGGTGGCTTTAGATCATGTGGCACTACACGGCTATGGCAATGCCAGCTTTGAGGCAGGTGGAGAAGAGGGCTTGGATATCGTGGAGAAGTTTTATGCAGATGAGTCCAAACCAGAGCAACATCAACAAACACATGATTTGACACATGTGCAGGATATTCAGAAATGATTGCAGCAGTCGGTTCAGGCTTTGAATTGAGGGCGTTCAAAGTTCTGTGTCAGTAAATTTGACTAGATTTTAATTATATCATCTAATCGACCTTCAAAGTAAATGGATAATTGAGTAATGGTTTGTCCCCATTCCTGAATAGGCATTGTCCATTTTTCTGATGCCTGTTGAATACCAATATACAGTAATTTCATCAGACTATCCTCATTGGGGAAAGCTCCTTTGGTTTTGGTTAGTTTGCGGAATTGACGATGTACGGCTTCAACGGCATTGGTGGTGTAAATCGGCTTCCTAATCGCTTTAGGGTATTTGAAATAGGCGGATAGTAGATGCCATTTGGTACGCCATGACTGAATGACCACACCATATTTTTCGCCCCATTTTTCTTCTAGCTCATCCAGTGCTACTTCTGCCGCCCCTTTGGTATCAGCACGGTAAATTGGCTTTAAATCAGCCATAAATGCCTTCTGATCTTTACTGGCAACATAGCGTAAAGAATTACGGATTTGATGAACGATACACAGTTGTATTTCTGTTTGAGGGTAAATCGCTGCTATGGCTTCGGGGAAACCTTTTAGTCCATCTACACAGGCAATCAGAATATCCTGAACACCACGATTTTGTAGGTCTGTCAGTACACTAAGCCAATGGTTCGCCCCTTCGCTTTCCGACAAATGCAAGCCGAGTAGTTCCTTCTTACCTTCAACATTTAAAGCTAAAATGGTATAGATCGCTTTGCTCACATAAACACCTTTATCCTTCACTTTGTAATGTATGGCATCTAACCAAACAAAGGGATAAATTGTATCGAGTGGGCGTTGTTTCCATGCTTGTAACTGAGGGAGGAGCTTATCTGTAATATTGGTGATAGCACCATCTGAAATCTCCAATCCATACATATCAGCAACATGCTTTTGAATATCACGATAGCTCATACCAAGTGCATAGAGTGATATGATTTTATTGTCAATTTCTTCTGATAATTTGGTCTGGTTCTTTTTAACTAACTGTGGCTCAAATTCACCATTTCGATCTCTAGGGGTTTCAAGCTCAAATGAACCTGATGTAGATTTTACTGTCTTGCGAGTATAGCCATTGCGGCGATTACCTTGTTTCGGATTCGCTTCAATGTAATTCTCGATTTCTGCTTCAAGAGCAGCTTCGGTCAGCTGTTTAATTAAAGGGGTGAGTATGCCATTTTCTCCAGTCAGTGCTTGTCCTGACTGGAGTTGTTTTAAGGCTGTTTCAAAATCAAATGTAGTTGCCATAGTGCATCATTCCTGTTTTTAACAGTTTAAGGAAATGACACAGTTTTTTGAACACTACCTTTGAATAATAAAATTAAGTATTGTCTAAGATTACGTGATGTCTAAGGCTACTTAACTTTTAGTAACTAGCTATTCTCATTGAATAGCTAGTTACTCATGAAGAATTTTAATTCATTTTGATCCATGTCTGGCTACGACCTAAAAGAGAAGTACCAACATAACCACGTAATGTTATTGTCCGACCATTTTGATTCATTCTAATCTTACCTTTGTAAGTGTTACCTGTTAATGGGTCGAGAACCTGACCATGGACGTACTCATTTTTTTTATTTTTGTTTTCAGTAAAACCATTCAGAATATTCAAGCCAACCATTGGTTTATTTTTCATATTTCCGTTGCATTTAACACAAAGTCCAAGTGGTTCGGTCCCATTCGGTAAAGCATAAATTTTTTCAATTTTTCCCGTATACGTACCATCACTCTCTTGTTTAATATTAATAACGGCTCTTGGAAAACCCGTTTTATCATCAATCGTTTTCCAGTTGCCTACAAGATCATCCGCCCAAGCGCTCGTAATACACAGCGAAGTGGAAAAAAGAAGCATTAAAATTTTTTGTATAAAATCCATTTTATTATCCAATATTTAATTTCTTGTGAAAAAATTTGGATAGAAAGGGCTTTGTTGCATAAAGCCCTTAAAGATAGAGCTTTCCTAAGTTGCTCAAATTTAAGTGACAACTTGGGTATGAGGTCGGCCTAATTCTGTAAATCTATTTAAAATGGCTATACGAGCATGTACCTCGTTGACTTGGCTTTGAAAGTTCCTAGCACTGAGTTTATCGCCTAATAATTTGATGCAGTGCATCTTGGTTTCAACCAGACTTCGCTGATGGTAGCCCGACCATTTTTTCCATAGTGTCCTGCCTAAACGTTTAACAGTGCGAAGTAATTCATTTCGCTCTAGCGAATGAACTTTTTTATCTTTCCAAGGCTTGGCATTTTTTCTAGGTGGAATCACTGCATGTGCTTGCCGATCTGCAATGACCTGTCGGCATTGCTTGGTGTCATAAGCGCCATCGGTATATACGGAGTCAATCTGCTCATCCAATGGAATCTGATTGAGTAAATCCCCAAGCACCTGTGAATCACTTACATTGTTGGTCGTGAGCTGAACGGCTCGTATTTGCAGGGTTCTAGCATCTATACCAATATGAAGTTTACACCATTGGCGACGATATTCAGACTGATGCTTTTTACGTTTCCATTCACCTTCGCCCAAAAACTTTAAGCCAGTAGAGTCTACGAGTAGATGAAGCCCATCACTGTTTTTCTGATAACTAATTGCAATATCAATATGCTTTTGTCTTCTACAAAGCGTACTGTAATCTGGTGCTGTCCAATCTAATCCACAAAGTTTAATTAAGCTTTGAACAAAGCCAGTGACCATGCGTAAAGTAAGTCTAAATAGAGATTTGATCATCAAACAGCATTGAATCGCTATGTCGGAGTAGGTTTGACTTCGACCTTGTTTGCCTTGAGGTTCTGCATACCATTGTGTTTTTGGATCGAACCAAATGGCAATATTCCCACGATTAATGAGAGCTCGGTTATATGCGGGCCAATTGGTTGTGCGGTAGATTTTGTGTGTAGGCTTCTTCATTTGGAAATTATATTGCTGAAGAAGCCCTTAAGAACAGCTTTGTGCAACAAAGCCTGTAGGTACTACCAATAAATTATTTTCCTTTCATTTGATGAAAGTACAGATGAGCAAGTCCAAGAGTTGTCCCAGCAGACGTATCCTGAGTATTTCATTACAGGTGTTCCTGCTCGTGAAATTCTATTGGGTGGAGGTATATTTACTGTATTACGCAACACATTCCAGCCTATAGCTACAAACGGATTAGTTTTATCCCTTAAAATAAAGCCATACCTATGCACGGCTTTATTTTTCGCTGTTGATTTTGCAAAGCTAAACATATTCTTAGTGTAACTAAAACAAATGGAAGGGCTGGGCTGTTGATATTTTTACCGCTTTCATTAGGCGTTTAAGATTATCGCCACGTTAAAAAGAAGCAACGGTCGTTATTTTTAAGATGATTGCACTGCTTTTGGGTAGATGAAAACAGGCTATTCGCAGTATGCAAAACAAGCCACATAGTCAATATAGAGTGATAACCAGTTATAATTAAATAGATAAATATGTGCTCAAAATTTCTAATTTATAGCTGTTTAAATAGATATATTTCAGTATGTTAGTTTGATTTTTGTGTGCTTTATATAAGGGAGTTGTTATAATCTTGCCCGTCTATCTGGGGGGATAGTGATGTGTTGAGTCGTCTTTTATTGGGTTTCCTTTGTGTATTGTGGGGAAGGGTAGCATTTGCTGAATGGACGTTTGTGAATGCAAATTATGATCGCTCACAATATGTTTATGTCGATTTTGACCGAGTTAAAATGCTTGATACAAGTCGTAATGAAGTTGAATATTGGGTCAAATATCTGATTAAAAGTGACAAAGAAAAAGACGGCTTAGAGTTAGGCGATTACTCACTCGCACTATACAGGGTTGGCTGTGACAATGAAGTCTATAGTATTCGTTCATCTGCCAATTTTAAAAAAAATGGCTCTTTACTCAGTAGTCAAGACTATGCATCAAGTCAGTCTCGACCGCTGATTCCCAATACTGCTGTGGATTATACCGCCGAGATGGTCTGCCATGTATTACCGCAACGTCAAAAAGTCGATCGTTTGGAACAACTGGCTCGACGCATTGAAACTGGGGAATATAAATAATAACTTGCTAAAGATTTAATCCATCAGTATGCCTTGTTTTAAGTCGGCTTGTTTACGTAAATAATCCCAGACCAGTTTAATTCGTGGTTCGTGTTGTAAATCGACAAAGGTCAGCATCCAGAAAGTATGGGTAAAGCGGACTTCTTGTGGCAGCACCTGCTCTAATTCGGGCTGATCATAAGCCAAAAACTGCGGCAGAATTGCTAAACCAGCCCCTGCATTGACTGCAATCTGTTGTGCCAAAATGCTACTGCTGCGGAAATTGGCGGTGAGTGGAATGGGCAAGCGTTCCAAGCAATACAGTTCCGCGCTATAAATTAGGTCATCAATATAATTGACGAAACGATGCTGAGCGAGGTCTTGCATCTGTTGGATTGGGGCATGCTGCGCCAGATATTTTTTACTGCCATAAATTTTCAAACAGTAATCCGTGAGTCGGGTAATGATATAGGGCCCCGATTTTGGACGGTCAATCGAAATTACAATATCGGCTTCACGATGCGACAGCTTGATCATTTTCGGTACAGGAATCAAATCGATAGTAAGCAGCGGAAATTGCAATGACAGTTCAGCCAAGAGCTGGGTCAAAAAGGCGGTACCAAAGCCTTCGGGTGCCCCGATCCGTACTCGACCTTCAAGCGGCTGCTGCGGTTTTTCAATTTGCAGGAAAGCCTGTTCCATTTGCTCCACCCGAGGCACCAGCGTTAAACCTTCGAGCGTCAATTCATAGCCTGTAGCTTCACGTTTAAACAGCGGAGTACCTAAGGCCAGTTCGAGTGCTTGAATCCGCCTTGCCACTGTACTGTGTTCTACCCCAATGATCCGCGCTGCATTGGTCAGTGTTTTAGCCCGTGCCAAGACCAAAAAAAACTGTAGATGATCCCAATCCACTTTCATTTTTTATTTTCCACATCCTGTGCAAAATTGCACAACCATCGTGCACCAATCTCGATTGGTGGTCAAAGTTTTCTTTGCTAGTCTGATTTGAAAATGAGAATTTGAACATACGGTTTAAGTCGTAGGGTTCAGCCGCAACACAATAAAAAACAAAGCCTATGGAGAGGTTATGAATACGGTTCCTAAAATCCAGTTATCTACAGCTAAATTATTGATTAACGGTGAATTCGTTGAGTCTAAAACTCAACAATGGCTGGATATTGTCAATCCTGCCACCCAAGAAGTGATTGGTCTGGTGCCTTTGGCAACCGCTGACGAAGTACAGGCTGCCATTGCATCTGCCAAAGCGGCATTTGCCAGTTGGAGAGAAACACCGATTCAAGCACGTATGCGGATCATGCTGAAACTGCAAGAGCTGATTCGTGCCAATGCCAAGAAAATTGCACAGGTGCTGACTGCGGAACAGGGCAAAACTTTAGCCGATGCCGAAGGTGATATTCAGCGTGGCTTGGAAGTGGTGGAACATGCCTGTTCAATAGGCACTTTGCAAATGGGCGAATATACCGAAGGCGTGGCACGTGGTGTCGATACCTACACTTTGCAACAACCTTTGGGTGTTTGCGCGGGCATTACCCCATTTAATTTCCCTGCCATGATTCCACTGTGGATGTTCCCAATGGCGATTGTCTGTGGCAATACCTTTGTATTGAAGCCGTCAGAACAAGACCCGCTGTCGACCATGATGCTGGTGGAACTGGCGATTGAAGCAGGCATTCCAGCTGGTGTGTTGAATGTGGTGCATGGGGGTAAAGACGTCGTAGATGCATTGTGTACCCATCAAGACATCAAAGCCATTTCCTTTGTGGGTTCGACCGCGGTGGGTACGCATGTGTACAACTTGGCAGGTCAGCATGGCAAACGTGTGCAATCGATGATGGGCGCGAAAAACCACGTGGTGGTGATGCCGGATGCCAATAAAGAGCAAACCTTAAATGCCATGGTGGGCGCAGCCTTCGGTGCAGCAGGGCAGCGTTGTATGGCACTTTCTGTGGCCGTAATGGTAGGCGACAGCAAACACTGGATTAATGAATTAGTGGCCAAAGCCAAAACCTTAAGTGTAAATGCTGGGCATGAACCGAATACCGATATTGGTCCTGTCATTTCACCGCGAGCCAAAGCCCGCGTGATCGAGTTAATCACGAATGGCGTGGAGCAAGGTGCTGAGTTGTTGCTAGATGGTCGTGACATTCAAGTCAAAGGCTATGAACAGGGCAATTTTGTCGGGGCGACTATTTTTAGCCAAGTCAGCACAGACATGCGCATTTATAAAGAAGAAATCTTTGGTCCTGTACTGGCCATTATTTGTGTCGATACTTTGGATGAGGCCATTGAACTGGTGAATGCCAACCCATTTGGTAATGGCGTGGGATTATTTACCCAAAGTGGTGCAGTGGCACGTACTTTCCAAAACCGCATCGATATCGGTCAAGTCGGGATTAACATTCCAATTCCAGTACCGGTGCCATTCTTTAGCTTTACTGGTTCGCGTGGCTCGAAACTGGGTGATTTAGGTCCGTATGGTAAACAAGCGGTGCAGTTCTATACGCAAACCAAAACCATTACCAGCCGCTGGTTTGAAGATAGCCAAGACGTTGGGGAAGTGAATACCACCATCAGTTTGCGCTAAAGGAGTAGCGAGATGAAGATAGCGTTTATTGGTTTAGGCAATATGGGGGGTTCGATGGCACAGAACCTACTCAAGGCTGGACAAACAGTTTTCGGTTATGACCTGAGTGAAAAAGCCCTACAACAGTTTGCGGAAAGTGGTGGCGTGGTCTGCGATAGCCCGCAAGCCGCTGCTGAGCAGGCGGATGTGGTGATCAGTATGCTGCCTGCCGCCAAGCATGTGCGTGAAGTGTATTTGGGTGAAACGGGGATTTTGGCAGTGATGCGTGCAGGTAGCCTATGTATTGACTCCAGTACCATTGACCCGCAAACCATTAAAGATGTGGCGGCAGAGGGATTGAAGCGTCAGATTCAGGTGTGCGATGCACCTGTTTCTGGCGGCACTATTGGCGCTAAAGCAGGCACACTGACCTTTATGGTAGGCGCGGATGAGGCGACTTATGAACAGGTGAAGCCAATCCTCAGTTTTATGGGCAAAAACACCGTACATTGTGGTGCGGTAGGTGCAGGGCAAATTGCCAAAATCTGCAACAACATGATTCTGGGCATTTCCATGGCAGCTGTGGCAGAAGGTATGGCACTGGGTAGTCGCTTAGGCATTGATTCGCATGCCTTGGCGGGTGTGATCAACAGTTCTAGTGGTCGCTGCTGGAGTTCGGAAATTTGTAATCCTTGGCCAGAAATTAGTCCGAATGCGCCAGCCAGTCGAGGTTATACCGACGGTTTTGCTTCTCAGCTCATGCTAAAAGATTTAGGTTTAGCCATTGAAGCCGCAAGCCAAGTCAAGCAACCTGTATTGCTCGGGGGATTGGCACAACAGCTTTATCAACAGTTGTGCTTGCAAGGCAATGCACATTTAGATTTTTCCAGCATTATCCAGCAATATTTACCCCGTGAAGTGAATTAAAAAACAAAGGTCGCAATGAATGCGACCTGTTAAAACTCGTCGTGAATAAGAAGAATTGAGACTGAGGTGAAAGGATGACTTCAAATTATCAACAAGCGCAGCAAAGCTTTGAATTACAACAGGCTGCGCAACGGTTTTTATCTGGTTCTACCGATGCGCTAAATGCGTGTTATGAGTGTTGTGATAGACATGCCTTACCCGGCCGCATTGCGCTGTTTTGGCAGGGCAAAGATGGACGGAAAGAACAATTTACCTTTCGCGAGTTACAACAACGTGCCAGCCAATTTGCCAACTTCTTAAAATCTCAAGGGGTGGGCAAAGGAGATCGTGTTTCGGGTTTATTGCCACGCACGCCAGAACTCATCATTACTATTTTGGCTACATGGCGCATTGGAGCTGTCTATCAACCGCTATTTACGGCATTTGGTCCCAAAGCGATTGAGCATCGTTTAAAACTGGCACAAAGCAAACTGGTGGTGACGGATGTCGGTAATCGCGACAAATTGCATGAAGTGGAAGATTGCCCCGCGATTGTCACTGTGACAGGTGCAAAAGGCACAGGGCTGTATCAGGGTGATTATAGTTTCTGGGCGGAAGTCAGCCGCCAGTCAGAGCAGTGTGAACTGGTGATGATGAACATTCAGGATCCGTTCTTGCTGATGTTTACTTCGGGCACGACAGGGCCTGCTAAACCACTGAAAGTACCACTCAAAGCCCTGATTGCATTTGGCGGTTATATGCAAGATGCAATTGGTCTACGCACAGAAGACTCTTTCTGGAATATTGCCGATCCAGGTTGGGCCTATGGCTTGTATTACGGCATTACAGGACCGTTATTACTGGGTCATCCGACTATTTTTTACGAAGGTGCTTTTACCTCAGATAGCCTGTGTCAAATTGTGCAGGATTATGGTGTGAATAATCTGGCAGGTGCGCCAACCGCATATCGCATGATGATGGCAGCCGATCAAAAGCAAATGGCGAAATTGCGTGGCAAATTGCGAGTGGTCAGCAGTGCAGGCGAGCCTTTGAATCCAGAAGTATTCCGTTGGTTCAAACAGGTACTGGATGCCCCAATTTATGATCATTATGGTCAGACCGAAGTTGGCATGGTGGTGTGTAACCATCATGCATTGCAACATGAGGTACGTGCAGGTTCGGCAGGTTTTGCCAGCCCTGGCTACCGTGTAGTTGCAGTGGATGAACAGGGGCAGGAGCTTGGCGCGGATACGCCAGGAATTTTGGCGGTCGACATCAGCCAGTCGCCCATGATGTGGTTTGGTGGCTATGAAGAAAGTCGTAAATCTCCTTTTGTCGGTCATTACTATTTAACGGGTGATACTGCCGAAATTCATGCCGATGGCAGTATGAGCTTTGTCGGGCGCAGTGATGATGTGATTACCACTTCAGGCTATCGCGTGGGTCCGTTTGATGTGGAAAGTGCACTACTTGAACATGATGCAGTGATTGAAGCCGCGGTGATTGGCGTGCCTGACCCTGAGCGTACTGAAGTGATTAAAGCTTTTGTGATTTTAGCGGGAGAGCATTTGGCCAGCCCAGAATTACAGCACGAACTTAGCCAGTTTGTGAAAAAGCGTCTATCGGCACATGCCTATCCACGTTTAATCGAGTTTGTCAGTGAATTGCCAAAAACGCCTAGTGGAAAAATTCAGCGCTTTTTACTGCGCAATCAGGAAATTGCCAAGCAGCAATCAAACACTGCTGTAGCCAGTTAAGACATTGTAAGGAAAGGATGATGCAATTCACTGAAGAACAAGTGCACCAGCAGGATCAAACAACTCGCTTTGCTCAAGCACAAATACAACCAAATGCAACTGAATGGGATCGACAAGGCATGTTTTTTGAAGAACAAGTCCTGATTCAGGACATGGCAAAAAGCTTTGCACAAGAACAGATAAAGCCTTATGCCAGTGAGTGGGATCGATATGGCCTATTTCCCTTAGATGCGTTAAAGCAAATGGGGCAGTTAGGCTTTATGGGCATGTTGGTGCCAGAACAATGGGGCGGTTCAGCCACAGGCAATTTGGCCTATGTGTTGGCACTAGAAGAGATTGCCGCAGCGGACGGTGCAACTTCAGCCATTATGAGTGTGCACAACTCTGTTGGCTGTGTGCCCATTCTGAAATTTGGTACTGAAGAGCAAAAGCAACAATTTTTGCTGCCTTTAGCCAAAGGTGAAATGATTGGTGCCTTTGCCTTAACCGAACCACATACCGGTTCAGATGCAGCGGCAATTAAAACCCGTGCAGTCAAAGATGGTGATTATTATGTGCTAAATGGCGCCAAACAGTTTATTACCTCAGGGCATAATGCGGGGTTGATTATCGTGTTTGCCGTGACCGACCCTGCAGCAGGGAAAAAAGGCATGAGTGCCTTTTTAGTCCCGCGAAATACCCCAGGTTATGAAGTAATCCGCGTCGAAGAAAAACTCGGGTTACATGCCTCGGACACCTGTCAGATTGCCCTAACTGATGTACGTTTACACAAAAGTATGCTGTTGGGTAAAGAAGGAGAAGGCTTAAAAATTGCCTTGTCTAATTTGGAAGGGGGTCGCATTGGTATTGCTGCTCAGGCAGTTGGTTTAGCCAGAGCTGCTTTAGAAGAAGCGACACGTTATGCCAAAGAGCGCGTGGCATTTGGTAAGCTGATTTTTGAGCAACAAGCAGTGTCGTTTCGTTTAGCCAGTATGGCCACTGAAATTGCTGCGGCACGCCAGTTGGTGCATCACGCTGCTCGGCTAAAAGAAGCAGGCGAACCGTGTTTGACCGAAGCTTCGATGGCAAAACTGTTTGCCTCGGAAATGACGGAACGGGTCTGTTCCAACGCCTTACAAATCTTTGGCGGCTATGGCTATCTCAAGGATTTTCCAATCGAGCGTATTTATCGTGATGCCCGCATTTGTCAGATTTATGAAGGCACCAGCGACATTCAGCGCTTGGTGATTGCGCGTAGTTTATAAACTTCCACATATCAGAATTGACCGTCGCACATGCAATTCAGTCTAACTGATGCAAAATCAGCATATTGCATGTGTACAGCACCGAAATAGAGATAAGGATAAAAGCATGCAGTGGGAAAAAACTTTCATTGAAGAACAGCAGTGGGACACCATTTTGGTGGAAAAACGCAATGGCGTGGGGCTAATTACCCTGAATCGTCCTAAAGCTTTAAATGCATTAAATAGCCAATTGATTGCTGAAATTAACCATGCGCTAGACCAGTTTGAACGTGATCGTGAAGTGGGTTGTATGGTGTTGGCGGGTTCAGAAAAAGCCTTTGCTGCGGGGGCTGATATTAAAGAAATGGCGGATTTGAATTTCCCCAATATCTATTTCGATGATTTTTTCCATTTAGCAGACCGAATTGCCCAGCGCCGTAAACCGTTAATTGCCGCAGTCAGTGGTTATGCCCTTGGGGGTGGATGTGAATTGGCATTGATGTGCGATTTTATTTACTGTGCCGACAATGCCAAATTTGGACTGCCTGAAGTGACTTTGGGCGTGATTCCTGGCATTGGCGGAACGCAGCGTTTAACTCTGGCTATCGGTAAAGCTAAAGCCATGGAAATGTGTTTAACCGCACGTCAAATGGATGCTGCGGAGGCAGAGCAAAGTGGCTTGGTGGCACGCGTGTTGCCTAAAGAACAACTACTGGAATATACCTTACAGGCGGCAGAAAAAATTGCTGAACGATCCCTCACCGCCACCATGATGATTAAAGAAAGTATTAATCGTGCCTTTGAAGTGAGCTTGACCGAGGGTTTACGTTTTGAGCGCCGTACTTTCCATTCCATCTTCGCAACGCAAGATCAGAAAGAAGGCATGCACGCCTTTATTGAAAAACGTCCTGCACAATTTAATAAACAATAAGGAAGGACACATCCTATGGAAAATAATTTACAGATCAGTGTCCAAGGGCATTTAGGGGTGATTACTCTTGACCGAGCGTCACATTTAAATGCCTTGTCCTTGCCGATGATTCATGGCATTACCCAGCAGTTGCAAGATTGGCACAATGATCCGCAGGTGCAGGCTATTTTGATTAACTCGAATAGCCCTAAAGCTTTCTGCGCGGGTGGAGATATTCGCTTTTTGTACGATAGCTATCAAAATGGGAATCACAATTATCAAGATTATTTTGCTGATGAATATGTGATGCTGAATAGCTTGCGTCAGTATGCAAAACCCGTAGTGGTGTTTTTAGATGGCTATGTCTTGGGGGGCGGATTTGGTTTGGCACAAGCTTGTCACATTATTGTCAGCAGTGAAAAATCACGTTTTGCCATGCCAGAAACGGCAATTGGCTTTTTCCCTGATGTCGGGGCCACGCACTTCTTGTCACGCCTAGATGATATTGGGGTATACATGGCAGTGACAGGCGAGCAGATCTCGAGTAGCGATGCCTTGCATCTGGATCTAATTGATTACTTGGTGGCGAGTGAGCAGTTGGCACAATTGCAAACGGAGTTGGTGAATGCTTCTACATTAAATCAACAGCTTATTGAGCAGCTCATCGCACGCCATCTCACTACACCTGCGCCAAGTAAACTTCGACATTATGAAGAGGCTATTCAACAGCATTTTGCTCATGCTGATTTAGCGCAGATTGAAGCAAGTTTATTAAATCCACACCCTGAGCATGCTGATTGGGCCGCTAAAATTTTAGCCATTTTACAACAGCGTTCGTTGCTGGCAAAACAAATCAGTCTTAAATTACAACAGGTTGGACGCGGGCTGTCTTTAGAGCAATGCATGCAGCTAGAACGTGATTTACAGGATATCTGGTTTGAGCAGGGCGATATGATTGAAGGGGTACGTGCTTTATTAATTGATAAAGACAAGCAGCCGAAATGGCAAACAGAAAATTCTGAGTTGATGCAGATGTTTGAAGAACTTTTGCCAGTGTCACGACAGCAACGTCAGGCGAGTGTACAAGTATAAGTTTGCTTTCAAACAGCACTAGACGTCCTCCAATGACTTGGAGGACTTTTTTTGATGAGAGGCTCAGTAAGATATATGCTTCGAATACTGAAGTCTCCTAAAGTTATTCTTGATTACAGCTCTGATGAGTTTTGCCAGTTTTTCCATGATAAAAATAGGCCACTAGTAAAAGACAATCCCTCATCTGAATAATCCAGTACAGTTCAAGCCCGAAGAATAATCCAAAAGCAACGTGTGAGATTTTGTTTAAATATAGAAATTAAGCGAAAGCCCATCGACTAAGTATAAGAAAAACGTGAAGTTTCTTATTTTATTGATTGGAAAAAATATTTCAAATATATTTTTTGATCTGAGTTATAGATTGAATTTTGTCTGGTAAAAAATACCAATCACTACTTAACTGAGTATGATTCTTATTATTTAATTTAAATAATAAGAAAAGACAAACACTTAAGTTTTTTTAAATAGTATACGTATGTATAAAAAGGCTTTAAAGGTATAAAAAAAGTAGGGGAATATGTAAGTGAGTTTTACTGAATGGTTTAAAATTTAATGTTTTTTGTCAATAAGATTAAATATAATGTGATGTATTAGGCATTTTATTGTTCTTGGGACTTCTTGATGATACTACAGCAGTACAAAATTGTTTTCGGGGGAACCATGGGAGCAGGAAAATCTGCTGCCATAAAAGCATTGTCTGATATTCCTGTCGTGACGACAGAAGCAGTAAACACGGATACCGAAGCACATCATAAATTTTTGACGACTGTGGGAATTGATTACGGCGAAATTCGCCTTGATGACAGTACGCAGATTGGCTTGTATGGTACTCCAGGCCAAGATCGTTTTGATTTTATGTGGTCTATTGTCTGTAAGGGTGCAATGGGAATTGTGATCTTGATTGATCATAGTCAAGCAGATCGTTTAAAGCATTTAGAGTTTTATATAAAAGCATTTGAGCAGTATGGATCAAATGTGGTGGTTGGCATTACACATTTAGATCAAGAAGATGAGCATAAGCTCAAAATTTACCGTGATTGGATGCAGATCTATCAAAAACAATTTCCGCTGTTTGCTGTGGATGCGCGTGAACAAGATGATGTTTTACTGATGATCGAAACACTAATTACAACAATAGAAATGCAAGCTGAATCTGCAGTTGCATAGGTAGAATAAATGAATAGTTCACGTGAAATTCCGCAAGCACTGATTGAATCTGCCCATATCGAGTTACAACATTTCTTAAATACCGTTACAGGCATCGATTTTGTGATGTTGTGCTCATCGGATGGTTTTGAGCTTGCTTTGGCCTCAAAGAAGAATATCGACAATACAGGAAAAATTGCAGCAGTCAGCAGCTCTATCTTGGCTATGGTGAATGCGTTTATTACGGAAATTCAACTGATGGGTTGTCAAACCATTACCCTCGATGCGAACAATGGCAAAGTCTTTTTAACGGCTGTCAACCATCCAGTGCATCCTATGGTTATGGTGGCAGTCACCCACACAGATATTTTGATCGGGCAGATGCTGTATTACTATAAAGAGCTGAGTGCACGATTAAGCAATGCACCGTTCAGCATTGCATCATAGAAATTCTATATTTTTAATTATATCAATCGGCGTTGCGGTGATTTAAAGGGTAAGGTTGTCGTGGGTTTAGGCATGAAAAACGTATTAAATATTGCAGTATTTGGTTTAAGTTTACATTCATTGGAGCAAATAAAAGAACAAATTTTACTGTCTTTGCCTGAAAATTTGAATGTGAGATGGGTCAATCTTGCGGAGCAAAAAATTGACTTATTGTTGGTCAATGATGTGTTTTTTAACTCACCTGGCATTCAAAAGCTGCTGTCTATCCAAAACATTGCGTATTTGCGACTGGTCAAAAAGGTTGAAAATGCGGGTCGTATTGTCGGAGATCAATTGTTCTACCCATTTTCAAACATAGAGCATTTGAACGATTGGTTGTCTAGAATAATACTATCACAACATGAACGTACCGTGCCTGTGAAGGCAACGCTTGAAGTCATTTCACCTGTTCAAGCTGTTATGCCTACAGTGTTGAACCCTATGATGACCACGGAACAGGTTTTTGGTGAAATTTTTACACCACGTAATGGCTATATCCAGTTGTTCGACGCCCATGGTTTTCTCGCTTTAGTTGATACGCGTACCGAACGTGTTTGGGTCGAGCCGAATAAAGAAATTCAGTTTAATGAGACCTTGAACCAAACGTATGCAACTGCGCAGTTGGTCCAGGATACAATCAAAGATAAAGACGTTTATGACTTAAGAGTTTGGCTATGGAAAGTGGTGAATGCTTCACCTGCTATTCAATTGCCACAGGTCGGCTTACATCAGAACTTTAAGCTTGAAATATGGCCCCAGTTTGAAAAAAATTTACAACGACGCGACTTTTTAAAGATGGCAACATGCTTCTCACAAGGCGCACAAATTGATCAAGTAAAACAATCCTTAACTTTAAGTAATGAAAGGGTATTGAATTTTGTAGCGTGTGCTGTTCTACTGCAATTAGGTCAATTTATCGATCAAAATCAAGTGAAGTATCAGATAGATACACAACAAGTAGAAACAGGGCACGTAAATAAATTACGCGGTTTTATTGGGAAGTTGCGTAAGAAACTGGGGCTTTAAATTTTTTGGGGTAACCCTATAACTAGAGGTAAGAATAAGATGGCACGTGTTAGTTTAGATGCATTAACAGGGATTGATGGTTTTGTTGCTGCTGCGCTGGTCGACAGTGACAGTGGCTTAGCACTCGCGACTCAGGGGAGTGGTGTAGACTTAGAATTAGCAGCAGCAGGTAATACTGAAGTTGTACGTTCTAAGCGTAAAGTTGCAAAAGCATTACAATTGAACGATAACATTGAAGATATTTTGATTACTTTGGGTAAGCAATATCATTTGATTCGTCCGCTTGATAGCAATGAAACATTGTTTTTATATTTGGTACTTGACCGTACCAAGTCTAACTTAGCGATGGCACGTTATGAGTTAAAAGGCTTTGAGAAAGAGCTTGATTTTTCTTAATTAAATAGCTGAATTATCGATGCCAGTATATGCCAATATGCTGGCATTTTTTATTCAGCATAGTAAGTTTGATAAGCGGTATGAAACGTTCCCACATGTAGCTTGACCAACTCTGGCAGTGCTTGATAGCCGCCAGCTAAAACAAACATCAAAGGCAACTGGTGCTTTTTGGCCAAGCGAAACACTATCTCATCGCGTTTTTCAATCAGTTCTGTGCTGAACCATGATGACCCGCAAGGATCATTTTGATGGCAGTCCATTCCCGCCTGAAAAATAATTAAATCAGCATTCCAGTCTAAGGCACGTTGAAAGGCTTGATGGATCGCTAAAATATATTGGCTAAAATTTCCTTGATGTTTATGCACATGATAGGTTTCTGAACATTCATAGGTAGGACAGCCAAAAGCTAACCCATAGATACTATAATTAAAAAAGTTGTCAAAGCGGCGGGTAAATTCTGCCGTACCGTTACCGCCATGCTGATCGCAGTCCAGTACGAAGATACGTTTATCTGGAAATTGTTGCGCGACCAAAGCCAGCCCGTTAAAGGTACAAAAAGACCCACCGTGTTCGTAAACCGCATGATGAAAGCCTTGTGCGATATTGGCCGAAATTTGATGTTTGAATGCCAATTCTGCTGCAAGTACTTGCCCTGCATTAATCTGATAAACCGCATCACGCAGTTGAGTATTCCAAGGCTTAAAACCTTGGAAAGTGGCTAACTTTTCAGGGAAGCCTGTATCAAAAGCATCGACATATTTTGGATCATGTAGTTGTTTTAAAATATTTATGGAGAGCTTTTCAGGGCGATGGAACTGCACGATACCGAGCGAAACTAAAGCATCGGCCACAGCGCTCAGTTTCTCCATACTGTTGGTATGAGTCTGAGCATAATACTCTGGTGAGTAGCAAACCTGTAGCATGCGTTTAGTTCCGTATTTGCGCGGTCGCAACATCAACCAATTGTTGTAGGCATGTGGTTCCCGGACTAAATAAACCATTTTCAACTTGTTGCTGATAATGCGTGGTAAAAGCACGTGCACGATTTTCAGGAGAGATGGCTAAGGTCGTGAGTCTTAAAAACCAAAAGCCATTGATCTCAGAATAGGGGATCACATAGCCTTTATATTGCTGGTTTTGAGTTTTGTTTTGAATGGCTGTGCGATCATAGTTGACTGAGAACAATGAACCTGCCGGCAAACACACTCCATTCATCAAGATCGGTTTTAGGCTAATACAGGAATGATCATCTCCCATATTGAGTTTTTCCAGCAATAAGGGCTGCTGTTGTTCATCGACAAATATATTGAGTTCGCCTTGTCTTAAGACGCGACCATGGGCAATTTTGAGAAAGAAGTTTTCAGCCATGGGGCAAGAACCAACTTTTGGTTTCTCAGCCAAGGCTTTGAGCTCAACTAAACCCGTTTCCGCCGTGTTTTGTGGGAGAATAATATCGGCAATCAGTTGGCACAGAATTTGAGTTTCTTCCAGTTGCGCTTGTGTGGTGATACTGCGTAATTGTTGTTGCAACTGCCGCTGACGTTGCACTTGCTGAGCGAATTCAGAGCTGTTTTCTGTTGCGAGCAACGGTTGAATTTGGCTATTCAAATCTAAATTATGCCAATCTGAAATCATGTACTGTGATTGCTCAAGCAATACTTTTAAGGTCTTGGTTTCATATTGGTCAAACAGTTTTAAGTCAGCAAAATCTTGGCTGAGTCTGGGGCTGTTAATATAGTCCGCTAAAACGCGTGTTGCCTGAGTATAGCCGCAACCGCGACGTTCCGTTTGGTGGGAGAAATGCTCATTTAACATTTCGGTGAGTTTGTTTGAAAGGGGATGAACGTGTTGTTTAAAAAGTTGAATAATTTCGTGATCAGTTTCGCGCATCCTTGCCCCAAATAATAAATTTAAAATCTGTTTTATTATTTAGTTATATATCAAATTGCTATTGATATTGAAATAAAAACCAATAGGAATTGCCACATTTATTTTGGCAGGATAGTCATTGTTTTCATTCGCTATGTTTTCTATCGAAAGCGCTTTTTATAGAAACTACAAAGTTCAGTTTAACTTCGGCGTGGAATTGAGCCGATACATCTGTGGTGTGGTGCCAAATTCAACTTTAAATGTCCTACAAAAATTCGCTGCTGTGGAGTAGCCTAGCTCAAAGCTAATTTCGATAATACTTTTATTGGTGTGCATCAGCAGATACTTAGCGCGGCTTAAAATGACTTGCTTACGAATAGCGTTAAAATTGGCATTCTGCTTTTTTAAATAGCGCTGTAGCGTTTTACTTGAAACATTCAACATTTGTGCACAGGCTTCAAAACTTGGCGGGGGTGATGCTTCTCGCAGCATCATGCTGATCCAGTCAATAATCTCTCCATCTAAACTGATTTGTTTGAGTTGTTCGCGGCACTGTTGCTCCAAAATATTCAGTGAAAAAGCATCTGCTTTGGGGAGCTTTGTGTCTAAATTATCCGCTTGAATAAAGATTTTAATGCTAGGACGAATGAGTGTACCAAAGTGAAATTGAGCAGGCTTGAGTTGCTGTAAAGCTTGTACATAAGTCGGTTGGAAAACGGATAAATGAATGTCATAAGGTTTAACATTTTGATTGAGCAATTCAGCAAAACTGCTACAAAAACCTACGGCAATAGCTTCTAAGTGAAAATTCAATGTTAGTGTGCTCATGGCTTGCAGCGGATGAATGTCCAAAACTACTACGTTTGTTAACTCAGTCACTTTTAGTCGAAAGTTCGGCATGATTAAGCTGAAATATTGCGACATTACGCGCAAGGCTTGCATAACATTTTCACAGCTAAGTAAGGCATAGCCAACCAAATGATGGGCACTCAATTTTAAAGAACGACCGAGCTCAAAAGCCAAATCTCGGTTTTCTGGAAATTTGAGTAAATAGCTGACCAAGGTTTCAATTTGTGCCAGAGAAAGCTTGGCATTCTCCTGTTGTACATAGCTGCTCAAATCCGTTCCTAACAGCTGAAAAAGCTCAGTTAAATCCATTTGACGTTCCTGCAATAAAGGCAGCAAACGTAAATAATATCGGGCTGGAATAGATGGAATATGAGGATTCATATTTTTAAATTGATGTCCTATTTTGAATATATAGTGTCCGAAAATGAATAATGATCACAACTGATTTTATCAATAATGAGCAAGTGTTCTATCTAAAATAAAAAGGAGTACTACATGAATGCACTAACCTTGCTTGAGCAACAGCACAGTGAACATCAGTTTAAGGATAAAAAACGGCACTTATGGTTATTTGGTTTGGCTTATCCGTGTATTGCTATGGGAGCTTTGGCAGGCTATCAGTTTGGCCCCAAAAAACTACGTTCGGTGTTTGCTTCGACAGGCCCGATTTTTATGCACGTGGCCATGCCAGCTTTGGACAAATTGATTGGTGAGGACAGCGAAAACCCACCCGATGCTGCAATTGCAGCCTTAGAGGCCGATCCCTACTATGCCCGTATTGTGAAGTTATTTATTCCACTGCAATACAGTGCCAACTTTTATGCTTTGTACCTCGCTAGTCGTGATAGCACCCCAACATATGACCGTGTGCTCATTGGCACGTTATTGGGGGTGCTGAATGGTGTTGCGATTAATACTGCGCATGAGCTGAGCCATAAACCGAATAAATTAGAACAAATGTTATCGCATTTGGCATTAGCACCGACGGCTTATAATCATTTTCGGATTGAGCATCCTTATGGACACCATCGTCGAGTGGCGACACCTGAGGACCCTGCTTCTTCGCAAATGGGCGAGTCGTTTTGGCAGTTTTGGCCAAGAACAGTGGTGGGGAGTTTTAAGTCAGCAGTTGCAATTGAAACTCGACGTTTAGAGCGCCAAGGTCTTGGTTTCTGGTCACTCAAGAATGAGTTGTTGCAAGGTTGGGCTATGTCAGGGCTTTATCATACGGCGATGTTAAAATGTTTTGGCAAAAATATTGCGCTCACACAAGTCACTCAAGCTTTATACGGCATTACTTTATTTGAAGTCGTAAATTATATTGAGCACTATGGCTTAAAACGGGAGCAACTTGAAAATGGCCAATATGCACGCACCCAGCCAGAACATAGTTGGAACAATAACAACTTGGTGACGAATCTTTTCTTATATCAGTTGCAGCGCCACTCTGACCATCACGCTTATCCAACGCGAAGTTTTCAAACACTAAGAAACTATGAAGACGTCCCCCAGCTTCCAGCAGGTTATGGAGCCATGATTTTACCAGCACTGATTCCGAAGTGGTGGTTTAAATTGATGGATCAACGGTTGGTGGAGCATTATGCAGGCGATTTCAGCAAAATGAATATTTACCCTAAAGCCAAACAGAAAATTCAGCAGAAGTTTGCGGGATTGTTATCTCAGTCATCCCTTATACATGAGGACTAAACATGAAGCGCTACCAATGTATGGTTTGTGGATGGATTTATGATGAGCAACTCGGATGGCCACAGGAGGGAATTGCTGCAGGTACACCATGGCAAGATGTTCCTAAAAACTGGACCTGTCCTGATTGCGGAGTATGTAAAGTTGACTTTGAGATGGTCGAGATTTAAGCAGTAGATTTGAAGGTATTCTTTGTAGGCTGTTGCTACAGATGTTAGCGGTACCCAAAACCTTACTATTTGATGATTTATTTTACTAAACCATTCGAGAACCATTCTTTCGAATGGTTGTTCTACGCTTTAAGACTGCTAATCTTCTGAAACAGATTGAATGCTCCGTCTCAGAGTGAAAATCGTAAATCATGTTTTTAAAGAAACCTACTATTAAGGATGATTGTGGGTTTCTTTAAAATCTAAAGCATATTTAAAAAATATCGATGCGAAATCGAATGATAGTAATGAGATAGAAAATTCGAAAATAACAGAGAGATGTTTTGTAGTGAATTGCAAGACAACAAAGCTTAAAAGGATGAATAGCTATGATGAATCAGAAGAATAGAATCGCCATTATCAATTTTCAAATTCAATTAACACTGAAACATGTATATCTAAGAACATGCTAATGATCCCGATCCCCAACATATATGTCATACAAGTCGTAGAGTTTAATACGCCTTAATACATGTTTGAGGCAGAAAAAGGATTAAATCATCCAAGATTTAATCAAATATGGTGAGTGCTTTTCATAGGAATGGTTGGCATTTGCTATTTTAAAACGCAACTAAAGGAATAGAAATGAAATTGAATCAAAAGTATCTTATTGGAGCGATACTGTCCGTATGTGCAGGCCAAACTTATGCTGCGGGTCTTGAGCGATCTCCACAACAAATTGATGCTTTGTTTGAATCTG
The DNA here is from genome assembly GCF_002165305.2 of Acinetobacter sp. WCHA55. Taxonomy (NCBI): domain Bacteria; kingdom Pseudomonadati; phylum Pseudomonadota; class Gammaproteobacteria; order Moraxellales; family Moraxellaceae; genus Acinetobacter; species Acinetobacter sp. WCHA55. The sequence continues at coordinate 2,164,128 of NZ_CP032286.1, read as the reverse complement.
GCACTTATGCTGAAGTCGGTTATACCTATATTTCACCTGATATCACAGGTACAGACAGCAGTGGAAATAAAGTTTCAGATATGGCTGAAGACTTCCGAATGCTTAATTATGCAGTAAAAACTGATATAAATCCGAACTTACGCCTTGCGGTGATTTATGATGAACCTTTTGGTGCCAAAGTAAAGTTTGAGGGTGATAATAATTTCATTGCAACAGACCGCCCAGCAGCAGATGCCAATACACGGGTAGATGTGAAATCGAAAAATATCACAACACTTTTAGGATATAACCTAAATAAAAATGTGATGATTTATGGGGGACCAGTACTTCAGCAGCTTCAAGCTGATGTTCATTTACGTGGTTTAACTTATGGACCAAATAGTGGTTATAACAACCGTTTTGATGACATCGCTGTAGGGTGGGTTGCAGGTCTAAGCTATGCTAAACCTGAAATGGGAATTTTGGCTTCATTAACCTATCGTTCTGAAGTTGAGCATAAAGCAACTATTGATGAAGATGTTCCTTTGGCTGATATTGTATTTGCAGGAAATTATTCACACAGTAACTCAGGTACAATTACGACTCCTGAATCTGTGAATTTAAATCTGCAAACAGGTCTCAATGCAACGACTGCTGTTTATGCAAAAGTTCGCTATGTACCATGGAGTGATTTTGCTTACTATCCGCCAGTACTCAAAGCAGCAACGTCAAAAGCCTTAGGTAAAGGTCTACCTTTAGTTGACTATTCAGAAGATCAAACTTCAGTTGAACTGGGCATTGGTAAACGTTTGACACCAAAGCTCGCGATTTCTGTATCAGGTCTATGGGACTCAGGTGCAGGTGACCCTGCTCCAACATTAGGTCCAGTACAGGGCTATTGGGGTGCAGGATTAGCCGCAAAATATAACTTCAACCAAAAGTTGGCGTTTAGTCTAGGCGGTCGCTACATGTGGTTTGGAGATGCGAAAGGTGAATTATCTAGCCGCCAAGTTGTTGGTGAGTTTGAGGACAATACTGGTTATATCGTGGGGATGAAACTTTCTTATAAATCTAAATAATTCATCTAGTCTATTACACGCTTGAGGTTTTGCCTTCTCTCAGAAATGTTCGAGAGAAGGTTTTTTTCTAGCAGTAAATAATTATTTGTCTAGTTGTTTGTACTATCATGACGTTTACTGAGTTGACTTCATGTTTTTCAGTATTTGAATGTAGTAAATCCAGATAAAACCAGTCTTTAAAGGGTTAGTTTTTTCACCATTAAGATGAAACATCGTGTCTGTTTTATTAAGATGTATTGCAGAGCAACATAGTGTTGGGCTTGTGCAAGGGTTATCATAGAGCCAACAAAGCGTTGGAAGACATTATGAAAATCGTGGCAGATGAAAATCTCGCATTTACCGATTATTTTTTTGCCGAATTTGGTGAAATTGAGCACAAAGCAGGGCGTACTTTAACGCATGCCGATGTTGTAGATGCCAAAGCACTGTTGGTGCGTTCTGTAACTCAAGTCAATCCAGCATTAATCAATAACACTACACTTCAATATGTGGGTAGTGCAACGATTGGTACAGACCATTTAGATATTCATGCTATTGAAAAACAGAAGATTCAATGGGCGAATGCTGCAGGTTGTAATGCGCAGGCGGTGGCTGAATATGTGATTACAGCTTTGCTTCATCTAAATCCAGCATTGATGGACGCTGAAGAAAGTTTTACTTTGGGGATTATTGGTCTAGGAAATGTCGGTTCTCGCTTAGCTTTTATGGCCAAACTATTGGGCTGGAATGTGATTGGCCATGATCCATTTGTACAGCAAGATGCGATTCAGCAGGTCGATTTAAATACCTTATTAAGTACTGCCGATGCGATTTCATTGCATGTGCCTTTAACCAAAACAAGCCTACATCCAACTTATCATTTGTTCAACGCCGAAGCTTTTGCTGCGATGAAAGCGACAGCAATATTAATTAATTCTGCACGTGGGCCTGTGATTGAAGAGCAAGCTTTATTGGCCGACATCGAAAAAACACAGCGTAAAGTGGTACTAGATGTCTTTGAGCATGAGCCTGTGATTTCTGAACAAGTGTTGAAAGCAGTGAGTCTAGTGACACCACATATCGCAGGTTATAGCTTAGAAGGTAAAGCTCGTGGTACACAAATGATCTATGAAGCCTTTTGTAAAACCTTTCAGTTTGAGGCACATAAAAGCTTCGAGTCGCAGTTGCCTGTGTGCCCGCAGTATTTTGAAGGGCAAGATTTGAAATCTGCACTTCAAAAGCATTTAAATGAAATCTACCCGATTGCACGGGATGACCAAGCCTTACGTGCTTGCTTAAAAGAGGGAGTGATCGATCAAAAAGCCTTTGATCATTTAAGAAAAACTTATCCATTACGCCGTGAATGGGCTGCACACGGGGGGCCGAAGGCATGAGTCAGGACGTGATCCATTATCAGCCAACCTGTGACTTAAAAGCCATGCGTGCTCGCGCGAAAATGTATAGCCAAATTCGCCAGTTTTTTGCTGAACGTGAAGTGCTTGAGGTTGAAACCCCTATTTTATCTCAGGCTGGTGTGACCGATGTGCATTTGGCTTCGGTTCAAGCGCAGCGTCATGTGCAAGGTAAGCAACAAACACATTATTTGCAGACCTCACCTGAGTTTGCCATGAAGCGCTTACTCGCCAGTGGTAGTGGGCCAATTTATCAAATCTGTAAAGTTTTCCGTGATGATGAACATGGTCGTAAACACAATAGTGAATTTACTATGCTGGAATGGTATAGACCGAATTTCAGCTTGAAGGATTTGATGTTTGAAGTGACAGATTTATTGAATGTCACATTAAAACAACGCTTTGGAGAGGTTCGCCCTACCATTTTGAGCTATAAGCATGCATTTATGGATCGGCTGGATTTGAACCCACTGCAAGCCAGTTTGAAAGAATTAAAAGACTGCTGTAACCGAGTGGGCTTAAATTTAGACTTGGGGGATGACCGCCTTGGTTATATCGATTTACTGTTTTCGCATTTTGTAGAGCCAAGTTTAGGTTTTGATACGCCCGTGTTTCTGACCGATTTTCCACCAGAGCTAGCTTCACTTGCTAAAACCAAAACAGATGAAGACGGTGAATTGGTTGCAGCACGTTTTGAGCTGTATATTGAAGGTTTAGAGCTCGCCAATGCTTATGATGAGTTGATTGATGCGGAGGTGTTGCGGTCACGTTTTGAAGCAGATAATGCTGAACGTGAAAAGTTAGGCTTACATGTGATGCCGATGGATGAGTTTCTATTGGCTGCTTTGCCTCAAATGACTGCATGTGCTGGTATTGCTTTAGGTGTGGATCGTTTATTAATGATTGCAACTGAACACATGCAGTTGGAAAAGGTGATTACCTTTCCTGCATCCATTTCATAAGTGAAATGAAAATAAAGCGCCAAATAGGGCGCTTTATTTTTTTTTGTTTATGAATATTCAACTGTATTGAGCCTTCAGCTCTCCAATTGCGTGTATTCGACGTTCAATCAGCATTTCACCAATATCAGAGCCTTTGATATCCGCAGGCAGGTCTTGTGCTTTGATATTTCGCACCACATCCATCACCTTTAAAATATATGCAGACTGTGGGTATTCACGGTCTTCAAGTCCTAGACGACCACGTGAGTCACATTCACAGGCCTGCACAAAGGCTTCAACCCGTTCTGGGCGACGTAGTACATCTAAGCGTTGCAATAAGCGCCATAAAGTGCCTGGTTTTAAGGTCAGAGCTTGATGACATTTCAAATGTTCTTTACAGACCGTAATTGCGAGTTGTTTTATCTGCGTTGGGACTTTTAGACGTTCACACACCTCAGTCACAGGTTTGACCCCACGTTCTTCATGCATGATATGACGTGGTAGCTCGTCTATAGGTGTTAAAGCTTTGCCTAAGTCATGCACTAAAACAGCAAAACGAACATCCAGTGTGTAGTTGGCACGACACGCTTGTTGTAAGGACATCATGGTATGAATACCACAGTCAATTTCAGGGTGATATTCAGGACGCTGCGGAATACCGTAAAGTGCCTCGATTTCTGGAAAAAGCACTTTTAAAGCACCACAGCGACGTAGTACTTCAAAGTATTCATCGGCATGATCTTCCATCAGAGCGCGAGAGGTTTCTTTCCAAACGCGTTCAGGTGTCAGTGCCTCAAGTTCACCCGAGTCTGCGAGTTGTTGCATCAGTGCCAAAGTTTCTTCAGCCACAGTAAATCCTAAGGTTTTATAACGTGCAGCAAATCGTGCAACACGGAGGACCCGTAACGGGTCTTCTACGAAAGCATCGGAAACATGACGTAAAACACGGAGCTCTAAGTCGCGTTTGCCACCATAGGGGTCATACAGCGTTCCTTCATCATCCATGGCAATGGCATTGATGGTAAGGTCACGTCGAATTAAATCTTGTTCTAGGGTAACGGTGCTGTCAGTATAAAACTCAAAGCCATGATAACCATGCCCTGACTTCCGTTCAGTGCGGGCAAGCGCATATTCATCTTTGGTTTCAGGATGTAAAAAAACAGGAAAATCTTTACCTACAGGTTGGAAACCTTGGGCAAGCAGTTGTTCAGGCATTGCACCGACAACTACATAATCTTTTTCGTGATAGGGGTGACCCAGAAGCTGATCTCGGACCGCACCGCCTACTAAATAAACTTGCATGAAAAAACCTCTATTCTTACAGCCATCATGCTACAGAATAGAGGTTTTCTCAAGTCACAAGATGCGAGTACAACGACAAACAATTATTCGCCGTTTTTCTCCGCTTCTTGAATCTCTGCTACAGTCAGTGCAGTCATATTCACTAAACGACGTGTTGTTGTTGTCGGTGTCAAAATATGAACTGGCTTTGCTGCACCCAATAGGATAGGGCCAATGGTGACATTATTACCTGAAGTTGATTTCAACAGGTTAAATGAAATGTTGGCTGCATCCAAGTTCGGCATAATCAATAGGTTCGCAGAACCTTTGAAGCGTGAGTTTGAGTATGCAAAGCTACGAATGTTTTCATCCAATGCTGCATCTGCATGCATTTCACCTTCAACTTCAAGTTCTGGCGCGATTTGCGACAAAATCTCAAACACTTTACGCATTTTTTGTGCGCTTGGGTCAGTCTGGTCTGAACCGAAGCTTGAGTGAGAAAGTAGCGCAACACGTGGTGTCATACCAAAACGACGCACTTCTTCAGCGGCTAAAATAGTCATTTCAGCCAGTTGTTCAGCCGTTGGATTTCGATTGATGTAAGTGTCAGCAATGAACAGGTTGCGGTCTTCAAGCATTAACGCATTCAGTGTAAAGAAAGAGTTGTGACCTTCTTTTTTACCAATGATGTTTTTAACGAAGTCTAAGTGGATGTCGTAGCTTGAATACGTACCACATAGCATCCCGTCTGCTTTACCATGTTTCACTAACATCGACGCGATCAAGGTTGAACGACGACGTGCTTCACGTTGCGCATATTCAGGTGTTACACCTTTACGTTGCATGAGCGTGTAGTAGTCATCTGCAAACAGTTCGTAGTCAGGGTTTTTTTCTTGATCCACAATAGTAATGTTTACACCATGTTCAAGACGTAAGCCTAACTTCTTAATATTCGCTTCAATAACCGCAGTTCGACCAACTAAAATTGGTTTTGCAAGATCTTCATCGACCGCAATTTGTACTGCGCGAAGTACGCGTAGGTCTTCACCTTCAGCATAAGCAATACGTTTTGGATCAGATTTTGCTTGAGCAAAAATAGGCTTCATCATGAACGCAGAGTTGTAGACAAACTCAGACAGACGCTGACGGTAAGCAGAGAAGTCTTGAATTGGTCGATCAGCAACACCAGAGTCCATAGCTGCCTGTGCAACAGCAGGTGCAATTTCCAAAATCAGACGTTGATCGAGTGGGCGTGGAATAAGGTAGTCACGACCAAATGATGCTGATTTTTCACCATAAGATGCTGCATCTGCTTCAATGTGTGCCATACGCGCAATCGCATATACACACGCGATTTTCATCTCTTCATTAATCGTCGTTGCACCTACATCAAGGGCACCACGGAAAATGTAAGGGAAGCAAAGTGCGTTGTTTACTTGGTTTGGATAGTCTGAACGACCTGTTGCCATGATGACATCATCACGAACTTCGTGAGCATGTTCAGGTAGGATTTCTGGATCTGGGTTTGCAAGTGCAAAGATAATTGGATCTTTTGCCATTAGCTTAACCATTTCTTTGGTTAAGATACCCGCAGCAGATAACCCAAGGAACATGTCCGCGTCTGCAATCACGTCAGCCAGTTGAGTGCCGTCGATGTCTTGTACATAACGCTTTTTAGACTCGTCTAAGCCTTCACGTTTCGTAGTGAGCAGACCGCGAGAGTCAGCTACAATAATATTTTCTTTCTTCGCACCAATTGCACAAAGAAGATCTAAACAAGACAATGCAGCAGCGCCTGCGCCTGAAGCAACAATCTTGATTTCCTCAATTTTTTTGCCATTTAACTGTAACGCGTTTAGCAAAGCAGAACCGACAATAATAGAAGTACCATGTTGGTCGTCGTGGAACACAGGAATGTTCATGCGTTCACGTAGTTTTTGCTCGATATAGAAACACTCTGGTGCCTTGATGTCTTCAAGGTTGATACCACCAAAAGTCGGTTCTAATGCAGCAACAATGTCCACGATTTTGTCAGGATCATTTTCTGCAATTTCGATGTCAAAAACGTCAACACCAGCGAATTTTTTAAACAGTACGCCTTTACCTTCCATAACAGGTTTAGACGCTAAAGGACCAATGTTACCAAGGCCAAGTACGGCTGTACCGTTACTGACCACAGCAACTAAGTTACCACGCGCTGTGTAAAGCGCCGCAGTAGACGGGTCGCGTTCAATCTCTAAACATGGTGCAGCAACACCTGGTGAATAAGCTAAAGCTAAGTCACGTTGGTTGACCAGCTGCTTGCTTGGTGTAACGCTGATTTTCCCTGGAGTTGGAAATTCGTGATAATACAAAGCTTGCTGTTTTAATGATTGATCGTCCATCTGAATCTCTTTGTAGCGTGGGTTAGCCAGCGGAGCTGGTGGTTTTTTAGTAGACAAGACCGAATATACCATTAGTTGCTGGTATATCCCAGTGATAGCTGGTTCTTTTTAAGGCAAACTTAGAGCTAAAACAGTCTGATTTATATTAAGTATGTATAAGAGGGCGTATCTAGATGATCTCTTAAGTATTGGGTAGCATCGAGCTGTGGAAGAGGTTTGGAAAATAAATAACCTTGCGCGATATCACATTCTAAGTTTTGTAGGTAACTCAGTTGTTGTTCGGTCTCGATTCCTTCCGCCACCACGGTCATACCCATGGCTTTTCCCATAGCAATCATGGCGCTCACAATAGCTTCTTGTTTGCAGTGCCCAATTTTTGAAATGAAGCTTCGATCAATTTTTAAAGTATCGATTGGGAAGTCCGTGAGGTAAGATAGCGAGGAATAACCTGTGCCAAAGTCGTCTAAAGAAATATGAATGCCACGTGACTTGATGGTTTCAAGGAGATTTTTTACCGTTTCCGAATTTTCAACCAAAGTGGATTCTGTAATTTCTAATTCGAGGCTGCTGCCACTAATTTTGTATCGATCAAGGGCTTCATCTAGGTCCTTTAAAAGCTGTCCACGTTGTAGTTGTTGGGCAACCACATTGACCGAGACACAGATATTATCAAAACCTAACTTATTCCATTCTTTGATTTGCTTCGCGGTTTGTAAAATCACAATTCGACCGATGTCTGAAATCAAACTGGTTTTTTCTGCCATAGGAATAAATAGACCTGGCGGTACGATGCCCTTAGTTGGATGATTCCAGCGTACCAATGCCTCAAAACCATAAATTTTCTGATTGTGAAAGTTGATTTTGGGTTGGTAATAAACCACTAACTCATTGTTTTGTATCGCTAGTCTTAAATCACGTTCTAAATAAATCCCTTCTTCTAATGCAACGGTATTGCTCAGACTGTAGAACTTCGTGGCATTTCCACCTAAGCGTTTTGCTTCACTCAGTGCTTGTTCTGCACAATTGTTTAAATAGTCCAGTTGACGACCATGTTCAGGGTACTGCGAAATCCCCATTGAAAGCGTAATAATGTGTTCCTGACCAAAAATATCAAAAGGCAGACTGAAGGCTTTATTAATGCGATCGATATGTTCCTGAACTGAGGGGCGAATATGAGAGACCTCATATACAATTGCAAAATCATCACCATTCAAGTGAGCCACCATCAGGGCTTCAGCATTGGTCAAACGAAGGCGCTGGGCAACTTGACGCAGCAGCTCATCGCCTCCATTATTGCTTAAGAATTCATTCAATGGACGGAAACGGTCAATATTGAGACGAATAATCGCCAGTTGTTTAAGGCTGTCTTGTTGAGAAACCAAATATTGATGAAGCTGATAGTTATAGTAAAAACGGTTAGGTAAGTCAGTCAGCGTATCGTAGTTTTCTAAATAAGAAAGACGCTGTTCTTGTAGTTTACGTTCGGTTAAATCGGACACGATACCAATATAATGCGTGACATGATCTTGCTCATCGGTAACGGCATTCAGATGCATCCAAATACACAACTCTTTGCCCGACAGAAACTTTTCATTAAGTTCACCATCGTATTCACCTTTTTTAAGGAGTTGGCCAATGATTTGGCTATGTGTGGTGCGTTGATGTGACTTATAGTTTGCCACAATATCAAACAAATGTTTGCCATTGATTTGTGCAGCTTCAAAGCCTGCCAAACGTTCAAAGAACGGATTTACGTCGATATAACGCAGGTCTTCATCTAAGATGAAAATCCCTTGTTCAGCTTGTTCAAGTACGCTCGCTGCTAGTCGCAGACGTTCTTGGTTGCTTTTTTCATGTTGAATGTCACGTCGAATACCGACCATTTGTAACGGTTTTTGGGTGATTGGATCGCGAGCGATGACGCGTCCTGTGTCATGTACCCAGTACCATTTCCCGTTGTTATGCTGCACACGGTAAGTGGCTTCATAACGGTCTGAATGGCCCCGCAAATGACTTTTCATTGCAGATTTAAACGTTGCAATATCATTTGGATGAATCAGGTATTGAAGCTGAAGTTGATGCTGTGTAGAGTTTTTAAGTACTTTTTCTTGTTTGTGATTGGTCAAGGAAATGAGTCGATCTTTAATATTCCAATCCCAAGGACGGATACCTGAAATTTCATGGGCAAGCGATAGGTTTTCTTGTTTGTTCTTTAAGTCTTTGTTGATTTGATTTACATCAAAGGTTCGTTCACGTACTTTTTGTTCAAGCAATTGATTATTCAGTTGTAACTGTTGTTCAATTTCTTTGGATTTATTCACTTCATTTTGTAGTTGTTTGCATAAATCATCGGTCCAAGCGACTTGTTTTTCAGCTTCTTTTTTCAACTCTCGATTTTTAATTGAGAGACGGGATAAATGCTGATTAATACGGTTAGTGGCATTGGCACAAAGCAAAATCACAATCAGAATAAAGTTTACAGTGAGGTGAAAAAGAGTGTGATTGGCATCGAAGTTGATAAATTGAGAGAGGACATAAGGGGTAATGGACGGAATAAAAACCAAACAAAAATAACTAATGCGCTGCGTTAAATAGGTAAGGCAAACGGTCTGTGTGACGATCACTAAAAGTGCAGACAAGAGTAGGGCATTTGTATAGTTAAAATTGCCAGATAGGCTGGGTAAATAGTAATAGATACAAACGACGCCTGCTGCAACCAAAATACCAATACTTAAACAGATGCCTTGAATCCAGCGGTGTGCATGTTTGGCAGAATGATTTTTCGGGTTGAAATACAAGGTATTCACGAGCCAAAAGATACTGAGGATAAACTCAGAAACAAAAAACCATAGGTTAAAATAGAAGGAATTTTGTGAAAAATTATAGTGATAGGCACAGAAAATATAAAAATTTAGAATCAGTAAACTACTGATGAGGAAACGAAGATGGCTAATGGAATGCGATATTTGCGCAGTCTGCAAGTGCCGATCAAGATTTTCTGTAGAAATATCTGGCATGAATCACGAAACCTTATTTTTGTTATGACCCAATGGCATTGTGTTGTGTCTTTTTCAAATTTAAATATATTGTGTAAAACACAATCAATTTATATTTTGATATAAGTCAAGGGTAATATTGTTGTACATAATAATCAATATATTAACAGAACAAAAGGGTGACTCGGCTGTTTATGTGATTTAAATCACTAAATTGTGGTTTAGGATTGACAAAGCGACGACTGGTGCTGTCTCTGTACGCAATACACGCTCACCAATACACCAGTTAATAAAACCGTACTCATTGGCTGTTGTAATTTCAGCTTCACTTAAACCACCTTCAGGCCCAATGAGTAGTGCAATGTTTGGTGTCGCATGTGCCAAAACATCGATTTTTTCTTTATTCGGGGCGAGTACAAGACGAGTCGCAGGTAATTCGGATGCGAGCCATTTCTCTAAACTGAGTGGTGCAAGGATTTTTGGCACAATGTTCATGCCACATTGTTCGCAAGCTGCTATGGCAATGCCTTGCCAATGATCGAGTTTCTTTTGGTCACGGTCATACTTTAAACGCATTTCACAACGTTCAGAGGTCAACAGTTGAATTTCGGCCACACCCAATTCGACCGCTTTCTGGATTGCATAATCCATACGATCTCCTTTACTCATGACTTGTCCGAGTAAAGTATGAATAGCAGGTGTGCGATTGGCTGGGTTAAATGTGAGTACTTCAACTGTAGCCGACTTTTTAGCGACTTCGGTAAGTTCAACTTGGTACTCACCGCCATGTCCGTTAAACAGGATAGCTTGATCACCCACTTGGGCGCGAAGTACTTTACACCAATGATGAAAAACGGTTTCAGTCAGTTCAATCTGGGTTGCAACTGCTAATTCAGCTTCAATATAAAAACGTGGCATAAAGTACAACTCGTCTAAGTCGGGATTAAGCTAAACCAAGGTCAGTGACAAGCTGACGGGTTGGATCAGTGGTGTTCATGGTGTAGAAGTGCAAGCTTGGCGCGCCGCCAGCAAGTAAACGTTCGCAAAGTTTCACGACAACTTCATGCCCAAAGGCTTTAATACTTGCAGTATCGTCACCATAGGTTGCCAATTGCTTACGAATCCAGCGAGGAATTTCAGCTCCAGTACCATCTGCAAAGCGAATGAGGTTGCTGGCATTGGTAATTGGCATAATGCCTGGCGCAATTGGAATATTCACACCTTCTTTTTGAATGCGTTCTACAAAATAGAAGTAAGCATCTGGATTAAAGAAGAACTGAGTTAAACCTGCATTTGCACCAGCATTGGCTTTGTCACAGAAACGCTGGATATCTAAATCAAAGCTTTCAGCTTGTGGGTGCATTTCAGGGTAAGCGGCAACTTCAATGTGAAAGTGGTCACCCGAATGCTCACGGATAAAGCGCACCAAATCTGTTGCATAAGGCAGTTCACCTAAACCGACTTGTCCAGATGGTAAATCTCCACGTAAAGCAACAATACGGTCAATACCTTGGTCTTTATAGATGTCGAGTAATTCAGCAATTCGCGCTTTGTCATCACCAATACACGATAAGTGTGGTGCAACAGGTGTGCCTTTACCATTGAATTCAGCAATGGCTGCAAGCGTACGTTCACGAGTTGAACCGCCAGCACCATAAGTAATGGAGAAGAACTCTGGGTTTAATAACTGTAGTTCTTGGTGTACGACTTTAAGTTTTTCTGCCCCCGCATCAGTTTTGGTTGGGAAAAACTCAAAAGAAATAGGAATTTTTTTGCTCATCATCAAATCCTTTTTAATAAATGCTATTTTTTGTGTTTACCCTCATCCCATCCTTCTCCCAGAGGGAGAAGGGGATTCATTACATTGAATAGAGATAACAAGATTTCATTGCTAACATCATTCTGTAATGAAAGTCTCTCCTAACAGGAGAGGTTAGGAGAGGTTTGCAACTTAGTATTTATAAGCGTCAGATTTGAACGGACCTTCAACAGCTACACCTAAGTAGTCTGCTTGTTCTTGAGTCAATTGAGTCAAGACACCACCAAAACCAGCAACCATTGCCGCAGCAACTTCTTCATCTAATTTCTTAGGAAGAAGTTCTACACGAATCGCTGCTTGTTTTTGATCTTCAGCAAGATCAGCAAATTTTTCAGCGAACAAGTGCATTTGACCAAGTACTTGGTTAGCAAATGAACCATCCATGATACGTGATGGGTGACCTGTCGCATTACCCAGGTTAACCAGACGACCTTCAGAAAGAAGAATGAGGTAGTCGCTATCATTTTCAGAACGGTAAACTTGGTGAACTTGAGGCTTCACTTCAACCCACTTGTAACCACGTAAGTAGTTGGTGTCAATTTCAGTGTCGAAGTGACCGATGTTACACACCACTGCACCTGCTTTTAATGAATCAAGCATTGCAGCGTCACATACGTGGTAGTTACCAGTTGTCGTTACGATTAGGTCAGTATTTTGAAGAAGATCTGCATTTACATCTTCTTTTTTACCAGTTTGTACGCCATTTTTGTATGGGGATACAACTTCATAACCATCCATACATGCTTGCATTGCACAGATAGGGTCAACTTCAGTGACACGTACAATCATGCCTTCTTGACGAAGTGATTGAGCAGAGCCTTTACCTACATCACCATAACCAATTACAAGTGCACGACGACCAGATAAAAGCATATCTGTACCGCGTTTGATGGCATCATTCAGTGAGTGGCGGCAACCGTATTTGTTGTCGTTTTTAGATTTAGTTACTGAATCGTTGACGTTGATTGCAGGAACTTTCAAAGTGCCATCACGAAGCATTTCATACAGACGTTGAACACCTGTTGTTGTTTCTTCTGTCACACCATGAATTTTTGCAATAACTTCAGGATATTTTTCATGAACAAGTAATGTTAAATCACCACCATCATCCAAAATCATGTTGGCATCCCAAGGCGTGCCATTAACGTTGATTTGTTGTTCAAGACACCACATGTATTCTTCTTCAGTTTCGCCTTTCCAAGCAAATACAGGAACACCAGAAGCCGCAATTGCAGCAGCAGCATGGTCTTGAGTAGAGAAGATGTTACATGAAGTCCAACGAACTTCTGCGCCCAATTCAACTAATGTTTCAATTAAAACAGCAGTTTGAATAGTCATGTGGATACAGCCAAGGATTTTCGCGCCTGCAAGTGGTTTTGCAGCAGCATAACGCTTACGAAGACCCATTAAAGCTGGCATTTCAGCTTCAGCAAGTTTGATTTCTTTACGGCCGTAATCAGCTAGAGTGATGTCAGCAACTTTATAATCTGTAAATGAAGCATTAACCGCGTTCATTACGATCTCCTTATAAATACAAAAATTGATCATTATGTTCGCGGATGCCGTTGTTGATTAAAACGAGTGTCTAACCGAATCGTCGAGCCTAGCGATCTTACATTTATGTACCTGTAAGAAAGTCGCAGCATCCCTCGACTGCGGAATATTGTACTTGGAAATTGATTCAGTTCCAACGATGTTTTGTTTATTATCAACACAATCATCTTTTTTGAATTGTGTTATGACCGTGAATATCCCTGAATCCTTAATGAACCTTGAAGCCAATGGCGGTATCTATGCGGTATGGATGATGCTACAACATTTGGGTATAGATCCAGAGATTGAACAATTGATTGAGGTCTGTGGTTACGATGCAGAAAACGGAACTACTACTATTGGCTTGGCTGTAGGCTTAAAAAAGTTTGGTTTCAATGTACATTTCTATACCGATGAAGACCCAGATCTTCAAGAACAAGAAAAACTGAGTTATGCCGAAGCTGAACAGTTAAAGTTACTTATTTCGCCTGCAATCAATTATCAACACATTCAGCAGGCGTTTGAACAGAATAACTTTATTATTGTGTATTACGATACTTTAGAAGGCGTCGGAAACCATTCACTGGTTTACTCTATAGATGAACAAGAAATTTGTTTCTTTGACAGTTTTGATGCTATGCCAGCATCTGTATTTGAACAACAACGAAAAGCCGAAGGCATTTGTCGTCAGGTGATCATGATCGAGAATGCAAACTTTGAGACTCATGCAGAACATTAAACCTTAAAAAAGAAGATTAAAATGAAAAAAATAATAGGGTTATTCGTATTTATGTCTATGTACGTGAGTGCAAATGACAGTACAGGTTTTGTTGCAACAGGCGGTGTGCAATATCTGAAAAATAAAGATATTCAAATGTATAGTGAAAACTTATTTATCAGTAAAAAGCGAATCACTGTCGATTATGAGTTTAAAAATTTAAGTAAACATTTGGTAAACGAGACTATTTTATTTCCCTTACCGAAAGTTCAAAATTACATGGACTATGATTATGCTGATGCCACAGGTTTAATTGATAGTTTTACAGTTCAAGTTAATGGTCAGCGTATACAGCCTCAGGTGCATGTACGGGCTTTTTTACCGAGTAGTGAACAAGAATATGTTCATGATGGAGACTTTCAAGCCGATGTAACGAATGAGCTTATGGCTTGTAGTCTCACGCAGCAAGAGTTGATACAGCCGTGGAAAGGTGAAAATGCCGATATAAGTACTTCTATTCAGAAAAAAATTCAAACTTGTAAAAGTCCAAGAGTGCAAAAACTACTAAAAATTCAAGATGAAGATCTCATTCGCTGGCAGTCTCAGGTTATTTATAGTTGGAAACAAAATTTTAAAGCGAACAGCATGACCCATATTCAGCATGAATATGCACCATTGGTCGGTGGTTCGGTCTCTTTATATCCTGAAGAGGATGAAAAGACTTATTGTATGGATCAAAGCTTCAAAGCAGGTTTGAAAAAAGCCAAATCACAATATGCACCTTATCAGGCGTTGGGTTATATCTTGAAAACGGGCGCAAATTGGGCGAAACCGATTCAAAATTTTAAACTGACGATTGAGCGTGATCCCAATGAGTTGGTTTCATTTTGTTGGAATGGTCAGGTGAAAAAGATCAGTTCGACACAATTTCAAATGACAGAAAAGAATTTTGTGCCTAAGCAGGATTTAGATATTATTTTTGTGCGTAAGTTTTAAGTAGTAAAAAGCCCATCAAAGGATGGGCTTTTGCTTTTATTCTTGCTCTGCGGCATCCGCCTTGTCATGCCAGTATTTGGCTTTTTCTTCATCGGCATCGACACCTAGTGCATTTTCATAAATGAAAGCCAAATCACGCATGGCTTGAGCCTCACCCAGTTCCGCCGCTTGTTGTACCAGTTCAATTGACTTAGTGACATCTTTTTCAACCACATCGCCCCGACGGTAAAAACCAGCCAACTCTAATATTGCTGTAGGGTGTTTTAGTTCAGCAGCTTGTTTTAACCAGTGATGTGCATGTCCAAAGTAGGTTTCTGCTTCGCTTGGGTCTTCTTCACGAAGCTCTTTGGCATAAAAAGCATAACCTTCACCGAGCCAATACATGGCTTCTACATGACCTAATGCTGCTGCTTTGAGCGCCCATTCTTCTGCAAGAGTAATGTCATCTTCATTTTCACTTTGCATATACAGTTCAGCAAGTTCAAATTGAGCATCACTATTACCCGTTGTTGCAAGGTTGACCAATTCAGCAGGAATTTTAGGAGATTTAGGCATAGAAATAACCAAAGATTTAAACTGTAGATAGCCTAATGCTTTCAAATGAAAAAGCCAATCCGAAGATTGGCTTTTAGGCTTAGATTAGGTGCAAAGTTAGACTGGATATAAATATGAGTAAAACTGAAACAGCGATATTCCTAATTTTTTGCTCAAAATAACTTAAGCAAAGCCCAACAAACAACGCCGCGAAGCTAATTACGCCGACCCAATAACTGATTTCGGTGCTCCAATGTCCTTGTGTTAAGCAAATGAGCAAAGAAACAATGAGGAGTAACCAACCCACAGTGGTTGCTAAGCGTGTTTGCTGAAGTGTCAGTTCTTTAGCAAAGATTTGCTTTTGGTGCTTAGACATACTGTTGGCAAGAGCAAAAAAACCTAAGGTTGCTAATGTCCAAATGATCAGAAACCAAATCATGCTTTGGCCTCCTGAACAGGTGCTTTCACTTTTTTGTTCGGCAAACCTTGATGTTTTTTAACTTTGTCATAAGCGAAATAGAAAATCACAGCCATTACCCACATAGCTAAATCAACCGATGCAATCATCCATTGACCCTGTGCAATGCTGTTCCATAAAGCTTGACCGCCTGTGATCAAGTTGACCAATGGTAACAGGGCAAAAGCGAGCGTTGCCAATAAAAGTAAGTCTAACCATGCTTGGCGGTGGGTACGGAAAATGGCATAAATCAGAGTGAGTAACCATACTACAAAGAAGCTACGAATCTCCCAGTTTAACCGCATTTCTACATCTGCTGGAATGAAACGATTGGCATAAAAATATGCAGCGCAGGCTAAAGGTAAACCAATAATGGCCGCAATATTCAGGACTTCAACCAGTCGGAAACCAAACGATTTATAGCCTTGTTTCTGCTGTTGGGGTGCACGTTTTACACACCAAAGGATCAGACCTGTCGCCACCATGAGCGTACCTAAAATGCCTGAACAGAACAGCAACCAACGCAGTGCTAAGTCGAGGCCACGTGCTTCGTGTAAGACGGTGACCACGTTATAGATGCCACTCGGAATCGATGGATTTTTTATCCGTATATTTTTATCCGTTTCATCTTGACCCGTGACCCCATTGTAGTTAAGGGTTGCATACACATTGCGATGCGCGACACTTTCAGCACGCAAGGCACGGAACTCAATTTTGGCTTGGTCTGTATTGGGTGAAATAATGTTAATCGAAGCAATTGGATTGTCTTTCCACTGTTGTTGTACCATCACCATGATTGGTGCTAGGTCTGTCAGTGGTGCAGGGTTGAGTTCGGATTGTGGACGTTCCCCACCCCGACCTTGAGCATGTTCACCACGTTGCTGTCCGCGTTCCCCATGATCCGCTCTTTCACCTTCGCGTTGACTTCGACCTTCGCTCTGCTGATCTTCAGCTTTTTGGGGCTGCTCAATCATGCTGGCCTGTTGGTCACGTAAGAACTGTTGTCGATTTTCATACGCTTGGTTAATTCCCCAAGGCATGAACATAAACATGAGTAGCAGTAAGCCACTAAAAGTAATCATTAAGTGAAAAGGCAATGCAAAAACAGCGGTTGCGTTGTGTGCATCCAGCCATGAACGCTGACCTTTGCCTGAGCGAAAGGTAAAGAAGTCTTTAAAGATTTTTTTATGGGTAATGATACCGCTAACAATTGCAACCAACATGAACATGGTGGCAATCCCGACCAACCAACGCGTCCACAAACGGGGTAAACCATACAATTCAAAATGGAAACGGTACAGGAACCCCCCACCACGTGTATCCCGTGGTTCAATCAGTTCACCAGTCGCACTATCTAAGGTGATACGTGTTCCACCACGACGTGCTTTCGGATCTTCACCAACGGCACGAATAGTTACTTCAGTCGTAGTTTGCCGTGAGTTAGGTAGTTGAATGTTCCAACTGCCTGCATCAGGGTGGTTTTTTTGTAAATAGTTGAGCGCGACCTGCATTTGTTGCACTTGAGACTGCGCAGGGATAGATTGATGGGTTTCGGGTTTCATCCAAGTAGAAATTTCATTTTGGAAAAAACTGAGTGTTCCAGTCACAAAAATTGCATACAGCAGCCACCCTAAAATGAGACTGGCCCATGTATGCAACCATGACATGGATTGGCGCGGTCCTTCCGCTTTTTGATCAACACGCATTGAAAAACTATCCTAAAAATTTGAGTAGGGCATACAGTGCAATACATGGCACAGCAATACCGAGCGTTGCTTTTAAGGTTTTTTGAACCATAAAGACCCAAATAAAGGCAGCACAGTTAAGACAAAATGCAATGAGGGTGGCGCTCATGGCGGCATTCACAGGATTTGCAATAAAGATTTTAGCAATGGCTAATGCAGAAAGTGCTGCAAGGAGATAGCCTCCAAGTAAGGCAAGAGCAAATCGGTACAACACCATCAGACGGTAGCTAACGGGGGTATCTACATTTTTCTTTTTGGTTGGTTTCGGACGAACTTTTTCCGAATGAACCAAGGCATCAATTTGAGTGGTGCTATTCATGGAAGAGAGTTGGTGTATTAGTAAGCAATATTGCAAATGATAACAATTATTATTTAAATAGAATAGATGGTAACTTTATTTATTTTTTCTGTAACGGTTAGTTAGTTTGATGAATAGAAAAATTTGGATTGCAGTCGCTGCCTTTTTAAATCGATTTGATTCTTCTTATTATTTTTCTAAGGAACGGCTACACAGTGTTACCAAATCACGTTATACGATTTTTTGATCTGCGTTAGTTTCATAGTCAATACTTGGGTGAATTTGGAGGAAAATATGGCTGCTTTTATTAATGCCGAACAGGCAAAAATTATGTCCAACCAAGCATATTTAGATATTGAAATCTACAAATTACGTTTAGCATCACTCATCGAGGAGAGTGCCAAACAGGGAAATACTGCGGTATTTACGGTTCTGCCAAAACATTTACCCTTAGAAGATATTCGTCATTTTTCAGCAGAACTGACACAACTAGGTTATCAAGTTCGTTTGGAAGTAGAAGAGTTCTATTACCGTTTAAACGTGTATTGGATTTAAAACTTCGTTTCGATTCCATGGTTTATAGCATGTGGATAAAATAAAAGCCCGTAAAGGACTTTTATCTTTTAGGCGTTTCGAAAACCGATGAGAGGATTAAGCTTGAATATCGGAAGCCTTTGAGTGGTAGGGATTCTTTAAATCTAGTGTCTGTTCAAGCTCATGGTCGAAAATGTCGGTGAGCATACTATCGAAGCGTTGAGCATTGTAATGAAGCAACTGATCCGCTTCCTCAGAGCTGATGAATCCTGTTTCAAGCGCATGTTGAATATGTGATTCAAAATCTAAGCCTCTAAATTGTTCTTTGGACTCTGCTTTTTTAAACTTCGTCCACAGCGGATCAATCTTTAATGCTGCTTGGAATGCATTTTCCATACGTCCAAAGACATCATTTGGATCGGTATTGTAAAAAACATGCTGTTTCAGTTGCTCACGGAAAGGATTATTTTCCATGATGGCAAGTCCTAATTGAGTTTTTAGCTGGTCACTTGGTTGTTGGGCAACACGACCAAAAGGGAAACAGATAAATTTGACTACACAAGCTGCGACTCGCATAGGAAAGTTTGCAAATAGTCCATCAAATGCATCCTGAATTTGCACGAATGCTTTTTCTAAAGCCAGTTGAGCATGTTGTTGCTCAGCCTCACTACGTTGTCCTTTTTCATAAAACTTCAAAATAGCGGTCGCGATAAATAGGTGGGCATGAATGTCAGCTAAACGCCCTGAAAGCATTTCCTTGCGTTTAATATCGCCTGCAAGTAAGCCTAAACAAAGGTCTGCGGTTAAAGCGAAGTTGGCACTGAAACGGTTAATGGTTTTGTAAAAAGGACGTGAGAAATCATCTGTCTGTGCGGAAGCATCTGAAGGACCACCGAAGATACCATAGCTGAATGAACGTGCTGTTCGGTTAAAGGTATAAGCCAAATGTTTAAAAAGTAGCGTGTCGAAAGGCGCTAAAGCGGTTTTAGTATCTTCTACTTGAAGGAGTTGCAGCTCTTCATATAAATAAGGATGACAGCGCATAGAGCCTTGACCAAAGATCATTAAAGAACGGCTTAAAATATTGGCCCCTTCAACAGTAATTGAAATGGGGATCGCTTGATAATTCAGTGCTAAGAAATTGCGTGGCCCCATTTGCACAGCCCGTCCACCAACGACATCCATGCCGTGATTGACAATTTTACGCATGGTTTCAGTGGCATAGTATTTGGCCATAGCTGTCATTACAGCAGGTTTTCCACCTTCATTTAAACCACAGGTCACCATATAGCGAAAAGCTTCTAACATATACGCACCGCTGGCAATATCACTAGTGGCTTCTTGCACACCTTCAAAATGTCCCACAGAAATTTTAAACTGTTGGCGGACTTTGGCAAAAGCACCGACGCTTAAATAGGCCATTTCAGCAGAAGCAGTGGAGAGTGCAGGTAGGGAAATACCGCGACCTACAGCTAAGCACTCCATCAGCATGCGCCAACCTTTACCTGCATTTTCAACCCCACCAATAATCCAATCAAGTGGGATAAAAACATCTTGTCCATCGACCGTTCCATTCATAAAAGGGGAACCAGGATTATGGCGTGCACCGACTTGGACACCTGCATGACTGGCAGGTAATAAGGCACAGGTGATACCGTATTCAGTTTTGCTTGCATCGCCTAAGAGTCCATCAGGGTCATAGAGTTTAAAAGCGAGGCCAATCACAGTTGCAATAGGTGCCAGTGTAATCCAGCGTTTTGAAAAGTTCATACGTAAACCGAGTATTTCTCGGCCTTCAAACATGCCATAACAGACCACGCCTGTATCAGGTATTGCCCCAGCGTCTGAACCAGCCTCGGGACTGGTTAAACCGAAACAGGGGATTTCTTCACCTTTGGCGAGTCCTGGTAGATAGCGTTGTTTTTGTTCCTCAGTTCCATAATGTAAAAGCAACTCACCTGGACCTAGAGAGTTGGGCACCATACAACTGACGGCAGTGGTCAGTGAGCGTGAAGAAATTTTGCTCATGATGCGGCTTTGGGCAAACGAGCTAAACGCACGACCGCCGTATTCTTTGGGAATAATTAAACCCAAAAAGCCTTGTTCTTTGATGTATTGCCATGCTTCAACAGGAAGATCTTTTAAGTGGTGATGAATTTCCCATTCATTCAGTAAACCACAAAGGTGTTCAACTTCATGATCTAAGAAGGATTGCTCTTCAGCAGACAAGGTTGGATAGACATAACCATCAAATTTTTTCCAGTCAGGCGCACCCATAAATAATTCTTTTTCCCACCAACTGGTACCTGCATCTAATGCTTCGCGTTCGGTACTGCTCATACTCGGCATGGCTTTGGCTAAAGCTTTATAGGCTGGTTGAGTGATTAATGATTTGCGTAATGGATCAATAACCACAATCAGGCTGAGAATAATTAAGGGTAGACCTAAAAGTAATGACCACGGATTGATAAAAATAGCTGTGAAGAGGGATACAAAAATAAGGATTGCTGTCCCAAGTAAGCGACTGACTTCAAAATAAAAAATAGCCCAAAGGGTACAGATTAAAAACAGAATGGCGAAAATGAAGCCCATTGAAACCTCCCGTTGTTTACACCGTGAGGTGAGTCATACGTTTTATAAAATTTCATGGAAAATAAGACAGAACGTAGACTAAAAGGTGTAATAAAATGAATTTGATGTGATGTGTAGCATCACGATTATTTTAGACTTTGAATTAGATTAGGGCGTTTTTTGAGCAATAACTGTGTTAGAAATGTATGAATACGTAATTGAAAAATATAAAGAACGAAGTTCGTAATAAAAAAGCCCTCGTATGAGGGCTTTTAATTTTTGTATTTAACTGTTTAACACAACAGGAAATTAAGCTTCAATCGTTTGAACAGCAATCTTTTTCGCAGGATCTACTTTACGACGTACTGCTGGTACAGGTTCGCCATAGTATTGGCGGTCAGCGAAGTAGCTTGAGCGAACCATCGGTGCTGCCCAAATATTTCTAAAGCCTAGCTTTTGGCCATGTGCAGTGTAACGCTCAAATTCTTCTGGCGTAACAAAGCGGTCAATCGGCGCATGCTCTTTTGAAGGCTGTAAATACTGACCAATCGTTACGTAGTCAACGCCGTGTGCATGCAAGTCATCTAAAAGTGAAATGACTTCTTCTTCAGTTTCACCAATACCGACCATCAAACCACATTTGGTTGGAACGTCAGGGCAATATTCTTTAAACATTTTTAACAGATTTAAAGAGTGTTGGTAGTCTGAACCTGGACGCATCGCTTTGTATAAACGCGGCACAGTTTCAATGTTATGGTTAAACACATCAGGTGGACACTCAGTCATAATGCGAAGCGCAATGTCCATACGACCACGGAAGTCAGGTACCAAAATCTCAAGTAAAGTATTCGGGCTTAACGCACGTGCTTCTTTAATACAATCAACAAAGTGCTGCGCACCACCGTCAAGTAAGTCATCACGGTCTACAGAGGTGATCACGGCATATTTTAAACCTAAGTTTGAAATCGTTTCGGCCATGTGACGTGGTTCGTCTGCGTCAAGTGCATTTGGACGGCCATGTGCCACGTCGCAGAAAGGACAACGACGTGTACAAATGTCACCCATAATCATAAAGGTTGCAGTACCCCCCCCAAAACATTCAGGTAGGTTAGGACATGCTGCTTCTTCACAAACGGTATGCAGTTTTTGTTCACGTAGGGTTGATTTAATGCGTTGCACTTCTTCGGGTGCTGCCATTTTCACGCGAATCCAATCCGGCTTGCGTGGTGTTTCAACCGTAGGAATAACTTTTACAGGTATACGCGCGACCTTTTCTGCGCCACGAAGTTTGATACCCTGCTCAGGTTTACGGTTTTCAGACATATTCAACTATTCCACTGTTTTTGACGGGGGAGATGCTAAAAATAGCAGTATTAGTATAGCGGAAATGCGAATTGATAGGGCGGAAATACTATTCATTTACTAAATGTGGTTATCACTTAATATATGTAAGCTAAATACAGCAAATTGCCTGCAATTACGTCATAATATGCCTAAGATAAGTAATAAGTTTTTGAAGAAGGAGCGTTGAATGCCACGTAAAAAAGAGGTCGTTGGTGGAACTTTCGTTAAGTACGATGCGGTCGTTCTAGGTTCAGGCCCTGCGGGTGAAGGCGCGGCAATGAAACTTGCCAAATCTGGAAAGCGTGTAGCGATTGTGGATGTACGTGAGCAGCTCGGTGGTAACTGTACCCACGTGGGGACCATTCCAAGTAAAGCTTTACGTCAAACGGTATCGAGTATTATCCGTTATCGCCGTGACCCAATGTTTAAAAAAATGGGCGACTGGCGTCAGTTTACAATGAAGCAAGTGCTTCAAAATGCACATAAAGTGATTCAGCAACAGGTTGATACACACTCACGTTTTTATGACCGCAATAAAATTGATATTTACCACGGTCGTGCCTATGTTCAAGACCAGAATACGGTTTTAGTATTTAGCCCTGAAGGCATCAAAGAAACGATCATGTGCAAACAAATTGTGATCGCAACGGGTAGCCGTCCATACCGTCCTGCGGCGCTTGATTTTAACCATCCGCGTGTATTCGATTCAGATAAAATTTTAGACCTCGATTATTCGATCCAAAAAATCATTATTTATGGTGCGGGTGTGATTGGCTGTGAATACGCGTCTATTTTCATTGGACTCGATCATAAAGTTGACTTGATTAATACACAGCACAAATTGCTGAGTTATCTAGACGATGAAATTTCTGATGCCTTGTCTTATCACTTGCGTCAACAAGGTGTCTTGATTCGCCATAATGAGCAGATTGATCATCTTGAAACGTATGATGATCACGTGGTGCTACATTTGCAAAGCGGTAAGAAAATTAAAGCAGATGCTATTTTGTGGTGTAACGGTCGCTCTGGAAATACAGATGGCTTAGGTTTGGAAAATGTTGGTATTACACCAAACAGTCGTGGTCAAATTACAGTCAATGACCAATACCAAACCGAAGTGGAAAACATTTACGCTGCGGGTGATGTGATTGGTTGGCCTTCACTGGCTTCTGCTGCATATGACCAAGGTCGTTGTGCAGGTGCAAACATGAGCGGTGAAGTAGGGGTAGAACCTGTGGTTGATATTCCGACTGGAATTTATACCATTCCAGAAATTTCTTCGATTGGTAAAACTGAACAAGAGTTAACTGAAGAAAAAATTCCGTATGAAGTCGGTCAGGCTTCTTTCCGTCATTTGGCGCGTGCGCAAATTACAGGTGACACAGTGGGTGAATTGAAAATTTTATTCCACCGCGAAACTTTGGAAGTGCTGGGTGTACATTGTTTCGGTAATAACGCTTCGGAAATTATTCACATTGGTCAAGCAGTGATGAATAGTCCAAACAATACCATCAATTATTTCGTCGAAACGACATTTAACTATCCTACGATGGCTGAAGCGTATCGTGTAGCGACCTTAAATGGTATGAACCGTTTGTTCTAATTTTTATAGTATTTTCAGAGGCCTGTAAGTTTAGACTTGCAGGTTTTTTTATATCTAAAATTGCTATTTTTTATTGTATGTCTCAATGTCTAAAACATTTCAGCAATTTGTGTGGTGGTAGGTGAGTGCGACGAGTATGGGGGAGGGTGCAACTTTGCTTATGAGAGATTAGTAATTTTGTAGGTGCCATGTTTCTTAGCGTAGAACATGAAAAGAATGATCCAGTGATACGGCGTAGAAGATATTCTAGACATAAAAAAACCAACAAAGTTGGCTTTTTTGAATTGGGCTGCGAGGTGAAATCAGTTACAGGATGAACTGATGTAAGAAGTAGGCAGAAATCATCATGCCTAACACAAAAAACATGCACGAATAAGCGTCAAGCTGATAACGCTTTTCTAATTGATGTTCAACATGCTGTATATTTTCTTCTTGCATAATTTTCATGGAAGTTTTTATTCCGATTTAATTATCGTTAAAATCCTATTGCATGTTTTTATTTTTAACATAAAAAAATGCTTAAATAAAGTACTAATTAAAAATAATCAGATCTCCACTATACATAATCACTTAAATATTCAAGTTTATGCTGAATTAACTCAGAATCCAGTACCTGCCAATAACTAACTATCTGAAAGTCATAGAACTTAGAATTCTATTTTTCATCATTAAAATAAGATAATTAAATTTAAAACTGTGGATAAGTGCTATTTTAAATGAATTTAAAATAGCAAGAGATAATAAAATGTGTGGATAAGTTTTATACAAATAAATTCAAATTAAAATAAATCGTGCTGATATAAAAAAACCAACGTAGCCTATACATCAATCTTGCAGAGTTTACGTTGGATTGTTTTTATAAATTATTGATTTAATGAATAAATATTGGCTTGAATCCAAATGTTGCCGCGAATGTATTGTCCAATATTAAAGTTGGCATACTCTGGATTTTTAGTAGCGATACGGATCAGTGTCGCAGGTTGGTTGTCTTCATGAATCAAGGCAACATCAAGCAAGGTGTAGTCTTGTTCCATAAATTGCATGTTGGTTTTGCCAACAATATTTCCTTGGAACCATGCCTCATCTTCCTGACCGATCTTTTCACCATACAAATAAGCGACCATTTTTGAAAAATCGACAGTCACAGGTTCTTTGTCATCATCCGACTTTGGTTCCCATGCATCAATCTGTTCTTGAAGGTTTGCAGGAGCAATGCCATTGTTTGCTGCTAAAATATCGTTCAAAGCACGATGATGTTTAATCGATGCAGGGTCATCAACCACCAGTTGCTCGTGCTCTGCGACTGCTTCCAGTTCATATGCCCATGCATTCAGATGTGCAATATAGGTTTGGTCTTTTTGGTATTGAGCATGATTGACGCTATACAGGCTGTCATAAGCGTAGACGATACTGTTATTGCCTAAGTTCAAGCGTAAAACGGCTTGTGTGTTGGATTGACCGCGAATAATGCGTTCAACCACAGCCGACACTTTATAGGGGCTATTAAAACTTGGAAATGCAGTTTTAACAGCTTTGGGTTTATTGTCTTCAACCGCGATGACTTGAGTCAGCTGAACAGCCGCTTGACTTGGACCTTGAATGAGCCAGCAACCTGCATCCATATCTTGTTCAGTTTGGCATAAACCCATCGGCATGATTGGTGCATTTAAAGCTAAACCTAACCATTTGGGTACATCTTGTGCAGGGTGATCTGTGAGTAAACTCCAATGCTCGACGTGGCTACCAAAGTTTTGGTCATCAATGGTGATTATTTCTGGACTATTTTGATTGTTCATATGCACGATTGAATGAGGTTATATATCCCTATTAAATCGAGGGTTATTTCTATATTTCAAGTCCTTTATTATATTTTTACTGGAAAATCATCAAAAAAGAGTAAAGCCGTACTTTATTTGGCAGATAAAAAGGCAAAGTATTTCTTCTTGATACTTAAAAAGTATGAAGCGAGCTTTGTATAAGCGATTTTGAGTGGTTTTATCTATTATGCTAAAACACTGAGTTTGTTAGACTAAGGCAGTTTCTTTTGTTTATGGATGCACAGTGCTGCCATTTAAACTCTGGGTCGATGCAGATGCATTGCCTAAAATTTTACGTGAAGTGATTTTACGTGCTTCTGACCGTTATCAGCTTGAAGTCACTTTCGTGGCAAACCAAAATGTAGGGATTACGCCTTCCGTTCGCATTAGCTCAATTCAAGTAATGAGTGGGGCAGATGCGGCTGATCAAGAAATTGTCGATCGCATGCAAGCCAATGATATTGTAATTACTCAGGACATTCCGCTTGCCGCACAAGTGATTGAAAAGGGGGGAATCGCAATTCATCCTCGTGGTGAAATTTACACCACCGCGAATGTTAAAGCTCGACTGCATTTACGGGACTTTATGGATACCTTACGTGGGGCAGGTGTTCAAACAGGTGGCCCACCGCCTATTTCTGAGCGTGATAAACGAGAATTTTCTAGTTCTTTAGACCAAACCATTCAAAAGCAAAAACGTAAAACCACCATTTAGCATCGAGTTGATTATGTCTTCTAAAACCAATTTGATGGCAACCTATGGGTTATTGGTTTTTATTTGGTCCACAACGCCTTTAGCGATTGTGTGGAGTGTGACCGATTTACATATGCTGTGGGCATTGGTATTACGTTTTTTCATCGCATTGCCTTTGGCTATTTGTTTGTTACTAGTGTTAAAGCGACAGTTCCCTACCGATAAAGTCGCTTGGCATAGTTATTTGGCTGGTTCTTTTAGCTTGATTGGTTCGCAGTTTTTTACCTATGTTGCCACCAACTATATTAGTTCAGGCATGATTGCCTTGATGTTTGGCTTAGCACCGATTATGGCAGGGCTGATCGGACGTTTTTACTTTAAGACTTATTTGAGTGCGATGCAGTGGTTTGGAATGTGTATTGCACTATTGGGACTTGCGATCATTTGCCTTGCAGGTACAGCACAGCATGTTCATCCATTTGGAATTGGGCTGATGTTACTCAGTGTATTTTCTTATGCAGCTTCTATTTTCTGGGTGAAAAAAGTCAATGCGAATATTGAGCCCATTGCACAAGCGACAGGTTCAATTTTGGTGTCGACATTAGTGGCTATCTGTATTGTGCCGTTTATTTGGCAGCATGCGCCGCAGCAAATGCCCGATTTGAAAACCTGCTTAGCTCTGCTATATACGGTCATCATGGCATCATTGATTGCAATGTTTTGTTATTTTAAATTGGTGCAGAAAATTCAACCCACGACTTTATCATTGACTACCGTCATGACACCAATGATTGCGCTATTTATAGGTGCTGTGCTGAATCAGGAAAAACTCTCGATGATGGTGGTTTTGGGAGCAGTGGTTTTACTGTCAGGTTTGTTTGTTTATTTTTATAGAGATCTTCAGGCAAGTCGGACGCTTGCCCAAAAGTTAAAAAGCCAAAACTAGTCCAAGGTTCTGGCTTTAATGATCTTCGACAGCCAAAGAAATACAGTCAGCCAATTTGACACGATCTTGCGGGTGCAAGGTAATAAAGTATGCTCCCGTACGATATTTATCATTTTCTTCTGCGTTGCTATACACCACTTGTGCAATGGCTGCAATATGGAAGAAGTTTTCAGGGTGGCTCAAGGTTAAGTGGATATAAGTACCATCTTGAATTTGTTTTTCACTATAGAAACTCAAACCACTTTCTGAAAAGTTCACATGTTCAGGCGTAGGTAACATGGTTTGTACAATTGTGTCATACAAAGACCCCGTGATCAGGTTTAATTTTTGATTAAATAGGGATAATATTCGAGCAATTTGTTGATCTTTTTCAGATAATTGTTCTAATTCGTAGTTTAGGGCATGATCAAATTGATCTAATTCTGCGAGTAGTAGAAAATAGCGTGGCAAAACAAAATTAGGATCGTAAGGGTCATTCAGGGCAACATCATCAGAAATGATCTGATAGTTAATTCTCAAGGCCGCATCGATTCGTGACATCACACGACGTTCCGTTTGAACGTTTTGATGCTGTAAATTTTCCATAATTATGACCTCGGACTAGATGGTATGTTTAAACCAATCTCGCTGTATATAGGGTTGAGATATACTCGCGCACGGCGTAGCAACCACTTTATTTCTTTTATTGCACTGGTTTCGATGATCGGTCTGACACTGGGTGTGGCTGTACTTATTACAGTCTTATCTGTAATGAATGGTTTCGACCGAGAACTGAAAACACGTGTACTTGGAATGATACCTCAAGCTACTGTTTCTTCAACACAAATTTTAACAGATTGGCCTGAACTTGCAAAAAAAATTGAGACAAAGGAACACGTCACAGGCGTAGCACCTTTTACTCAATTGCAGGGAATGCTTACGGCACAAGGCCAAGTGGCTGGAATTATGGTCACGGGGATTGAACCTCAATATGAAAAAAAGGTTTCAATTATTCAAGACCACATGGTTGAAGGTGGTATTGATAACTTAAAAAAAGGTGAGTTTGGTATTGTTTTAGGCAAACAAATGACCGATGCCTTAGGTTTAGGTTTAAATGATAGTGTGACTTTGGTTTTACCTGAGGCAACGCCATCTCCAGCGGGTGTGGTACCGCGTTTTAAACGTTTCAAAATTGTGGGCATTTTCAGCATTGGTGCTGAGGTCGATTCGATGATGGGCTATATTGCCTTGAATGATGCATCAACTCTGTTACGTTTACCTGATGGTGCACAAGGCATTCGCCTGAAATTGGATGATATTTTTGCAGCACCTAAAGTGGCTGATGAAATTGTGATGGATCTGCCAAGCGGTTTTTATGCCTCGAATTGGACCTATACTCACGGAAATTTGTTTAGTGCGATCCAAATGGAAAAGGCCATGGTGAGCTTATTACTCTTCCTGATTGTCTTGGTGGCTGCATTTAATATTGTGTCGTCCTTGGTGATGGTCGTGACCGATAAAAAATCGGATATTGCGATTCTACGAACATTGGGTGCTTCACCTGCAACTATTACTCGTATTTTTATGGTTCAAGGTACGATTATTGGTGTGATTGGTACGGTATCGGGCGCAATTCTCGGCATTGTTTTCGCCTCTGGCATTAGTAGTTTTGTGGGTTGGTTAAACAATGTGATGGGGCTTCATCTGTTTGATGCATACTTTATCAATTACTTACCATCGTATTTAAGATGGCAAGATGTATTAACCATTGTGTCCCTGTCTTTAATTTTAAGTTTCCTTGCAACTATTTATCCTGCAATGCGTGCTGCAAAAATCCAACCTGCGGAGGCATTACGCTATGAGTAAAATTGTTTTAGAAGCACAAAATATTGAAAAGCATTTTACTGATGGTAAGTCGACTGTTGAGGTGATTAAAGGTCTCTCTCTACAAGTCACAGCAGGTGAATTTGTCTCGATTGTGGGTTCGAGTGGTTCGGGTAAAAGTACGTTGTTGCATGTATTGGGTGGTTTAGACCGTCCGAGTTCAGGGCAGGTATTTTTACAGGGTAGTCGTTTTGACAGTTTGAATGAAGCTGAGCGTGGCTATTTACGTAATCAACACTTAGGTTTTGTTTACCAGTTCCATCATCTGTTGCCTGAGTTTACGGCTTTAGAAAATGTGGCTATGCCACTGATGTTACGTCAAGGTACCAACTTTAAAGACGTACAAAAGCAAGCCGAATACTTACTTGAACGCGTTGGGTTGACGCACCGCTTAACCCATAAACCGGGTGAACTTTCAGGTGGGGAACGTCAACGCGTTGCCTTGGCGCGTGCATTGGTGGCCAAGCCAGCATTAATGATGGCAGATGAACCGACAGGTAATTTAGATCGGAAAACAGCAAGTAAAATTTTTGAGTTGCTGATGGATTTACGTCAGGAGTTCAACATGGCCATGTTGATCGTGACACATGATGAACAACTGGCTCAGTCTGCGGATTCTATTTTGCATATGCAAGATGGTCTTTGGGTCAATGAATAGGCTGAGTGCCGATAAAAATATGAGATAAAGCCACTATCTATTGAAGCCCACTTCGGTGGGCTTTATTATGGCGCCAATAAAAAAATAACTGAATAAAAGAATGAAGTTTTTATATGCTGCTTGGATTGTAGGAATTGCATTGATGGGGCAGACCGTTTCCATTCTAAATCACCTTTTTTATCCAGCGCTGATTTCAGTCATCATACTTTTGCCCTTACAGCTTTTTCTCTTTCAACACAAACATACATTTATTTTGCAGTTTATTCGCGGGCTGATTTGTTCCGTGCTGTTTTTAACTGCGGGATATTATTATGCACAATCGGCCTTGCAACAGCGTCTAGTCTACAAAGAAACAAAAGTTGAAGATGCTGAAGTCATTGTTTATATCGCAAAAATTAACCAACTAGGTGCTGAGACTATTCAGCAAGAAATACAGGTCTTGAACCGACATGAGCAACCAGTGCAATGGTTGAGTTTTCAAAAAAGGATTTCGGATGAGCAAGCGGTCTTAGAACTTGGGAAATACTACCGACTGACAGGGGAAACTCGTCCTGCGCATAGTTATGCAGTGCAAGGCGTATTCGATATTGAGCAGTGGTATTTGCAGCGTAATCTTATGTCGGGTTTCAAACTTAAGCAAATACAACCCTTATCTGAGGCTGAGATTTTCGCATTAGGCTATGCCAGCCATTTAAGAAAACAGCAAGCCGTATTCAAGCAACTCCAGCTAGGTATAGAGCAGCAGCGTTTAAAGATACGCAACTTTATTTATATACAGCCTTTAAGTCATAAGGGCCTAATTCTAGCACTCCTGACTGGGGATGAGAGTTTCTTAGATAAAGAGACGACAGCATTTTTTCAACGTTTTGGTATTAGTCATTTTTTGGCAATATCAGGACCGCATGTACTCATCTTTGCCGTGATGTTGTGTTGGCTGTTGCAAAAGGTGCTAAATCGTTATTGGCCACAGATTTTTCTCAAAATCCCACGACCTTATGCGTTGTTACTACCATTTTGTTGCTGCGTATTGCTGTATTGTGCCTTTGTTGGTTTTGAAATTCCTGCACTTCGTACTTTACTCAGTTGTTTCTGTTTAAGTGTGTTGATTTGGCTTAGGCAGATAATTTCATCTTTGACGTTACTCTTATTGAGTGCATCACTCCTTTTATTGTTTGATCCTTTTTCGATTCTTTCGGCGGCCTTCTGGTTGTCTTATGGTGCATGCTTTGTGCTTTTACGCATTTATCAAACCACGATTCGACTCGACTTGAGTCACCCACAGTCTTGGCAGAAAAAACTCGTTTTTAGCCTAAAACTTTTGGTTGAGTCACAGTGGAAAATATTTGTGGCTCTGATGCCTTTGGTGATTATTTTCTTCAAGCAAATCTCATGGGTGAGCCCGATCAGTAACCTTGTGGCTATTCCATTGATTAGTTTATTGGTTGTACCACTAGAGGTTTTGGCAGCATTTACTTTTTATCTTTTTGAACCGCTGAGTAGCCTTTTGTTTCAGTTGGCAGATTGGGTGCTAGTATTTTTATTAGGCATATTCAATGTGTTGGATGCACTACTACCGATTAGGTTGTACCCGATTGCGCTCAATACTTGGCAAATCATTTTACTGATTGTGCTCTTAATCATTGTTTTTATGCCTAAACCGAGTCTACCAAAATCATGGCTCGTACTAGGTTTGATTCCTTTGTTGGGGTTCAGTAGTCAAAACCGTCCTTTTGAGTTGATCGTACTGGATGTCGGTCAGGGACAAGCAGTGTATATGCAACATGGGCAACAGCGTGCCATGATTGATGTTGGTGGCTCTTATGATGAATTGAAGTTTAGCGTTGCTAAGCAGATTATTCAGCCATTTTTATCGAAGCAGGGTGTGAGCCAATTAGATCAGCTGATACTTACACATTTGGATCAAGATCATAGTGGCAGTTATGCCACATTAAAAAATGAGTTGTCGATTAATCAGGTTTACTCTAATCAGCAACTAGATGTGGCAAATAGGTCAAACTTTAACTATTGTCAACAAGGTCAGATCTGGCATTGGTCTGAACAAGTCGAAATCAAAATTTTGTCACCGAAAGCCAATCAATTGGTACAAGTACCCTATCAGCAAAACGAGCTATCTTGTGTGGTCTATATACAGGTGAAGGATGTACAGCCTTATCAGTATTTTTTGATTATGGGGGATGCAGGGTGGCAAACCGAGTATCAATTATTACAGGATTATCCAAACTTAAGAGTTGATGTATTGATCTTGGGCCATCATGGCAGTCGACATAGTTCAGCCTATGCATTTTTAAAACATTATCAACCGAAATTAGCAATTGCCTCAGCAGGGTTCAATAACCGCTATGGGCATCCAAGTACAGTAACGCAAGCTCGTTTGGAAGCTTTAAACATCCCGCTCTTAACAACAGTAGAGCAGGGCAGTATTGGTTTTATTGTGCAGCCTACAGGGCTTATTGAACTGACGACACAACGTCAGACTCGACAGTGGTTGCAGTCGACTGATTCTGTTGTTCCATACGCAATTGCTCTAAACGCATCACAGCCTCATTAAATGGAAGGTTATACAGTGTCCGAAGTTTGGGGTTGGCTTTAAAGCGTTTATAGGTCCAATGATAATGCTCAGGATAACGATGAACCAAGTCCTCAATGGCTTGGTGAATGACGAAGGTACCATCATTGGCTGTACCTTGATAAATACTTTCGTTGATTTCTTCAATGTACATATCAAAGCCATCGTCATTACGAATAGCATAGAGCAGTAAAGCTTTGGCTTTGGTTTTTTGAATCAGTTTAGCGCTCAAGTTACTTGTAGCCAAAGGAAAGCCAAAATAAGGAATCATTTCCCCACCTTGTTTTGGGGTATGATCGGGTAGAATTACGGTCGTCCCCCCTTGTTTGAGTGCCTTAAAAATTTGACGTACCCCTGATTCATCGGTAGGGACAAGATGAGCGCCTTCACGACTGCGCGCCTCACGAACAAATAAGTCAGCACCAGGGTCCTTAACTGGCTTGTACATAATGGTCATTTCAGTAAATTGGGCGACATAACTATTCATAATTTCCCAAGTCCCAAAATGAGGTACAATTAAGACTAAGCCTTTCTGAGCATTAAGTGCCTCATGTAGCAAATGTTCGCCATGTACTTTTTGGACGCGTTCAATATTTTTCTGATTGCTTGAACCCCAAATACTAAAAAACTCAAAATAGGTGGTCAGTTCATTACGTACTGCTTGCTTCGCAATCACTTCGCGTCGTTCATCACTCAGCTCAGGCAGTGCAATTTTTAAATTGAGCCTGAGAGCATCATTGTTTTTACTGATTTTTAAAAGATTGACTAAGCCTGCTAAACCTTTAGCAAAAAAACGTGCAAATTTAATAGGTTGTTTGCTTACAAAATGCAGTAAACGATAAGTCGAGTTTTGCTCTTGTGCTTTAGTCATTCTTTAGAGTCAATAGTGTATGTGAATAAAAACATAAAATATTATAGGCTAAAATAAACTGTTTCGACAGTTTTCTACAAATCAGTGTATATAATGAGGGCAATTTTATTCAAGTTTGGATTGTTATATGTCCGATTGGCCACCAAAACCAGAAAATGAAACGCCGAAACAACAGCCTGTACATGAACAACCGACAGGAAACGAATGGAAACTTTTAGAGAAAGCAGTTTTAGCTTCCGTTGAAGAACAACGTCGTGCACGTCGCTGGGGTATCTTTTTCAAATGTCTAACTTTTGCTTATCTTTTATTTATTCTATTTGCCATGACTAAGAGCTGTTCGACCAGTGGTACGGATGCAACTGCATCTAAACATATAGCTGTAGTTGATATTGTTGGTACCATTGCCGCTGATGAGCAAAGCGTAAACAGTGATGACACGATTAAATCATTAAAGAAAGCTTTTGAAAATAAACAAAGCCAAGCGGTGGTGCTCAATATTAACTCACCAGGTGGCTCTCCGGTTCAGTCGGATGAAATCTGGCAAGAAATTCAATATTTGAAAAAAGCGCATAGCGATAAAAAATTGTATGCGGTGATTGGTGATACAGGTGCATCAGGTGCTTACTATATCGCATCTGCTGCTGATGAAATTTTGGTGAATCCATCGAGTTTAGTGGGTTCAATCGGTGTGATTATGCCGAACTATGGGGTGAATGGCCTCATGCAAAAACTGGGTGTTGAAGACCGCACTATGACCTCTGGTCAAAACAAAGCTTTATTGTCAATGACACAACCCGTTAACCCTGCGCAGCGTGCACATGTTCAAGGTGTACTTGATAATGTACACGAGCATTTTATTAATGCTGTAAAACAAGGTCGTGGTAAAAAGTTAAAGTCGAATGATCCTGCACTCTTCTCAGGTCTTTTCTGGACAGGGGATCAGGCGGTCAAACTGGGTATTGCGGATCGTATTGGTAATTTACATACTTTAAAACGTGAACTCAATACCGATAAGGCAATGGATTATACTGTAGTACATAGCCCACTAGACGCTGTATTAGGCCGTTTAGGTGCGTCGATGGGGGCAGGTTTTGCATCCTCACTTTCAAATCAAATACAAACTGAACAGACCACGAAACTCCAATGAAGCCATTAATTCATTTTGCGCACGCCAATGGCGTGCCTTCTAAGGTCTATCAGAAATTATTTGATTTATTGTCAGATCAGTATGATGTGATCTATGTCCCATTATTGGGTCCAGATAAAAGCTACCCGATTGATAACCATTGGAAAAGCTTAACTCAGCAAGTGATTGACAGTATTGTTCGTCAGGCGCAGGGACGTAAAGTGATTGGTTTAGGACATTCATTAGGATCAGTGCTGACGTTTCAGGCGGCATTACAGCGTCCTGATTTATTTGAACAAGTCATCATGATGGACCCTCCTTTGATTATGGGCAAAGCCTCGTTTGCATTACACTTTGCAAAGATGTTCAAGTTGAAAATGGTTGATTCCATGTCACCAGCAGCACTATCTTTACGGCGTCGTGACCATTGGAAAAGTCGTGAACAGGCAGCTGAACTTTTACGTCCAAAAGGTTTTTATAAGGACTTTGATCCAGACTGCTTTCAAGCTTATATTGACTATGCTTTAACGGAAGATCGTGTCCGTGGCGGTGTTGAACTTACAATTGCAAAAATGGATGAAGTTCATATTTTTAGGACCAATCCGTCTTTATGGTGGCTACCTCAGGGCAAACCACAAGTACCCATGCATTTAATGATTGCTGA
This sequence comes from Acinetobacter sp. WCHA55, assembly GCF_002165305.2. Lineage (NCBI taxonomy): Bacteria > Pseudomonadati > Pseudomonadota > Gammaproteobacteria > Moraxellales > Moraxellaceae > Acinetobacter > Acinetobacter sp. WCHA55. The sequence continues at coordinate 2,128,699 of NZ_CP032286.1, read as the reverse complement.
AAATGGCCCTTTTATTGGTCCAGGGTTTCCACAAATAGTGAAAAAGAAATTTGGCATTCCTTATCAAATTGTTGAGGGGAGTCATATGTTTCCTTTGGAGCGACCAGAGGAAACGGTTATTCTGATTAAGAGGCTAATTCAAGGAAAGGTTTAATAGCATCTTTCAGCAACCATAAAAAAAACGCCTCCAAAGAGGCGTTTTTTTTCAAAATTTGCAAAACTGAATTGGCTCGTGCATCAATGTATTGCGGTAGAGAACACCTTGGTCTGTATGCTGAATTGTTTGTATGCAAATCCACTCTACCACTTGCGGGTAGATGATATGCTCAAGCATATGTACACGTTGAGCCAAACTGTTCACACAATCATGTGAACTGACTTTCAGTACACCTTGTGCTAAAGCTTGACCTGCGTCGAGTTCAACCGTCACATAGTGTACGGTACAACCATGCAGTTGATCGCCAGTATTTAGTACGCGCTGATGGGTATGCATACCTTTGTAATGCGGTAGAAGAGAAGGGTGAATGTTAATCATTTTCCCTTCCCAAGCACTAACAAATTTCTCACTTAAAATACGCATAAAGCCAGCAAGAACCACTAGATCAACATCCCAATCGAGCAATTGTTGATGCATGACATCATCAAAGGCTTCACGATGAGGATACTGTTTGTGCTCAAAGACTGCTGTTGCAATACCTGCATTTTCAGCACGCTGTAGCGCATAGGCTTCAGGTTTGTTGGAAATCACACCCACAATTTGGCCTGATAGATTGGCATCAATCAAGGCTTGAAGGTTTGATCCACTTCCTGAAACCAAAACAGCAATTTTAATCATATGACTTAAGCGAATATCACGCGGATTTTTTCGTCTGCGCCTTCAACTGACTCAGCATTGTCAGCGATATGTCCCATAGTGAAAGCTTTTTCACCAAGGTTATTGAGGAGTTCAACTGTTTTGGCAGCATCGGCAGCATCGACAACTAAGACCATGCCTACGCCACAGTTGAATGTACGATACATTTCGAACTGTTCAACACCACCTTCACGTTGAAGAAGTTTAAACAATTCTGGCCATTCCCAAGATGCTTCATTCACAACAGCTTGAGCACCATTCGGCAATACGCGTGGTAAGTTACCTGGTAAACCACCACCAGTAATGTGCGCCATTGCGTGTACATCAATTTCTTTTAAAAGTTGAAGAATAGGCTTCACGTAAATTCGTGTTGGTTCCATTGCAACATCAGCAAGTGGGCGGCCATCAACGATTTGCGTCAAGTCAACGTTCTTCACGTCTAAAATTTTACGAAGTAGAGAGTAACCGTTTGAGTGAGCACCGCTCGATGCAACACCAATTAAAACGTCACCCGCTTTGACTTTAGAGCCATCAATAATTTTGCTTTGCTCAACTACGCCTACACAGAAACCTGCCAAGTCGTAATCTTCGCCTTCATACATGCCAGGCATTTCGGCAGTTTCACCACCAACCAGTGCACAACCAGCAAGTTCACAGCCTGTGCCAATACCCGTAACTACGTTTGCAGCAACATCTACATTAAGATGGCCAGTTGCATAGTAGTCAAGGAAGAATAATGGCTCAGCGCCACATACAAGAAGATCGTTTACACACATTGCAACCAAGTCTTGACCAATTGTGTCATGACGGTTTAAGTTCAATGCTAAACGTAATTTTGTACCAACACCGTCTGTGCCAGATACGAGAACAGGTTCTTCATAACCTTTAGGGATTTTACAAAGTGCACCGAAGCCACCTAATCCGCCCATTACTTCAGGACGAGTAGTACGCTTCGCGACAGATTTGATACGATCGACTAACGCGTCGCCCGCTTCAATGTCGACACCTGCATCTTTGTAGCTTAAACCAGTGTTTGGGGTAGAAGTTGAGTTGCTCATAATGAAGTCTCCGCATTCGCGGGGCGATTATACCTGAATATACGAAACACATATGTTATTTCTGCGCTAAAATGTTATCTTTACTAAAATATTTTTCTCAATAACGATTAAATCTGACAAAGGCGAGATTGCATGCAAGATCGTACACTTAAACGTATTTTTATTTTGGCAGGAATCGCGCTCATACTCTGGGTGTTGTATCTACTCAAGCCTGTTGTTTTACCTTTTATTGGTGCATTTTTAGTTGCTTATCTATTCAGTCCACTGGTCGATAAACTACATAAAATTGGTTTGCCACGTTGGTTATCTATTAGTGCTGTTTTTATCGGTATTGGCGTTGTCATTACATTGGCATTTTGGTATTTGGTTCCACTGGTGTGGGAACAGCTCATGTATGCAAAGAACAGTATTCCTTCAGGTATACATTGGGCAAATTATAAATTCCTGCCTTGGTTATCTGATAGTTTTAATTTGGTCCCAATGGAATTGGATGTTGACCAGATTTCAGCTGCGATTATGGAATATGTACAGACTAATTATAGTGCAGACAGTATTCAGGCTATGATTGCCAAATTGGCTCAGTCTGGACTGAACTTCATTCAGATTGGCGGTACGGTGGTTCTGATCCCAATTATTGCATTCTATTTTTTATTAGATTGGGATCGCATGCTGGACAGTTTTCGTCGTCTTATTCCACGGCGATATGAAGAACAGACCTTAGTCATTGTTAAAGAATGTCATAGTGTACTTGGTGCTTTTGTCAAAGGTCAGTTCTTGGTCATGGTGCTCTTGGGCGTGGTCTATGCAGTGGGCTTACAGTTAATTGGACTTGAAGTAGGTTTGATTATTGGGATGGTGGCTGGGCTGTGCAGTATCATTCCTTACTTAGGTTTTGCAGTCGGGATTATTGCCGCAGTGATTGCAAGTTTATTCCAGTTTGGAATTGATTGGATGCAATTACTTTTGGTTGGTGTGGTCTTTATGATTGGTCAGGCAGTGGAAGGCTATATTCTACAACCGTTCTTGTTGGGCGATAAAATTGGTTTGTCTCCAGTTGCTGTAGTATTTGCAGTATTGGCTGGCGCACAATTGGGTGGCATTTTAGGGATGTTAATTGCATTGCCTGTAGCTGCTGTGATTGTAGTCTTATTACGACATGCACGTGAGTTTTATGAAAATAGTCCAATGTATGGTACATCTACTTATGTTGTGCAAGATTCATCTGCGGGTTCAATTACGATTGAAACCGATGAAGTCGATGTTGATATTGAACTAAAAAATCAAGCGGTAAAAGCTCAGCAAGCATCTGAAAATTCAAGTAAGATTGATCAGATAGACCATAAAGAACTTTAGGATACATAAATCAGTATGCGTCAATTGCAACTAGATATTGAACCCCAACTCGATGCTCGAATCAGTGACTTTTCTGGGCCGGGATGGGGGCATGTTATCGATGCGATTCGTCAGTTACATGCGGGTTTAATGAATCGTTTTTATGTGTATGGTGGCGCAGGATCTGGAAAAAGTCATTTACTTTCAGCAATTTGTGATTCTTATTTGGATGTGGGTAAAACGGCAATTCAAGTTTCACTGCTTGAGTTGTTGGATGCACCAACTGAAGCAATTACTTCTTTAGAGCGTTTCGATCTTGTCGCTTTAGATGATATTGAAGCCATAAGTGGTGTACCGCATTGGCAGAAAGCAGTTTTTCACCTAATCAACTACAATAATGAAGAAGGTGGTCAGTTGGTGTTCTCTTCTCGTGTTGCGCCGATTGAATTAAAACTTGAACTACCCGATTTACAATCTCGTTTAACACAAGCGGTGAGTGTAAAAGTACCCAACGGAAGTTTGTATGCTGATCGTTCTACACTGGTGATGTCGGTTTTATCGCGTCGTGGGATTCATATCGATCAACAGATTATTGATTATTTGCTTGCGCATGGGCCACATCAAACCTCGGTTTTATTACAAAGTTTAGAGCAACTGATTCAACTGCTAAAAGGTGAGAAAACCAAACTGAGTAATGCAAACCTCAGACAAATTTATGCACTCATTGACGAATATCGGTAAATCATAATATTACTTGAGAAATTGTCCGAGCTGTGACAGAGTACGAAAAATTGTTAGATATTGCAGGGATTTTGCAATCTAAGAATAAAAAGAAAAGATAAAATAAAAGCAAGGAGATCGTTATGCTCAAGAAGAGCATAGGTGTAGCTACGCTATTGGTGGCGAGTCATGCCTATTCGGGCAATATTAATGTGACTATCACTGATGATATTGTCAAAAATGACACGGAATGTTCACTTCGCGAAGCTATCGACTATATTAATCAAGGCATGCCTGAGGCGGGTTATTATGGCTGTGGGGGTAAAGATGCGATTTCCACCGTCATGCTTGAGAAAAATAAAACCTATTTACTAAATTCCCATCTTGCGATCAAAAAAGATTTAACACTCAGAACAAGTTATGACAGTTCTGTGGGGGAGGAAACAGTTCAGGGTTTAAGTAATGCTATCTTAAAAATGAATGGTTCTGACAACTTATTAAGGGTTGATAATGCTGAGAATGCTTTAATTCGTGTGTTAGTAAAAGAGGTTACTCTACAGGGCTGTGCGAAAGAATGCGGTGTGAATCAAGGTGGCTTAATTTATAATAATGAATATTTAGGTCTTGAGTACGTCAAATTAACAGGTGGTTTTGCAGGGCAAGGGGGTGCAATTTACAATGTCGCAACCTTGCTCGAAGATGGTACTAGTCGTAGTCTAGTTGAAATTCGCTCTACTTTGGTTGAACACAACCAAGCAGTACAAGGGGCAATATTGTATGGAGACGCGCCTTCTTTTCGGATTTATAATTCAGTTTTCAAAGAAAATAAAACAACAGATGCAAGCAGTGCCAACATTTACTCTGTCAATAATGCAGTGGTTAAAGAAGACACGACCTTATCCATTTTAGCATCACGTCTAGTCAGTAGTACCTTTGTGAAAAATACAGGTTATGTCGTCAATGTTCGAGATGGCATGGCTTTGAATAACTTAACGGTGGTGGGGAACAGTAAAGGGATTTATTTCAATCCATCTACGAACTTGGCTTATCTAGCCAATAGTATTGTTTTAGGGAATGCTGAAAATACCATCACGCAAAATTGTGCTGGAGATTTAAGTAAGGCAGTTCTTCAGAACAATTTAGTTACGCAAAGTGACTGTGGCAGTGGTGTGAGCTATTACCCGAATGAGTTTTGGTCTGGCGCTTTGATTGCAGGTAGTGATGTGGTGGGTGAGTGTAAAAGCATGTCTGCAGATGCTGACAGTTTATTGTGTCCTTATATTGTTCCCAACCAAAAATTTTTAGGCTATTTCCGCCCACGCATTTTAATGAGTCAGACACATTGGCTAGATTCTCCAATTGTGAACAAGGGTAAAGTGGTTGTAAACACAACGGATTCTTTAATTGGCTGTGAAAATTCAGATCAACGTGGTGTGAATCGAAATACGAATAATACCTTTTGTGACCGTGGTGCAATCGAGATTGAAGTCCCAACGACGATTAGTTTAATTGGTGAAGATCTGATTGCGGGGCAGGTAGCTAAACTTTCAGTTGCAGATCTACTCGGCGATAGTGATCTACTGTCCAAAACGGAATGTGCAAGCTTGTTCAAATCGGCTAAAGCACCAAATGGTGAAGAATGGCAACCTGGTTGTATGCGGGTGCAGCAGACTCAAACGGTATCGAAAGGTAAAGTGGTGATTGATGAACTCGGAAATATTACTTACACGCCAAATGGAGCATGGCATGGTGCTGATATTTTCAGGTTACAGTTGGTTACAACCACGACACGTTTTGATGAACATATTCCATTCGTTGAAGTGAATGTACAAATTGTACAAGAACCGCAAAATCATATGGAAAGTGACAAAATTAAAACCTCTGGGGGAAGTGCGGGTATTCTGAGCTTACTGGGGTTATTTGCTTTAATTTTGCTGCGTCGAAAATAAAAAAAGGGCAAACATGAAACACTTTAAAAAAGGACTATTGGGTGTCATGGTGGTAGCTGCTATGACATTAATGGCTGCAGAAGATAGAACGATTTATGTCAATACATTTGAGGATGAAGATAATGTAAACATGAACCAATGTTCACTTCGTGAAGCAATCAAAACAGCTAGCTTAAATAAGGCTTATGGTGGCTGTAGTGCAGGGAACACAGGGGCAGGTCAAACCGATTATATTCAGTTGGAGGCAGGGACCTACAAACTGAATAAGGAAATTGTTCCCGAGTCTAAAGTGGTGGTTTTTGGGAAAAGCCCTTATTTAGATCGTGAAAAAAGCCCCATCACTTTTAAGTATCCTGCCCTAGGTGAATTAACTTCACGAATTGATGCAGGTGGAAAGTCACGTTTATTTAATACCATTACGAAGACCAGTTTGACGCTAGAGAATGTCATTTTAGAAAATGGTTATTCGGCGGATGAGGGTGGTGCTTTATTGGTCGGCGGAGCATTAACCTTAAATAATGCACAAATTCTAAATTCAAAGTCGGATAAAAAAGGCGGAGCACTCTATCTCGTTGGTCCTGGTGAGCATCAGGTGACTGTAAATAATAGTGTATTACAAGGCAACCAAGCGACTGTGGGTAGTGTTCTTGCAATGCAATGTTATGCAGGTCTCTTAGATGTAAAAACCAATATAGAGTTTAGTGCAAATAGTATTATTTCGAATGGCCAGATATCGAATCTGAATACATTTGATTTTTGTGGTAACCCAAAAGTTGCTATGGCGAATAATACGATTGCAAAAAATACAGTAAATTCGACAAATGGAAGCATTATTTATGCCGTCAATACCCGAGAACATAATCTGAGTCTTGAGGGTAATTTCTTATTGTCAAATAACACCATTGTAGAAAACAGTGCAGCAAGTGTTTTGGATTATGACGATTTCGGTACGAAATCATTGTACTACAATGTACTTGCATACAATGGAAACACCTCATGTCGCTATGTAGGTTCTCAGACGCTATCCGATAAATATGATGCTGGCGTGACAGCAGGCTACAATGCGTTTGATACGGCGACCAGTCAGTGTGAGCTGGCGGCAAGTGCACGAATACTCGATGGTACGACAGATACCAATATTGATGTGAAAAATGTGGCTATAGGAAGTCTACTTAGTTCCTTAACTTCGCCATCGAAATATAATTTATTCCGCCCAATGTATTTTCCGAAAGTGAATAGTGGTGGAGTTGATTTGCTTGATACCAACAGTAAATTGAGTTGTAACGATAGCGATCAGCGTGGTCTAGACCGTATTGTCGATGGAACATTGATGTTAGCTCCTGCGGAAGCCAACAGTTGCGATATTGGGTCGGTTGAGTTACGACGTTTAGCGGCAGCGGATATTACTGATTTAAAAAATACCTCGCAGGCGGAGCGTTTGCAAGTGTATGAAAATACCATTGAGGAATTAGAAGGTTTAATCGCCAACAAAGACACCAATCCAGACTTTTTGATCGAGTTTAATGAAGAATTAAAGCATTATAAAGAGCTTTTAGCAGCAACCAAAATACATCAAAAGTACCGGGCGATTTATGTCGATCCTTTCCAGTTTGTATTGCAAGATGAAGCAGTAGTCAACACTGCGGATGGTACATCAGCTTTAAAAGAAATGAACACTGAGAATTACACCATTACAGAAACGCAGGTATTAGGTGTGGGTGTGCTCAGCGCCAAAGATGGTGTGCTTGATACCTCAAAACTTAGAGCAGATCCAACTTTACGCTGCGAGTGGAAGGATGATTTAAAACAAATCATGATTTATCGCACTGATGGTAAGCCTACAACCAACACGGAATATGTCTATTGCCGATATAGCGTGAAGAGTAAAGCGACGCAGGCAATCTCTTCGGGAATTTTAAAAGCGGAGTTTACTAATATACAGCCGATTGCCAAAACGGATGAATATACGCTGAATTATGGTGGTACTTTAAAACTCAGTGTAAATCCACTTGCAAATGATAGTGATGATGGTGATGGTCCGATTAGTACAGTCACGGCTGAACATCAACGTCCAGCATTTTACCGTGATGGAAATGGAAAGGACTTAGCTATTCGTATTGTACGTCAAGATGCAGGCATTAATATTAAGCCAGAACGCACAGGTACTTGTCCAGGCGAATATGAAAAATATGTATGTTATGGCGGAAATATTGAAGTTGAAGTTCGCAATAATTTCAGTCCATTCCCTTATGAAATTGAATACGTGATCTATGATGCAGAGGCTGAAGAGTCTAAATCTGCGATGATGTATTTTACCAACACAGCTAAAAATACCAATACGAAAGCGAGTGGAGGTGGTGGTGGCTCAATGGGTGGTCTTGGGCTGCTTGGATTGTTGTCCTTAGCGTGGTTTAGACAACGACGAAAAATATAAATGAAGCCATAAAAAATGCCTCATATGAGGCATTTTTTATGGGTGTTGCTATGGTATTTAGATTCAACTAGGTATCTTAATGTGTGGCAGTGTTGCTATGGATGTATTTGTTGATATATTCATTTCGAATATTCACACGCTCATCTGCATCTGCTTTTTGCATGCGTACACGTAAATCACGACGTTCTTGGGTGCTCATCTGTTGCCAGGTGTCACGCATTTTTTGCTTTTCTTGTTCAGGTAACTGAGTAAACCAGTCCATACGTTGTTGCAGGGCTGCACTTTGCGAATCTGGCAGTTCTTTAAGTGACTGGTAACGTTGAATCAATGCACGTTGTTCTTCTTCAGACAACGATTCCCATGTTTCGGACACTTGGGTATCTGCATCTTTGGAAAAAATCCAAAAACGATCAAAACCTGCAAAACTGGTTTGTAAAAAACCTAGCGTGCACAGTGCAAAAGCGACACGTTTAGCTGCCATGTGGAACAGTGTCCTCACCTAAAACCAATAACATTTCTAAATCTTCAACCATTTGGGGTGAAAGTTTAGGTGTCGCAACCACTTGGTTGTGTGGTTTTTCATCAAGGGTTATAGAGTTTGGAAGTACGACAAAGCCGGCAATAGCTGCAGCTAAAGCAAAGCCAGACATTTTCCAAAGGCCGTAACGTGAGGACTTTTGATCTTGGATGTCATCAAGAACATGTTGCATCACCACGGGTTTGTTTTTGTGGTGTTGTGCGAGCCCATCAAGTTTGGAGGTTACTTGCTTTAAGAAATCATCTTTCATTCGGATGATCCTCCTAGATGTGGATTCAAATGTGCGAGAGCATTGCGTAAGCCTTGAATCGCACGGTGGTAATGAGTTTTAACGCTGCCTTCAGAGCAATTCATGATTTGCGCAGTGGTTGCAGTATCAAAACCTTCCCACGCGCGTAACATAAATGCTTGCTGTTGACGAACAGGAAGACCGGCAATGGCTTCTTGAATTTCATCAGCAGTGACAGCTTGACTTAAAAAGTCTGAAGGATTCAGCGCTCTCTCATCAACCACCTCATTTACTTCAAAATCGTCATCATCAAGGCTGACTTTTTTGAAGAATGAAAACGGTTGTGCTCGACGTGCCTCTTTACGGCGCCAATCCTGTAATTTGTTGGTTAAAATGGTATAGAACAGGGGATACCATTCTTCCGTAGATCGATCGGAATAAGATTTGTGTAATGAAATAAAGGCTTCTTGCACCAAATCCATAGCGATATCCTGCTGGTTTTGTGTAGCACTTTCCATCATCACTAAAGCACGACCAGTCACTTCTTGCATGAAGTTTTTTAGGCGAGATTCGGCTGTACTCTTAAGAATACTCGAATCTTGCATTTTAGACTGTTTGGGTGCTAAATCCATAGAGATGGAAAATCCTGTCATCGGATACCCACCATTATTTCCTCAATCATGTGCCTATAACGTTGGAAATAATGGTTTGGTTGACAACACAAGTAATTATTTTTTCTAGTGTAATCTATTTTTTCTGCTGAGCCGACTTTAGTTAATATAACTTAACGATTTTAAAGTCGTTGTCGTACCATTTCGAAAAAGCAGATTGAACCTGCAATAGCGACATTGAGAGATTCTTGGCCGCCGGGCTGTGGAATGCTCAGTGCTTGAGCATGTGCTAAAGCAAAGTCAGAAACCCCTTGGCCTTCATTACCTAAGATCCAGACACAAGCTTGTGTTAAATCTTTTTGATATAAACTTTCAGCCTGATGCGAGCTGGTCACATACACTGGAATTTCAAAGCGTTCGAGTACATCTTCAATGGCAACGTTTTCATACGTGTTGAGTGAGAAGTGTGCACCCATGCCTGCACGTAATACACGTGGTGACCAGAGTGCTGCAGAACCTTTGGTACAAATAACTTGCTTGATACCCGCTGCCGCAGCAGAGCGTAGTAGGGTGCCGACATTGCCTGGATCTTGAATATTTTCCAAAATCAGGGTATCCAAGCTAAAGTCTACACTTTGGCTTGAACTTGGTAAGTCGACAACTGCCAAGAAGGGTAAAGTAGTCCCCAATGTGCTTAAGTCACGATACAAGCTTTCAGCAATGACAAAAACAGCACCTTCATATTCATCTAGAATATCGCAAATATCAGGGTGCTCGAGTGCATTTTCAGTGGTGAAAATAGAATTGAGCTTCTTCTTTTTTTCAACCCAAGCTAAGCCTAAGTGTGTTCCTTCAAGCACGGTTTGACCTTGCTTTTTACGGTAACTACTTTGTTCGATTAAACCACGTAGATGTTTAATCTTTGGGTTGTCTTTTGATTCAAGAAAAACGATTGACATGGGGGAGACTCATGCGCATAACGCGTTAGATGGTTATGCGCATTTAAAAAAATTAGTTGTGGTAGCCAGTCACTAAATCGACTTCGTTTTTAGAACCAATAATCACAGGAACACGTTGGTGTAGGTCAGTTGGTTGAATGTCTAAAATACGAACGCGACCCGTTGTAGATGCACCACCAGCTTGTTCAATCAACATACTCATAGGGTTTGCTTCATACATTAAACGCAAACGACCTGCTTTTTTCGGATCTTTGAGGTCGTATGGATACATGAAAATACCGCTACGGCAAAGGATACGGTGAATGTCACCCACCATACATGCCACCCAACGCATGTTGAAGTCTTTGTCGCGCGGGCCTGTTTTACCTGCAAGCAGTTCTTCAATATAACGTTTTACTGGATTTTCCCAGTGACGTTGGTTTGATGAGTTAATGGCATATTCTTTGGTATCTGCTGCTACTTGAATGTTTTCAGAGGTGAGTAAGAATTGTTGAGCTTCTGGATCAAAGGTAAAGAATACTGTACCAGCGCCGACTGTTAATGCCAACATGGTTGATGGGCCATAAAGCACGTAGCCCGCAGCAACTTGCTGGTTGCCTGCTTGCATAAAGTCTTCAGCTTGTGTCACTGCATTTTTTGCAGGTAAAATTGAGAAAATAGTACCCACACACATATTGATGTCGATGTTGCTTGAACCATCAAGTGGGTCAAATAAAACCAAATATTTGCCATTTTCTTGAGCTGGTGTGAATTCATCTAATTCTTCAGACGCTAAACCGCCAACTTGTGGGTGGATTTTTAGAGCATCAATCAAATAATCATTTGAAATCACATCCAGTTTTTTCTGTTCCTCACCTTGCACGTTTTCATGCTGCGCACTGCCTAAAACACCTGCTAAAGCGCCTTTTTGCAAAGCTTGATCGATGGTTTGGCAGGTACTAGCAATAGTGCTAATCACTTGTGCCAATTCAGGCGTAAGATTTCCCGTATGTTGTTCTAAAAATTGGGACAGATTGAGATATGACATAAGGGGGAGGACTCCACTAAAACTTGAATACGTAACAAAATCAATATTGCGCTATATTTTAGTCGAGAACGATGCAAAAGAACAATTAAACTCGACTATTTGCTGTGATTTTACCCTTGCAAGTCTTGTGGAAAGTGCTATGTTGATGGAAGGAATATCAGGTAAAAATAGGAGCACAACAATGACAACGCAAAAATTTGATGCGACTCCAACGCCGAGCGAAGGGATTAACTTAGATGATATTTCAGACGATAGTGTGAAAAAAGCATGGCAAGACTACGAAGCAAAAGCTGAGTATAAAAAGTTCAATAAACATGACATGATTGAATCTATGCAACATGCTGAAGAATCTGATGAAAATCCTAAGCCTGAACAAGTTTAAGTCATAAAAAAGCGCTCATTGAAAGGAGCGCTTTTTTATTTCAGTTGCGATACCCGCATTATTTTAAAAGTGGTGGTACTGCTTCGTAGTTAATTTCTACGCGACGGTTTTCTTTCCATGCATTATCGTCATGGCCTGTGTTGATTGGCATTTCTTTACCGTAACTAACGGCTTCAAGTTGGTTCGGACTCACACCTGTGGTGATTAAGAAACTTTCAACAGCTTTGGCACGTCGCTCACCTAATGCCATGTTGTATTCACGTGTACCGCGCTCATCGGTATGACCTGTTAACGCTACACGCGAATTTGCATTTGCCATTAAGAATTGTGCATGGGCTTGTAGCGTTTGATAGTCATCATTGCTGAGGTCGCTGCTGTCATAGTCAAAATGCACAACGCGTTTTGCTAAAAATGCTTTGTTTGCTTCAGTCACGCCTTTTGCTGATGCACCTGCAAGATTTTGTGCATTTAAAGCAGCATCTTCACTTAGACCTTGAGTGTTGACTGTGGTTGAACCATTGGGGTTTTGGCCAGCTTCAATTGTTGCCGCAGGTTTGCGGCTCGCACACCCTGTCACCACAAGAGCAGTCGCTAAGATTGGAAGGGCTAAAAGTTTGATCGATTTCATTCTTCATCTCCATGAAAATTGATGATTATTAAAAAGGCTAGTCTTTAAAAAATTTATTTGGGTGCCCAAGCCGGCTCACGAACTTCACCTTGTTCACTTGGTAAATTCATACGGAAACGGCCATCTAGTGACATGATTGACAACAAACCACGTGAACCTTCACGCGTTGCATAAACCACCATTTGCCCATTTGGCGAGAAACTTGGTGACTCATCCAAACTGGTTGGCGTTAAAATATTGGTGACACTTGAGTTTAAATCTTGAATAGCGACTTTATAGTTACTACCGCTTGGACGGTGGACCAGTGCCAGCTTTTTGCCATCGGCACTGAGCGTGCCACGTGCATTGAAAGCACCACGGAAGGTCAAACGGTTATAACTGTTATTTGCCAAGTCATAACGGTAAATTTGTGCAGAACCACCACGGTCAGAAGTAAAAATAAATGACTTACCATCTGGCGCATAACGTGCTTCAGTGTCAATGGCGCTGTCGTTGGTCATACGTTGCAGTTGACGGGTTTCCAAGTTCATTTGGTAGATTTCTGGGTTACCATGCATAGAGGCCGTAAACAACATACTCTTCCCGTCAGGAGAGAAGCTTGGTGCGCCATTTAGACCACGGAAGCTCGCAAGTTTTTCGCGAGCACCTGTGGAAAGGTCTTGGACATAAATTGCTGGACGTTTGGTTTCAAAAGAAACATATGCAATTTTCTTAGCATCTGGCGTCCAAGCAGGCGATAGAATTGGGTCACGTGACGTTAAAATTGTTCGTGGTTGCTCACCATCAGTATCTGCGATCTGTAGTGTATAGCGTTGCTCTGGTGTAGCAGCATTACGCAGTACATAAGCAATACGACCGCTAAAGTCCCCTGGAATACCTGTTAATGCTTGATAAATAGCATCACTAATCATGTGTGCAGCAGAGCGAATACGTGATGCTGGAACAGTTAATAATTCATTTAAAAGATATTGTTGTTTTTGGACATCATACAGTTGGTAATGAACTTCGTAGCTACCATTTTCAGTGGTTTTGACTGTTCCTGTAACGACATATGGAACACCTGCTGTTTGCCAGTTGGCTGCGTTCGGGTTATTTATACTGGCTGTTGCAGGCAAATTTTTTGAAGCACTGGTAAATTTCCCTGAGCGGTTTAAATCCGTTTCAATAATGGGATAGAGACTGCTGTCATTGCTAAAAGGTACGATTGCAATTTTAGGCGCTTCTTCGGGTGCTTTTGCAATTTCTAAATGAAGTTGAGCATGTGCTTGAGTCACGAGGACTGGGCTGAAAGTAGTTAAAATAGCTAGGCTAAGAAGGTGTTTACGCGTCATTTCCATCATTCGTTATTTACTCAAACAAACGGCTTTTATGTTGGGTTTAATTGTTCTACATAATGGCATGATTTTCTAATATTAAAAGCATGAAATTATGACTGATCTGTTATAACACTGTGAAAAAAGAGTAAGAGTTAAGTCGTTTAAGCGTAAATGAAAAAACGCATATGCAGATGTGTGTGATAAGAGGCAGTGGCGACTCGCTTGTATGGAGTGAAATATAGACTGCAATTAAAGACTTCACATCGATTACTATTGAACATGTATACATATTAAACGTATTTAAAAATAAGTTATTTGAGTGTGTAAAAATACTGTAAATATGGCTGGAAAAATCCCCCTGATTGTTCAGAGGGATTTGGGTTATTTGGCAGTAAAGGATGATGTAAAGCTTTGCGCTTGCCGGCGTGCTTCTGGATCAGAAGGCATTGGATAGGGTGCCGCAGAACGAACAGCTGCTTCAACGCTGGCTTTCATGTCAGGATCACTTGAGCTCACGATCACAGAGCGTACAGCGCCGTTATCTGAAAGGGTCACACGTGCTGTCGCTGTTTTCCCACTTGAGCCAGCAGGGGTATCCCATGCACGCTTAATTTTATTTTCAAAGTCTCGTTTTGCCGTGGACGCAATTTGTTTGGCCTCAGCTTTCTTTTGTGCAGCTTCTTCGGCAGCCTGTTTGGCAGATGAAGCACGTGCTTCTTCCGCTGCACGTTCTTTTGCTTCAGCATCGGCTTTACGTTTTGCATCAGCGGCAGCCTTGGCTTTTTCTGCATCTGCTTTGGCTTTTGCATCAGCGTCAGCTTTGATTTTCGCTGCATCTGCTTTAGCTTTGGCATCGGCATTTGCCTTGGCTTTATCGGCATCTGCTTTGGCCTTCGCATCAGCGGCGGCTTTTGCTTTGTCCGCATCGGCTTTACGTTTTGCATCAGCGGCAGCCTTGGCTTTATCTGCATCCGCTTTAGCCTTTGCATCCGCCGTAGCTTTAGCTTTATTGGCATCAGTAATTTGCTGCTGCTTTTTAGCGAGATCCGCTTTCTTTTGTGCCTCTAGCTTCGCTTTTTGTACTGCCTCTGCTTTTTTTAAGGCTTCTAAGTTTTCTCGGCGTTTGGCGTCTGCTTCGGCTTTCGCGGCTGCATCTGCTTTGGCTTTCTCAGCATTTTTAGCTTGCTCCGCTGCACGGGTAGCAGCACGTTCTTGCTGAGCTTGTAGTTTTTCAGCTTCAGCCTTTGCACGTGCTTGAATCTGCTGTTGTAGTTCAGCTTTACGTGCTGCCGCTTCAGCGGCTTTGGCATCCACTGCTGCTTTTTGAGCATCGACTTTTGGCACAACGGGTGTTATAGGTGATGCTGATGGGATAACAGGTGCAGGCTCTACAGCGGGCGGAGCCGTTTGTGTGATTTCTTTAGCGACATTTTCGTGTGCTGTTTCAGTAAACTCTGTTTCTTCAAGCGTAACAGGCTTTAAGTCCTCAGGTTTGATGAGCACAGTTCTAATTTGCTTCGGTGGCTCTGGTGGTTTACTCATACCAAGATAAAGTAAGCCAACAACAGCAATCACATGGACACCAAAGGTAAATCCAAGCGCGATGGCTTTTTGTTTAAAAGGTGGCTTTTTTAAATCTTTCATAAATTACTTTAATGGCTCTGTGAGTAATCCAACTTGGCTGAGACCCGCTTCTTGTAGGCTGTTCATGAGTGACATGACTTCGCCATAAGAGCGTGTCTGTTCACCCTCCACAACCACGGTTAAAGTTTTATTTTCAGCCTGAGCTTGTTGCTGTGCTTCACTTAAAATAGACGTCAATTCGGATAAAGCCAAAGGTTCAGCAGAACTATGTGTTTTATATTTAAGGAAATAGCGACCTTCTTTATCTAAGCTGACCATTGCAGGTGCATCTTTTGATTCAATAGGGTTGCCATTGGCCTGAGGAAGATCGACATTGATGCCGCTGGTAATCATGGGGGCGGTGACCATAAAAATCACTAATAATACGAGCATGACGTCAATATATGGGACGACGTTCATCTCACTTTTTAGTGGTTTCTTAATGCGCTCGAAGCGTCCTGAACGTTGAATTGCCATCAGTCATGTTCCTTAGTTTCACCCAAAGACTGACGTTGTAATAGCGCCACCATTTCTTCTGCAAATAAAGCACGATCAGAGTAAACTGTTTCACCTTTTCCAGTGTAATGGTTAAATGCCAATACCGCAGGAATCGCTGCAAATAAACCAATCGCTGTAGCAATAAGAGCTTCAGCAATACCTGGTGCAACTGTTGCAAGGGTGACTTGATCTACGTCAGCTAAACCAATGAACGCATTCATGATGCCCCAAACAGTACCAAATAAACCGACATAAGGGGCAACAGAACCAATGCTGGCCAAAGCGCCTAAGCCTTGTTCAAGTTGGCTTTGGTCACGACTTAGCCCTACACGTAAAATACGTTCTGTACCTTCAATGGTTTGTGCTGGAGCAGCATTGCGTTTTTTTAGTTTTAAAAACTCGCCTAAACCTTGATAAAAAATATCCTCAAGGCCGACACGTTTGGAGTTAAGTTGAGCATTGTTATACAGCGTATTGAGTTCGGCACCAGACCAAAAGATTTTTTGGAAATGGTCATCGTCTGCCTGTGCTTTTTTATAACTCATGTGTAACTTGGCAATCAGATACCAGCTAAACAGCGAGGCCAAAAGTAAAGCCAGCATTACCAATTGTACGACTGGGCTTGCTTGTAAAATGAGGTCTGAAACGTGAAGTGTGGATTCTAATTGATTTGCCATAGTTACACAGGAGCCGAGATTTTTTAGATTTGTTCTAACTCTTTACGAATTAGATCGCGAATTTCATCTGGCAAACGACGTGGTCGCATTTCAGCGCTAATACACGCCAATTCAACTTCGCCAGATGCCAACAAGATTTCACCACGATAAATATTTTGTTGCAATACAAATGACGTAGCTTTACACGAAACTACACTTGCTGTAACAGTAATTAAGTCATCCATGAGGATTGGACGTTGATATTTGACATTAATTTTATGCACCACGAAGTTGTAGTCTTTTTGGTGCCAGTAATGGTCTACACCAGAGGCACGTAACCATTCGGTGCGGGTACGTTCCATAAAGCGAATATGGTTGGCATGATAGACAATACCACCTGCGTCAGTGTCTTCAATATATACACGAATCTGAAATTCGAACTTATTCGCCATGATAGTGTTCCATGTCTAGATTTAATGTTGTGTTGCAAAGTCCAAGATGATTTAAAACTGCAGGGAGGAATTGCAGTGATTCTTGGTCTAAGTTAAGGGCTGTTAATGCCTTGAAGTTTAGCAGTTTGAGATGACCGTCCAATGGCACAAGATTTCAATCTGAAAACTGATGGGGGATAGAATAAAGAATTAAAAATGTGAATTTCAGTTTGAAAGATTGGGGGAAAGATGAGTCGCCGTGCTTATTTAATTTGGATTATTGTCATTGTATTAGGCATTTTTTATTGGTGGAAACCTAGCACCAATGTTGAGAGTGCTCAGGACTATCAACGTATTAGTACAGATGTGCAAACCTTTAATGGTTATACCATGACCAATCTTGCGAACTATGAAGGGCAATTTCGGGTTTTATCACGGGAAGATTACCATTCGGGACGTGAAGCTGAAATCAGTCCTGTCGATTTCGCTTTGGGGTGGGGCGCGATGGCTGATCCTGCCGTCTATAAACAGCTTTCAATACGCCAAAGCAATCGCTGGTATTACTGGCGTTATGAGAATCAGCCACCCATTCCTCGACATGACATTGAAACGCAGAGTGCCAATACACATTTAATTCCAGCCAATAGCACTGTTGCCAAACAGTTGGCAAAGATTGATGAGGATGATCTGATCTATCTGAAAGGGCATTTGGTTGAAGTTAAAGCAACCGATGGCTGGACGTGGCGCAGCTCACTCAGTCGCGAAGATACGGGTGATGGAGCATGTGAGTTGATGTTGGTGGAAGAAGTGAGGGAGCTTTAGTTTTTGCGATGCCAATGATGAGGACCAAAAGAGAATTGCTCGATGGTTTACATCATATAAATAATCAAAAGGTGATTTCGAATGATCACCTTTATCACATGATTTTAATTAGCTTTTCATTTTTCAGCTTCCATTTGCTTTGGCCAATTTATATAGATCCTTGCGCGCTAATTAAGTTAAATAAATGGTAGTATCGCGATCGTCAGTTTTTGTATAAGTGATGGAGCCAGTTGGCGATAGTGCTAAATGGAACACTTAAACAGGGAAGCTTCTTGCCAGTAAAAGCATTATTTGCAGCAATCAGTATGGGTTTGGGGCCTTTATTGAGATAAAACTTGCTGCTGATTATGCCATTTAAGCTGGATGATATTTAAAGGAATATAATGAATCTTATAAAAAACAGCATAGTTAAGCGTTTAGCTATGATAGGCAGTATTTTATTGATATTGCTCATTATTGTTTTAATTAGTAGCGCCAACCTTAGAAATAAGCTGGGATGTTTGCTGCTGATAAGTGGCGTCAATCAAGCCTCTTGTGTTGTTAACTTGCCTCTTCCCATGGACGATGACGTAGCCGAAGCTGAAGCCTTAGCATTAGGCTATGAGGCGTATACGACGGGTGTGGTATACGCCCGCTCGCAAATTTTGATGGAAAAGGATACTCATCCAGAAGCGCCATTAAATGCACCGATTAATGAATTCAATATTTACCCTAACCTTGCCACTCCCGACTCGGCCATCGATTTTACGCCGAATAACGATACGGTTTATGGTCTTGCATGGTTGGACTTAAGTCAGGGACCTATCATTATTGACGTGCCTGAAATCCCAAATCGCTATATGGTCATTCAGGCAACGGATTGGGCGCTCAATACATTTGCTTATATTGGCACTCGCGTTCATTCCAAACCGGGTCGTTATGCTTATGTCCCTAAGGGATGGCACGGTGAAATTCCAAATGTTATCGAAACATTTGAAGCGCCAACCAATGGTGTATTTCTACAAGCACGAATTGTTGTTACGCCAGAAACACCCGAAGATATTCAACCCGTCGTTGCGATGTTAAAGCGCCTTACCCTCACGCCGCTGAATAAAAATGCAATTTACGCTAAAACCAAGAAGGGAACACCAGTACCTAATCCCAAGCTGAATAATCCAATTTGGCAGTCACTTGATTTTTACACTCTTTTAAATCGTGCCTGGACATTTGGTGGCGTGCGTGATACCGATAAAGAAGTGGTAAAACAATTCTCCAGATTAGGTATTGGCCCGAATTTGACCTTTGATCCTGAAAAATTAACTGCCGCTCAACGAAGAGGACTAGAAAAAGCCGCAAAAATGGCCTTTCAACGCGTGCCAATGCATGGTATGGAGCGAGGTAAGGGATTAAACAGCTGGCGTTTTACCACGCTTTTAGGTTCATACGGCAGTGATCGTCTGCTTGCGTCAACTGTCGCTATGATGGGCTATGGTGCCAATAAAGCGGAGGAAGCATTATATCTTCCTGCATTCTTAGATAATGAAAACCAACCACTTATCAGTGGTCGAAAATATAAAATCCATTTTTCTGCGAATAATTTTCCGCCCGTTAATTACTTTTGGTCAATTACCCTTTACAGCCGCCCTGAAAATCAATTAAAAGCCAATCCTATCAACCGCTATGCGATTGGCGATCGAACACCGTCATTAGTTAAAAATGCCGACGGTTCGATTGATATTTTCGTTCAGGAACAACCGCTATCAAAAGAGCAAAAGGGCAATTGGCTTCCAAGTGGTGAGCCCGGCCAATTCTGGATGATTTTAAGAATGTACGGTCCAAAAGAATCAGTACTTGCAGGCAACTATATCCCACCAGAAATTACCAGAGTGCGATAATTTGATGGATATTGTTACTCTTTTGGGAAGCATAATTGTTGCTAAACGGTAAGTTTTAGTTTGATTGTTCTGCTTTAATCATCTAGGAGATATATTAGAAGTCGTTCGCAAATGAATGACTTTTGTTTCTCGCTTAGGTGATTAGAGCAGTTATAACACCACAAATCTGAATTCTTATTCTGATATCGCATCCAATATGCATTTAAGTTTTGATATTAAGAATAGCTCGAATAAAGAATATTTCTGAAAGTAGTCATTGGTCGATCAACATTCAATGTGATGAAAAGGGCTACTTTTATTACTTATTGATGAGCAAAATTACTGACTCTCAAGTGCTAATAGCTCTTTGGATAATCGCTAATGTTCAATCTCAATTGAAGACAAGATGTACGCTATTTCCTGTAAATCCTCTGTATGAAACTCAATATTTGCAGATTGAATGTTACCTTTCAGATATTGCGCTTGATTAATTCCTAGTTCTAGAGCGTGTGAGTTGATGTTGGTGTAAGAAGTGAGGGAGCTTTAGCTTTTTGCAGCGTCGATGATGAGGATCAGAATAGAATTGGTCGATGGTTTAGACCATATACATAATCAAAAGGTGATCCTGAGTGATCACCTTTTTCATAGGATTTTAATTAGCGTTTTTCATTTTGCAGCTTCCATTTGCTCTGTATCTGATTTGCGAACTTAGGGTACTCCAGTTTTTGCAAAGCCAGTTTTAACCTCTATGCCATAGGACTTAAGTTCCATTTGAACCAGTTTAGATGTATTCACTTCCATATTGCCTAGCTCAGGATGTTGGTGAATGTTCTGGCGTAGCTGAATAGTCCGTGTTTCATTCTTTTCGACAGCTGTATCAATCCAATCGGCAAAACTCAATGGACTAGCCAATAAAAGCGAGGCAAAAAAATAGGATAATGGAAAGCGTTTCATGAAATACACAGCCTTGTGAACTATAATTATTTGAGCTGTAAAACATGCCATTCGTAATTCAAGAAGGCAAAAACCATATAGGTATATTTAATGGATTTAAAGGTATAAAAGGGAATATCAGTCATCTTGAATATTCAGCAATTTAAATCAAGCCTTTCCTCAAAACTGAGATTAGAGAAAATGAAAAAGGGAGAATAAATCTCCCTTAAAAATCATTTTTCTTTTGGTTCGGGCGGTGTCATTCCAAACTGCAAATACGCCATATTGGTGGCAATCCGTCCACGCGCAGTACGCATGACGTAACCTTGCTGAATTAAGTAAGGTTCAATGACATCTTCCAAAGTACCTGAGTCTTCCGCCATAGCTGCGGCTAGGGCTTCTACACCGGCAGGTCCACCATCAAAACGTTCAAGCAGCATACTTAGATAGCGACGGTCTAAGGTATCTAAACCATCTTTATCGACCTTTAGCATATCCAAGGCGCGCTGTGCCATGTCTTGTGTCACTTCGCCTGTACCTTTCACTTGTGCATAGTCACGTACGCGACGTAAGAGTCGGTTGGCAATACGGGGTGTACCACGCGAGCGACGGGCAATTTCTGCCGAGCCTTCATGCGTAATCGGCACATCCATTAAATTGGCAGAGCGGGTAACAATATGGGTCAAATCTTGAACTGAATAAAACTCCAGTCGCTGCACAATGCCAAAACGGTCACGAAGGGGTGACGTCAGTAGGCCCGCACGCGTCGTTGCAGCCACCAAAGTAAATGGTGGTAAATCCAATTTAATGGAACGAGCAGCAGGACCTTCACCAATCATGATATCGAGTTGGTAGTCCTCCATGGCAGGATATAGAATTTCTTCGATTACAGGGGAAAGACGGTGAATTTCGTCAATAAACAGTACATCGCCTTCTTCTAGGTTGGTCAGCATGGCAGCCAAATCACCGGCACGTTCTAACACCGGTCCTGAAGTTGACTTTAAATTTCCCCCCATTTCACGCGCAATAATATTCGCGAGTGTGGTTTTTCCCAAACCGGGTGGGCCGAAAATCAGGGTATGATCCAGTGCTTCCGCACGTCCACGGGCTGCACCAATAAAGATTTCCATTTGTTCACGGACGACAGGCTGACCAATATAGTCATCGAGTGAAGTTGGACGAATGGCACGATCAATATGATCTTCGGGTTTTTCGGAACCACCGATGAGACGGTCTTGCATATGGGTTAAATCTATCTCTTTACAGTCATTCGAGGTGGATTAACTCACAGCCTCAAAAATCTTTTAGGTTTTTATGCCTTTGTGTAGGCAATTTCACTTTTGACTGGGCAAAAGTGACAAAACCCATTTGTTAAACTGATGCTACATCCTTGTAGCACAGTTTAACGGCGACATCCATGTCGCCTGCGTGTATCCAAAATTATTGGACATTGTTATTTATTCATCGACTTGAGTGCTGCACGGATGATGTCACTTGCTTCAGTGAAATCACCTTTGGCTGCATTCACCAATTTTTGTGCTTCTAGAGGTTTGTACCCTAAAGACTGCAATGCAGCTTCGGCTTCTGCAACGGCAGAGTTGCCTGTGAACTGGATTTGTTCAACGGTTGAGTTGCTTGGCGCTGTGCCTGAAGACATCGCTTTAAAGCGATCGCGCAGTTCAATCATCAGGCGTTCAGCGGTTTTCTTACCGACACCAGGGACTTTAACCAAGGTGTTGATGTCTTCATGTTCAACGGTATGAATCAGCATGTCTACACTGAGGGTGGAAAGAATACCCAAAGCCATTTTTGGACCGACACCGTTCACTTTGAGCAGGGTGCGAAAAATCAGTTTTTCCTGTTGATGTAAAAAACCATAAAGCAATTGAGCATCTTCACGCACGGCAAGGTGCGTCCATAGGGTAATTTTCTGCCCTTTTTGTAGTTGGCAAAAGGTCGTCAGTGGTGTATCAATTTCATAACCGACACCATTTACATTTAAAAGTACGGTGGGTGCTTCTAGTGCGAAGACTTCACCAATAAGACATCCGATCATGTTGTGTGATTCACTTTTTTATCAATGGTTGCATAGTAGTGAGCATTGCGCAGAAAGGCAAAAGACTCACGAAAAATTGAGCTCGGATTGATGGCTTTATCATCAAATTGGATGCTGATGACAAGTTTAAATCAATCCAGCTTTATTGCCTTGTAACTCTTGAGACAAGTTATACGCTTGGTGATCTGAAAACTTAGAAATAATATCTAAGACCTGCATGATATTTTCATAATGGTTACTGCCAAAGTGTGCACCAGAACGACATAAAATGGCCATTAAGCGCTGCTCTTTAAAACTTAAGGTTTTATGCGGTGTAGTGAGCGGAATAAAGGCATCTAAAATATTTTGCAAACTTTGATGAGCAATAATTTCCAAACCAGCTTTTTGCGGGTGTTCAAATATTTTATCGCGAGCTAAATCCTTAGCACGATTAATGCCTAACTCAATATCAGCAGCACAGTATTGCAATAAACTGCCAGCCAGTTGTCCACTTAAAATTTCAAAATGATGCTTGGCAAAAGCAGATGTGACTTCTTCAACCAGACGTTTCATTACCCGTCCGCGTAACGCTGCAATTTTTTGCTGCCACGTGGTATCTGGCATAGAGAGTTCTACTGGTGCACTATATTCACCAAGCAAGCTTAAAAAAATTGGTTCAACTTCTTCATAAGACAACATGTTTAAAATGATGCCATCTTCAAGGTCAATCAGGGCGTAGCAAATATCATCTGCTGCTTCAAGTAAATAAGTCAGCGGATGGCGACAATAATGATATTCACCCAGTTGAATCAGTCCGAGTTGCTCTGCGATTTGTTGCAGGATTTCTTTTTCTGCCTGATAGCAGCCAAATTTGGCACGTTTACTGGCGGGGGTATCGCCTTGTGATTCGATAGTTTTCGATAGCCATGGATATTTTAAGTAAGCTCCCAACGTTGCATAGGTTAGACGCATGCCACCATCATTAGGATGATAGTCAATTTTAGTCAGTAGACGCAGACCTTGGGCATTGCCTTCAAACTGACGCACATCGGCTTGTTCCTCTACTGAAAGTTTCTCTAAAAAGTTGCCATGTGATGCATCATCAAACCATTCACGAATGGCATATTCACCTGCATGACCAAACGGTGGGTTGCCAATATCATGTGCTAAACAAGCCGCTTGAATAATGGCTCCAACATCGGCAGGGGAAATCCACATTGGTAGTTCGTCTTTGATTTTTTCCGCTGCGAGCATGCCGAGCGAGCGCCCAATGCAGGAGACTTCGAGTGAATGGGTTAAACGAGTATGAATGCCATCGTGTTGAGTCAGTGGATGGACTTGGGTTTTTCGGTTCAGTTGGCGAAAGCTTTGGGAAAAAATAATTCGGTCATAATCTTTGTGAAATGGGCTACGTGCCAATTCGGTATTTTGTTTTTTACTTCCAATACGAACTGTTGAGAGCAGTTCTAACCAACGCATTTGCATCATTTATCGTTATTCAGTGATTGTTTGGCTTCATCATGCCAAAAAAGTGTGACGAGCTCTAGAGGGCTGCGACATAAGTTGTCTTTTAATTTATGCGGTATTAAATTTTCATCAATAGAGCATCTTAAAGCAGTCCTGTTTGTTCTCAAGGAGGCTATCAACTTCTTTATTTGTAACTTGAGTATCAATTGACAATGGTTTTTAAAATCGAATCAAAGCCTAAAACTCGGGCATCTTTGAAATTTATCCCTTAAAACATTTGTTACTAATCATGTTTGATTTTTAAAGTCAAAGTAAATTGATCTTTTAAAACAAAGAAATCTCACTTTTTTAAGTCGTAGACGACTAGCTGATTTTGGCAATACACAGTAGAATATGCGCTCTCTTCAAGTCACATTGAGGTAGGTTGTCTAGACCTGCCCGTGGAGCCAAAAACAGCATGTTTATCGTTGCCGGTGCACCTGCACACTCTTCTTTTAAGCAAACACAACTTTTAACACGTTTATCGTCTATCAGTTCTGTTCAATCAATAGAAAGCCAATGGGTTTACCTTTTCGACCAAGCGCTCGACGAGCAACAACAGCAATCTGCTTTACAGCTATTAAATGATGGTGCAACTTTCCAAGTTCGCCAAGCGACAAATGATGAAGTTCAAGTCCTTGTGACGCCACGTGTAGGTACAATTTCGCCGTGGTCATCAAAGGCAACGGATATTTTTGCAAACTGTAACACCCCGATACACCGCTTAGAACGCGGTGTTTTATTTACTTTAAAGGGTATTTCTGAAGTATCGGATGCAGTAAAACAAGTTTTGCATGACCGTATGACTGAAAGTGTGTTCAATCAAATTGAAGACGCGGTTGCTTTGTTCTCTGAAACAGCACCAAAGCCTTTAAATGCAATTGACATCTTAGGTCAGGGTAAAGACGCTTTAGTGAAGGCGAACTCTGAGTTTGGTTTTGCACTCTCTGATG
Source organism: Acinetobacter sp. WCHA55 (assembly GCF_002165305.2). NCBI lineage: Bacteria > Pseudomonadati > Pseudomonadota > Gammaproteobacteria > Moraxellales > Moraxellaceae > Acinetobacter > Acinetobacter sp. WCHA55. Next base: position 2,103,353 of record NZ_CP032286.1, on the reverse strand, counting down.
AAGAAATTGATTATTTAGTTGCTGCTTTTAACAAGCTCGGCCGTAATCCACACGATATCGAACTGATGATGTTTGCTCAGGCAAACTCTGAGCACTGTCGTCATAAAATCTTTGGTTCTGAATGGACAATTGATGGTGAAAAACAGCCATTGTCATTGTTCCAAATGATTAAAAATACTTATAAAGAATCACCGACAGATGTATTGTCAGCATATAAAGACAATGCTTCGGTGATTGTTGGTTTTGATACTCAGCGTTTCTATCCGAAGAAAGATGAAGCGACGGGTCACCACGTTTATAAATACAAGAGCCAAGCTGCTCACATCCTCATGAAAGTGGAAACGCATAACCACCCAACAGCGATTGCGCCATTTGCGGGCGCTGCGACCGGTTCGGGCGGTGAAATTCGTGATGAAGGCGCAACAGGTCGTGGTGGTAAACCAAAAGCAGGTTTAACAGGCTTTACGGTTTCAAACTTAAATATTCCGGGTTTTGAACAGCCTTGGGAAGAAAACTACGGTAAACCATCTCGTATGGCATCGCCACTTCAAATCATGATTGAAGGTCCATTGGGTGGTGCTGCGTTCAACAACGAGTTTGGTCGCCCTGCGTTAAACGGTTACTTCCGTACTTTTGAACAAAACGTGAATGGCGATGTGAAAGGCTTCCATAAGCCAATTATGATTGCGGGTGGTTACGGTAATATCCGTCCAGACCACGTGGAAAAAGATGCGATTCAACCGGGTGATTTACTGATCGTTCTTGGTGGCCCTGCAATGCTGATCGGCCTTGGTGGCGGTGCGGCATCTTCTGTGGACAGTGGTAAACTGGGTGAAAACCTCGACTTCGCTTCTGTACAACGTGAAAACCCTGAAATGGAACGTCGTTGCCAAGAAGTGATTGATGCATGCTGGCGTATGGAAGACTTCAACCCAATCGTGTCTGTGCATGACGTGGGTGCAGGTGGTGTTTCAAATGCAATGCCTGAACTGGTGAATGACCACGAACTGGGTGCAATTCTTGATTTGCGTAAGATCCCATCGCTTGAGCCAGGCATGTCTCCAATGGAGATCTGGTCAAACGAAGCGCAAGAACGTTATGTGTTGGCGATTCGACCAAGTTCTTTAGAATTATTTGAATCAATCTGTGCACGTGAACGTTGTCCGTTTGCTGTTTTAGGTGAAGCAACTGAAGCGCGTCAATTGACAGTGAACGATCCATTGTTTGATAACAAAGCCGTGGATATGCCAATGCAAGTCATGCTAGGTGGTACACCTCGTATGAGCCGTTCGTATGAAACGATTGAACGTCAAGGCGATGACTTTGATGCATCTAAAGTCACAGATTTGAAAGATGCGATTTACCGTGTACTTAAAAACCCAACGGTTGCATCGAAATCATTCCTGATCACCATTGGTGACCGTTCAATTACAGGTATGGTTGCACGTGATCAGTTTGTAGGTCGTTGGCAGGTTCCTGTTGCAGATGCAGCAGTGACGACAACAAGCTTACAAGGTTACACAGGTGAAGCAATGGCGATGGGCGAACGTCCACCTGTTGCATTGTTAAATCCTGCGGCATCTGCACGTTTATCGGTTGCAGAGTCGATCTCAAATATTATGTCTGCAAAAATCGACCAGATCAGTGACATTAAATTGTCTGCAAACTGGATGGCGGCGGCAGGGCAAAAAGGTGAAGACCAAGCTTTATTCGAAGGTGTAAAAGCCATCGGTATGGAAATGTGTCCTGCACTCGGTATTGCAATTCCAGTGGGCAAAGATTCATTGTCAATGCGTACTACTTGGAATGATGAAGGCGAAGATAAGTCAGTAACTTCACCGATGTCAGGGGTAATCACAGCCTTTGCTCCTGTGACTGATGTGCGTAAAACCTTAACACCTGAATTGAAAAATGAAGAATCAGTACTGGTTCGTATTGATCTTTCGAAAGGTCAGTTCCGTCTAGGTGGTTCGATCCTTGCTCAGGTTTATAAAGCGATTGGTTCAGTGACACCTGATGTGGATAGTTTTGATGACTTCAAAGCTTTCTTTGCCTTGGTTCAAGATTGGAACAACCGTGGCTTAATTAAGGCTTACCACGACATCGGTGATGGTGGTTTGCTTGCAACTGTTGCGGAAATGATGTTTGCAGCACGTCTCGGTGTGGCTTTAGAAGATCAATCAACTGAAAGTCTATTTGCAGAAGAAATTGGTGCAGTGCTTCAAATCAGCGCATCTGATTGGGCAACACTTGCAGACGAAGTTGCGGCATCTACATTACGTGATGCAATTGCGGTGATTGGTACGGTAAACAATACTGATCAGTTGACTGTAAATGGATTAGTGCTTGAACGTGCAGACTTGCAAGTGGCGTGGACTGAAGTGTCACATCAGATTCAACGTCTACGTGATAATGTGGAAACAGCGGATCAAGAATTTGCATTGATCACGGACAAATCACATGCAGGTATTATTGCAAAACCTACATTTGATTTGAATGAGCCAATTGAAGCACCGTATATCAACGAACGTCGTCCAAACATGGTGATCTTACGTGAACAAGGCGTAAATGGTCATGTTGAAATGGCTGCGGCATTCGACAAAGTTGGTTTTAACACTGTAGATGTGCACATGAGCGACTTACTTGCAGGTCGTATCAGCCTAGATGACTTTGAAGGTCTTGTGGCGTGTGGTGGTTTCTCTTACGGTGATGTCATGGGTGCGGGTGGTGGCTGGGCGAAATCAGTTTTGTTCAACCCGAAACTTCGCGACCAATTTGAAAAATTCTTCAACCGTGACGAAACGTTCTCTCTTGGTATTTGTAACGGCTGTCAAATGTTGTCGCAATTGGCTCCACTGATTCCGGGGGCTGAAGCTTGGCCGCGTTTCCATCGCAACACTTCTGAGATGTTTGAAGCACGTGCAGTTAACGTTCGTGTTGAAAAATCGAACTCTGTATTGTTAGAAGGTATGGAAGGTTCAATCCTGCCGATCGCAGTTGCACATGGTGAAGGTCGTGTGGTGACAAGCGCGGATAACTTGGCTGCATTAAATACAGGTCATCAAGTGATCTTGCGTTATGTTGATAGTCAAGGGAATCCAACTCAGCACTATCCAATGAACCCGAATGGTTCACCAGAAGCGATTTCAGGTGTTACATCGAAAGATGGTCGTGCAACGATTATGATGCCGCACCCTGAACGTAACTTCCGTGCTGTACAGCATTCATGGAAGCCAGAAGAGTGGACTGAAGACGGTGCATGGTTGCGTATGTTCCGCAATGCACGTAAGTTCATTGGTTAATCTGAAGTCAGTGTTTTGAAAGCCACCTTCGGGTGGCTTTTTTATTGAAACGTCTTTTTTGTTTTTTAATTTTTTATTTCTCCCGCTGATGTTGGTTTAGATTTTGCTTTTATATTTGTGTGAAAGTGATATTGTGTAATAAATGCACAAATATCATGCAAAATAGAAGAAAGATGGATCACTAAACAATTTCAGTATCAACACTCATGTATGAGGTGATGACATGATTAAAACAGTTACATACGAAGCAGTCGATAAGTCTGCATTGCGTAAAAAAGGATGGAAGTTGTTTGCTGTGATTTTGAGCTTGCAATTGATCTTTTTGATTTTGGGTTATACGTTGCAGATGTGATTTTGAGAATGAAGAAACCGCCGTGAGGCGGTTTTTTTAAGATATTACTTTTGAAACAGAAAGAATCTATTTCTGCAAGGGAATAAAAATACTTGGTCAGGCTGATGGAGCGGTTTTGCTTCACAGTCTGACGGGTGGCATCCATGTCGCTAGTAATGTAATTGAATTTAGTCTTTGAAAATGTTTTCGTAAAAATATATAAAATCATCATGAACTTCATAATCATCATGAGATGAATTTTGAGCTTCTGCAAACCATGAACCATTAGATAATTTTTTAACAAATCCAAAGCTGATGAGATCCATATTTGGTAATGGAATGCTAATTATTTTTTCAGAAGAATTTACGCTGAACTCGGTATATAAATTTTCGATTAATGTGATTAAATAATTATTGAGCTTAGTAATAATATACATATATTTATCAAATTCTTGCTTTGAGGTTTCGAGTCCTTTAAAAAGAAATGTCGCTCGCCCTATCATTCTTGCTTGTTTTTCTAGGTAGGTTTGATCAAGTATTCCTAAAATTTCAATGCCTAATTCTAAATTGTCTTTGTCTTTAAAAAACTTTTCGATAAATCCAACGTTTATATTTTCAGCCTCTTGAATAAAAGCTAATAATTGTTTTTGTTCTTTCAAAGTTCGAAATTTAGTATAGCTTTCAATTGAACCTGTAATTAAAGATGCAAAAGGGATAGATTTAATTGTGTCTTCTAGCAGAGTAGTGGCTGTTTTAAAGATAATTTCATCTGCTAGGTTCTCAGCTGTTGTTAAAGCAAGTTCACGGGCAATATTTTTATTAGACATAGGTAAAGTCGATCAATATGATTGATTCGATATTAAGAAAATATACATTAAAGCGCTATGCTCAAACTCATCTACTATGTTCCCGAATCTCACCTTGAATCTACCAAACTTGCGATTTTTGAAGCAGGGGCAGGTGGTATCGGGAATTATGAACACTGTGCATGGCAGGTTCTCGGCACAGGCCAGTTTAAACCTGTAAAAGACGCAAATCCATTTATAGGTGAGTTGGATGCTTTGGAACAAATTCCAGAGTGGCGGGTGGAAACCATTGTTCCAGAGGAAAAAGCTTCTGCTGTGGCAAAGGCTTTAAAATTAAGTCATCCCTATGAAGAACCCGCTTTTGAGTTTACTCAGATGGTCGATGTACTTTAATGATGAACCTAAAAATATATTTGATACACGTTAACGGCATTCGCAACTGTTTGAGGCAGGACTTAATTTATCAGATAAAGTTTCTGCGACTAAATTGATAAACGACGGAATAGAACGAGTTTTGCGAATGACAATGGTTTTGTCTACTTTTCCCGAAAGAAAAGTAGGTCGAACCGAAGGTTAATCCTGAAATTAAAACTTTAATGAAAAGATTCCATTGAGAAAACTAATATTAAACCTTCTGAATAAATAACTCACGATCAAAACGATACTGTGGGAAAAACACCCCGTCGGTCGCACGCTCACCTGCACCAATCACCATCACAGGATATTGCTGCTCGTTTAGATTCAAAATTTTACGAACCAAAGGCTCATCAAAACCTTCCATCATACAACTATCAAAACCATAGGCACGTAAAGCTAAAACTAGGTTCTCACAAGCTAAAGCTGTGGTTTTACTTGCCCAAAGTTTAGCATCGGCTTGATTAAACGCGGTTACAGGCAATTGTTTATCTAAGCTACGTGCAATTTTGAAAGCAACTTTCTTAAAGTTACCAAGTGTATTTAAGTAACCTGTCTTATAGTTATAAGGAATGAACTTATAATATTTCTGTACAGCCGCAGGTGCTTCAGGAAAAGGGAACTCTGTAATGTTGCGTTTTGCCATTTCATCATTACGGTCTGTACGTGCGACACGCACGATCAGTTCTGATGCTGTTTTTGCTGCAAGTTGATTTAGGCAAGCTTTGACCAGTTGATTTTTCTTAGTTGGGTTCTGCACCACATAAAAAGTCCAAGGCTGTAGATTAGATGAGTTTGGTGCAAGCAGTGCCAAATCTAAACAGTCATCAAGTACTTCAGATGGAATCTCTTTCTTGGTGAATTTGCGAACCGAACGACGGCTCTGGATGACTTTTTTAAAATTCTCAACATCAATATCTTGTGGCGCAGGCTCAAAATAGCGTTTTTTTTCTGTAGTGTTCGACATAAGCAGTTTTCCGAATGGTTTTTACATATGTTGGGACGGAAAATAAAAAAACCACTGTGTAATGTTAAACACAGTGGTTTTCGTCATTCAACTATCAAAGATTAGTTGAACTGGGTGAAATCAGGTTTACGTTTTTGCATAAATGCTGATACTGCTTCCATCATTTCAGGCGAACCAACGCGATCCATAAAAATTTCAGCTTCGTGATCAATCCAAGCCACAATTTCATTCACATTATGTTTCATCAGGCCTTTAGACTTAACCAAGGATGCTAAAGGTAAAGCAGACAATTGTGCTGCTTTTTTAGCTGCTACTGCATATACATCATCTTCAATACTGTTCACAAGGTTTGCAGAAACCGCAGTTGCACTGTCAAACTTCTGAGCGGTCAGCAGTAATTCTGCAGCTTTGTGGTAGCCTGCTTGTTCTACCAATAATTTGCTTGAAGCTCCTTCAGGTGATAAGCCAAGGCTGACAAATGGAATTTGGAATAGGGCAGTGTTGTCGCTATAAACCAAATCACAATGTAATAAGATCGTTACCCCAATACCAATTGCCACGCCACGTACAGCAGCAATTAACGGTTTAGAAAACTTTGCCGCAGATTTAAGTAAAATAAATGGAGGACCTTCTGCTGCAGGGGCTTGACCTTTTTGCGCCGCAGATTTCATGAAATCTTGCATGTCGTTGCCTGCGGTAAAGTCCGCATCTTCACCACGTAGAATGACAGCACGAACGCTATTGTCTAGATCAGCTTCATCTAAAGCTTTCGCGATCCATAAATAAAGTTCGCCATACAACGCATTCTTTGCTTCAGGACGGTGAATGGCTAATGTCAGTACGCCATTGTCTAATTTTGCATTCAAATGTTGATGAGGTTGTTGAATACAGCTCAGTGTCATCGTACTATCCTTGCTAGAAAGTTTGGTTTAATTTTATGGGATCATTATGTCGCATAATTTTATGATCGACACAACTGACCAGTTCATAAAAAAGTAAAAGATTTATGCCATATACATTTGATTATCTCGTATTCATTGGTCGCTTCCAGCCATTTCACTTGGCACATATGCAAACCATCAAGATTGCTTTAGAGCAAAGTCAAAATGTCATTTTGGCTTTAGGGTCTGCGCAAAATGAACGAAATACGAAAAATCCATTCTTAGCGTCTGAACGTGAAGAAATGATTTTATCGAACTTTTCAGAAGCACATCAAAAACGGATTCACTTTGTACATGTAGTTGATGTTTATAATGATGTTAAATGGGTGCAATTGGTAAAAAAATTAGTGAATCATGTAGTCACACCTGAGGCTAAGGTTGGACTGATTGGCCATTTTAAAGATGATTCCTCGTATTATTTACAGCTTTTTCCTGAGTGGCAAATGGTTGAGCTTGATAGCCTACAAGATGCGATGTCTGCAACACCCGTTCGTGAAGCTTATTATCGTGGGGAAATTTTAGAACAAGCGTTTCCTTTAGGGACGAGTGATTTTTTACATAAATTCCAACAAAGTGAAATTTATAAACAGTTGCAACACAAATTTTTAACTCAGGACACATCCAATTTAGACTAAGGTTCTCAGTCGAATAAAAATATTTCGACGAGGATCGAGTTCAATGGATAGAGAACAACAGACGAAACAGGTTGCAATTCATGTGGTCATTAAAAATGCTTTGCTGATTGCAGGTGTAACATTTGCAATCAGCACTCAAGTGCAAGCCCAGTCATGGACATTGACACCTCAGAGTAATGTAGGCTTTGAAATTAAATCCTTGGGTGTAACTGTTGTAAGAGCTAAGTTTAATCGGGTGCAATCCAGCATGCAGTTTGATGCCAAAGCACCACAGCATGCTTCAACGAATTTTATTATGGATGTAAATAGCCTAAGCTTGAGCAAGCCTTCACTGAAAAATATGATTTTGGGTGAAGATTTGTTTTATGCATCTAAGTACAAAACCGCTAATTTTAAAAGTACCAGTTTTAAAGATTTGGGTGGCGGTCAATATAAGATTGTCGGAAACTTAACACTTCGCGGCATCACCAAGCCTGTCACATTTAGTACCACGCTAAAACCGAGTGCAAATAATGCTAATTTGTTGGACGTTCAATCATCTGCCGTGATTAACCGCAGTGATTTCGGTATGAAAAAAACCATTGGTGGTGTAGGTGAAAAAGTGAATATTCAACTATCAGGCCAGTGGAAAGTGCAATAGCTTGCGTGGCTTAGGATTCTGAGTTAACTTTTTGCTCATTCATCTCTGTGTGTGCTTTTTTCACCAAGATATCTGTCAGCACATTTAACTGCACCGACTGCTGTTTCCAATGGTGCCAATACAAAGGTTGATCAATATTGAGCTGAGGATCCACTTCAACCAATGAGCCTTCTTCCAAACAAGACTTGGCTTGATAGTATGGTAACCAGCCATAGCCAAGTCCTAAGGTAATTGCATCAAAAAATGCGCTGGAAGACGGAATAAAGTGATGTGGATATTGAGTTGGATTAAGTCCGAATTTTTGTTGGATATAGGCCGTATGGAGCACATCTTTTGCATTAAAGATTAGGGCTGGAGCAGCACGGAGAGACTCTCGGTTAACACCTTGTTTAAACCATTGTTGCACAAAAGTTGGAGTGGCGACAAAACGATAATTCATATCGCCAATGTATTCGGCTACGCAGCCTTTCATGGCTTGAGATTCATCCGTCACGCAGGCATTCACTAAACCAGCTTCAAGTAAATGGTGAGTTTGTGATTGGTCATCGACCTGAAAATGTACCACAATCTTTTCATCAATCAATGTTGACTGTAACACGGGTAACAGCCACGTGGCTAAGGAGTCGGCATTGGTTGCAATATTGATTTGATAAAAAGCAGAGGTATTCATATGACCCGTGAGGTTCTGAAAAAAACTTTGTTCTAACAGACGACTATGTTGCAAATAATGTAGCAGTGATTGACCTGCTTGTGTCGGGCGGCAAGGTCTTTCCCGCACAATCAGTAAATGCCCCAAGCTTTTTTCTAGGCTTTGTACGCGTAAAGTGACAGCAGAGGCGGTAATGCATAAGTGTTCGGCTGCAAGGTCAAAACTTCCTGTTTCTGCTACTGCTAAAAATGCATCACACTGTTTATGATTCAGCATAATCGAGACTCACTTAAAACTAAAAATATTTTAGTTATATTGATATTTTCTAAATAATACTTAATTTAATCAAAAATGAAAGATAATCCTGACATTATCAATTAAGTTGAAAAGTCAAAATGTTAAGTACATATGTACAAGGGTTCGCAGTCGGTATGAGCCTCATTATTGCCATTGGGGCTCAAAATGCATTTGTGCTGAAACAAGGACTCAAAAAGCAGTTTGTTTTTTGGGTGTGTTTTGTCTGTGCGTTGTCAGATTCAGTTTTAATTGTCTTAGGCGTTTCTGGCTTTTCGAAAGTGCTTCAACACTATCCTGAAATTATTCAGTTTGCCAAATGGGCAGGGGCGCTTTTTTTATTTTGTTATGGACTTCAACATTTGCTACGGGCATTTAAATCACAGGAAGGCCTAGAGGCAAGTTCCATTGAAAAGCATCAGCTGGTAAATATTATTTCATTGTGTTTAGCGCTGACTTGGCTTAATCCACATGTATATTTAGATACGGTTATTTTACTGGGTTCGATTTCAACACAGTTTGAACAGCCTGCGTATTTTGCTCTAGGAGCAGTGTGTGCATCTTGGTCATTCTTTTTTGCTTTGGGCTATGGTGCTCGTGTGCTTATCCCTATTTTTGCAAATCCGAAAGCGTGGAATGTCCTCGATGCAATCATTGCACTGGTGATGTGGGGGATTGCCATTTCACTGCTGGTGAAATAAAAAACATGTACAATATAATCTATGAAATAAAAAATCACACAAAACAAAGCCCGCATCTGCGGGCTTATGGACATTAAGCTTGTAATGCTTTTAAGTCTTCTAAAACTTGTTCAGCATGTCCAGCAGCTTTTACTTTACGGTATTCTTTCACTAGTTTACCGTCATGAAAAATAAACGTTGAGCGCTCAATACCCATTACTTTTTTTCCATACATATTTTTTTCTTTAATCACATCAAAGTGCTTACACAGTACTTCTTCTTTGTCGCTAATTAAATTAATGGTTAAAGCCTGCTTTTCTGTAAAATTCTGATGTGCTTTAACCGAGTCACGTGAAATACCAATAATTGTGGTTTGCAGGGCATCAAACTGATCTTTTAAACATGAAAAACCAACGGCTTGAGTTGTGCAACCAGGTGTTGAATCTTTTGGGTAAAAGTACACAATCAGCCATTCAGTCGGCACTTCAGTTAAGTTCACTTCACCTGTTGTCGCTGGAAAGTTCTGATTTGGAAGTGGGATGGTATCAGTCATGTTCTATCCTTAAATGTCGCGTTGTTCTAATTCAAGTGGTAAAAAGGCATAATTTTCGTGATACAGAATATCACCTTTAATGACCAAAAGTGGATGTTTGAAAATGGGGCCATCAATTACCGTAGTGTGGAATTCACCCGCTTCGCCACATGGATCAATGCCTCTTGCAAGCAATGCATCAATATATTTAAGGCTAAGCACTTGACCTAAGTCCTCAACTGTCATGCCTAAGTTTAAGTTGACTGTAACGATGATACTTTGAAAACCGAGTCGAATAAACTCATGCACAATGTCTAAACGTGGGCGTTGCCACAGGGGCATACATAAACTGAGCTCAGTTTTATCACAAACGGATTGATTCCATTCGGCATGTGCCATTAAATCAATATCACCTGTGACTAAGGTTTTCGCTCCAAGAGCTTGAGTTTTTTTTAACAGTTGAATGAACTGGTTTTCATAGTCTTGCCACGTTGCAGAGGCACTGTAGATGGGAAGCCCAATTGCTTTTGCCTGTGCATGAATAATATCGAGCGACATCCCATGTGAGCGTGACTTCAGACCTTGCTCTTCTAACATGACAATCAACGCAACAGGTTCACCCATTTGCATGGCTTTGTATAAAGCGAGATTACTGTCTTTACCGCCACTATATGATGCAACAAATTTGCGATCTTGGGCGTTTGTATTCCATTGGATGAGCATAATTTCAAGTTCTATCTATTTTGAACATATAAAAAAGCCTGCATAGAGCAGGCTTCATTCACATACTGTGAATTATTTTTTCGGAGCAGCTTTCATTGCTTCTTCAGTTAAAGATTTTAATTTACCTGTTAACTGTGGACCGAAACATGCTTGTAAGTCGTTATTTTGCTTTTGTACAAAAGCTAAAGTAGACGGACTTTTCTTTTGGTTGATTGCACTTTGGATTTCCCATTTTTGTGCATTGGTCAACTTACCATCAGCTTCAACTGCACAAGTACAGTATTTACTTACTTCTGCTGCACTAAGCTTTTTGCTTTTTGCGGTTTCTTCTTTACAAACATTAATTAATGCCGATTTTACATTGCTGCTTTTATACGCTTCTTGTAATTTGTTCGATTCAGCAGCATTTGAAGCTGTAGCGAACAATGCAACTGCAGACACCAATGTAGAAAGCAAAATGTTTGATTTTAAATTTTTCATAAACTGTACCTTATCGTTACGGTATATAACGTGTTGGGTCTGCCACGCCAGCATCTGCAAAACCTTCTTTACGAAGGCGACAGCTGTCGCATTTCCCACAAGCACGTCCTTGGTCATCTGCTTGGTAGCAAGACACCGTTTGACTATAGTCTACGCCATGTTCTATACCTAAGCGAATGATATTTGCTTTGGATAAATGTAACAGAGGTGTTTCAAATTTAAGAGGTTTTCCTTCAACGCCAACCTTGGTTGCAAGGCGAGCCATATTGGCAAATGCTTCAATAAATTCAGGGCGACAGTCTGGATACCCTGAATAATCAACAGCATTAATACCAATCACAATGGCTTCAGCATCTAAAACTTCTGCTGCTGCTAATGCATAAGACAAGAAAATTGTGTTACGTGCTGGAACATAAGTTACAGGAATACCGACTTGTTCATGATCTGGAACATCAATGCTATGGTCTGTTAACGCAGAACCGCCCAAATTACCTAAGTCGATATTAATAACACGATGTTCTACACCTGCTTTTTTCGTCAGTTCACGTGCAGCGTCCAGCTCGGTAGTTGAGCGTTGACCATACATAAAGCTGAGCGCTGTACAGTCATACTGTGCTTGTGCCCATGCTAAACAAGTTGTTGAGTCTAAACCGCCAGATAACAAAACTATGGCACGAGGGCGCATACAAATTTCTCCAAATATAAATTAAAGATGAATAGGCAATGTATTAACGACCAGTTTCGTCATTCCAAAGCAACTTGTGGAGTTGGAGTTGGAAGCAAACAGGGAGATGGTCTTCTAATATCCATTGCGCTAAGTCACGTGCAAGTTGAGGTAAACGAGCAGCACCTTTCTCAACGGCAAAAGCAGGAGAGAACCATACTGTGCTGACTTTTTCATTGAGTTTGTAGTCTTCAACTTGCTGCTTTGACCACTCATAATCCTCACGGTTACAAATAACAAACTTGATTTGGTCGTGCTGGGTTAAATGGTCTAGATTTGAAAGCAAATTTCGTGCAACTTCACCTGAAGTTGGGGTTTTTAAATCTAATACTTTTGAAACACGTGGGTCAACGTTAGATACATCCAAAGCGCCACTGGTTTCTAAAGAAACTTCACAGCCAAGGTCAGCAAGACGTTGCATTAAAGGCAAGGCATTGGGCTGTGCAAGGGGTTCACCACCTGTCACGCAGACATAAGGTGTTTTAAAGTCAAGCGTGGTTTGAATAATCTGATCTAAAGATTGGCGTTCACCACCTTCAAATGAATAAGTGGTATCACAATAGGTACAACGAAGTGGGCAACCGGTTAAACGAATAAAAACTGTTGGTAGCCCAGAAGTATTGGCTTCGCCTTGCAAAGAATAAAAGATCTCCGTGATACGTAGACCCGCGGAAGGATCAGAAACAGGGATAGCAGAAGATCGAAGAGTATTCATAGCAAAATTAAACCACAGGTTAGAAAAACAAAAATCTCTACGGCTAGTCTTAACCGTAGAGATGAGGAACTTGGGTTCCGCACGACAACTAAAAATTATTCGTCGCGTAGTAAATCGTTCAAGCTGGTTTTAGAACGTGTTTGTGCATCTACTTTTTTCACGATGATTGCAGCATACAGGCTGTAAGTACCGCATTTAGAAGGTAGGCTACCTGCAACGACAACAGAACCTGCTGGTACACGGCCGTAGTGAATTTCGCCAGTTGCACGGTCAAAAATCTTAGTTGATTGACCAATGAACACGCCCATAGAAATCACAGAACCTTCTTCTACGATCACACCTTCTACGATTTCAGAACGTGCACCGATGAAGCAGTTGTCTTCAATAATCGTTGGGTTTGCTTGAAGTGGCTCAAGAACACCACCAATTCCTACACCACCTGATAAGTGAACGTTTTTACCAATTTGAGCACATGAACCCACAGTTGCCCATGTGTCAACCATGGTACCTTCGTCAACATAGGCACCAATGTTCACGTAAGAAGGCATTAACACCACATTTTTCGCTTGAAAAGAACCTTTACGGGCAACCGCAGGAGGAACAACACGTACACCAGCAGCTTTAAATTGTTCTTCAGTCCAACCTGTGAATTTAGTATCTACTTTGTCGTAGAATTGAAGGTCACATGACTCAATTGGTTTATTGTCATTTAGTTTGAATGATAAAAGTACCGCTTTTTTCACCCATTGATGAACAACCCACTCACCATCAATTTTTTCAGCAACACGTAATGTCCCGTTATCTAAACCAGCAATGACTTCTTCAACTGCTGCACGAACTTCAGCAGGACAGTCTGCTGCTGTAAAATTCGCACGGTCTTCAAATGCTTGTTCAATAATTGTTGAAAGCTGAGACATGATCTTCCTTCCAGAAAAAAAATTTTCCCGATTTTACACTAAATTGTGCGGAGAATAGATGAAAAAACAGCATAAGATCGGAAATAATAATGAATGATTGGAAATAAGACTTTTAGAGCTGTTCGTGTAGAGGAATTAAGTAAAGAATTACGATTTAAAACAACAAGAAAGTATAAAATGTATCAAAAAATAACAAAAACAGCCTAAATCTAGAATAAAAAATAGTCAGGTGGTGTTTTAAGATGGGCTCATCAAAAAATGGTAAATGATGTAAAAAAATCTTTATTAATTGGAGGAGAAAAACATGAAATCATTACGTTTAGTTGCAATCGCAGCAGCAATGTCAGCAGTCGCAGGTACAGCTTTTGCTGATGATGCAGTCGTAAAAGATGGTTATGCTTTTGACCAAAATAAATTAATTCCTACTGGTGTTCGTGCAGAAGTAGGTACAACAGGTTATGGTGGTGCTTTGTTGTGGACAGCTAACCCATATGTCGGTTTAGCACTAGGTTATAATGGTGGTGATATTTCATGGTCTGATGATTTATCTATCAATGGTTCAAAATATGATATGGACATGGACAACAGCGTTGGTTATTTAAATGCTGAAATTCGTCCTTGGGGTGCAAGTACAAATCCATGGGCGCAAGGTCTTTATGTTGCTGCAGGTATTGGTTATATTGATAATGAATATGAGCTAGATCGTCGTGTAAAAGCAGGTGAAGGTTTCTCTGTAAATCATACAGACTTCGTTGCTGGAACGAACGGTGCACATATTAATGGTAAAATGAACTATAAAAATGATTTCGCTCCATACGTAGGTTTAGGTTGGGCGCCAAAGATCAACCAAAACTGGGGCGTGTTTGGTGAAGTGGGTGCATACTATACAGGTAATCCTGATGCAAACTTAACATTAGTCAGCGGTGGTGCAGCCGATAACCCAACGCGTGGTTCACTTGAAGATAATATTGCAGCTGATGAAGAAAAAATTCGTACAGATGATAAACATGAGTGGATGCCAGTTGCAAAATTAGGTGTAAGTTACCACTGGTAATCAACGCATAAAAAAAACGAGCTTCGGCTCGTTTTTTTTATTTCTGATTTTAGCCGAAGTCTTTAAAAATGATGAGTAAATTTGAGTCCAAAAATCCATGCATCATTGTCATTTAGTGCTGAAAGTCCTGTAATATTTGCCAGTGGATTTGAGTCTGAAGAGGTTTTGGAGTTCTTAAAACGCAAATAATAGAGACCAGCCGCAATATCAAACTGAGTATTGTATGTGTACATACTGCCTAGACCAATGCCTTGATAACCATCACTTGGGTTAAGGGTAGATGCAGCATTATTAACCCCGGAGTCCCAGAGTAGCTCGATAGAACTCAGCCATTTTTTATTCCATACGTGTGCTAAGCCGATTTTTGCAGACCATTGATCTTCATTGTACTGAATGAGTTTGATATCTTTGGCTTCTGGGTACAAGGTCGCTGCATAATCGATCACGGCTTTAAATTTGGGTGGTTGAATGACAAAGTTTTGCCAATTCACCCAACGGAGCGTCCCATACAAGATATTTTGATAAGGGAGCCCTGTCATGAAATCAAAATTTACCGATTGTGGTGTTTTCACTTCCATCACGTTGGGTGTAACTACGCCGACCTCGATAGACTCTGTTGTGGTCATTTCATGTTTAATTGCTGAGCGATAAGTCAAAGATGTTCTAAAATAATATTCAGGGATTTGGTAACTAATACCTGCTAACCAGCCCAAGCTTTCATCTTGCTTAAACTCGGCATCATAGCCATCAAACACAGAATAGATCTGACCTTGGGCTTTTAAAGAGCCTGCAAAACTTTGATAGCTTAAACCGCCATAGACCTCCCATTGTGGGCTGAATTGGTAGCCTAAAAGCGAGCTGAGATTATGACTTTCAAAGTCTATATCGGCAGATTCAACCTCATGACTTTCACCATAAATCTTTGGGCGATAGTGATAATCGATGTCTACAGCAAAAGGTTGGTCATAAATGACAGCAAATTTGAATTGAGGATTTAGTTGTAGTTTTAGTGCAGCTCCCAGCATTACTTGTTCATTGCTTAAATTGCCTGTTGAAAAGTCAGTGATGCCAAACTGTTGCAGTATCTCTGTATGTTGAACTTGGCCAGAAACATCTGGATCAATATAAGCCAAAGAAATTTCTGCATAATTTCCACGTTCAAAAAAGGGTTGTATCGTTTGACCAGACCGTTCAAAAGCAGCAGCAAAACATGATCCCGACGAATAGAAACATAAACAAAGTAATGGAGAGCCCAACAGATTTTTACCCACTGTTAGTGCTCACTAGTGTTTTTATCGATTGATCAAATAATACACTATATCCGTTTAAAGTATATGAATTTAAAAATAAAAAAAGAGGCCTGGATGCCTCTTTTTTTAGAATAAGAACGGTTTAGTCTTCTGGATAAGCCACTCTTTTGAGTGCTTTAATGTCTGCATCTGGTGAGCAGAGCGAGATAAATTCATAGCCATAGCCACGTAGGAGGTGACCCTTACGCACTGCAATCCATGTAGTATTAAGACCAAAAATATCGGTTGGAATTTGTTTTAAACGATAGTCACGTTCAACGTCATATGCCACATTGTTGACAATACCAACGCCCATGTTGAGTTCGACATAGGTTTTAATCACATCGGCATCTAAAGCAGACATAACGATATCGACATCCACACCTGCATCTTCAAAGGCTTTGTCAATTTTTGAACGGCCTGTAAAACCACCATGATAAGTAATCAGTGGATATTCCGCCAAGTCTACAATACTAATATTTTGTTTGCTTGCCAGTGGATGGTTTTGTGGGGTAATAATACTGTGCTGCCAATTATAGAATGGTACGCTGGCCAGATTATCTTCTGCGGTGAGTGATTCAGTCGCAATACCAATGTCGGCTTCGCCTTGAAGAAGCATCTCAGTAATTTCTACAGGGCTGGCTTGTTGCAAAATGAGATGAACTTTTGGAAACTCTTTTTTAAATTGATTAACAATAGGCGGCAATACATAACGTGCTTGTGTATGCGTTGTTGCAATTGTTAATGTTCCTTCATCGACACGATTAAAATCATCTGCAAGACGTTTAATATTGTCTGCGTCAACCAACATGCGTTCAACAATGCCCAGTAGTGCTTGACCTGGTTCAGTTAAACCCAGTAGGCGTTTCCCTTTACGAATAAAAAGTTGTACGCCTAATTCGTCTTCTAGGTCTTTGATGTGCTTACTGACGCCTGACTGAGAGGTATACAGTGCAGCAGAGGCTTCGGTGAGGTTGAAGTTTTGTCTCACCGTTTCTCGAATAATTCTGAGTTGTTGAAAGTTCATAGTTTTGGATCTCTTTGATGATGAATGAGGCATTCAACATGCCCCATTCAATTGGTCTTAAGCCGCAGGTTTTGCAAATAAATGCAAGTTTGATGGGCTTAACCATACCGTTTGATTAGGTCTAAATTGGTGTAATTTTGCTTCTTCAGAAGTCAGTGAGATTTCAATCAGTTTGCCTTGGCGATCATGGAGCTCCGCAACCACCTTGCCTGCAATCCATAATTCTCGGACGAAAGTCGCTTGGATGGCGTTATCTTGTGGCTGTGCATGGATACGTAATTCATCTGGACGGGCAAATGCAATCACGTCACCCGAAGGTGCATTGCGTAAAGAGTCTAATTGAATACGGTCTTCACCAATTTGGATCGTACCTGCATTATTTTGTCCTTCGAAACGGTTTGCTTGACCTAAGAAGTCAAACACAAACGGCGTTGCTGGTTTTTCATAAACTTCACGGGGTGAACCAATTTGCTCTACATTCCCTTTATTCATCACAATGATTTGATCTGCGACCTCTAAAGCTTCTTCTTGGTCATGCGTAACAAAGATTGAGGTGATATGTAGTTCATCATGCAAAGTACGTAACCAACGACGAAGTTCCTTACGTACTTTTGCATCCAAAGCACCAAAAGGTTCATCCAGTAACAGTACGCGTGGTTCAACTGCCAAAGCACGTGCTAACGCAATACGTTGACGTTGACCGCCAGATAGTTGCGCAGGGTAGCGATCTGCCAAAAAGCCCAATTGGACTAAGTCCAGTAAACGCGTGACACGTTTTTTAATTTCAGCTTCAGATGGGCGAGTTGCACGTGGGCGAACACGGAGACCAAAAGCGATATTGTCAAATACAGTCATATGGCGGAACAAGGCATAGTGCTGAAATACAAAGCCAACTTCGCGTTCACGTACGTGTACATTGGTTGCATCTTCACCTTCTAAGATGACTTGACCGCCATCTGCAGACTCAAGCCCCGCAATAATACGAAGTAGGGTGGTTTTACCACAGCCTGATGGGCCGAGCAATGCAACCAACTGACCATCAGGAAAATCGAGAGAAATGTTATTCAGCGCATGGAATGCACCAAAGTGTTTTTCAATATTTTTAACTTGAATACTCATGAGGTCATTCCTTTAAACTGTTGAATCATTATGTTTGTTTTGCTTTTCTTGGCGAATCTCAACCCATGTTTTTAACACCAAAGTCACAATCGCTAAAAGTGCCAAGAGTGAAGACACAGCAAAAGCCGCACTGAAGGTATATTCGTTATAGAGAATCTCGACATGTAGAGGCAAAGTATTGGTTTCACCACGAATATGACCTGAAACCACCGATACCGCACCAAATTCACCCATGGCACGTGCATTACACAGAATGACGCCGTAAATTAAACCCCATTTAATATTGGGTAGGGTTACTTTCCAAAAGGTTTGCCAGCCTGATGCACCGAGTACAATCGCAGCTTCTTCTTCTTCAGTTCCTTGGGCTTCCATGAGAGGAATAAGTTCACGTGCAACAAAAGGAACGGTAATAAAGATCGTTGCTAATACAATGGCAGGAACTGCATACAGAATTTTGATGTCATTATCCATAAGCCAACCGCCAAACCAACCTTGCGTACCAAAAATCAGTACTAGCATTAAGCCTGCGATAACAGGGGATACTGAAAATGGCATATCAATAATCGTGGTTAAGATGGATTTACCACGGAAGTTAAATTTGGCCACACACCAAGCGGCTGCAACACCAAACACAACATTCAGAGGAACTGCAATTACCGCGGTTAATAAAGTGAGTTTGACTGCGGATAATGTATCTGGATGAACCAAGGCTTGAGCATAGACACCGACGCCTTGTTTAAAGGCTTCAACAAACACCAAAATCAGCGGCAAGATCAGACAGCTCAAAAAGAACAGCAGAGCAATCGTAATCAGGGTGTAGCGTACCCAAGTTGGCTCACGTGTTGCATCACGTGACTGTAGCTTTTCAGCAAGCGCATTACTATTGATATTCATCGTGCTGTTCTCCCTGTACGACGGCTCGCCCATGCTTGTAACAAGTTAATCAGGAATAAAATAGCGAAAGACAGCACCAACATGACGACTGCAATTGTAGTTGCACCTGCATAGTCATATTCTTCTAAGCGCGAAATAATCATGAGTGGTGCAATTTCTGTTTTAAACGGCTGATTCCCTGCAATAAAGATAACTGAACCGTATTCACCGACGCCACGTGCAAAGGCAAGTGCAAAACCAGTAATAAGTGCTGGAAATAAAATTGGCAAAATCACTTTGGTCACAATCTGTAAGCGATTGGCACCTAATGCTGATGCTGCTTCTTCTAACTCGGTTTCTAAGTCACTGAGGACAGGTTGCACTGTCCGTACCACAAAAGGAATACCAATAAAAATCAGTGCTAAAGTAATACCAATCGGGGTATAAGCCACTTGAATGCCTAAAGGCTCAAGATATTGACCGATCCAACCTGTAGGCGCGTAAAGCGAGGTGAGTGCAATACCTGCAACAGCAGTGGGTAAGGCAAACGGTAAGTCGACTAAGGCATCCACAATGCGTTTACCTGGAAAACGGTAACGAACCAAACACCATGCCAGAAGTAGACCAAAAACCACATTAATAAACGCGGCGATCAGGGCTGTACTAAAACTGAGCTGCAAAGATTTTAAAATACGTTCTGAACTTAAAATTTCCCATAAACCATCCCAACCAATGCCTAAAGACTTAATAAAAACAGCGGACAATGGAATAAGAACGATTAATGACAAATATGCTAGGGTAAAGCCTAGAGAAAGACCAAATCCTGGCAGCACTCGGGATCGCTGCGACATGATTACTCCTCAAAGAGAGAAAGCTGACCTAAAAAGAGTCAGCTCAAATAAAACTGAATTTCGGCACAAGTATCATTTGTAGTATTTAAATTGCAAATTTAAATAAATACTTGCTTTCATTGTAAAAACTAATGTTTTTTAGCACACTTTCTGAAATCAAAAAATCATAAATTTCAGGGAATGGCCCAAAACCTGATGCCACATTAATATGTCCTACTTGCCCCAAGTTCTTAGGTCTGATTTTCCATGCTTTTGCCAGTTGCAACGCATCTTGAAAATTAAGCCATGGATCATTTTCACTGATGATCATTTGGCTGGGAACTTGTAACTTGAGTTGGTGGAAATACTGTTGATAGTTATTTTGGCTATCGCGAGCAAAACCTGCATTACCAAAGCGAGCAGGGTTGGCTGGCGCAACCAGAACTAAATTTTTGATTTTTTGATTTAGTTCAGGATGCTGTGCTAAAGCAGCGACTGTAGTTAAACAACCAAAGCTATGTGCCACAATTTGAATTGGTTCATGAATGGATTGAACTGTTTTGACAAATTGCTCAATCCATTCATGAAGTACGGGTTTATTCCAATCTTGCTGCTGTACACGAGAGCATGACTTGAGCTGACGTTGTAGCCACGATTGCCAGTGGTCATGTTCACTTCCACCCACGCCCGGTACAATTACAGTATGAATCATGTCGATGCTCCCTTACAGCTATTTACTAGACTAGGTTTTATTTCGTGGTATTGGCTTTCACAATTTGGTCAAATACACCACCATTTTCAAAGTGCTGTTTTTGTACCTTAGTCCAACCGCCAAATTCTTTATCTATGGTTACCAACTTCAACGGTTTGAATGTGGTCGCATATTTTTTCAAGACACTTGCATTACGTGGGCGATAGAAGTTTTTCGCCGCAATTTCCTGTCCAGCAGGTGAATATAAATAGTTGAGATATGCTTTCGCCAAATTCAAATTTCCGTCTTTTTCTGCATTCTTTTCAACAATGGCAACAGGTGGTTCTGCCAAAATAGATAATGAAGGCGTTACGATCTCAAACTTACCTGGTTGTTCACGAATTGCTAAGTGTGCTTCGTTTTCCCATGCTAAGAGAACATCACCGATACCGCGTTCAGCAAAGGTTGTAGTGGCGCCACGTGCCCCTGAATCTAGCACTTTGGTATTTTTATAAATTTTACGCACGAACTCTTGTGCTTTGGCATCGTTACCCGCAGGCTGATGTTTCGCCCAAGCCCAAGCTGCTAAGTAGTTCCAGCGTGCACCACCTGATGTTTTTGGATTAGGTGTAATAATGCCAACACCTGGCTTAACGAGGTCGCCCCAGTCTTTAATGCCTTGAGGGTTACCTTTACGGACAAGGAATACAATAGTCGAAGTATATGGTGTCGAGTTATTGGGTAATTTCTTTTGCCAGTTGGTCGGTAAAAGTTTTGCTTTTTCAGCAATCACATCGATATCTGCTGCAAGAGCAAGTGTCACCACATCTGCACCTAAACCATCAATGACCGAACGGGCTTGTTTCCCCGAGCCGCCGTGAGACTGTTTAAAGTTGATGTCTTGTCCTGTGCGTTGTTTCCAATAAGCGCCAAACTGTTTGTTGACGTCTTCATAGAGTTCGCGTGTTGGATCATATGACACATTAAGAAAATCTTTTGCTACGACACCAAAAGATGTGACTGAAACTAGCGCTGCTAGTACCCCAATTTTTAACTTAGATAAGCTCATGTGAGACCTCAAATTTTAAACGTTTTTAAACATGAGGCAAGAATACTGTGAGTCTTATTGCTAAAAAAATAATAAAAAATGAATTTTATATGAATAAAAAAGAAAAAGAGTTCTGCTCAGAATTCATTAAACTAAAACAGAAAATTGTTTCAGGGTACATTGGCATGCATTGCTATAAAAATGCACAAGAAATCAAACAAATAGAATTATTAGATCGTGCGTTTCACTATGGAGATGGTTGTTTTAGTACAGCGCGTATCCGTGACGGTGTGATCGAACTAGAGCCTCTACACATAGCACGCCTGAAATTGGCCTGTGAAAGACTGTTGTTGTCAGCAGATTTAGCCTTTATTCAGCGCAGCATCGTGCAATTAAAACAAACCCATGCACACTTAAACGGCACTCTGAAAATTATTATTAGTCGGGGTGAAGGGCAACGCGGTTATAGTTTGCCCACACATCCTGCTGACGTTTGGGTGTTTTTCTATCCGCAAGCATCAGAGGCTTTGACATACAGCGAAATTGATTCAGGGGTATTGCAACATGCAATTGGGTTGAATATGCCGCAAATGGTGGGTGTGAAAAGTTTAAACCGTTTAGAGCAAGTCTTACTCAAGCATGAAGCAGAACAACACGGTTGGTTGGAAGCTTTGGTCACAGATGTGCAAGGCTCTGTCGTTGAAGGTGTGAGCAGTAATTGTTTCATTCTGCTAAATGATCGGTGGATTAGTCCTGAACTTCGTTATAATGGCGTACATGGTGTCATGCGTGCCGAAATATTGGCACGCATGCAGCAACAAGGGATTAGCTGTGAGCTGAGGATGATTGATATGGAAGAAATTCCACGCTTTCAAAGCTTATTTTTTTGTAATGCCTTGAGTCCTATGAAAATAGCCAAAAGTTTGAATCATCAGCATTTAGATGTTCAGCCATGTATAGATTTGTTCCATCGTCTTCAACTTAATCAGATGCAGTAGTATGTCCGCAGCCAAAACCAAATCGAAAAAGAAAACGCAACCACCCCAACGTAAAATGAAAGGGTTGTTATTGATTGCTGTGAGTATCATTGTTTTATTGATGATTGTACTGTGGTCGAGTCTATTTAAGTCCTACCCTGTTGAGGGTAAAAAGCAGTTATTGGCCATTAACTCTGGCGATACCTATTCCGGTTTTATTGACCGTTTAGCCAAAGAAGACATGGCTAGTTTTCCCATTATTTTAAAGCTCTATCAAAAGATTTTTATTCATGACACGCTGAAAGCAGGCGTTTATGAAGTGCGCGAAGGTATGAGTATTCGCCAAGTTTTGGATATGATTTCCAATGTCGATAATGCCGAGATGAATCGTATATTGGTAATAGAAGGCACGACTTTTAAACAACTGGTCGAAGCTTTAAAAAAAGATGCTCTCGTCAAAAAAGAAGTGTCTAATTTGCCCATGGATCAGCTTTTAAAAGCTTTAGACATTCCTTATGACCATGCAGAAGGACTGTTTGCGCCAGATACTTACTTTTTTGCTAAAGGTGAGTCGGACAAAAAAATCTTAACGGATTTATACAAACGCCAAATGAAAGCTTTAGATGAAGCGTGGGCAAACCGTGTGGCAAATTTGCCGTATAAAGACAAATACGAAGCCTTGATCATGGCCTCTATCATTGAAAAAGAAACCAATGTTGACCGTGAACTGGAGCAAGTGTCAGGTGTGTTTGCGCGTCGCCTTCAACTCGGTATGCGTTTGCAAACGGACCCGACCGTGATTTATGGTATGGGCGATAAATACACAGGCAACATTACCCGCCAAGACTTGCGTACCCCAACAGCCTACAATACCTATACCATCAATGGCTTACCTCCTACGCCAATTGCTTTACCAAGTAAAAAAGCCATTGAAGCCACCATGCATCCAGACAACAGCAAAAACATCTACTTTGTTGCAACGGGTAATGGTGGGCACACATTTAGTGAGACTTTAGAGCAGCACAACCAAGCTGTAAAAGAATATCTCAGCGTTTTAAAAACCAAGAAGGATGAATAGATGTTTATTAGTTTTGAGGGCACAGAAGGTGTCGGTAAAACCACACTGATTCGCAAAATTTATGAGCATCTAGAACAACAAGGTCAGCAGGTTGTTTTAACGCGTGAGCCAGGTGGTACACCGATGGCTGAGCAAATTCGCTCTCTATTATTATCAGTTAATCATGAAGAGTCGATGGCGAATGATACTGAGCTGCTACTGATGTACGCGGCTCGCGCACAGCACTTACAACAAGTGATCGTGCCGGCTTTAACGGAACATAAAACCGTATTGTGTGATCGTTTTACCGATGCCAGCTTTGCTTACCAATGCTCAGGACGTGGTTTGAGCAAGTCGAAGTTGCAACTGCTGAATGATCACTTTGTCAGCCATATGCCAAATATTACATTTTGGCTCGATGCACCGATTGAAACAGGTATGTCGCGCGCACGTGAACGTGGGGCTTTAGACCGCTTTGAACAAGAAAAAGTCACTTTTTTTGAAAAAGTACGGGCAGGTTATCAGCAGCTCTGGGAGCAGTATCCTGAGCGGGTCAAACGCTTGGATGCGACCCAGTCACCAGAGCAGGTTTTTGCACAAGCGTTGCAATATTTAAACTAAAAACTATCCTGAAATTTCCATTTCGGGATTGTAGTGAAATAAATTTTTCTTTTATAGTCAGTCTCAAAGGATTGTAAATAGCAGGGAAAATGAAAAGTAACTTAACCGAGATTGTGGCTTTTTTAGAAAAGGAATTTCCACAAAGTTTAGAAAAATGTCGTATCGAATCCATCACTGAGCGCGCTGCAACAGTCGTGTATCAGGTAGATAAGCGCGATTTGAGACCAGGTGGAACAGTTTCAGGCCCAACTATGATGACCCTTGCTGACTATGCGCTGTATATTGCTATTTTAGGAGAGATTGGGATAGTCGGTTTAGCTGTGACCACTAATTTGTCGATTAATTTTCTCAGTAAACCTGTTGCTTCAGCAAATATACGTGGTGAGTGTAAACTGATGAAAGTAGGCAAAGTGCTGGTGGTTGGTGATGTGTGGTTATATTCAGTTGGTAAGGATGAACCCATTGCACATGTGGTGGGAACTTATTCTATTCCACCCAAATCCTAAAAAATGACTGAATATAAAAGCCTGACGAATCAGGCTTTTATTTTTTTAAAAATTAGTTATTCACTAAAGGTGTTTCAACTTTAAAATTTAAAGGGGTGAGTACGGTTTTACGTAGTTCATTCGACAGTTCAGGGTAGTCTAAAGTGTAATGTAGCCCACGTGATTCTTTTCGTTCCATAGCACAGCGCACGATCATTTCAGACACTAAAACCAAATTACGTAGCTCAATTAAGTTCTTACTGACTTGATAATCTTGGTAATACTCAGTAATTTCCCGCTTCAACATTTCAATACGGTGGAGTGCGCGTTCAAGACGTTTCGTGGTACGGACAATGCCGACATAGTTCCACATGGTCTGACGCAGTTCATCCCAGTTTTGCAAAATCACCACATCTTCATCAGGATTTGTCACTTGGGAATCGTCCCAAGCTGGAGCCGTTGGAGATTGGTAATTTGAATCAAAACTTTTCTCGATGTGTTCCGCAGCACTCATACCATACACAAAACATTCTAATAGTGAGTTACTGGCCATCCGGTTAGCACCATGCAAACCTGTATATGATGTTTCACCAATCGCATATAAACCTTGAATGTCAGTTTGACTATGTTCATCAACCACGACACCGCCGCAGGTATAGTGCGCAGCAGGAACTACAGGAATCATTTCCTTGGTAATGTCGATGCCAAGTTCGAGCAAACGAGCATACAAGGTCGGGAAGTGTTCTTTAATGAAACTTTCGGGTTTATGACTAATGTCGAGCCAGACATGACGAATACCTAAGCGTTTGATTTCATAGTCAATAGCGCGTGCCACAATGTCACGTGGAGCAAGTTCTGCACGTTCATCAAAGCGCAACATAAAACGTTCGCCATCGGGTAAACGTAAATAAGCACCTTCACCACGCATTGCTTCAGTAATCAGGAAAGAGCGTGCTTGTGGGTGGTATAAACAGGTTGGGTGGAATTGGTTAAATTCCATATTGGCCACGCGGCAGCCTGCTCGAAAAGCCATGGCAATGCCGTCACCAGTTGCAATGTCAGGGTTTGAAGTATACAAGTAGGCTTTCATTGCCCCCCCACAGGCTAAAGCAGTGAAAGGTGCTAAAAATGTATGGACTTTTTCAGTCTTTTCATCGAGTGCATAGAGGCCTAATGCACGATTTGGTTGTTCTTTTAAGCCCAGTTTTTGAGAGGTGATTAAATCGATGGCGATGTAATTTTCAAAAATGGTGATGTTGTCTTTTTCAATTGCACGTTCAACTAAAGTGGTTGAAATGGCACGACCTGTTGCATCAGCAGCATGAATAATACGGCGTTGAGAATGTCCACCTTCACGTGTTAGATGCAATTGCTCTTGATCATCAAGGGTAAACTGGACGCCATGTTTCAGTAGAAAATCAACAGAAGGTTTACCGCCTTCAACGGTTTGCTTTACAGCTTCGGTCTCGCATAAGTGAGCGCCTGCAATCATGGTGTCATCAATGTGCTGTTCAATCGAATCCGTTTCATCTAAAACAGCAGCAACGCCACCTTGCGCATAGAAGGTACTTGCATCGGTCAGGTTTGATTTTGCAAGAACGGCAATATTGAAATGTTGAGGCAACGATAAGGCTAAGCTCAGGCCTGCACCGCCACTTCCCACAATAATCACATCAAAATGATGTGTTGTGTTTAAATTAGACATGTCCATCAGCTAATTTGGAAAAAGTTCGCTAATGACAGCGCTTTTTTCACAAAAAGGCAAGGGTAAAATCTCTACAATTGATGGAAAATATAAATAAACAACGTATTTTTTTAAATAAATTTTAAGCTCTTGTTTATACAAACATAATAGAACATATTATTACCCAAGATAGACAAAGATTATGCTAAAAACGCTAATACATAAGTTGATAACAAACATATAGGTCAATACTTGATATGAAAAGTCGCGCGATACAAACTGGTTTTTTTGCTGTTGCATGCACAATGGCTGCGGTGCAAACACAGGCAGCACCTGTTGATTTCTCAAACTTGGTTGAGCAAGTCAGCCCTGCTGTGGTGAGTGTAAATGTGGTTAAAAAGATGACTCAAGAAGAGTTACTGCAGCAACAAATACCTGAAATTTTGAAGCGTTTTTTTGGTAATCAAGTCATTATTCCGCAGCAACAATCACCGCAAGAAAAAACGGCTTATGGCAGCGCATTTTTTATTAGTAAAGATGGTTATTTATTGACAAACCATCACGTCGTAGAAGATGCATCGAAAGTCACGATTATGTTTAATGACCGTCGTGAACTGGATGCAACTGTAGTAGGTAGTGATGAACGAACCGATGTAGCCTTGCTTAAGGTGAATGGTACAAATTTTCCATCACTTCGTGCAGGCAATGTTGATCAACTGCGTGTAGGTGAACCTGTGCTTGCGATCGGCTCACCGTTTGGTTTTGATTATTCGGCTTCGGCGGGCATCGTGAGTGCGAAAATGCGTAATATGATGGGGGAGACATCGGTACCCTTCATTCAAACTGATGTGGCGCTCAATCCAGGAAACTCAGGTGGTCCACTATTCAATCAACAAGGGGAAGTGGTTGGAGTGAACTCGCGTATCTTCAGTGGTACGGGCGGTTATATGGGGCTGTCTTTCTCGATTCCAATTGATGTCGCAATGGATATTGCTGACCAACTGAAGAAAACTGGCAAAGTTACTCGCTCATATTTAGGCTTCAATCTACAAGATCTAGACCGAAATTTGGCAGAATCTTACAATTTGCCAAAACCTGAAGGCTCATTGATTACCAATGTGCAGCCAAACTCACCTGCACAGAAAGCGGGGCTAAAAGCGGGCGATATT
Organism: Acinetobacter sp. WCHA55; assembly: GCF_002165305.2. Lineage (NCBI taxonomy): Bacteria > Pseudomonadati > Pseudomonadota > Gammaproteobacteria > Moraxellales > Moraxellaceae > Acinetobacter > Acinetobacter sp. WCHA55. Next base: position 2,075,679 of record NZ_CP032286.1, on the reverse strand, counting down.
ATTTTAAAATTTAATGGAACACCGATTTCACGAACCTCTGAATTATTGAACTATTTAAATCGTACTATGCCAAATCAAACGGTACAGCTTGAAGTATTGCGTGATGATAAAAAGCGGAATATATCAGCAACACTCACCACCGCACCAGATGATACACCTGCAAAATCAGATACAGTTGCTCAAAGCAAAGGACCTGTTTTAGGCATTGCTATCCGAAATTTAGCACCTGCTGAATTGTCGCAGCTCAATGTGAAAGGGGGGGTGTTAATTCAAGAAGTGAAGCGTGGTGGCGCAGCAGCACAGTCAGGTATGACGGCTGGTGATGTGGTCACGCGCATTAATAATAAAGTCATAAACAACACCAATGATTTTATCCAAGCGGCATCTGAGTTGAAAAAAGGTCAGGTTGCCCGCGTTGGAATTATCCGACAAGGCACACCGGCCATTTTAGGGATGCGGATCCAATAAGCGAAAAAAACCACTCTTCGGAGTGGTTTTTTATTTTTTGCAATTTGATGATGTTTGTTATTTGCGTACACTGCCATCTTCATAAGGATATTTAGATTCAATAGAGTGTTTATGAGTAGTATTTTTGACTTAAGACTTCAGGTACAGGCTGAACATATCGACCAGTTAGGTCATGTGAATAACGTAATTTATATGCATTGGATGCAGGATGTCGCAACAGCACATATTGATGCTTTGGGTTTGGGCTTAAAAGAATATATCGAGTTAAAACATGCCATGGTTGCGGTTGAGCATCATGTGCAGTACCGAAAAGCTGCATTTGAGGAGGATGAAATCATCCTACGTACATGGTTTGACGATATAAACGCATTATATTCATCACGCCAATATGTGTTTTATAGACCCAAAGACAATAGCATTTTATTTGTTGCTCAAACCAAGTGGGCTTGCGTAGAGATTGAAACAGGACGTGCGAAACGTATGTCACCCAGTTTTACCCAAGCTTACCAACCGCTTGCAAAAGATGTGAATGCTCTGGATTTTTCAATGGATTATTCAAAAAGCCCAGTGAAAAGCAAAAACACGTAAAAAAGCAGCAGAGTTGTGAATAGGAAGCGTATTAATATGGATACTTTAAAAAAACCATCTGTTATAATCCTTCGCAATTTCTATTCGGCTTTTGTTGTGCATCGAAATTTGTCTGCATAACGTTTCATTTTGTTCAAGGTAGCCCATGGCGCAAGCTAAAAAATCTGTTGATATTAAAAATATCCGTAATTTCAGTATTATTGCTCACATTGACCACGGGAAGTCAACGCTCGCTGACCGCTTTATTCAAACCTGTGGTGGTTTGCAAGATCGTGAAATGCAAGCACAAGTACTTGACTCCATGGAGCTTGAACGTGAGCGTGGTATTACCATTAAAGCTGCGTCGGTTACTTTGTATTACACCCATCCAAATGGTCAAGAGTATCAATTGAACTTTATTGATACACCAGGGCACGTCGACTTTTCATATGAAGTGTCACGCTCATTGGCAGCATGTGAAGGTGCATTGTTGGTTGTAGATGCGGCGCAAGGTGTGGAAGCACAGTCGGTTGCGAACTGCTATACCGCTATTGAGCAAGGTCTCGAAGTCCTTCCTGTGCTCAATAAAATTGATTTACCACAGGCTGAGCCTGAACGTGTGATTCAAGAAATTGAAGACATTATTGGTATTGAAGCAACTGAAGCACCGACCTGTTCGGCAAAAACAGGTCTTGGGATTGAGAGCGTTTTAGAAACCCTAGTTAATGTCATTCCTGCACCTACGGGTGATCGTAGTGCGCCATTACAAGCTTTGATTATCGACTCTTGGTTTGATAACTACTTGGGCGTGGTTTCGTTAGTGCGTGTGAAAGAAGGTCGTGTGCGTAAGGGCGACAAGATGTTGATGAAATCAACAGGCCAAACACACATTATTACTTCTGTGGGTATTTTTAATCCTAAACATACCGAAACAGACATCCTTGAAGCGGGTGAAGTTGGTTTCGTTATTGCAGGGATTAAAGACATTTTTGGTGCGCCAGTGGGTGATACAATTACCCTTGCAAGCACACCAGAAGTTAAAACTTTGCCAGGCTTTAAAAAAGTGAAGCCACAGGTGTATGCAGGTTTGTTCCCGATTGATTCAAGTGAATTTGAACCGTTCCGTGAAGCTTTGCATAAACTTCAGATCAATGACTCTGCATTATTCTTTGAACCTGAAAGCTCAGATGCTTTAGGTTTTGGCTTCCGTTGTGGCTTCTTAGGCATGCTACACATGGAAATCGTGCAAGAGCGTTTAGAGCGTGAGTATGATTTAGACCTCATTTCATCTGCACCGACAGTGATTTACGAAGCGGTGATGAAGAATGGTGAAACGATTTATATCGATAGCCCATCAAAAATGCCAGACGGTTCAACAGTCGAAGATCTACGCGAGCCGATTGCCGAGTGCCATATCCTTGTACCGCAAGAGTATCTAGGTAATGTTATGACTTTATGTGTAGAGCGCCGTGGTGTGCAAAAAGACATGAAGTTTATGGCCAACCAAGTTTCGATCACTTTTGAAATTCCAATGGCGGAAGTGGTGATGGATTTCTTTGATAAGTTGAAGTCGTGTTCACGCGGTTTTGCATCGCTCGATTATAACTTTGTTCGCTTTGAAAGTTCATCATTGGTCAAAGTTGATGTTCTAATCAATGGCGATAAAGTTGATGCCTTGGCAATGATTTGTCACCGTCAAGATGCGCGTCACCGTGGTATCGCACTGGTTGAAAAAATGAAAGATTTGATTCCACGTCAAATGTTTGATGTAGCGATTCAAGCGGCCATTGGTGCACAAATTATTGCTCGTTCCACTGTAAAAGCGATGCGTAAAAACGTATTGGCGAAATGTTATGGTGGCGATGTTTCTCGTAAGAAGAAACTGCTATCGAAGCAAAAAGAAGGTAAGAAACGTATGAAGCAAGTGGGAAGTGTAGAAATTCCACAAGAAGCGTTCTTGGCTGTGTTGAAAGTAGAAAGATAAAAAGGTAGGAATATAAGCCCATGGATTTTGATTTTAATTTGATACTTGTTCCTGTCACGCTCATATTCTTTTTGGTGTGGTTGCTTGATAAGTTTGTATTCAAGCAGCGAGCGACAAAAGGCAAGGGGAATGAAAATTTTGTCATTACTTGGGCTTATGATTTCTGGCCAGTCCTCGCAATCGTTCTATGCTTACGTTCATTCTTTTATGAACCTTTTAATATTCCTTCGGACTCGATGGTGCCGACTTTAGAAACAGGTGACTTCATCTTGGTCAACAAGTTTGACTATGGTGTGCGTCTGCCGATTGTGAATAAAAAAGTGATTGATGTGGGTGAGCCTGAGCGTGGCGATGTGATTGTCTTCCGTTATCCACCGCAACCGACGATTAGCTATATCAAACGTGTGGTAGGTATTCCAGGCGATCACATTGTTTTTGATCATGGTCAATTAACCATTAATGGTCAAAAAGTGGCTAAAGTTCCCGTTGAGTTTAGTCGTGAAAAAGATAGTTTGGATACACCAACCTCGATATATCACAAAGAAACCATTGGTAAGCATACCTTTACCATGCGCGAGTTAGAAGGTGTTAATGTGGCACGCCAAGCACCGTATATTAACTTTGTAGAAAATGGTAAATACTCTGCTGAAAATGGTTTATATTGGGAAGTGAAAGTAAAAGAGGGTGAGTACTTTGCGATGGGGGATAATCGTGACCAAAGTGCTGACAGTCGTTTTTGGGGAATGGTTCCTGAACAGAACCTAACAGGTCGTGCATTTTATATTTGGATGCATAAAGAGCCTGGCTTTAAGTTACCGTCATTTAACCGTAACGGTAGCATAGACTAATATCGATTCGGAAAATAAAAAATGCGTAAGAATCAACAAGGGGCATCTTATATCGCCATTTTATTTGCAATCATGGGGTTTGCATTTATGGCGAAAGTAGCAATTGCAGTTTGGGCTCCCTATTTTGATGATCGGATGATCAATAGCCAAATTGAGGAAGTATTTCAAAGTAGCCCGAAAAATATTCAGCCCGCGGAGTTTGAGAGCCAGCTTTCAAAACGTCTGGAAATGAATGGTATTCGTGATGTGAAGATTAAAGAAATTATGCAGGTCACCAATACCGAAGGGTTGCAGGTGAAAAAGGAGTATGAGGTAAGAAAACCCTTCTTACTGAATATAGATTTAGTATTAAAGTTCGAGAAAAGTTTTGATCAAAGCTCAGTCCAAGCTAAGTGAAGCCCGCTTAGCGAGCCGTATCGGTTATCAGTTTAAACAACCTGAATTACTTCAGCTTGCACTGACCCACCGATCGGTGAGCCATAAATACAACTATGAGCGCCTAGAGTTTCTAGGCGATTCTTTGTTAGGGATGATTATTGCAAATTATCTCTATAAAGCTTATCCAACTGAAAATGAAGGGCGTTTAACGCGTATGCGTGCAACCTTGGTTCGTCAGGAGGCCTTAGGTAAAATTGCAAATGATTTAAAGCTAAGCCAGTCACTCATTTTAAGTACAGGTGAGTTAAAATCAGGTGGACATCATCGCGAGTCCATTCTTGCAGATACAGTTGAGTCGATTATTGGTGCAATCTATGTGGATTGTAGTGATTTAACGGTGTTAGAGCCGATTGTGTTAAAATGGTATGAGCCATATTTGGACCATATCGAGCCAACCGATCAACTTAAAGATCCTAAATCTCGTTTGCAAGAATATCTTCAGGCACGAAAAAAAGCTCTCCCTGTTTATGATGTAGTGGATATTCAAGGCGATGCACCCAATCAGCATTTCAAAGTGGAATGTAAAGTGGATGGATTGTCTGTTGTAATGGGTGAAGGCACCAGCCGTCGTTTTGCTGAACAAGCTGCCGCGGCGGATATTTTAAAACTTTTGGAGCAGTAATCTGCCATGTCAAATTCTTCCGATCACATCGATGCTGATCACGAGTCGCAAAGCGACAGTAATGATTTAATTAGCCAGTTTTTTAGCGAACAAGGCACAGAAATTCCAACGGATTTTCGTAGCGGCTTTGTGGCAATTGTTGGTCGTCCAAACGTAGGGAAGTCTACGTTGATGAATCACTTATTGGGTCAAAAATTATCGATTACTTCCCGTAAACCTCAAACCACACGTCATAAGATCGTTGGAATTGATTCACGTGAAAAATCTCAAGCAGTATTTGTTGATACTCCAGGGATGCACAAAAAAGAAGTGCGTGCCATCAATAAAATGATGAATCGTGCTGCATCTTCTGCATTGCGTGATGTTAACTTGGTATTGTTTGTTCTAGATGCAGACAAGTGGACTCAAAATGATGAGCTCGTTTTGGAAAAACTCAAAAATGCTGAGATGCCAGTGATTCTTGTGATCAATAAAATTGATACGCTTGAAAATAAAAACCATGCATTACCTTTAATTCAAGAACGTGCAAAATTAATGAATTTTGCGGAGATTGTTCCTGTTTCTGCACTACGTGGTGCAAACTTAGACCATCTGCGCGATACCATCGAAAAATATTTACCTTTCCAACCACCGATGTATTCATTGGATCAACTGACAGATCGTTCTGAGCGTTTCTTGGCATCAGAAATTATCCGTGAAAAGATTATGCGTCAGTTAGGTGAAGAACTACCTTATGATTTAACCGTGCAAATTGAGTCGTTTAAGACTGAAGAAGCAACGGTGAATGAAAAAACAGGTCGTCCAAAACCAGCATGTACGTATATTGATGCAACGATTTTTGTAGACCGTCCAGGCCAAAAAGCGATTGTGATTGGTGAAAAAGGCGCTAAGCTTAAAAAAATTGGTATGGATGCTCGTATCGATATGGAAAAAATGTTTGAAGAAAAGATCATGCTAACACTTTGGGTTAAAGTGAAAGGTGGTTGGTCTGATGATGAACGTGCATTGAAAAGCTTGGGTTATAGCGATATCTAAGTTTTAAGAAAACAAATTTTAATAGGGATGGTGTTATGGTCAAAGTGTTCGCAGTAATAGCTTGTATGTTATTTTTGCAAGGTTGTATACACAAGATCGTCACCGTTCCTGTAAAGATTGCTTATAAAACCACAAAAGGCGTGGTAAAAGGAACTGCAGCAGTGGTTGGTGCTGTTATCCCAGATGGGGATGATGAAGACAGCGAACAGAATAATAAAGATAAAAAAGATTAGTTAATTTCTCATGCGTAATGAAGTACTGCATGGTTATTTAATTCACCATAGAAAATACCGTGAACGTAGTCATATTGTGCATTTATTTACCCAAGAGCATGGGCGAGTTGATGGTATTTTAAGACAAACGCCACCACCACAATATCAGCCGATTTGTTTACAGGCATCGGGTAAATCTGAACTCAAAAACTTTACAAAACTTGAAATTGTGAATCAGCCGATTTTTTTCTTTGGGGATGCCTTTTTTTCAGGTTTTTATCTCAATGAAATTCTATTCAGGCTATGCCCACTCGAAGTACAAATGGAGCAAAGTTTTGCTCAGTATGCGCATACGCTAACGCAATTACAACAACTGGCGCAACAAGAGAATCCTAATCACTTTTTAAAACAAATTCTAAGACAGTTTGAGCACGAACTGCTGGAAGACTTGGGTTATGCTTTAGATTTTTCGACCGATGCTAATCAACTTGAAATCCAAGCCTCGCTTAACTATATTTTTCAGTTGAATGAAGGCTTCATTCCTACTGCGCAAGCCTCACGAGCGACTTTAAATGGACAGCAAATTTTAAGCATGTGCCAATATGAAAAGGGTAGGGATTTTGGTTTGGAACAGTTACAATTGCTAACCAAGTTGTATCGACAAATGATCAGTTCATTGTTGGGCGAGCGTCCCTTAAAAAGTCGTCAGTTGTGGATTCAGAACACTCAAACTCAATCGTAATTAGGAAATAAATATGGCTGCATTACTTGGTGTAAATATTGACCATGTGGCAACTTTACGACAAGCGCGTGGAACGTCTTATCCAGATCCAGTCAATGCAGCTCTGATCTGCGAGCAAGCAGGTGCAGAAGGTATTACTTTGCATCTACGAGAAGACCGTCGTCATATTCAGGATGATGATGTACGTCGTATGCGTCCAGCGCTTAAAACGCGTATGAATTTGGAACTTGCAGTTACAGATGAAATGATTGCATTTGCGAAAGAAATCAAACCGCACCATGTATGTTTTGTTCCTGAAAAACGCCAAGAAGTGACGACTGAAGGTGGTTTAGATGTGGTTGGGCATTTTGACGATGTCAAAGCGGCGACTCAAGCCTTGACTGAGATTGGCTGTGATGTGTCATTGTTTATTGATGCTGACTTTGCACAAATTGATGCAGCAGTTGCTTGCGGTGCACCAACCATTGAGATTCATACAGGTGCTTATGCTGATGCAGAAACACCTGAAGCTCAGCAACATGAGCTTGACCGTATTGTAAAAGGTGCTGAATATGCAGCATCAAAAGGTTTAGTGGTGAATGCTGGGCATGGACTCAACCTTGAAAATGTAACACCAATTGCGAAAATTCCACAGATTCATGAATTAAACATCGGACATTCCCTAATTGCCGATGCTATTTTTGTCGGCTTGGAACAAGCTGTACGTGAAATGAAAGCAGTGATTAAAGCTGCACGTTAATTTTAAAGTTTTTAAGATTTGAATATGTCGAATATCAATTATGATGAACTCATGAAGCCCGTCATGGATTTCTTGGGCTGTGAAACACCAAAAGCTTGGTTAGTTGAAGCCCTGAATAATCTTGATGTGCTAATGCAAGACCACGCGAATTGTGAGAAGAAAGCTGCAGGTACAGCGATGAACCTGATGTTTCGGTATAGCTTCTTTACCGACTTACAAGTCAAGCTTGCACAACTGGTTCGTGAAGAGATGCTGCATTATGAGCAAATGCTTGAATTTATGAAAAAGCGCGGGCTAGAGTGGAGTAATCTGAGTGCTGGGCGTTATGCGGGTGGTTTACGTAAAGAAGTGCGGACTTATGAGCCTGAGGCTTTAATTGATATTTTAATCATTGGTGCCTTTGTTGAAGCACGTTCATGTGAGCGTTTTTATGCGTTAGCACCTTTGGTGGATGATGAATTAGGTCGTTACTATCGCTACTTGTTAAAGTCTGAATCACGCCATTTTGAAGACTATTTGGCTTTGGCTTTAGAGGTTGCGCAAACGGGGAAATTGAAAAATCCGAAAGAAGATATTCAAGCCCGTATTGACCATATTCGTACTGTTGAAAAAGATCTGATTAGCACACCTGATGATGTGTTCCGTTTCCATAGTGGTGTGCCTGCGGAAGCGGCTTAAGAATAACGCGGGTGAATGTTACTGTTTGAAGTTGCAGATTCTTACTGTGGATAGCCTTGACTCATTAAAAAGCCCGATCTTTATTGATTGGGCTTTTAATTAAAGAAATGGAGGTAATGTATGGGGAGCTGTAATTTCTTTCAATAAAATCGCGAAATATGAGTCAGAGGAATGAGTTGTTTGAGTAGGGGTGCCTAGAGATTTTGACGATGATTTTTTGTACTTTTTCATGTCTTCCGCGTTCCACCATTGTACATCATGAAAAATTGTTGCATCAGAAAGCGTATTTTGCAAAATTTCCGAGATATGACTTAATTGCTCTGATAATTCACCTGTAATTTATCCTTCTCATTTTTTCATTTCAGTTGCTGCGATGTGCTCATGATTTTTCTTGTGAATCATGTTTGGGTATTTTTAAGATAAGTTATTTTTCGAGAGTGGTCTAGTTCTGGTTTTTCATTGAGCGTAGCTGCGGGATTTATCTCTTAAGTGGTGAAGTTTTTAAGGTGTAGAAAAAAAGAAAACCCACGACATATAGTGTGGGTTTTCTAGAATTTGGCTCTCCAACCTGGGCTCGAACCAGGGACCTGCGGATTAACAGTCCGTCGCTCTACCGACTGAGCTATTGGAGAATCTGAATGCGATTATAAGGACATTTTATAGTGGGTCAAGTCTAAAATGTCATGTTGTTGCCATTTTTATATTGGATGCTTTTTATTTGAGCAAAAAAATCATTTTTTAAAAAAATCGTATTGAAGTGCTTGCAATGTGGAAACGTCATTGATAGTCTGATTTTAACAACAGAGCGTTTAAGTGAAAACTTAAACAGTGTGGATTTATAACCAACTTGCCAGCACTAAAATGGCTAAACAGGAGAAAGCGAATGAATACGCTTACCATTTCCGATATTTTTACAAACCTATCTGATTATCAAGATCAGTATCTGTCTATTATTTCAAACCCTGAACAATACTATACTCCAGTAGAGTCTGCCTATATTGATGTCTGGCCAGTCGGTTGTACAGACTTGTATTTGGGTGATTTATTACAACTTTGGTTTAGTGAGCGTTGGCTGGTCAACAGTCCTTGTCAGCTCCTTTCCGGACAGTCAGCGAGTACTCTTAAAAAGACTGTGAAGCGAGAGCATGATCTGTATTTGTATCAGTTGTCAGGCAGTGCTTTATCAGGCAGTAATCATTCAAAAGTTTGGTCTGTTGCTGAAGGAAAAAGTTTAGACGTGAGTTTGGACAGCGCATTTAAATACTATTGTATTTATAAAGGCGCAGAGCGTCCCGATGTCTCGAAATTGCAAACGCTGAAGACGTTTAAAACAGCAATTTGATCTGTTCTACTGCATTAAAGTTATTTTGGCGTAAAAAAGGCACTGAAATTTATCAGTGCCTTTTGTTTTTTTAGGGACGAATAATCATACATGTAGCTGTGGCATGGGCGTAGAGTTTTCCGTCTTCATCTAAAATTTTACCTTCAGAAATACCTAAATTTTTACTGATGTTGATCACGCTGCCGATGGCAAGCAGTTCTTTGTGTTTTGGAATCGGTCTACACATTTTAATATTCAGATCAATGGTGCCATAGCCAACACCTGCTTCAAGCATAGTATGTACGGCACAGCCCGTCACTGAGTCGAGTACTGTTGCTGCAAAGCCACCATGCACGCCACCGAGCGGGTTTAAATGGCGATGATCTGCTTTTGCTTTAAAGCTAATTTTCCCTTCAGAAACTTCAAAAGGCTGCATGGGAATGGTTTCACTGATACTTGCAGGTGGAATTTTTCCTGTGCACATGGCTTCTAAGAGTTGTAGTCCTGTCATTTCTTTGGGATTCATCTTGTTTGTTCCTATATTTAGCTATTAGTTCCTTTTTGGAACTTGATGTCCAATTAAACAAAATTCAGTCTTTTCGTCAATATTCAGCATTGGATTAATCAGTACAAAATTAACGAAATCGTAATCACGGATTGAGCCTATGCTGTGAACATATTGTAGGGACAAGATTTAGGATGATTTATTTTGATAATTTGAGTGTTGATAGAACGTAGCAGCCTAAACGTGGCATTATTTTAATATGGTGCACAAAATTTATACAATCTTTTGTTTTGTATTTATATATAAGATAAACAAGGTATTAGTAATTTACACAGTCTTCACATGAAGAAGGAACTCACAATGAACGTGTCCTGTTTATGCGGTAAAACCAAGTTCCAAGCCGTCCTCAAGAATCATGATGTCCATGCTTGCCATTGTTCGATGTGCCGCCAGCAGTCGAGCGGGGTACTTATGAGTATTGATGTAGAACCCAGTAGTTTAAAGTTTGACAATCAAAAATATTTAAATTTATTCAAATCATCAGATTGGGGTGAGCGAGGTTTTTGTAGCGAATGTGGTACGTTGCTTTTTTGGCGAACACAGGACGGTAGTTATTGCAATATCAATGTATTTGCAATGGAACAACAGCTAAAAGATTTAAAGCTTACAACAGAAATTTATATTGATAATAAGCCTGATTTTTACCAATTTAAGTATTCTACGGAGCAGCTCACAGAAGCGGATGTGATTGCTTTATTTTCCCCAGATGATAGTAAATAATAAGGTATTCAGTTGAATCATCTGATTTACACATCGAAATTATTGATAAATTTCATGAGAAAAACTCTCTAGATTGAATAAGATATATTCGATATATCTAAAGCAGGCTGTTGAATAAGGATGCTCAAACATGCTGCTTAAAATTTGTGTAGCGATGTTAGCCTTTGCTGCGAATTCTGTACTGTGTCGTTTAGCTTTGGCTGATCAGCAGATTGATCCCATGAGTTTTAGCCTGATTCGGGTGTGTAGTGGTGCCGCAGTATTATGGGTACTTTATAGGTTTTCTACACATAAGGCGAAAATAGAATGGAACATAAAAAACGGATTCTTTCCCGCTTTATACATCGTTGCTTTTTCACTTGCTTATTTGCATATTGATGCAGGTGTGGGAGCGCTGCTCCTCTTTGGTACGGTTCAGCTCAGTATGGTCGCTTATGGATTGTATCATGGTGAAAAGATCAATCTGCGTTGTGGTCTTGGTTTAGCGATTGCACTTTTAGGTATGCTCATTTTGTTGTTGCCTGGGGCTTCAGCACCTCATTTGGGTTATGCCACGATGATGGTACTTTCAGGTATGGGATGGGCGATGTATAGTATTGCAGGTAAAAATATGCATAACCCACTAGCAAGTAGCTTGGCAAATTTTATCCTGGCGATTCCTTTTGTATTGCTGGTTTATTTAGCATTTTTCACGCAAGCTTTTATCAAGCCACAAGGTGTAATCTTAGCAGTGCTGTCTGGTGGTCTAGCATCGAGTGGAGCTTATGTGTTGTGGTATGCCATAGTGAAGCAGATTGACCGTGTGACAGCCAGTAGTGTGCAATTGTCTGTGCCGTGTTTAGCAATTCTGGGTGGGGCATTGTTTATAGGTGAAGCATTGAGCTTTAGAATTATCATTTCTGCAGTGATTGTTTTGGTCGGGATTGCTTTGGTGATTTCGGCGTCGTCTAACCGTACCAATTTAAATAAATCGGATTTAATCGGTTCTGAACGTCCATAAGTAAATTTCAATTCATCCATAACTAATTTTGACTTTAGCTTTTGAGATAGAGGCTAGGTTCTATCATTGTCCTTATTTTAATTTTATATCATGTAAAAATGGAATGAACTAAATTGATTTTTAGTAAATAGGCTAGATATATTTTCATTTTGTTCGGCGTCATTAAATAAAACTAAAAATGTTCGGCATGAAACTTGTATATCAAGATACAGTTTCAGTAAAAATGAAATGTTGCTTAATTGTGCTAAAAAAATACAAAAGTAAAAGGTATATCGTAGATATAAGTACCTTTCTCTTTAAGTTTAGAGAAACTTCTTGGTTTAATAATGAAAAAATTTTGGGATTTATTTATTCCTTTATTATTAGGGAATGTGACAATTGCGGTCAGTGGCTTGGTCGATACGCTGTATTTATCGCATTTTAGTGCAAAACATGTGGCAGTCTTAGCAATTGCAATATCTTTATATAGTATGGTCTTTATCTTTGGTTTTGGGCTTTTACAAGGCATGATGCAGACTTTAGCCGAAGCAAAGGGGAGTGGCGAGTTACATCAGATAGATTTGATCGTGAAACAAGGGATATGGAGTGTATTGCTTTGGGGCCTGTTTGGTATATGTGTACTCAGTCATGCTGATCCTATTGTCGATTTACTTGGTGCGGATGCAACATTAAAAGAGATGATCTTGGTTTGTTTAAAGATCAGCATGTTTATTATACCCGTTCAATTATTACTGCGTGTTTTTTTTATTGTGACACAGACTTGTGGTCAAGCTAAGCTGGTTTTTTATGGCAATATTTTATTTCTAATTGCAAAGTTGATTTTGTCAGGTGTATTTATCTTTGGTATACCACTTTGGGGCTTAAAAGCATATGGTGTTTATGGTGCATTTATTTCTTCATTTTTAGCATATTGTATTATATTTATAACTTTCTATATTTTTCTTATGGATAAAAGCCATCGGCTTCAATGGAAAGCTCCATTTTTCAACTTTGACATTTTAATAAAAATTTTACGTATAGGGATCCCTGCAAGTATAGTTATTTTCATTGATGTTTTTGCATTTACTTCAATTTCATTGCTTGCTGTTCCATTAGGGGATATTGCATTATCGGCAAACCAAATTGTGATGGTGGCGGGTTATTGGTTGTTTAATGTTATTAATGCGCTGATTGTAACATTTAGCATATTACTGTCGATAAAAATTGGAGAAGGTCGCCAAGAACAAGCTTGGCAATTAAGCCAAAAAGCTGTTTATATCGTGTTGACGGTGGCGTCAATTTTGTCTTTCAGCTTGTTTTTATTTCAAAAGCAATTTGTTGTTTTATTTACTTCAGATCAGTCCGTTGCATTTATGGTTTCATCACTGATTGTATTGGTCTGTCTATTTCACATCGCAGATGCAATGCTTGCGATCGCTGTAAACTTACTACGTTGTTGGCAGGTCACTTTGCTTCCAATGTTCATTTATAGTTTTATGTTGCTTGTCGTTGGGCTGGGTGGCGGTTGGTATTTTGCCTTTCACCCGATGAGTTTTTTTGAGATAAATATCCCTTCGATGGGTATCCATTCATTTTGGGTTTTTGCTACCTTTGCTTATGCAAGTTCAGCAATTTTATGTCTGATTTGTTTGTACTACCGCAAATATCTAAACTAAGTAAATTCACTTAATATTTGTATAAAAAACCCGCGAAGTTCGCGGGTTTCTCTAATCTAACTTTAAAGGGTTAAATTATTTTTCAGCAGCAATTGAAGCAATCGCAGCATCTACGCCTTCGATTGAATCAGCAGCTTTCTTGATACGTGCAAGCGCATCTACAAGTACTTCATCAGCAGTTGCGTAAGAAATACGCATGAAGCCACCTAAGCCAAATGCATCACCAGGAACTACGGCAACGCCAGTTTCTTCCAATAACCATTCAGAGAATTCTGTACAAGACTTTAAGCCTTTCGCACGAATTAATGGACGGATGTTTGCATATGCATAGAATGCACCATCAGCAGGTAGGCAAGAAATACCGTTGATGTCGTTCAAACCGCTAACTACTAAGTCATGACGGCGTTTGAATGCTTCAATCATTGGCTCAAGAACGTCTTGAGGCCCATTCAATGCAGCTTCAGCAGCAACTTGTGAAATAGAAGTTGGGTTTGAAGTAGATTGTGATTGGATTTTTTTCATTGCGCCAATCAGCTTAGCAGGGCCCGCTGCATAGCCAATACGCCAGCCAGTCATTGCATACGCTTTAGACACACCATTTAACACGATTGTGCGGTCATAAAGGTCTGGTGCAACTGTTGCGATGTTGTAGAATTCGTCATCCCAACGGATTGGTTCGTACATATCGTCAGAAGCGATATAAACTTCTGGATGTTTACGAAGAACGTCAGCCAAAGCTTCTAATTCAGCTTTAGTGTAGATCATCCCTGTTGGGTTTGATGGGCTGTTTAAAACCACTAAACGCGTTTTGTCTGTGATCGCTGCTTCAAGTTGAGCAGGGGTGATTTTGAAACGTTGTTCTTCACCACATTTTACAATAACAGGAACACCTTCAGCGATAATCACCATATCTGGGTAGCTTACCCAAAATGGTGCAGGGATGATCACTTCATCACCTTTGTTTAGCAAAGCTAATGCTAAGTTAAAGAATGACTGCTTGCCGCCGCAAGAAACCAAAATTTGGTTTGCAGCGTAATCAAGGTTATTGTCACGCTTAAATTTTGCAATAATCGCTTTTTTAAGGCCAGGCGTACCATCTACAGCGGTATACTTTGTGAAACCGTTGTTAATCGCTGCAATTGCTGCATCTTTGATGTGTTGTGGGGTGTCGAAGTCAGGTTCACCTGCGCCCAAGCCAATAACGTTCTTGCCAGCCGCTTTTAATTCAGCAGCTTTGTTGGTAACAGCAAGAGTTGGGGACGGTTTTATGGCATTCACACGATCAGAGAGACGTACGTCCACGGCAGTATTCCTTCTTATAGGGTTTAAAAAATAAAAAGCACACTATCTTAGCTTAAAAAACTCAAGCAAGGCGTTTAAAAGAACAGATTTTCTGCAAAAAACATAAAAAAAATTCAATTTTGAAGTAATGATTTCAAAAATATACAGAATGAGGAAGTTTCTCGCATCTTTATGAAAAAAACTTTAAAATAAGCGCAATTTGATGAGAGTGATGGTCATGAGTAAGCAACAGCCTACTTCAAAAAAACCTTTGGTGAATCTCCCATTCCCAATGCCAAATGCAGAACAAAGTGCTGACGATGTTGCACATAATCAGGTTCGTCCAAAACCTGAACAATATGCAGATCGTACTTGGATGCCACCACGTGGTACCCGTCGTTCAATGGGTAAACGTTGATTTGCCATTGATTCAAAAAAGCGTCCTGTTAAGGGCGCTTTTTTATTGATCATTCACTGAGTGGAAATTGGTAACCCTTCGATCATTTTCTGCATAATATGTTTTTTTATGTTCATACATTGCTTTGTCAGCACGTTTAAGCATATCTTCAATCCGTTCATTTGGCTGGCTGGTTGCAGTGCCAAGCGATACACTAATCGGTTGATGGTTGTTAAATTGGTTATCTACCAATAAAAGCTCATGCAGACTTTCAATACAGTGGTGCAATGCGGCTTCATCAGCGGCAGGTAATAGCACCACGAATTCATCACCACCGATCCTTGAAGCAGAGTATTGGGTATTTTCAATTAACTGATTTAAAGTATTTCCCATACGACGTAATAAGCTATCGCCTTGATCATGACCGAGATTGTCATTGATGCCTTTTATGCCATTCATATCGAGGAAAATGCAAGACACAGGGCGCAGGTTGTTACGTTCAAGTCGGTTGATTTCGGTGCTGTAAAAAGAACGGTTATAAAGTTTAGTTAAGACATCATGTTTGCCCAAGTACTCAAGATAATTTTCGGCTTTTTTACGCGCAGTGATATCGGTGAGCGCCAGTTGAACCATTCCCCAATCGTCTTCGAAGCCTGGAAATACAGCAAAATGTAGTAGTACGTGGCGAATACTGCCATCGAGTGCGTAGTTGACTGCTTCGCAGTTATGTTGAATATTGCCATCCCATAGTTCGAGCAATTGATGCCGAAAGGTTTGTTGGGTTTCATTCTGAAAGACTTTATGCAAATTTTTAAGTAAATGGTCTTTGTCACGTGCAGCAAATAAATCGAGTGTGGCTTGGTTGACATCGGTTACCATGATGTCTCTGAGGCATTCATTAATAAAGTCATTGTGGACGTCGAGGAAGGTTTTAAAGTCACTGATTCCTAAACGACGTAAATGATCTAAACGTGCTTTGACTCGGCTAAAGTCTTCAACCCAAAGTGAAGTAGGTGAATATTGAAAACGTGCTTCAGCAATTAAGCGACTTTTTTCTTCTAAACGTTGTGCATTGGCATAAGGCGTGATGTCTTCCGTGGTGATCAAAACCAGTGAAAGATCGTGTTCATGACCAGGGAGTACTGTCCCTCGCAGGCGAATGTCAAGCCGATGACCTGTAAGCGTATAGTTTACAGCAGTATTTTCAAATAAGGTCTCACCATTCCAAAGTGCGACCAGCTCATTTAAATGAGTGCTTGACATATCGGCTTTAAAAATTTGCGCAAGGTTTGCGGTTAAGTCTTCAAAACTTTTGGCTTCAAATTGCTTTAAGGTTTGTGGGTTGACATGCAGAACTTTAATTTTATGTGCACAACTTAAAATACGTGATTTGTCTTCCAACAGAAAAGACGCAATATCTTCAACACCTTCACTCCGCCAGAGATCGAATTGTTTTTGTACTTCGCTAAAGTCTTCTAACCACATGGCAATGGGAGATAATTCAAAAATAGGAGAGTCCAATAATTGCATTTATATCTCGTTTTTATGTTGGAATTTAAAGCAGTATAAGCGTTAAAAAAACTTTTTAAAATAATGTGATAAAAAAAGTTATTTTTAAAATTTATGTGAGCTTATGGGGTGCTTTAGGTAAAAAATGCATATTTATCGCTCATAAAAAATATAGACTCTAGATAGTTTGGGGGCTTAAAGAGTCTGTATGCAGATAGTGATAAGCGCTAAAGGCTTTGAGATCGATAGCGAAAAGTTGGTGATTGTTGATATTGATGGTCGCGCCAAAATAAATTGATCACCAACAGATTTGGAATCAATACCATGAAGAATAAATGCATCAAAAAATTACTTTGTTGTTGTTGGTAGATTTGCATGAAGTCTTGCTTACTGATGGTTTTGTTGTCCGCTGTGACCGATAACACTAAAACTTCTGGATAGACAAACTGACTATTGTCTGTGTAATAAAGGATACTGACTTTTTGTTGTTGAAGGGTTTCTAAGAGCGGGCAGCTCTTAAAGCGATCTATAAAATTGCAGACCAGCCTTAGTGATTGCTGCTGAGAAGGTTCTGTTAACACAACATCTTCATAATGTGATTTATTCCGCCCAGAGCCCACAGTGTAGTTATTTAGTAGAATTTGGCCCTCGATCTGTTGTGGGTTGGGGATACGGGTTGCAATACGCACAGCCGAATAGTCAGTAAATTTGCCGAGACTGGAAAGTGCAAAAGCATTAATGATGAAGAAGGGTGCCACCATGAATAAAATATTTAAGAGGAGGCTATTTTGTTTCGGTTGTTCGTTCTTTGTCTTTTTGAGGAAGGATAAGCATACAATGAAGACAAAGTAAACTGGGGATATGTTTATAAAGTTAAAATCCTGAAACTGCGGTAGTTGATAAAATGCAATAAGCATGACAACGGCAATAGCTATACTGAAAAGGGCGTGCTTCTTTCTCTTGGATTTTAATGCGTCGAGCTGTCTATTTGTTCTCATGATTTATTTAAGTTCTTGAAAACTATAATTATGGCTTGGAGTGTAAATCTGTTTGCACTTACCGCAAAGAAAAAAACAGCAACAACACAGTCATTTGCAGGTATGTTGTGATGTATTTGAATGAATTGAAATATTTGTTTGGTGGTAAAAAAAGCCAATTCAATGAATTGGCTTTTTTTATCTGGAAGATGAATCTCAGCGAGAAGCTTTCCGCGCACGATGTTCAGGCTTTGGTGGAGCAATTTCTCGTGTACCTTGCCAAACTTCAATGAAGTCTTGCTCATTGATATTATAGAGCTCTAAAAGCGCTAGAATGGCACCACCAAAAAGCATACGCCCCTCAGCATTCGTTTCAAAATCAAATATTTTTCCAGACAGCGTATGTAAAATATCTTCAATTTCAAACACACGATCGCGACCATTACTGTCGGTTGGATACATACGTGTGTTGAGGATAATTTTGGCTAAACTTTTTTCATTATCGGTCAGTGCTAAATGCTGAATCAGCATGTCATCATTTTGAGTGCTGAAAATCACGGCATCATTAAAAATGGTGTGCAAAAACTTTTTGCTCAGACGTGGTAGTGTTCTTTCCACAAATGGGCGAAATGATGCAGGGAAAACAACATTATGAGAAATGCCCTTAAACATAGGAGCAATTTCTTCAACTTTATAACCCGCAATACCGCAGCCTATAGAGGTGAGAAAGTAAGTCATTTTAGGGTGATTTTTGGTATAGATTTTAAAGTCATCAATATAGTGTTGAATTTGTGAGAGCGGCATTTGTTGTAAGTGTTCGTTCATGGTAGGAATGGCATAACTTTGCCCCGACCAACCACGTCCAACACCTTTCATCGCCCCAAAATGTTCGAGTGCGGTACGTGCAGCACCATCTGCATGTTGGCCTGCCATGTTACTACCAAACACAAATACAGTCTGTTCATCTAAGTTTTTGACGATGCTTTCGTCATGATATTGGTAAGTCATAGGCTCTGATTTTTCACTCTTCTTCACTTCATGTTGCCCTTGAAACACAGGGGGGTCAAGTTAAAAATCTTTGTAATATTTTCAGTAAATTACATTAAAAATCTAAAAGCAAGAATTGCTCGGGAGTGAATCTGTTAAAATAGTTGGTTAAAGAAGCAAATCTTGGGATATGTCTGTGAGTGAGAAACAACCTTTTGATTTAGTCACCAATTATCAACCCGCAGGTGATCAGCCGCAAGCTATTGAAAAGCTTGTTGCTGGAATAGAAAAGGGCTATCACGACCAGTTATTACTTGGAGTTACGGGTTCAGGTAAAACCTATACCATGGCCAACGTGATTGCGCGGACGCAACGTCCGACTATTGTTATGGCACATAATAAAACCTTAGCTGCACAGCTTTATGGTGAGTTCAAATCTTTCTTTCCGAACAATGCTGTCGAATATTTTGTTAGTTATTATGATTACTATCAACCCGAAGCTTATGTGCCATCTTCAGATACATTTATTGAAAAAGATTCAGCGATCAATGACCATATTGACCAAATGCGTTTATCTGCAACACGTTCTCTCTTAGAACGTCGCGATGCAATTATTGTTGCTTCAGTTTCTGCTATTTATGGTTTGGGTGACCCTAATGCTTATATGAGCATGTTGCTCCATATTGTACAGGGTGATCGTATTGCACGTGATGACATCATTCGTCGTTTAGTGGAAATGCAATATAGCCGCAATGAACTTGAGTTTTTACGTGGTACCTATCGTATCCGCGGTGAAATTATTGATATTTTCCCAGCGGAATCAGATCAACATGCAATTCGGATTGAGTTGTTTGATGATGAAGTGGATTCGATTCGCTGGTTTGACCCGCTGACAGGCAAACTGGTACGTAAAGTTCCGCGTGTAACGATTTATCCAAAAAGCCACTATGTAACACCGAAAGATAATTTAGAACGCGCCATCGGCACGATTCGTGAAGAATTAAAAGAGCGTTTAGGTTTCTTTCGTGCCCATGACAAATTGCTTGAAGCACAGCGAATTGAGCAACGCACCCGCTATGACTTGGAAATGATGCAGCAGTTGGGCTATACCAACGGTATTGAAAACTATTCACGGCATTTGTCAGGACGGCCTGCGGGTGAAGCACCACCAACTTTGTTCGATTATGTCCCTGATGACGCCTTACTGATTATTGATGAGTCGCATGTGACTGTACCGCAAATTGGCGCGATGTATAAAGGTGACCGTTCGCGTAAAGAAAACTTGGTGAATTATGGTTTCCGTCTTCCTAGTGCTTTAGATAACCGCCCAATGCAGTTTGAAGAGTGGGAACGGATTACCCCAGCAACGATTTATGTCAGTGCAACACCAGCCAAATACGAGCTTGAAAAAGCCGAACAGGTGGCTGAACAGGTGGTTCGTCCTACAGGTCTGATTGACCCCGAAATTGAAGTGCGTCCAGTACTGACTCAAGTGGATGATGTGTTGTCTGAGATCAATATCCGTAAAGATCTCGATGAGCGTGTGTTAGTGACGACTTTAACCAAACGTATGGCAGAGGATCTAAGCTCGTATTTGAAAGAATATGGAGTGAAGGTGGCTTATCTACACTCAGATATTGACACTGTTGAGCGAGTGAAAATCATTCATGACTTACGTTCAGGTGTCTACGATGTGCTTGTCGGGATTAACTTATTACGTGAAGGCTTGGACATGCCAGAAGTCTCTTTGGTCGCTATCTTGGATGCTGATAAAGAAGGCTTTTTACGTTCTGAACGGTCTTTGATTCAAACTATTGGTCGGGCAGCCCGTAATGTAAAAGGCAAGGCTATTTTATACGCAGACCGTATCACCGACTCTATGCAAAAAGCCATTGATGAAACGGAACGTCGTCGTCAAAAGCAAATGGCGTTTAATGAACTGCATGGCATTATTCCACGTAGTACCATTCGACAAAATAAAAAGGATATTGATACAGGTGAAGTGCTGACAGATGATCAAGTTGAGAGCAATATTGCCGATCAACATCAGACACTCAGTGCAGACGAACAGCATTTATTGTCTGATCCAAAACTGCTTGCCAAGCACTTAACTAAGCTGGAAAAAGAAATGTTAAAAGCTTCTAAAGAGCTACAGTTTGAGCAAGCTGCGCGTCTGCGAGATGAAATTTTGCGCTTAAAAGCACAACTGCTAACCTAAGTTGCATTTACATAACGCTACAGTAATTTGGGCAGAAAGCATTATTTTTTAAAGAGATGTTTATTTTTAGATCATAAATTCTGAAATATTAAAGGTACAGTTTATGTCTGCAAATCTTCCCAAGGCGGGTTTTACGCTTGCCAAAATTGCTGTAGGTGGTGCTGTTTTAGTAGGGTTGGGCATGGCAACCATGGCTTATGCCCAGAGCAAACCCTTGGCTGTGGTAGATAAGGTTGAATTAGACCGTTATTTGGGTGTTTGGTATGAAATTGCACGTAAGCCAATGTATTTCCAAAATAAATGTGGAAATAATGTCTCGGCTACTTATACCCTGAATGAAAATGGTAATGTGACCGTAGATAACCGCTGTTATGCTCAAGATGGCAAGCTGATGCAGTCCATAGGTGAAGCATTTGTACAAAACCCACCTTTTAATAGTAAGTTGAAAGTGAGTTTTTTACCTGAGGCGGTGCGTTGGTTACCTGTGGCACGAGGGGATTATTGGATTTTAAAAATTGATGATGACTATCAAACGGTTTTAGTGGGTGAGCCACGCCGTAAATATATGTGGGTACTTTCTCGCTCGCCACAACCAGACCAAAAGGTCATTAATGAATACTTAGAATATGCAAAGTCAGTGGGTTATGACTTGAATGATTTGATTCATACCAAACAATTGCAAAAGTAAAATTTATTAAGTCTTGAAAGCCATGCTGAAGCATGGCTTTTTTAGTTTCATATACGTATTTTAAAACTTGAATAATAAAGCTTTATACAGTCGAACGCTTTATAATTACTGCCTATCAAAAAATCGTGTAAAGCAATGTGGAGTGAAGGATGTATAAAGGTGTTGCACTATCGGTTTTAGCATCCATCACTTTTGGGGTTTTATATTTTTATACCTTTTTTTTAAAGCCTTTAGATAGTGAGCAAACTTTTGCTTGGCGTATGCTGTCGACCTTACCCTTTTTAACTGCATTCATGTGGTGGAGTGGTGATTTAAAACTCATTTCGGAGTTGTTTAAGCGTATCTTTAAACAACCTTGGATGTTTGCTTGGTTATTATTTAGTTCTGTTTTATGTACCACGCAGTTATGGCTATTTTTATGGGGACCCATGAATGGTCGTGGCTTACAGGTGTCGCTTGGCTATTTTTTACTGCCTTTGGTCATGGTGTTGGTTGGTTGCATCCTTTATAAGGAAAAGCTATCTCGCTGGCAAATGGCCGCGGTAGCCCTTGCTGTGCTTGGGGTAGGACATGAAATTTGGCGCATTGGTAGTATGGCGTGGGAAACGGTCTATATCGCTTTGGCTTATCCTTTGTATTTTTTCCTGCGTCGTGTATGTAAAACGGATCATTTGGGTGGCTTTTGGTGGGATTTGTTTTTAATTTTACCTGTCGCGTTTTATTTGGGCTTTGTGCATAGTGATAGTTTGGCTTTGATACAACAGTTTCCACATCTGATTTTGGCGGTCATTGGACTGGGTTTCTTAAGTGCGATGGGACTCGGAAGTTATATACTCGCGAGTCGTTATTTACCTTTTGTGATCTTTGGTTTACTGAGTTATTTGGAGCCTGTTTTACTGGCGGGAGCATCAGTTGCCATGGGAGAGCGTATAGAGGCAGGTGAGTGGTTGACTTATTTTCCAATTTGGTTCGCGGTCTTCTTGCTTATTATTGAAGGTGTGTTGCATTTATATAAACAGCAACAAAATAAAAAACAGCTCGAACGAAATATTGAGCATTTTGAAAAACAGCAACATTCAGACTAATTTGATGATGTTTGGAGCTGTCATTGCACGAGAATTTGGGCGATAAGTCAGTTTCTTATTTGATTATTCTCCTTTAAGAATAGTTGACTGTTTGATAAAACATCATTTGCGTAACTGTTTATTTTTTATCTATAAAAAATTTTTTTTAATTTTTATACTGCAAAATCATAAGACTAAATGCAATCATTTCTTAAATTAATAATGAATATACGACAAAAAACATCATGCATTTACAGCTTTCGATTCAAACTTGGCGTTAAATCCTTTACAATTGTTGGGTTTTAAAATTTATGCTTAGATTAAATTAATTAGAGGACGTATCTGTGAGCAAAGAGACTATCATCGCCCTACACGCAGAACACCAAGGTCGCTGGAAAAACCGTGAAGAAATCGCGGAACAAATGATCGCTTTGATCGGTCAGCTTTACCGTGAAAAAAATATTGTGGTTTCAGTGTTTGGACGTTCTTTAGTTAACCGTTCAGTTATCCAAATTTTAAAAGCTCACCGTTTCACTCGTATGATGGATGTTGAGCTTTCAGTTGTACACACGTTCCCGATTCTTGAAGCATTGGCTAAAATTGAAAATATCGGTACTGCTGAAATTGATCTAGGCAAATTAGCCGTTGCGTTTAAAGAGCAAGGTGGCGATGTTGATGCATTTGTTGCAGCCGCTGTTAAAGCTGTAGAAGGTCGTGCGACTTCAGTAGAGGGTCGTGACGTTGTTCTTTACGGTTTTGGTCGTATCGGTCGTATTCTTGCACGTTTAATGATTGGCCAGTCTGGTCTTGGCCGTGGCTTGAACCTAAAAGCGATTGTGGTTCGTAAGTCATCTGATGGCGATTTGGAAAAACGTGCGTCATTACTACGCCGTGACTCAATCCATGGTCCATTTTCTGGTACGATTTCTGTTGATGAAGAAAACGAAGCAATCATTGCCAACGGTCAATTCATTAAAGTGATTTATGCGTCAAACCCAACTGAAGTTGATTATACCGATTATGGTATTAGCAATGCATTAGTGATCGACAACACGGGTAAATGGCGTGATGCTGAAGGTCTTGCGCAACACCTGAAGTGCCCAGGTGCTGCACGTGTGATCTTGACTGCACCAGGTAAAGGCGACATGAAGAACGTAGTGTTTGGTGTGAACCAAGCTGACATTCTTGATGAAGATACCATTATCTCTGCTGCAAGCTGTACTACCAACGCAATTACACCAACACTTAAAGTATTACATGACAAATATACAGTGTTGAATGGTCATGTTGAAACAGTTCACTCGTTCACAAACGACCAGAACTTAATTGACAATTACCATAAAGCAGACCGTCGTGGTCGTGCTGCAACGTTGAACATGGTGATTACTGAAACAGGTGCGGCTAAAGCAGTTGCTAAAGCACTTCCAGCACTTCAAGGTAAACTGACAGGTAACTCTGTACGTGTTCCTACACCAAACGTTTCACTTGCGATTTTGAACTTAACTTTAGATAAAGAAGTGGATCGTGATGAAGTGAACGAATACATTCGTAAAATCTCAATCAGCTCTAGCCTTCAAGGTCAGATTGGTTATACCAACTCGACTGAAGTTGTATCATCTGACTTTATCGGTTCGCGTACTGCAGGTGTATTTGATGCGCAAGCAACCATTACTTCGGGCAACCGTTTAACTGCATATGTTTGGTACGATAACGAAGTTGGTTATAGCTGCCAAGTGTTACGTATTGCAGAGCAAATGGGCGGCGTAAGCTATCCAAAAATTCCAGCTGAAACAAATGCATAATTTGTAATAGCGCAAAAAAGAGCCTCAATAGAGGCTCTTTTTTTTGCGCTGTTGTTATGAGTTAAGGATGATTAGGTACATTAGAGTGACATAAGTATTGGCTTGAGTGGTAAGAGTTGCCAATGTTTAATTCCTACTAATTTACTTAGAATAATTAGAATACTGTGTAGAATAGGGTGATAAAAACTAAGGAGTCTGGTTGGTTACCGCCCTCAATGACTTTCTAGGCTGACAAAAGGATGATATTTGTCAGATAAAAAAGAAAATAAAACAAAAGGAATTTGAATTTGCAAGTGAAGCATATACTAAGTGGATTAGCATTCATTGTGTTGGCATCTGTATGTGGTGTACTTATCGCTATTTGGACATTTAAACACTTTAATATTTATATTCCTTTAGAAAATCAAAAGGTTAGTATTGATCTGCAAGAGCCTTTACAAGCTGAGGTTAAAATTCATGATGCCTTAGATGTTGATGTCACAGGGCGCGTCAATGCAGAAATTCCAATTCGTGAAAACCTGAATATTCCACTAACCCAAACGCTGACTCCACGGGTGTATTTTGATAATCAGGTTCCGATCAAAACGACCATTCCAGTACGTGAAACCTTGAAAATTAATCAGAGTATGCCTGTAGATACCAAGGTACAGGTGAAAGTCATGGGGCGAGATGTGACTTTGCCTTTAAAAGGCAATATTCCTATTCAGCTGGATGTTCCCATTCATATTGATGTGCCACTGGAACAGCAAGTACACCTCAAATTTGATGTACCTGTGAAAACTGTACTGAAAGAAAATCTACATATTCCTGTAAATACAGTGGTTAAGACCAATATTCCAATACAAGGACATTTAAACGTTCCCATTAAAACGGCATTGAAAGCTTCGGTGGATGTGCAAAATACATTGCCAATTGAAATTAAGCAGGGGGAGTTGAAGATTCCACTCAACAGTTTGCAATTACTGCGTGAAAAACCTCTACCTCAAGAACAAGTGAAGCCATAGGAGGAAGTATGTGGATATTCCAGTCTGTGAAGCGGCTTGTCATGAGTTTTGTATGTGTTGTCATTTTGGTGGGTACGCTGTTTTGGTTGTACCTGAATATTCAAGCCAGTATGCAAGTGTCAGCGAGTGAAGCACAAATTCAACTGTCAGACTCTTTACCGACAAAAATCCAAGTGGGTAATTATCTAGAAACTCAATCTGTTGGAACTTTAGATACGCAACTGAAAATTGATCAAAAAATTAATTTGCCTTTACATGGAAAATATTTGGCAAATATAGAGTTCGAAGTAGAAGTACCAGTTTCCGTATCAGTTGATTATCAAACCGAGGTGCTTATTGATCAAAACATGCCTTTGGAGACAACTACAGATCTAATTTATCAAAATAAACTATTGCCTAAGTTTCCGCTCACTTTAAATATTCCGATTAAACTGGCTGTACCATTTCATTTAAAGCAAGACTATCAGATTCCGATCAAAATTATGTTTAATGGCTTGGTTTATTTTGAGTTCAATGAGCAAGTACGGCTGCATGTGTTGCATCAGTTTGCGCCACAGCTTAATTTGAATGATCCAATGACTATGCGAAAAATAGCAAGCTTCAATGCCACCATGTACAACATAGAGCGAAGCACGACTGCGAATTTGAAGATGAATATGACACTACCCGTGAAGAACATTCATCCATAAAGAAAACACCACCAATCATTGATGGAGTTTGCATGTGAAAATCAAAAGGGTGGCTTAAAGTGCAGCTTCGATCGCATCCTGAATGTTTGTAGTTTCACGTCCAATCAATTGTTCTAGGTCTTGACTGTCACTGTACATTGCACCTTGTATGGTTTGAATGTCTGCATCAACGATGACCTCAACTAAGCCAGCAGGTAAGCCCGCCTGAGTTAGGGCTTGAGTGTATTCTTCCGCACTTAGGTTTTGATAATTAATGTTTTTA